>JBNKYB010000024.1:0-85174 GCA_050300615.1 Flavobacteriaceae bacterium | reverse complement strand
TGATCCGAAATTATGCTGTTCTTGTGTGAACCATGTATTAAATAATCCAGAAGCTAAGCTTCGTATTCCATCAGAAGTTGATAGTACAATATCTGTATCTGGATCATTAAAATTTTCTACTTCTAAATCGCTACAGTTAATGAAAAGCAGACTTGTAGCAGCTAATAAATAATATTTATATGTTTTCTTTATCATCATTTTTATTAAAATTTAACTTGTACAGACAATGAGTAGTTTCTAAAATTAGGATATCCAAAATTGTCAAAAAGAAATCCATCTTCTCCAACTTGAGGATCATATCCTGTATAATCCGTAATGGTCCAGAGATTACGGCCTATAACGCCTATTTTTATTTCTTGGATATATTTATTTGAAAAACCCTTTGTGTTTTTGTTAAGTGTATAATACAAAGAGGCTTCATTTAATTTTACATAAGTAGCATCTTCAACCCAAAATCCATTTGTAGCATCGGCATCATATAATGATTGATAGTAATCAATGGTCTTTTTGTTTTCTTGTTTTGTATGTATTTGGTCTATAATGCCAAGGCGATTATCTCTTACCAAATATTGAGCTGTATGATTGTATAAATCGCCCCCCTGTTTCCATTGCCATAACATATATGCAGAAAAGTTTTTGTAACTAAACGAGGTGTTTAATCCTAAATTGAAATCGGGGTTAATGTCTCCTATTTTTTGAACTTTTTCGGCTCCATTTTCATCTGTAATTACAAAAGCCTTTTCATTTACAGTACCAATATCACTTGTTAAGACAACAACACCATTACGATTAACAGAGTAATTATTGATATTATCGCCATCAGGTAATTGCAACTGCATTTGCTCCAATGTTCTAACAAAATCTACTCCATACATGGTTCCAAATGTTTCTCCTTCTTTTATTCTAAAAGTATTTCTAGGCCCTGTTCTATATTCTGGAATTGTTAATTTGGTTATTTTTTGTCTTGTACGATCAAATGTTAAGGTAACATCCCAATTGAAATTAGTATTAGAAATAATTTTTGTATCCAACATGGCTTCAAAGGTTTTGCTTTCCAGTTCTCCTGCATTTACATTTTGATAAGGAAAGCCTCCTGTATGGGACGCTAATGGAGCTAACAAATACTGATCGGTAACTTTTGTGTTGGAATACGTTGCTTCAAACCTAAACCTATTAAGAAAAGAAGCTTCTATACCCACTTCTAACTCAGCTGAACGAGATGGTTTTAAGTCCCTGTTTCCTAAGGTCTTTTTAGAAGCTATGCCATCATTTAGTGTAAAGGTTTCGTCTTTATCGCCAAAACCTGGCCTTAAACCTGATGTTCCATAGGCTGCTCTAATTTTTAACTCCTGAATCCCTGGCAACTGTAAATCTTTTGTAATTCGATAGGCACCAGACACACGAAAGTAATTTTGCCATCTTTGATTTTCACCAAAAAGAGACGAGCCATCTATTCTAAACAAACCATCTAAAATATACCTATCCTTAAAAACAAATGAGGCAATTGCAAAATAATTGGTGGCTCTTATATCTGAAATAAAGTCTGTGGCATCAATGGTTGATGGGTCAAAATTATCAAATATTGGAAAATCATTTAAAACAAAAGATGTTCCTGTTGTTGTTGTGCTTTCAAAATGATTATCTTCATTTAAATAACTCAACTTTCCGTTAAAATCTAGTTCTCCCCAATCTTTCTTAAAATTTATAGTAGCTCTAAATGTTTGGTTTAAAGCTTTATAATGTCTTTTACTTAAAGCCCCTCCAGTATAAGATAGTGTAATCGGGTCGCTTAAATTAAGTTCTAGAGGATCTGCATTAGGATCTAAATAATTTGGCAGTAAATCATCTAGTGTCGTTTTTGGAGATAATATTTTGTTATCAAAGTGTTCTAGTTCAAAAGCATAAGATGCTTTAAAGCTAACGACATTATTCATCTTCCAATTAACATCATATGAGCTTAACAACCTACTTTTTTCTGCGGTACTTTCTTTTTTCCACAAATCATACAACGGATTGGCAAATTGTGTGTTCCATTGGTTTGGGTAAAAATTATATTCTTGCCCATCAATATTTTTCTTAAATAAATCAACATCAGGGTCGGTTGAAGCCACTTCAAAAAAGGCATTTGTACCACCACCTAAAAAATCATTACTTGTGCGAATATAGTTGTTGCTGGCAGAAATACTAATATGGTCTGAAATAGAGTGATCTATATTTAACCTGAAACTTTGACGTTTATAGCCTCCTGTTTCTATAACTACGCCTTCACTTTTATTATTCTCAAAAGAGGCGTATAAATTGGTTTTTCCAGACTTATGACTCAAACCAATATAATTTGTTATGTAGGTCCCGTCATTAAACATTTCTTTTTGTAAATCATTATTAACTCTATATGGCAAATCTTGATAGTGATCGTCTTTTTCGACACGATTTCCTGTAATTCTTGGATCCCATCCAGAAACATAATCATCTGGATAGTTTACAAATTGATATTTGGTATAGGTATCTGTATCTAACCAAGTTGGATCAAGACGATAATGATGTGACGTGGATAAGTCTAAAAGATGTGCCACTTTTTGAAATCCCAATTCATTTCTAACAGTAATTGTCGTTTTTCCATTAGTCAAGTTTTTACCTCTTTTTGAAGTTACAACTATAACACCATTTGCGGCTTGAGAACCATAAAGTGATGCAGCAGCAGCCCCTTTTACAATCTCTATAGACTCAACATCATCTATATTAATATCAGCTAAAGAGCCGCCTACGATAACCCCGTCAATTAAAAGCATAGGGCTATTTCCTCCTCTAATAGACGTAGATCCTCTTAAAACAATATTAGAACTGCCACCTGGCGAACCACTAAAAGAGGTTACGGTAACACCTGGTATTTTACCTTGTAAAGATGAAGACACTGATGTTTGTGGTGCTTTTTCCAAAGCCTCTGAATTTATTTTAGAAACAGAAACCGACATTTTTTTTCGGGAAGTTCCTGAAGCCACCCCAGAAATTATAACCTCGTTAAGCACATTCATATCTTGTTTTAAATGAATGCTAAAAAAGGTCTGGTCTTTAATAGGAACTATGTCATCTTGAAAGCCTAAGAAAGAAATAACCAAGACATCGGTTGGATAAACGGCTATACTAAAATTGCCATCAAAATCTGTTGTAACACCATTATTTGTGCCTTGCACAATAATATTTGCACCTGGTAATGGTGAATCCATATCATCATAAACAATGCCCTTAACTTTTATTTTTTCCTGCTGGCTTTCATGTTTACCTTTTTGCCTTACAAGAATATCATTTTCTTTAATAGAATATTCTATATCTAAATCCTTTAAAGCAATATCCAATACTTTTGATACAGAAACATTTTCGACAGTAATAGAAACTTTTTTATCTAAACTTGGTAAGTTGCTGTTAAAAAAGAAGTCATAGTCGGTTTTACTGGAGATTAAATTAAATAACTCATGAATCGTCAACTCCTGATTAATTGTTAACAATGGTGCTTTATTTTGATTTAGTCTATTAGCATAAATAGTATTTGCCGCAAATGAATACACTCCAATAAGACTAAAAACAAAAATTAACAACGGTTTTTTAAATCTTTTAAAATGTGTAATAATATAGTAGTTCTTCATAAATAAGATTGTGGTTGTTTATATTTTATTCGAAAAATAAGGTTACTTCATTACCATTTATTTTATAACTAATGCCCTCTGTATATTTAAGCATTTGTAAAAAATGAGATAGGTCGTTTTCTTTTTTTAATGTACCTGTAAACCTATACTGTTTAATATTGTCATCGTTAAGAACAAATTTTTCAGGATACCAAACACTAAGCTTTTGTATGATATTTTCTAAGGTCTCATCCTCAAAAATCATTCTATTCATCGTCCAAGACACTGCTTTTTGAACATTAACTTTTTTAACAATTATGTTGCTTTGATTGTGATATAATGTTGCCTGACTGCCTGGTTTAATAATTTTGCTTTCCCCTTGTTGGTTAGAAACATTTATAGATCCATTGATTAAGGTTGTACTTATATATGGGTTGGTTTCATAATTTGATACATTAAATTCTGTTCCTAAAACTTGAATTTTCATATCTGACGATTGTACAATAAAAGGACGACTTTTATCATGGGTTACATCAAAAAATGCTTCGCCCTGTAACGCAACGTTCCGCTGTTTTGAATTCATTGAATTTGTAAAAGAGATACTCGTGTTTGAGTTTAGTTCTACATTTGTGCTATCTATTAAGGTCAAAACATATTTTTTCCCTTTAGGAACGATTATTTTATACCTAGCATTTTCAGTCGCATCTAAACTATTGGTAGAGACGAAGCTAATTCCTTTGGAATCTACATTTACTAAAACACCATCTTCATTTAACCAGTTTTTATTTTCTGTATCAGAAATCCTGTAATATTTATTATCTGGTGTTTGTATAAGTAGATCTGAGGTGTTAAAATTTGTTTCAACTAAATTATCTGCAAACGTATTGTTTGATTCATTTGAAAAAAGGATGAGACCTGTTATTGAAATTAAAACAACTAGAACAGCTGCATATTTTAATAAATTATTTAACTTAAATACCTCCGGTCTTTTAATATCTTTAGCCTTGTAATCTTTCATTAAATGCTGATACTGTTGCTTAATAAAGTCGTGTGATTTTAATGATCTCTCGTCATCGATATGAAGGGTTCTTAATTTTGTTAATATACTAACAGCTTTAGCAAACTCTTTTTTATCTGATTTGTTTAAACCGGCTTCAATATTAGACCAATACGCATTGTTAGTTTTATAATTTGAAGTCACCCACGCAATAAATCCGTCATTATTTAATAAATCATTAACGTTATTTTTTTCTGTACTTAACATAGTTTTTAAAGCTTTTGTTACAATTAAGAGTTGATTATTTGATTTTGTACTATATTATTTCTGTTAATTTTTAAATTTTAACAGGAAATAAACACAAAAACACATAAAACAGTGAATTAAAACCAAAGAAATACCACTTTCTTTTAATTTATTATATTACCAAAAAAGATAGCATTCATAAATAATTTATTTGTTCCGTACCAAGCACCTCTAAAATTTGGATTATCGGCAAACAACACAACATGACCTTTCCCAATCTTACTTACAACTATGGAAGCTGCCTTTTTTATATAGTTATCTATATTATCCTGTGCAACAAATCCATCAATATGTGGATTTTGAGTGTACTTTGCGACTGTTGAAAAACTATTTTTACTTGGTGCTATAAATACTTTGTTGTTTTTATAGATAGGTATATTTTTATCGTGATAACCATAAGCGATAGGGTGTGTAATATCTAAATCTACTTCAAAAATAGCACCTCCTATTTTTTGTTTTCCAATAGTCCCTCTTGAGTCTGCATAATCAATTCTTGCAGTCACAGAATCTGAAACTTTTTTAACCAAACTCTCATCAACTATTTTATTATTAATAGCCCAAGAACTGGCTGTCCTTATGGTTATTAAAGTATTTCCTTGTGCAACCCATTTCTTTATCCGATCATAACTTATTTTGGACAACAAATTATACCTTCCAGAAACCAACACCATCACATTGTATCTTTGTAAATCTACCCTGCCAAACATATTATCGGACACTTTGGTTATTGGCATTTGCATACGCTGCTCGAATAAATGCCAAACTTCTCCAGCTTCGTAAGCCGAAACACCTCCACCAACTAGCATCATAACTTTTGGTTGTTTTAATGTTGCAAAGTTTGAACTTCCTAAATCTACACCAACTGCACTAAAACCTGATGCAACTGAATATGCTTCAATATTATATGTTTCGCATGTGGTATTCATTATTTCAAATAAATCATGCTTATTATAGTTTTGTAGACTAACAGGTATTAACAAAGTCCCTCTATTAAAAGAAACAACTTTATTATCTGTACTTATAGAAAAGGGCTCTTGAGCTGTCTTAATAACAATACCCTTTTGCTGTAATTTATATAATAGAGCGGGCGTGTAATAATCATCCCATCGTATTAAATAAGCATAATTGCTAGCCTTAAAATCTTTTATATGTATCTTATTGTTTTCTGTAGTAATTTCGTTTTTTAAAATAGTAGATTTTGAAAGTTCACTGTACTTCATATTATAGAAATTGGCCATAGACCAAGAAGACGCATCATAAAACACACTATCTCGATACTGCCTGTGGGTTTCAAACATGGTACGTATCATTAAATATTCTTTTTGTTCTGTGGGCACAACAAATGAATAATCCTTTTTAAACGTCTTGCCTCTTACTTTTAAGTCTGTAGATAAAGGATATACTTTAATTTTATGCTTTAATAACAGGTCTACAAAAGCCTTGTTTCTGTTTTTATCATAGTTGTCACCAAAAACATAGGCTTTAACACCACTTTTTGAAGCTTCATTAATAGCATTTTTAAAGAATTTATTTTGATAAGCATATAGTAGCTCTTTGTTTTTAACAGCTGCTTTTACAGTTGCCAAAGAGCTTACATATTGATTTCTAATGGTGAAAGCAAAAGACAAATCGCCCGTAGGGGTTTCTTGTACATGTCCTCTAGAACCAGCTTGCTCAAACAATAATGCTAATGAGCCTTGTAAATCGCCATATGTTGAGCCGTATCCTGGATACGTAGCATCATACTTCTCCTTGGTAAAATATAAAGATCCTATTTTATCTAAATCTGCCACATATTCTTTAGCAAAAGCAGCTGTTAAAACCTCTCTGTTTTCAGCAGGTGTCACTGGATTTAAAGAGGCAGAAGCTTGTTTCGGTTCAAAAAAATAAGTGCTATTTGTACCCATTTCATGAAAATCTGTAACCACATTAGGATACCACTCATGAAACCATTTTAACCTATAATTGCTCTCTGGCTGCACCGCTAAAAGCAAGTCTCTGTTTAAATCAAACCAGTAATGATTTGTTCTTCCATATGGCCATTCTTCGTTATGCTCAATATCATATTTATCTGAAATTAAAGGATCTCCTTTATAAGAATTAGCCCAATTAGCATAGCGATCTCTACCATCTGGATTAATAGTTGGGTCTAAAAATATAATAGTATTATCTAAATACTCCTTTACTTTAGGGTTTTCTGACGCAACCAATGTATAAGCTGTTAGTAAGGCAGCTTCTGTGCAAGAAGGCTCATTACCATGCACATTATATCCTAAGTTAATAAAAACGGGTAAATTGGAATAATCTGTTATATTCGTTTTCTCATCTACAACTTGTAAATGTTTCTTTTTTAAAGACGATAGGTTTTTATGGTTTTCAGAAGATGTTATTGTTAGTATTACAAGCTTTCTATTCTCATTAGTTTTTCCATAAACATTTATAGTTGCTCTGTCTGAAAGTTCTACGAGCTTTTCCATATAAGCAACAACCAAATCATGTCTGGTATAGGAATCGCCTATTGGATATCCCAAAAACTCTTCTGGACTCGGAATATCTTTATTAAAAGGTTTATAATCTTCAGTATAATAATCTTGTGAAAAAACCATAGCTTGAATTAGAAGACATGCTATGATTGTTAATGAATACTTTTTTTTCATATAGTTTAAAGTTTTTACATAAAAAATATGTTATACACATAGAAGAGTGCAAAACATAGATATGTACTATATGAAAAGTGTTAAAAAATTGAATTTTATTTACTAAAAAGAAGAAAAATCAATTCCATATAATTTTCTCCTAATATGCGAAGTTTTTTTATTGCATTGGCTAAAGTATTTCTAACTGTTTGATAATTAATTTCAAGCAATTCTGAAATTTCAATATTATTAAAATTTTGAAAATATTTTAAATACACTATTTCCCGTTCACGAGGACTTAATTTGTCTATTATAGTTTTTAATTGTTGTAGAACTAATTCTTTATCTTGGTCATCATCTTCATAGGTAACTGTGCCTTCATTTAAATCAAACTCCAGTGAAGTTGTTTTTTTTACTTTATAAATCTGATTTCTTAGACATTTAAACAAATAGGCTTTTACATTGCTAACTTCTATCTCAGAACTTTTATACTTTAAAATATTTAAAAAGGTATCGTGGATGCAATCTTCTACTTCTTCGGATTTTAAAAATCGTTTTCCGAAATTGTATAACATTTGATAATAAAAACTGTAAATGGTATGAAATGCTGTCTGATCTCCATTAATAAATAAAGCCCACAAATCACTATGAGCTTTTTTGTTTGAGTCATTATGAGAGCTTAAAGACTTCTTCATTTAACTATTTAAAATTATAATTTTAACAGTTTAAACTACCAAACATACAATATATTAATATAAATAGTAAACAGTTTGAGCAAAAACTACAATAGTTATATATTATTGATATCTAATTAAAAAATATCTACTATGATTTTGTCATTCTTAAAAATTAAAGATGTTAATTATAAAAGACCCTGCTTTATGAAAAATCTTATTGAAGATATTTAAAGTTTAATATTTACTGACAAAAATTTTCACGTAATTTAACTAAAAACAAGTAGAGTCTAATATGTTTCTTTGTGAGGTATGTTGATAGCCTATTTAAATCCAAAGCAAGAGGGTAACACGCTGCACGATGTTACTGGTTTGTATTTTGCTTAAAATCAGTGATTTACAAATTTTAAATAGTTGCATTTATTTCAGATTTGCGTTAAAACCTCTTGAAACCCCATTAAAATGGCATTTATTTGCAGCAAACCCATTGGATTTTATACGATTTAGTGACTATTGAACTGTTGCAGTGTCTTTCAAATACGTAATATTTGACTTTTACAGTAAATATGCTCGCAAGCCTTATAAACAGGTAATAATTTACAGTAAAAAGTGTATGGCCAATTTGTATTGATCGATATTGTTGTCCATTGTTGTTTCATAGGTTTTAAAGGGTCTTGGTTCAATGTTTTTTATTAATAAAGTATCGTAATCCAGTAAAATCAAGGATTTTTTTTAATAAAAAATGAAACCGCTCTTTAAGATTCCCAAAAACATTGCATAGTATTAGCTCAATAGATGTTGGGGCTTTTAATCCGTAAAAAGATTAAAATGCCAGCACGTATTGGGAATATCCCAAACCTGGTGCTTTCACCCCAATTGGAACAAAGACTTATCGATTCCCCATCTATAAGCATCGATTAGAAAACAGCCATAAAACCTATATCCAAAAGGCTCAAAGGGCATATTGCAGCATTAAAAATGGAAATATTGACATGGTGGACGTTTTTTAAGAACAAATTACAACTGTACGATGATTCTTTGCTAATATTCACTTTTTAATCTATTTTTAAACTCTAATTGTTGGTTTTGAGACAGATTGCCGTTAGCGGCAAGCAAAATGAGGATACCGAAATGAACAATTTTAAACTGATTATCATATGAATTATAATTGGCTAAAAGATTATCTCATAACTAAAAAAGGAGTAACACGGGATTTTAAAGAAGAATGGCAATGGAATAGATTTCAGATAATGAAAAAAATGTTTGCGGCAATATGTGTTGACAATGAAGGACGAAACATAATCACATTAAAATGCGAACCATCTCTTGGACTTTCTTTAAGAAATCAATATACAAGTGTCAGACCAGGCTACTATATGAATAAGAATCATTGGAATTCAGTTGATTTGAATGGAGAAGTCCCAGATGAAATATTAAAAGAGATGATAAACCAATCTTATCAATTAGTGTTATCATCATTTAGTAAATCAGTTCAAAAAGCGATTCTTGATGGACCAAAAATGTAGCCTTTTATAAAAATTAGGCTTATGAAAACATTCGGTTTCTTGTGTGTATTAATTATAATTACGACAATTACATTGGGCAAAATAAAAATGATATTAAAATGGAACAAAGAATAACCTTTATGACGCTGGGAGTAAATGATTTAAAAATCGCTACTGATTTCTACGAGAATAAGTTTGGATGGAAACGTTCTGAAATGAGCAATGAAGATATGATATTGTATCAATTAAATGGAATTCATATTGCTTTGTATTCAAGGGAAGAATTAGCAAAAGATGCGACTATTGATTCAACTGGTAATGGATTCAAAGGATTTACCATTTCATATAATGTTTGGAGCGAGAAAGAAGTTGACGATTTAATAAAATCACTAAGAGACAAAGGAGTCAGGATAATAAAGGAACCCCAGAAAGTATTTTGGGGAGGATATAGCAGTTATGTTGCAGACCCTGATGGAAATCTTTGGGAAATAGCTTTTAATCCTTACTTGAAGAAGGAATAAAAATGCCAGCCGCCAACATTTTGTATAAGTAATGGCTGGAAAAGTACTGAAATTCAAGGTTTGTAGCCCGCTCAAACAGCGTGGCGGTTTGATAGGTAATTACCACGCTATCTGCCACTACTCATACAATTTACCGTTAGCAAACATTCACCCTGTCCCCGAAAAAAGGGCTGACTTCCTAAACTAACGAGAAGTTAATAATAGAAAAAAGTAAAACTGTAACAGGATGACAATCTAATATTTACCGAAACGTTAGTCAGAATTATTAAATTAAGAGTCAATTGGGTAGTTGGATTTACCAAAGAAAAAACAATGCTCTATTAATGTAGTTCACTACATATATTTTTATATATTTGTGTAGTTAACTACGTATATGGCGATATGAAAAATAATGATTTTGTAAAAGAGTTAGATTATCTAGGGTTTACCATGCGATTAAAACGAATAAGTGATGCTATGATGCATGAAGGAAGAAGATTATATGGTGAAATGGATGTAGACATAGAGCCAAATTGGTATGTGATTTTCAAGTTGTTAAAATCAAGAGGGCCAATGAACGTTACCGAAATAAGTGATAGTATTATGATGTCACACCCTTCTGTTATTACTATAACTAACAAAATGATGAAAGCAGGCTATCTGATTTCTGAAAAAGGAAAAAATGATTCGCGAAAAAGGGTATTAGATCTATCAGAAAAAGCAATTAAGAAATTGCCCGAATATGAAAAAATATGGAAAGCTGGAGAGTTAGGTATTGAACGTGCTCTGAAAGGATTAAATGCACTAGAGTTAATATCAACTATAGAAGATAAATTTTTCACAAAAGGCTTTAAAGAAAGGACATTAGAACAATTAAACAACATTAAATCACGAATGTAATGGAACAATTAAAGGTGAATATTATTGCTTTTGATAAGCAATATGCTAATGATTTTACCCAGTTAAATTTTGAATGGCTAGAAAAATATTTTTATATCGAAGATTATGATAGAGAAGTATTGACCAATCCTAAAAAATATATATTGGAAGATGGTGGAGAAATATTTTTTGCCTTGATTGATGATAAAGTGGTTGGAACCGTTGCTTTAATTAAAAGAGAAGAAGGTGTTTTTGAGCTTTCTAAAATGGCAGTTACAGAAGACTACAAAGGCATGCGGATAGGTCAAAAACTAATGTATTCTTGTATTGATTTTGCAGGTCAGAGAGGAATGAAACGTCTATTTCTGGACTCGAATAGAAAACTGACTCCTGCAATAACCCTTTATCATAAGGTAGGATTTAAAGAAATCCCCGTTCCAGTTGATAGCCCCTATGAACGTTGTAATATAAGAATGGAGCTTTATCTGTAATGGCTGAATATTTTGGATATATTGCATTTATGGGAGTCTAATTGAGGCTTTGCCTTTAGTCATAGGAGCAACATTATTCGTCAAAATCCATTCGTATCGATTGTATAAGATTTATAAAATTAACGTGTAATGAATATTCGCAAAACAATAAATGAAGATCACACACAATTGTGGAATATCTTTATGAAAGTGGTGAAAACGCACTCTTATTTTATGCAGGATGTAAATACAACTTACAATGAGTGGGAAAGATATTGGCTGGGAAAACAAGTTAATACTTACTCGGTTATTGAAGGGTCAAATGTTGTGGGCAGCTATATCATAAAACCCAATCAACCTGGATTGGGAAACCATGTAGCTAATGGTAGTTACATGGTGGACGAGACATCTCGTGGAAAAGGAATTGGAAAGATAATGGCTAACCATTCCATTAAAGAAGCAAAGCGGTTAGGATATAAGGCGATACAGTTCAATGCCGTAGTATCGAATAATCAGGCAGCTATAAAACTATGGAAAAAATATGGATTTCAAGTAGTGGGAACTAATCCTAAAGCATTTAGACATAAAGATCTTGGATTGATTGATACCTATACAATGTATAAACAACTATAATATTTCGAATTAGATATGGGGTTCATAATATTAGATTAGAATTGAGCAGTATGAGAATCAATTTAAATTTAATGATTATTATATTTTTTATTAGCTTTATTACTTAGAGAAAAAATGAATATATGACAACTAATAAAAAGATAATAATGAAGAAACCAATTTTAATAATTTTGACACTTGCGACAACTTTTTGTCTCGGTTTCGCTTTTAAGACAGTAACAAATAATAACGATAATGAAATGAAAAGAGTAACAGGAATTGGGGGTGTATTCTTTAAATGTAAAGACCCGAAAGCAGTAACAGAATGGTATCAAAAACATCTTGGACTTGACACCAATCCATATGGAGCAACATTTGAGTGGTATGAAAGCCCTGATAGTACAACAAAAGCTCAAACACAATGGACACCATTTGCGCAAGATTCAAAATATTTTGACAATGGATTTATGATTTGTTACCGAGTTGAAAACTTGGAAACACTAGTTGAAGAATTAAAAAAAGAAGGTGTAACTATCGTGGACAAAATTGAAACTTACGACTATGGCAAGTTTGTTCATATCCTTGATGGAGAAGGAAACAAAGTTCAGCTTTGGGAAGCAATTGACTGATCCTAACAACAGACAAAAACCCGAAATTGAAAAGCCTAACCGCTAACAGCGTGTATAAGAAATAGCGGTTTCAGTGGTAAATCAAAGGTCAGTGCTTTTTATAAAAGTCAGTTCCAAACTGAAAGAGAAGTGCCTTTTAATCCGCTACTTCTCTTACACGCAGAACGTCAGACTGCCGTTGTGTGTCATTAAAACAAGAATGAATCAAACTTTCATTAGAACAAAAGAATTAGGAACAATTTGGTCTTCCGAAAAGGATTATTTAAAAATAGAATCCATTTCTTTACCATTATTACAACATGAGATAATCATCAACCTAGGGGATATATTCTCAGTCAATGAAAGTGAAAATTGTGAAAAATTAATTTTTTCAAGCATCAACCCATCAACCATAAAGACCAGGGTTGAAGGTAAATATCAAGCTCTAGGAATCCTACTTAGTCCCACTAAAATATTTCATTCCTTTGGGTTAACGTTAAAAGAGTTCAATGCTGAATTAGAAAACAACCAAGATTTCTTACTTTTTAATAGAAAAAATGAACTTTTAGAACGGTTGGAAAGCGTGGATTCTCCTGAACGAACTAAAATATTGGATAATTTTTTTCTTGTTAACTCTAAGCAAAAGAAACACTCAAAATTAGTTGATGATTTGCTGAATTTTATTTTATCAAACAACTTTGATAATGGCATTAGGATAAATAAAATTGCAAAAGAAATAAACTATACATCCAAGCATTTAATAACTCAATTTAAAGATATTACAGGAATAACACCAAAAAGACTCTTTCAAATAAATCAAGTCAATTTTGCTTCAAAATTGATGTGGGAAAACAAAGATAAAAGCCTTACTAACATTGCTCTGGAAAGTGGCTTTTACGACCAATCTCATTTTATAAGAACCTTTAAAAAAATAGCATCTATTACCCCTTCCAATTTTAGAAAACAACAAATTGAAAGTGGATTTTCTGTTCCAGGTACCATTTTAATATAGGTTCATTTTGTACAATTATAATGCTTCAACTGATATTAGTTTTGTGTTATAATTAAAAACTTGGAGCATGAAAACCTTTTTTTTAAAGACAAATAGCTTAAGTGACAATTACTTAGCTTTATTACTTCGTATAACAATAGGTGGTTTAATGATTTATCATGGCGTGGTTAAAATAACCTCATTCGATGATATTTTACCTTATTTCCCAAGTCTTTTAGGCCTGGGCTCTCAAACAGAATTAATTCTTGTAATTTTCTCTGAATTTCTGTGTGGATTATTAGTATTAGTTGGGTTACTAACTAGATTAGCTATAATCCTAACTTTCATATCAATGTTTATAGCCTATTTTATCGCTCATTCCGAGGATGCTTTCCAAACAAAAGAATTAGCTTTTGTTTTTATGATATTATCCATTATAGTTTTTGTTTCAGGTAGCGGAAAAATATCAATAGATAGTTTGATTATTAGAAACACAATAAAAGATGAATAAACGAAAAATAATTTTAAACCTCTGTACAAGCTTAGACTCTTATATAGAAGGAGCTAACGGTGAAATTGATTGGTGTTTTACAGACCAAGACTATGGTATGACAGAATTTTTAAACCAAATTGACACTATATTTTTTGGACGAAAAAGTTATGAACAATTAATAAGAGAAATGCCAAATGCGTTTTCTGACAAAAAGAAAGTGGTTTTCTCTAAATCAATGAATAGTGTAAAAAGCAATTTAAAAATAATTAGAAAAGATATTGAAAGGGAAGTCAATGAAATACTAAATTCGGACGGAAAGGATATTTGGTTATTTGGTGGGGCAAGTTTGACAACTGACATGATTAACGCTAATCTTGTAGATGAATTGATAATTTCTGTTCACCCATTAATTTTAGGAAACGGAAAACCTTTATTCATTGATATAAAAGAAAGAGGTAAACTAAGTCTTATTGACACTAAAACCTTTTCAACAGGTTTGGTTCAGTTATTTTATAAAATTGAGAAAAAATAACGAACACACAACAAGGAACTGAGTTAATTCAGATCAATATTTATTGATAAAATTTGTATCTTTATCAGACCAAAAGCAACATATATGTTAGCCATAATTTCCTTACTGATATATTTATCTATCCCAGTCATCAATCAAATAGAGAAAGAGTTAATTTTGCTATTCATCCAAATGTCGTCACTGAAAAATTACAACTAAAAGCAGTATACAAAATAAATATTTTGGATTTTCCAGATAATAAAAAATATTGCACAATTAATACAAATAAAATTGGAAGAAATGAAGACTCTATTGTCTATTGGAAAATGTGACTGATCAAGATAAACAAGAATTAAAAAAAATGTTTGAGAAATAACTGAGTCAAAAGGAACAGATTAAAAAGAGCAGTGCACAATGTATTTTTATTAAAAACAATTTTTATAAATAAATACTTATCTTAGTAACAAAATACAACAAAAGTTCTTATCAAATAAGTTACCTATTCGGTTACCAAGGAGTAAATTAATATGTAACTATTTGAATATTAAAAATGTATGTTTGGGGAGTTCTGTCTGCCACCCCGACGAACCTAGTAATAGGTCACAATAAAATACTGTTAATTGTATGATTATCAGTGTTTTTTGTTTTTAGTCATTTTATTTGATATCAAATAAAACCAATTAAAATCATATAAAAGGTGTGCAAATCGGTGAACACCCATTTACGAGAATTGTTGTAGTTTTAAGGAACATTTAAGAACGATTTGACTTTTGTTTTTGCAAATAATTTGTTTAACCAAAGATTCTTAAAATGCAAACAAGCAACACCTTTTCGGTGGTTCTCTTTACAAGGAAATCCCGAAGCAAACAACAGGAACTCTCCATTTATGCACGTATTACGGTCAATGGCAAACGCTCCGAGATCAGCCTAAAGCGCCATGTCCAACAAAAAGAGTGGGACGCGTCCAAAAACAGGCGGGGCTGCTCTTATCCCATACAGACCTTGAACAGGTATCTTGATCAAGAGTACAGCAGATTATTGGATTGCTATAAACAGTTGTTGGAAGAGGACAAGGTCGTTTCATCACAGGCGATAAAATCCAGTTACTTGGGAGAAGAAAATACCCAGAAAACACTTAATGAACTATTGGTCTATCATAATACCAATATGGTCAATGTCTTAAAATCGGGTACCATGAAAAACTATTATACCACAGAAAAGTATCTGCATAAGTTTCTAAAACAAAAACAGAAAGCAAAGGATATTTACTTAAAACAATTGAACTATCGCTTTATCATTGATTTTGAACAGTACCTGAGAAAAAAGCCATTCCATACCCTTTGGCGAATAACCCGCAAAAGTAATTCAGACATCTGTTTATAATTTCAGATGAGTAAATTCCAGTTGCAGAAATTCTGAATGTCAGAATATGCAGCGTACAATCGGTCAATTCCGCTAATGATAAAAATCAGAGGGAAACATTCTAATAAAATCAGCTTTAGGTTAATTTCAATTTTGACCTGTAGCCATATTTCAGGACGAGACATTAAATTCCAATATTTGCAACATTTTATTTTTAATATCGTCTTTGACGATAGAAATCATAAAATTCAATTGCAAAATGTTAAGACAATCTTTATTCGTATTATCTCTAATTATTCTGTTTTCCAGCTGTCAACAAAATTTTAATAAAAAGAACACAGGTATAGAAAATACTAAAAATTCAGATTCTATTACAATAGGTCTAAAACATATCATTACTTCAAAAATATTGAATGAAGACCGTCAAATTATTATTTCTTTACCTGAAGGTTATGCTAAAAGTAACGCAAATTACCCAGTTCTTTATTTAACAGATGGCTTCCAAAATATTGAACACGTAAGAGGTTCTGTAGAAATTTTAACAAGAACAGGAAACATTCCACCTATAATAATAGTCGGTATTAAAAGTGTAAATAGAGAAAGAGATTTTACACTAACAAAAACTGAAAGTAACCCAAAAAGTGGTGGTGGTAAGCAATTCCTGTCCTTTATTGAAACAGAATTAATACCTTATATAGATTCAACCTACAGAACAAATTCTTTTCGAGTTTTAGAAGGTCATTCTCTTGGTGGACTTTTTGCTGCGTCTGCCTTAATAGAAAAACCTGAAATATTTCAAGGGTTTATAATAATGAGCCCTGCTTTATGGTGGAATAACGAAGAGCTGACAAATAAAGCGAAAATATTTTTTAAAACTAATCCTACTTTGGAAAAATCGTTGTTTTTTGGAATAGGTAAAAAAGAATCTTCAAAAGAATTTGGCATGCGAAAAGAGCTAGCAAATTTCATAAATGTTCTAAAGGCAAACAAACCCCAAAAACTCAACTTTGAACATAAAGAATTTGATGGCGAAGGACATATGTCATCACCACTACTGTCAAATTATTATGGTCTTAAATTTATATTTAAAGATTTAAAATATTCAGATTCATTTAAAACAAATTATAGTGATGAAGAATTTTTAAAAAAGGAAAAAGAAATTATAAATAAGTATGGTGAAAGTGCAAAAAGAACAGGAGAGTCTTACTATGAACTAGGTGCTGCAATTTATAAAGAAAATTTACCTGGAGCAATAACTGTTTTTAAAAGAAGTGTAGAAGTATACCCTTACGATATTAATCTTATTACTACATTAGCTGAGTTGTATGAAAAAAACAAAGATATTTCTAAATCAATAGATACTTACAAATATGCTATTGAGGTTTCCAAAAAATATAATTTTGGGAAAGAAAAAAAATTTCAAAAGGAAATTGATAAATTAAAAAGTAACTAGCTACAACAAAGTATAATTCATTGCTAGTAGTCGCCTACTTACCAAAATCCTTAAGGATTTTCTATTTCGTTTGTATTTGCTAAATAGGTGTTTAAAACACGCAACTAATAATACAATCATGTTACAAGGAGGCTGAGAAAATAGCGAATGAAAAGAAAATAGATTTGTATTTTGCTGTTAATTAATCTGATTAGTTATTCCCAGGAAAAAAGTTTTCTAAATTGTTCAGGACTATTACCGGTTTGTTTCTTAAAAAAGGTTATAAAATAGGAAGTGTTTTCAAATCCTAGTTTATCCGCTATCTCATTAATGGAATAATGGGTGTATTGAATGAGTCTTTGAGCTTCTATTGTTATATGTTTTCTAATTAAATCTCCAGCGGTCATACCTGTCGTTTTTTTGCATAGTTTATTGAGGTAGTTTGGACTGATGTGGAGTAATTTTGCGTAATCTGAAGGCAACTTTTTAGACGCAAAATATTTTTCTATCAATTTTTCAAAATTTTGAATTTTATGTTGCCCTGGAGTTCTGTAATTAATGGTTCCAATAGGCTTGTAGATGCGTTCCAATTCAAACAATATAATATTTAAATAGGATCTCACTACATTTTTTGTTTCCATTTTTTGGAGCATATATTCTTCTTCTAATAGATGCAGAAACATCTTTAATCTGTCCAATTGGTTTTCTGAGATTCTAACAACATGTTTAGATTCTAGATGTAAAAAAGAAAATTGATTTAAAATATTGTTATTAAATCTAAATGAAAAAAAGGCTTCATGGAAACATACAATTATTCCATTTGCTTTATTGTTTATCTTAATACTATTGACGCAATATGGTTTAATGATAATAACTTTAGCACCATTAAGCAGAATTCTATCACTATCTATATTGATATCTCCTTGAGCTTGTTCAATAAATAATATAGTGTAGAAGTTATGTTTATGAGGATTTTCTAGAAAGGGAAATTTTATCAATAATCCGTTTAAATCACCTATCCAAAAATGCTTTAAATTTTCATCAAATAAATCCATCTTGCATACAGGTATGTGTTCTGTTTGCATGATTATAATTAATTAAAATTAGTTAAGCCTAAATTAAATTAATCTGTTTTGGAGGTTGAAAAAAGGAATGGATAAATGTGGAGCTTATGAGAACATTTCGTGAGAGAATGACTCCTTTTTGATAACTGCTTGAAAAATTAAACCCAAAATCAAAAACGTTTTCAATATGTGTATAGAGTAGAACTCCCTTGTTCTTGGCACCAGTGCTTTTTTGCTCTTTCTTTTCGTTTTGTAACAACTGTTTGCCTAAATAGCATGACCCTTTACATACTGGAATTTTATCAAATCTATTGACGCATAGCTCTTGGGCAATATATTCTCTGTTTAAATAAAATGAAAACATAATCCAAAAATTGCTTGTACTTTGAAATAGAAACAGAATGATGAGGGAATATGTTATTATTTTGTTCATTTATATGTCTACTCTTTAAGCAATATGTTAATATCATCCACTAATTGTGCAGTATCAACGGGATCTGTACCATTGTAAATACCTCTAACATGTCTGTCTTTATCAACGAGTAAAAAACCGCCACCATGTATAAAATTGCTAGGGTCTTCTGAATCTGGATATGCAGAGGTAAAATAGCTTTCAGAGGCAATATTCATTATACTATCTCTGTTTCCTGTAACAAAATGCCAATGTTCACCGATATTCAGTAATTCGGTAAATTTCTTTAACTGTTCTACGGTATCGTGTTCTGGATCTATAGTGTGTGATAAAAATAAGATATTGGGGTTATCTTTGAATATGTCATAAATAGATTTTAGTTCGGAGTGCATTTTTGGGCAAACCGTAGGACATGATAAGAAAATAAAATCGGCAACATATATCTTACCATCGAAGGTTTTATTTGTGATAACCGTACTGTCTTGATCTATAAAGGAAAAATCTTTTATTTTTGGGTATAGGGTTTCATTATTCTTAACCACAGGATTGCCCAAAAAAGGCAATTTTTCTTGCTTTTTAACACAACCAAAAACTATAAATAAAACTAAAAGCCAAACAATTTTTTTCATACTGCTAAAATAATAATTTTAAGAACTTAACTAAAAATGTAAATCTATAAGTTGTCAAGTTGTTTTAACTTAGTCATTCTTAATTTTGATTACTGTCCAGTAAACTCACTATCGCTCAATGTTTTCATAAATGAAATAAGATGTTCTTTTTCCTGTTCGGTAAGAGAAATTCTATTGCTGCTATCTTTAAAAATGGAATCAAGATTATCTGCATACAAAACACCATTGTCAAAATAATCAAGGACATCTTTAAGGGAAGCGAATTGACCAAAACTTCCGTAAGGTGCAGTATACTCTACATTTCTTAAAGATGGTACTCGAAAACTCATATAATCTGTTTCAATTCCTGTAACCCTAGCTCTTCCAGCTTCGTTGCTATCTTGGCTTAAAGGGAATCCTATATTTCTAAAACTTTGGTCGGTAAATAGTTCCGTACTATGGCAACTGGCACATTTTTGCTGAAAAATTTGATAACCTAGTGATTCACTTTTGGTAAAGGTTATGCCTTCATTTCGCATTGCCTTATCGTATTTACTGTTGGCTGAAATTAATGTATATTCATACTGTGCAATACTTTTAAAAATTCTTTCCGGTGTAATATCCTCATCTCCAAAAGATTTTATGAATAACTCTTTATAAGCAGAATCTTCATTGATTTTACCAATAACTTCCAGAATGGAAGAATCCATTTCCTCATGCGTTATTATGGGAACTATAGTTTGATTCTCTATCTGAAGTTTGCTTCCATCCCAATTATAAAACCTCATAAATGCTAGATTTTGAATAGCTGGTGTGTTCCGAAGTCCTATTCTTCCCTCAATTCCTATTGCCTGTGTCTTGTTATCAGAAAAGGCGTTTATCTGAATATGGCAACTGGAACATGATATGGTATTATCTGAACTAAATCTTTTTTCATTGAAGAGTTTTTCACCCAATTCAACACCATATTTTGTGGGTTTATTGGCATAGACGGCACTGTTCAGCTCTGGAAAACCAGAAGGAATGTTTAACGATATTTCCGGATTATCGTAAATAACCGATTCATAATCGTCATTACTACAGGCGATTGATAACAGTATAATAGGCAAAAACTGTAGTAGTTTTTTCATTTCAAATAATTTTTTTTGAAGTAGTTTTTTGAAAAGAGCCGCCCTATTGGGCGACCCTAAAAATATGAGTTTAGTTCTCTACACTAATAATAGAGAACATTCCTGTAGTGTCGGTTGTGCCGTCCCCACCCAAGTTATCCACAAATTTTACCATTTGAACTGCTGTATGGATATTAGGCGTAGCATTGTCGTTCATGCCTGTTCCTGTTGTTAGTGTAATCGTATTGGTTTTTCCACTTAACAAATTATCAAAATCTGCTTTGATCCTAATTTTAGGTGATTTGTTACCTACAACTGCGTTTGTGGCAAGATTTAATGTAATCTCTCTGTAGGCGTCAACGCCTTGAGTGTATGTAGATGGATCTCCATCGGTTCCCTCTACAGTGCTCCCTGAATGAATAGACATTTCTTTATTGTCGGCATCATAAAAACCTTCAATTTTAGTAAAACGATATCCTGTTCCCCATTCCCACATCATTTCTGTGTCGTTTGCTCCTGCTGCTTCATAGAAATCTGGAAAACTTACCTGATCTAATGTATTTAAGTCGCTTCTTACCCCTAATCCAAATTTGATTTGTTTGTATTCATCAGAAGGTATGTTACTCAAAACATAATTTAATGATGTAGGTTTTGACTGGTCTATGATGGTTGCTCCAGTATCTAAATTATTCACGTTATAAGGAATTTCAATGCCGTCTGTATTTATTAGACGGATATTACTTATTACGTACTTCAGTTCTGAAAAGTGATGGACTTGTCCAGCCTCCGAAGTATTTACCGAAGCAGAGGTAGAAGAAGCATTGCCAAGAACAATGGTATTCTCCCCGAAGGTGTTGTTGAATTCTAAGGTTACATTGTTTGCAACAGGAATATCATCTTTACTACATGATATAAATACTATTGAAATAGCAGTTAATAAAAGGTACTTTTTTAAATTTTTCATTTTTTTTAATTTATTTATTGGTTATTATTCGATTATAATTAAAAGTTGAATTTTAAAGACGTAAAAACATTGCGTCCCATTCTTGGGATATTTCCCCAATCGGCATACGTGCTGTAATATTCATTTAAAACATTTTCAGCACCTGCCTGAATTACTGTTTTTTTATTTTTGATGTAAAAGGTATAGTCTACAGAAAGGTTCCAAACGGTATAAGAAGGTGTTTGGTCTTCTCCGTATTCTGGGCTGTAGTTTATTTGTTCTAAATCACCATTTAAGGAAGTCTGGAAATCAAATTTTTGATGCTTGAAATGAATGGACATTAGATAACTCAAAGGACGGATAAAGGGTAAGTTTTTCCCTCTTTCATCTTTTCCTCTTGCGTAAGTTAGTAAGCCTTTCCATTGTAAATCCTCCAAAATAGTATAGCAGGCATTCAGGGAAAAATTAAACAAAGTGGCATAGTCTAAAGATGTATAACCTTTCACACCAACCGATTGATAATTCATAGGGCTTCCCATACTTAAAACCCTCCCTATGATATAGTTTTTAATATAGAAGTAATTTAGTTTGGCTTGAATGCTTGTTTTTTCATTTTTAAAACCTGCACTGGTATTATATTCATAGGAGATTTCATTTTTTAAATTTGGATTTCCTATATAATCATAACGGTCAAAACTGTTGTAAATATAATATCCGTAACCTTCCGAAACAGACGGTGCACGATGACCATAACCACCTCCAGCAGAAAAATTAAACTGATCGATATCCAGTTGGTAAGTTGCATGTAAGCTTGGCAATATTCTAGTTTTTTCCTGAGGTGCCCCTGGATGAAAAATCCAGTTAAACTCTACATATTTGGAATGGTTGTAATTCAATGCCAGAGAGCCTCCAAAATTCAACTGACTTATCTGTGAAATATCCCATGAGTTATTCATCGAAATTCCAGCAAAACTAGTGGTGACAGAAGGCCAACTGTACGCAAACATGGTTCTTTGTGCTCGGTCTTGTGGATACATACGCATTTCTGCAATGGATAGATTATTATATGCATTCAGCTGTATTTCAGAAGAAAAAAGATTGTTTTTTACATTTGCTTTAGATACTAAACCATATGTAGTGCTCCAACCTGGCATATCCATATGAACTAGGTTTTCAGGTCTAGTTGTATCATCCATATAATGTTCTATGGCATTAAAATAAATTTTAGTGTCCCAAACTCTCACTAGCCCTTCCTCAAATAATTGTTTATATGAAGCAGATGTAATAAGGGCTCTTGAAAGCCATAAATCCATTGGGAGTGCAGGATAGCCAATATTTCTTGCTTCATCAAAAATTGCTTCAACTCTTAAAGAAGATAAATCGCTTGTTTTGTATGCCAATCCCAATGAGGTATTGAATTTATTAAATTGAGAATGGTTGATTTCATCATTATTTCCATCGTTATAGTTTTCTGCTTTTCGATATGACATACTAGCATCGGCTACAAATTTATCATCGGAATACGAGACATTTCCAAGATTGAAAAACTGTTTGTTATTAAATTCAAAACCTGTTTGATAGGAGCCATTCCATTTTTTATAAAGACCAAATGGGGTACTTTTTCTTTTTAAATCAATACTTCCCGCAACGGTTGCTCCATGTAAACTGCCTTTTTGCCCAGATTTTATCTCGATAGCAGAAAGATTGTTGCTTTCTACATACGAGGTTACGGGATCCATTTTATCGGTACAGGCACCAAAAATATGCATTCCATCAATGGTTATTGTGGAGCGTTCTGTATTCATATTATTTAGTAAAGGTTCCCAAGCATAAGAGCCTCGCTTTATAAAACTGATATTTTCAGAAGACGCTAGATATTCATCAACAGAAACGGCCATTTTTATCTCCGTTTCAATTTTCTTTTTAGTTTTCGCGATAAGCACAACTTCATTCAGTTTAATTTCTGTACTGTCATTTTTTGTTGTTTTTTGTTGAGCATGAGTAAAATATCCAAAAAAGAGTAAGCCTAGTGTTATAGATCTCATCATAATTAAAATAATATGTCAATATGAAGTTCGCTTCTCTCTCCTTCAATCCCTGGCGTAAATTCGGTTGAAACTTCTGTCCCTTTAATGGTTTCTTCGTTTTGATTTAGCATTATAAAATTCAGAGTCCAGTTCCCCGTCATTGTGTAATTCACAACGCCATAATACAATCCATCGCTTTGTTGTACCAAATCTTGGTTATTGATGGATGAATGATTTCCCATGGAAGGTTCTGGCATTCTTGGATCAAGTAACAACGTGTAGGCTTTAACTTCGGAATAAGAAAATTGTGATGGATCTGGAAAAGGTCCAGCAGGGGTGGTGGGCTGATTGTATTTGTAAACTCCTGCTACCAACTCATTTTCCGCAACACTTGGCTTTTGAGGAGCTATTAACGCAATAAAATATTCTTCTCCATCATTTCCATTAAATGAGGTCATATTTAGGTTTTTATTGTTTTGTGGCTGAACAGAAATAGTTTGATTAATCCTATAGGTTTGATTATTGTCGGTGAAACTAACATACAGTTCCCAGTTTTTTGAGATACTACTTTCACTCGTAAACACGATATATCCTGAATAATAGGTATCGTTATCCGTTTTGTAAACCAAATTGTAGCTATGAGGACATGAAATACTTTTACCCTCAGTATCCGTCATTATGGGTAAAAGAGTTACTTCAGAATTAGTGATATTCTCGTTGGTTTGGTTATTGGTGATTTTTAAACGGATTTCATTATAACCTTTATAAAAAGTCCCATTTAAAGCCTCGATAGTGATTTTATAATTATTGCTATTAAATGAGATAGCTTTTTTAAACTCATAATATTCCGTAACTACGGTGTTTATCTCAGCTTCATAATCCGTTTTGTCTAGGGTACAGGATATTGTGACAACAAACAATGTTGCAATTGCAAAAAGATTAAAAAATTTCATTTCTAATGAATTTGAATGTTAAATAGAAACCATAGGAGGTTCAGCAGAAACTGTATACAAGATTGCTGCGTAATTTTGAGAATCAAAAGCACGGAGTTTAATTGTTACGTCTCTGGTGATAAGCGAGTTATTAATGTCTGAAATAAAAGCAAAATGTTAGTTGTTGAAAAAACACATATACCAACCAGACGAAAAATACTTCTTAAAAAATTATACTATTGGGGGGCGGAATACGGAATCTTTGCCTAAATAAGAATAAGACAAATTACCATAATTTAAAGGTGTTTTTAACTTAATTGTGCAAAAGAAGACCTGAAAATCAAAATCATCCTTTATTTCTTGAAAGAAAACAATGCTAGTTTCTACTGAAGTATGCTTTTTGTCTTTACCATTTTCAGATTCTGAGGCTTTGGCCAACTCTTTTTTCAAAAAACATTTACCATTACATTGCAATATAGGCTTATCTTTATTTATGCATAGTTCATTTTTTATATAATCATAAAAGGCCACATATTCCAATAGTGGAATTATAGGTTTAAAAAACAAGAATAAAGATAATATGAATGTTGCTGTTTTCACCGCGCAAAAGTCTTGTTTTTTTATCAGATAACCATATCTATGATTGTTTGTTTAAATTATTGGATTGATTATCTAAATAAAGATAAACGTTAGCAGTAATATTAAACCTTTATATACATTGAAAGTCTAAACAACAAAGCAACGATTATGAACTTACCTATTATTTACTTTATTGGATTTCTATTAATTCTATCTAGTTGTAACAAAGATGATGATACTACTAACAATACTAATGAAAGTTTGTATGAATCCAATGAAGATGGAGAATTTCAAGATTTATTAACACCCAATTATTATAACACCAATAACACGAATCTCAGAAATGAGATCAATAAATTTATTCATTTTGCAAGACTTATTAATTTTGAACACCCTTTTGAGAACCCAAATGGACAAATAAATACTACATATACAATTGGCAAGTATTTTGGATTTGTAACAAATGGTGTTCAATATCATCCGGCCATAGATATGCATCCAAGTAATACGGTTGATATTACTTTATATGCACCGTATGATGGGGTTGTACGTACATATAGGGACAATCCAAAATATAGACATTACTTATCTATTACAAAGGATGTATATGACGATGAAAATAATATTCTGGGCAAATTAGTAACTATTTATGCTCATATTGATTTAGACAAGGATGAAAACAATAATTTATATATGGATGGCACTCAGGTAAACCAAGGCGACATTGTCTCTAAAAATCTATATTCAGAAACTGTTGGCGGACCTCATTTACATTTCGAAATAAGGTTTTGTCGTGATAATGAGAATATAGATGAAGATTTTTATTATTGGCAACAAAATGAAACCTATACAATACCATCATCTGGAATTTGGTCCTATGGATATTGGAATCCAAACATTGGATATGGTTATGGAAATCCTGAAAACATGGGAATAAATTAAAAACTACAGCCAACAAATAAAAATAGTGCTTAGTTTTATGCTCAACCAAAGGGCGTTGCAATTTTGCTATATCAGATTTTTATTCGGAGAATCCTCTAATACAAACATGCACTTTCCAAGATATACAAGCACTAAGTATGTAATACTGATTAAACCTTAAACTATTTTTGAAGTCTAAAATTAAACGACTAATTCAAACCACTAAGCATGTGTAAATACAACTTAACTTTTCTTATACTAATATTTTTATTTTCCTGTAATTCAGATGATAATAATTCTATTCTTGAAAATTCAAATAATACTGCAGACATCACAAAGCCTAAAGGACTATACGCTAGTTCTTTTGGAAATGAAACAGCTTTAGATAATAATCAAGTTAATGGCTCATTAATTCGAATAAAATGGAGCGAAATAGAGCCAAATAAGGGAATTTATGACTTTTCAGGCATAGAGCAATTTCGTGAAATTATTAAAGGTAGAAATTTAAAGTGGAGCCTTGGTGTTATAGCTGGTGGAGATAGTCCTTTATGGTTGACAGAATCTATTGGTGCTGATTATTTTGAAATAATGGGAATTGATAATACAGTAAAACGAATTCCTAAAATTTGGGACACTAGAGTTAATGAAAGACTAACACTACTTGCAGAAGCTCTTTCGAATGCATATAATGAAGATGAAGATTTGGTTTTAGTATATGTTCCACAAATGACTGCAAATGGTATAGAAGGTCATTTTAATGGTGTAGCAACAGATGAGCTTTTAGATGCTGGACTAACTTCAGATAATTGGGTTAATGGTGTAAAAGAAACAGCCAGAATATTTGCAAATGCTTTTACAAAAAAGGCAATAGCAGTTGAAGTCCACGATATAATGGGAGATACCTCAATTCCTAATAGAATAATGACAGACTTATGGAATGAGACTTCTTTAAATCATAGAGTAGGTGCAGCAATGTGGTGGATTTCTGGAAAAGACATTTATCAGCCTAATTTAGTAAATGCTTTAATTGATTTCCCTGGAGATATTTATGCACAAGCAATTGGTAGGTCAGACCAACCTTCAAGATTTGAAAATAATGATTACACCACTATTTTTGAACAAGCACAAACAATAGGTATTAGATATATGGAACTTTGGGAATATGAATTTGTCAACAATACTTTCCCTCAGGAATTTGAGAGTTTTAATGATTATGCAAATACTCATTTTGAGTAAATACACTACACGCAACAGAGTTAATTCAGAGTGATAAAATCTGTATCTTTATGTAACCAAAAGCAAATAATAACTTAATTCATATATTTACGGCTTAATTTGTTGTTAAAACAATGTCCTTAAGCTCTCAAAAGTTAATAATTAATATTAAGAATGGAGATCCTAATGCATATAAAGAGTTATTCGATTCTTTTTATGAGAGTCTTTATGCTTTTTCTTTTAATTATGTTAAGGATACATACGTGGCAGAAGAGATTACTGAAAATGTAATGCTAACTATTTGGGAGAAACGAGATAATTTAGATCCAAAGAAAAGCATTAAGTCTTATTTATATACGTCGGTACGTAATGCTTCGTTTGATTATTTAAAGAAAAAAAATAAAATGATTCCTTTAGATATCGATTTGCACGATACTTCTTTTAGTTATGAGCAGCAAATTATAAAAGAAGAGACACATAAATTATTAATACAAGCCCTTAATTCGCTACCAAATAAATGCAAGCAAGTGTTTGAGATGTGTTGTATAGAGGGACTTAAATATAAAGAGGTTGCTGAAAGACTTCAAATAAGTGTTAATACCGTTAAATCTCAACGATCTAGAGCCATAGAATTGTTGAAAGAAGATTTGAAAAATCCTCAACACTTTATCTTTTTTGTTGATTTATTTTTATCAAAATGATAATAAATAAATAATTTTTACACCCATTTCATCCTTTTATCAGTATTATATGTAAACACCTCGTTAAGGAGTTGTTAACTGATAAAATTATGAATGAAAATCTTACACCATTTAATATATCTAAATTAATATATAAATCGGTTATTAAGTCAATTACCAAAGAAGAAGAAAAAGAACTTCAAAAGTGGTTGGACAATGAAACCAATAACCAATTTTATTTAAAAATACTTCAGAAAGAAGAAATTAAAAAAACCAAAGCCATATATAAGAATTCAAATAAGAATGAAGTTTACAAAAGGATTACTGAAGAAATAGAAGCCAAGAAGAAAACAAAAGTAATTCGGTTAAAATATTTTAGGATTTTAAAGTATGCTGCAGTTTTAGTTGTGTTTCTTTCAGTTGGTTTAGGGGTGTATTTTAATACGGGTAAAAATGAAAACAGCATTAGTAATACTATAGTAAATGATATTAAGCCAGGATATCAAAAAGCAACCCTTGTTTTATCGGATGGGACAGTTGTGGATCTTGAATCAAGAACTAATGAGCTGATCGTTAAAGATGAGGATGTCTCAATAACAAACAATAACAATGTTCTAGTTTATGATACCACATCTGAGGATATAGATAACACCAATAAAACCCCTATTTTTAATACATTATTTGTTCCTATAGGAGGAATATATCAAGTAAAATTACCAGATGGCACCAATGTTTGGTTAAATTCTGCATCATCAATTAAATATCCAGAGAAATTTACAGGAACTAATAGGGTTGTTGCACTTACGGGCGAGGCTTATTTTGAAGTATTTAAAAATGCAAAGCATCCATTTATAGTAAAAACTGATTATGGTGATGTTACCGTTTTAGGAACCCACTTTAATATAAGTGCATATAATGATGATGCTTATTTTGCAACAACACTACTTGAAGGAAAAGTAAAGGTTGAAGTAACAAAATCAAATCAAGAAAAAAATGTATCACTTGTTTATTTAAACCCAGATGAACAAGCTTTTTACGGAGAAAACAAGGAGTTGTCTGTTATAAAGGTAGATGCAAAAGTGTATAGTGCATGGAAAGAAGGTGCTTTTTATTTTGATAATGAAACCCTTGGAGACATTTTACAAAAAATGTCACGCTGGTATAATTTTAAAGTATCTTTTAAAGACGATTCTTTAAAAACCAAAGTATTTAAAGGAGTTGCTTTAAAAAACAAGCCTTTAAGCTATTTGTTAGATATTATTAGTGAAACAGCAAATATAAATTATGAAATAATTAAAAAAGAAGATACTTATGAGGTGAACATATTCTAAAAAAAATACCGAAAAATGCGCCAACATTTCCCGGTACAAAAAGCGCTTAGTCGTCTAACTACAACAAAAATTAATTAAAAAACCAAACATTCAAATGTATGAAAAATAAATTATGCGTACTTCCTTATGGAAAAGAAACTAATTGGAAGAATCAACTTCTTGATGTAATGAGAAAATCTTTAATACTTTTTATAATATTTATCAATGTAACAGTATTTGGCTTTTCGCAAAAGGTAACATTGAATATGAAGAACACATCAATACATGAAGTCTTAAATACTTTGACAAACAAGACTGGAGTAGATTTTTTTTATAACTATGATGTTTTTGATGCTGAAAAATTAGTTGATATCAATGTTAAAAATCTTGATTTGTTACATGTTGTTTCTCAAATAGCGGGAAATAAGTACCAAGTTAAATTTGTAGATAATAAATTAATGGTTATCGTTCCAGTTTCAAAATCAAATCAACAACAAGAATACGAGTTAAGTGGTATTGTAACAGATGAGTTTGGGAAACCATTGGAAGGTGTAACTGTGCTTGAAAAATCTAAACAACGTTGGGATATTACAAGAGAGAAAGGGGATTTTAGAATAAGTGTATTTGCAAGCGACACGATTACATTTTCTTTTTTAGGATATAAAACACTCAATATACCCGTTAATGGAAGAAAAAATATTAAGGTTAACATGACCGAGGCTATAACTGAACTTAGTGAGGTTACGATTGTGGGTTCTAATGGTTATGCCTCAATTCCTAAAGAGCGTGCAACCGGTGCCTTTGATGTAATAAGCCCTAAAAGTATAAGAGAGACACCTACGATAGATATTAATGCACGTTTAGAAGGTGAAATTCCAGGTGTTAATGTAGATGTAAAAACGGGCACTATCGCTATACGCGGCACAAATAATTACTCGGGAACACCACCACTAGTAGTTGTTGATGGGTTTCCAATGCCAGAAAATGATTTTAGATTTAGCAAAGGAAGAACTTTTCAAGGGGCATCAGTTTTAAGTTATTTGAATCCAGATGATATTGAAAGCATTACAGTACTTAAAGATGCTTCGGCTTCGGCAATATGGGGTTCAAGAGCTGCTAATGGTGTTATAGTTATAACAACCAAAAGTGGTAAAAAATCTGGTGAGCCTAGCATTAGTTTTTCGTCAACAACGACTATTGGAAATAAAATAAGCTTAGATAAGCTTAGGCAAATGTCTACGGCTGAATATGTGGATTTTGAAAAAGAGTTAGTAAACAATGGGTTTTTAGTAGATAATAGTTCTAATTGGCAATCTAAAAACATAAGCGAAGTTCAAGAAATAATGTTTAAAGCTCAACGTGGAGAAATTTCTCTTGCTCAGCAAGATGCCATGTTAGGGGATATTTCAAATAGAAGTAATTTAAATCAAATAAATAAATATTTATTGCGTAACTCAATCTCCCAACAATATGATTTTTCTATCTCGGGAGGCAATGACTTGAATACCTATTATATATCAGCAGGATATAATAAAGATGATGCTGTTATGAAAGCTAATAATTCCAATTCATATTTTGTTACCGTTAATAATAGCACAAAATTAAAACCTTTTTTAAAGCTAGAAACAGGTGTTAATTATGTGAAATCTAATTATAACGAAAATGGTACAGCAAACGAAGCATTGTCTAATGTGTCTTCGTCTTCATTACGACCATACGATATGATTGCAGATGCAAATGGACAGGGTATTGATAAATATTTAATGTTTAGACCAGAAGTTATACAAGGCTTTGAATCGTCAGGGTATTTACCATGGACATACAATTATTTAGACCAACTTAATTACTCTACTACAAACACAAAAGGAGCTAACATTCGGTTAAATGCAAAATTAACGGCAACTATAACCGATTGGTTAAATGTCGAAGCATCGGGCATGTATAATTCCATTAAAAATAACCTTAGTACTTTAAATGAGCTAGATAGTTATTATACCCGAAACATGATTAATGAAGCAACCAGTATTAATTCAAGTCAGGAACTTGTATATGGGATTCCAATAGGAGCTAATTTTTATACAAGTTATTTACAAAATAACAACCAAAGTATGCGTTTACAATTAAATGTAAATAAAAGCTTTAATGACCAACACTATTTAAACTTTTTAGCAGGAGCAGAGGTTAGAGAAGAACGAAGAGAAGGTGGTTCTCGTAGATATTATGGGTATGATACAGATAGTAATAATTCACAAAGTATAAATCCAACAGAGTATTATACGACCATTTATGGGTGGCAAACTTTTATAGGTAGCTCAGGGAATAGTATATTAAAATATAGGAGTAGATTTTTATCTTATTATGGTTTGGGAAGTTATGCTTATAATAATAAGTATTTTGTGTCAGGAAGTATTAGGTTAGATGATTACAATCTTTTAGGAGCTTCCCGTAGGAATCGTGCATTACCACTGTGGTCTACTGGTATTAGATGGGATATAGCTAAAGAACATTTTTTAAATAATGTAGCGTGGCTAAATTCATTAAGCATTAGAGCAACTTATGGTAAATCAGGGAGTTCTCCAACAGGTGGTTTAGGAAACAGTAGTTCAATTATTAGTGTTGGTAATACAGATTATAATACACAATTACCCATAAGTAGTATTTTGCTGCCTGAGAATTCAAAACTTAAATGGGAAACTACAAAGTCATGGAATTTTGGTTTGAATTTTGGTTTGTTTAATAACAGATTAAATGGTGATTTTAATTTGTATTATAAAAAATCAGAAGATATTTTGACCTCCGTGCCATTTAACCCAACTTATGGTTGGTCTTATTTAATTTTTAATACAGCAACTTTAAAAGGTAGAGGCGTAGAACTGGGATTAAATGGGATTATTTTTAAAGGAGATTTTCAATGGAAAAGTACCCTTAATTTCTCTTATAACACCAACAAGGTTACAGATTCTAGGTTTGAGGCCAATACAACAAATGATTATTTATCAGGAAGACAAGTAACAGGAAAAACACTTTCTAGTGTATATGCGTATAAATGGGCAGGGTTAGATGCTAATGGGCAGTCTCAAATTTATTCAAGTACTGGTGAAATTATTGATTCTAACACATCAATAAATAATGTAAAACCAGAAGACTTAAAATACATGGGAACAACACAAGCTCCTTATTTTGGTGGCTTTTTCAATAATTTTTCATATAAAAACTTTAATTTGGGGATAAGAGTTTCTTATTATGCGGGTCATGTCTTTAAAAATATAGTCTTACAAAACTATCCTTCTTATCAAGGTGTTTATTATGGAAATAGTTTAAGTAAAGAAGCCATTGTAGCAGACAGGTGGAGAGTTTCTGGAGATGAAGCAACTACCAATGTTCCTGGGTTAGCAAATATTAATTACAACAGTTTAAGTAGATTCCAAAACGCCGATATTAATGTTTTGCCAGCCGATAATATTAGATTGCAACAAGTATCACTTGGTTATGATTTTCCTAGTAAATGGCTTAAGCAAACCTTCTTTAAGTCTATGAATATTTCATTTGCAGCAAGAAATTTGGGTCTGTTATGGCGTAAAAACAAAGAAGGTATAGATCCTCAGTATTTGTCAACTAATAATTACAATACACTGCCACCGGAACGCAATTATACATTGCAATTTAATTTAGGGTTTTAATCTGTAAACATTAAAAAGAAATCAAATGAAAATAATAAAATATATTACGTTTATTACAGGAATGTTATGCTGTTTAAATTCTTGTAGAGATTATGTGGAAATTGAGCCAGAAGGTAATAGTAGAGTGTTAAAATATACCTCAGATTATAGAGGACTTGCCAATGATTACGGTACTTTGGAAAATGTAGGGGGTATGTACATTATTGCAGATGACGACACAGAGTTTAATGAAGATTACCAGACTAAAATTTCAGATATTTGGAGCAACTGTTATACTTGGCAACCTACAATTTTTAATGAAAGCCAAGGTGATTCAGATTGGATAAACTTGTATAAAACTATATATCATGCAAATGTTATGATTGATGGTGTTATGAGCAGCCAAAAAGGAACAACAGCCGAAAAAGAAGAAATTATGGCAGAAGCTTATGTGCATAGAGCTTTTTCATATTTGCAATTAGTAAATGTTTATGGGCCACAATATAATGGCACTTTATCGGCAAATGAAAAAGCAGTTCCTTTATTGTTAACACCAAGCTTGTATAGCTCTTTAGAACGCGCTACCGTAAATGAGGTTTACGATCAAATTATTGCAGACCTATTAAACGCACTTTCTTATAACATTCAAGATTTACCGGAGTTTAATACGTTGCCTTCTAAAGCGGCAGTTTATGCGATTTTGGCAAGAACCTATTTGTATATGGGCGAATATAGTTTGGCCTTAGAATATGCAGAAAATGCGCTAGATTTACAAAGTAGTCTTATCGACTTAGGAGCCATTCGCTCAAATCCTTATGGATACCCTGTTTTATTAGATAATCCAGAAATTATTTTTAGTAAAAAAATATTGTATGGCTATAACGGAGCATCTATTTCAGAAGACTTATTAAATAGTTTTGAAGAACATGATGCACGGTATGATGTATATACAGCTAGTGGTACAAATTTTTACCCAACCTTTACAGGTAGAGGTTATGGGGTAAATGTATATAGTTATTCAAACGGAATTAACGTAGGAGTTTCTGTTCCAGAAATGTACTTGATTGCAGCAGAATGTAATGCTAGATTAGCAGATGGCGATTTAAATGTAGCATTACAAGATTTAAATACAGTTAGAGCTAAAAGATTTGATGCAGGTTCAGATTTTATGTTAAGCGCAAATACAAAACAAGAAGCTCTTGATTTAGTACTTGAAGAGCGACGTAAAGAGTTTGTAGGGAGAGGGTTTAGATGGTTCGACCAAAAAAGATTAAACCTAGAAGAGCGATATAGAAAAACAGTAACTCGAGATTTTAAAGGGACAACTTACACGTTAGAACCAGGAAGCGAAGGTTATGTTTTTCCAATTTTTCAAAATTACATCGATCTTAATCCAGAATTAGGAGACTAAAAATAAAGCAATCTAAATGTACAATAATTTTAAATTCATCATTACCATGATGCTGTGTTTTTATGCTTATCATTTTCAAGCGCAAACCACAGAAAATCAATCAAGATTGCAAGGAATAGAAAACCCTGTGATTACAGAAACAACACTGCATTTTACGTATAATCCAGAAGGTGGACCATTAGAAGGATTAGATAAAATAGAAGGTGTTGTGTATCTTTTCAAGGATTATAAATGGGAGATAGCAGATGTAAAACTTAATAAAAACAATACACTTTGGGATGGTGAGTTCACCATCCCAAAGAATTGTGCTTTTCTGGCATTTAAGTTTTTATCAAATACAGATCAAGGTATTGTAACAGACACTAATGTCGATGCAGGTTTTATATATGCACCTCTAAATAATGAAGGAGGAAAAAGTCCAGGAAGTGATCTTGCTTGGGGAACTTTTAGAAACGCCAAATTCAACCAACAATTTGGTAATTACTTTAAAGACTTTACAATTTTTGATGAAGCTTCAGAATTTTGGATAAAAAAGGAAATAAAAGACCATGCAGATAAATTGCCATTTTTTATTGCTACTTACATAAAGTTAGCCGAAATAAGAAAGCCAGATGATTATATCCCTTTCGGAAATAATATTTTAAAGCGCTTTTTAAAAGACTATCCAAATTTGAGTGAATCGCAATATATTGACGTTAAAAATCTATTTGCATTTACATTGAAAAACCAACATGTTGCAGACAGTTTACAAGAGGTCATCCTTAATAAATTCCCAAAGGGTATTGAGAAAAGATTTTTAGAATTTCAAAAACTGAACACCATAACAAATGTTAGTGAAAGATTAGCATCTATTCAAAAATTTTTAGCAAACTTTCCTTGTAATGAAAGCGTTCCTGAAGACCAAAATTATATCTATAATAAAATTTATCAAGATTTATTTTCAATTTATTTTGAAGCTAAAGCATATAATGAAATAGAGGCTATTATACCCAACATGAATTTTTATAGTCTTAACGATAGCTATCATAATAATATCTCAAAAGCATTTCATTTTAAATCTGTTAAAACAAAAATACTTTTAAGGCTTTCAAAGTTGATGATAAATCAAATGATGGATAAAACTGAAGATCTATCATATATGAGTGGTCTGTATTGGACACCTAATCAAGCAAAACAAAATGCTGTAGATCAGTTAGATCGAAAATTAAATACGCATATAAGATTATTATATGCAGAAGGGGAGTATAGTGCTGCCTTAACGTTTTTTGATGTTTTTTCTAGTGATGCTCAGTATAGCAACTCCGCGACAAACGAACTCAATATGTTTATTGCCGAGAAGTTAAATAAACCCATATTACCCATTTTAAAAAAGTCTGCTTCAAAAAATGCGCTCACCCCATTGATGATAGAAAGATTAAAAGAACAGTATATCAAATCTGGGCATAAACAGGATGGTTTTAATCTTTATTTGGAAGGATTAAAAACAAAGAATGTTTTTGATATTTCAGAAAGCTTAAAATCTCGTTTAATAAATATAGCGTGTCCAAAGTTTACCTTAGAAGACAGTAAGAGAAGCCCTGTAGAGATTTCAGGAAACCAGAACGAAATTTTAGTTATAGATTTTTGGGCAACGTGGTGTGGGCCATGTAAAAAATCTTTTCCAGGTATGAAAATGATCGTTGATAAATTTAAAAACGATCCTAATGTCCGTTTTTATTTTATCTCTACTATGGAAACAAGAGAAGGTTATATTGAAGAAGCTGAGGCTTATATGAAAAAGAAAGCCTATCATTTTAACCTTTTGTACGATCTCAAGCCTACGGAAAACCACATTAACAATGCGACGTTTAAAAATTTTGCATCTATTTTTAATTCTTCTGGTATTCCTAGAAAAGTAGTGGTTAAAAATGGAAGGATTAGATACACATCCGAAGGCTATAGCGGTAATCCTTCTGAATTGTCAGATGAGTTAAATGCTGTGATAGAAATTTTAAAAGCTGAAAAATAACTAATGAACTCGTTTAAACTTTTATGAAATATACTTTATTAATTTACCTTTTATTTTTTTGTTCTCTACATGTTCAGGCTCAAAAAAAAGAAATAGATTCAACAGCCTATAAAACATGGAAAAGAATTGATAGAAAGAGCTTGTCTTTTAATGGGGAATGGATGTTTTATAGTACTGTATATCAAGATGTCGATCAGGAAAATGAAAATGAAATAATACTAAAAAACATAAAAAATAATCGTCAGTTAATTTTAAAAAATACGGAGGGATTAGATTTTATAGGAACTAAAGATTGGGTAAAATACACTAAAAACGATAGTACCTTTTTACATTCTTTGGCTACAAATAAAAAGAGGTTTTGGAATGTTAAAGAGTATACCCAATCTATAAAAGGTACCGATTTATTATTTTACACACAATATGGGCCTTTTGTAAATGGTAAGTCACTTAAAAAATTAGTGTATTATAATATCGAAAAAAATGATAGTATTGTTATTGGCAGTGTAAAGGATTTTAGCATTATTGATGATAGAAAGCAGCTTGTTTTTGCTCAAGAAATAAATAATGAAACTTATTTAAAGTCTGGAAAAATTGGAGGTGTATTTAAAACATTATATAAATGTGCGAGTTCAAATTTTGGAGATTTTACGATAAACAGTAAAAAGGAAGGTGGTTCTTTCACCATGAAATCTTCATCATCAACTTCAAATAATTTGTTGTTTTATTTTAATATTGAAACAGGTGTTGTAAAACAGGTTTTAGACTATGATACTGTAAAGTGGAGCGATTCCTTATATACATTTTCAAGAATTGCATATCCCTTAGAAGCAGATACTAAAATAATTCCATTACAGTTACAGGCTAATTTTAATAAATATGAAAATTCAAGAATAGAAAAATCCGATGTAGATATTTGGTCATGGAACCAAGGGGCTTTAGAGCGACGTTTAGAGAAATTGCGTGGAGAAAAAGAATCCCCTAAAGATCCGTATTATGTTTATAATTTGAAAAAAAATGAATGCGTTAAAATTGATTCTGGTGATTATTCCCAAATTATCGCTCCCAATTTAGATTATTACACACAAGTGTTTAAAACAACAACAGAAGGGTATGAAGTAGAAGTTGATTGGAAATTTAATGCCCCCCATGATTTATATTTACTTAACCTAGAAACTAATAAAAAAAGTAAGGTGATGGAAAATATAATAGAAACCCCTTACTGGAACAGCAGTGGTACATACGCCATTTTATATAATGAAAAGGATAGAGTTTGGATGTCATTAAACCCAGCTGATAAAAAACCGGAATTTAAAGTCATTGGCGAGCAAATTAAGTATCCGTTATGGGATGTTGAAAATGATTTTGGTGAATACTCTAAGTCCTATGGTATTGCAGGATGGTTAAATGAAGGAAAAACACTAGTGGTTTATGATGAGTACGATCTATGGGCTATAGATTTAACAGGAAATAAAAAGCCCTATAGTATAACCAACGAATTTGGAAGAAAAAATAAAATCAGACTTCGTTTAAACAATACCTCTACAGGACAAGATCTTACTTTAAATACAGAAATTCTTTTAAAAAGCTTTAATAAAGTTACCAAAGCAAAGGGTGTTTATCGTTTAAAAAAACACGTCTTAACTAAACTTATAGAACCAAAGAATAGCAGTATAAATATTCAGGAAATAGCGGGTAATGGTAAAAGTTATTTATTTACCAATGAGAGCTATACTTGTTTTCCAAATCTTTGGTGGGCTAATAGGGATTTTAAAAATAAAAAACAGATCACAAATTTAAATGTACAGCAAACCGACTATGCATGGGGCAATGTAGAGCTTGTAAGTTGGAAAAATTTTAAGAGCAATAACAACGAAGGAATACTTTATTTGCCAGAGAATTATGATGCTAATAAAAGCTATCCGGTTATTGTTCATTTTTATGAAAAACATACTGAGGAGCTATATAAATATCACATTCCAGAATATAGTTCCTCAAATATTGATATACCCACTTATGTAAGTAAAGGTTATGTGGTTTTTCAACCTGATGTACATTATGTATACAACCAACCAGGCATGAGCGCATACAATGCTGCCGTAAGTGGTGTTGAGTATTTAATAGAAAAAGGGATAGCAGCAAAAGGGCACATTGGCATACAAGGACATAGTTTTGGGGGTTATGAAACCTCATTTTTACTAACAAAAACAGATGTCTTTAATTGCGCTATAGTAGGCTCGGGTGTTAGCAATTTCACATCAAACTATTTTAGTTATAGAACAAACGGATTGTCTAATTTGTTTAAATATGAAGTAGATCAATATAGAATGAAAGGTTCTTTTTTTGAGGAAAAAGAGGAGTATATTGAAAATTCTCCCATTTTTCATGTTGAAAACAATAATACCCCAACATTAATTTTTCATAACGATCATGATTTGGCTGTCCCTTTTCAAGAGGGAATGTCATTATTTTTAGCGTTACGAAGATTAGGAAAAGAAAGTTGGTTGATAAATTATAAAAATGAAGGACACACTTTATCAGAGTATCGGCACCAAAAAGATTGGACTGATAAAATGCAAGCTTTCTTTGACTATTATTTAAAGAATTCAGTACGTCCAGAATGGATGTAGGTTGATTTTTTTATGTTTTGATTTTAACGTCTTAATAGATATATCAACTTGTTAATTGTAATAAGCCTTCTTTTACATTTCGTTATATTAAAGTTTATTTGAATTAGTTAATCAGCCTAAACTTTTAGCTGTTAAAGAAGTTTGGAGAGCTGTATTAAAAAGCAGCTCTCTTTTTACTGGAGTTGTTCTTTTAACTCTGGACTGTAATATCGTTTTTTCATGTTTCTAAGATATTTGTTTGGTAACAAACGGTCTTAAATTTTCTGTCCGAGTAAAAGTAACAACTCTATCTATGATATGTCACTTATTAAGAGAGAAGTTATCGTTATTTATAAGAGTATTATTTGGTTTTATAAAAAAGTAGTAGTTTTAGCATTCGTTATCTTAAAACACTAAAATCAATTATTCTGTTATATGAAGCTTATTAATAATTACATGCTTCTTTTATTTAGTTTCTTCCTTTTCTTAGGAGCTATACAAGCCCAAAACAAAAAAACAGATAGCCTTAAAATTCAATTAGAAAATCATAAAACTAGTGATACTACTCGAGTAAACTTATTAATTGAATTGTCGCGCGCTAATTTCCGAAAGGATATTGGTGCAACCAATCGTTACCTAAATGAAGCTGATAGCCTAAGCACTATTTTAAATTATGAAATGGGAAAGGCTCGTGTGTATTACTTAAAAGGGATGCTTGAGAATATGAAAGCTAATTACAAAGAAAGTCTAAACTTTTTTAATAAATCGCTTAAGTATTACGAAACTATTCAAGACAAAAAAAGAATTGCAAATGTATATGTAGCTTTCGGGATTACTAATAGTGAATTATCTCAGTATGATGAAGCCCTAGAAAACTATCAAAAGGCCTTAGCAGTTTTCAGGGATTTAGGAAACAAAAGAGAAATAATTACCTGTTTAATTAATAGTGCAAATGTATATTCTGAACTAGGAAATTATAACGATGCTATTTCCAATTTTAATGAAGCTTTAAAATTGAGTGAAGCGATTAATGATCAGGAAGGTATTTCTCAGGCACATAGTAATTTAGGGATTGTCTATGCAAGACAAGGTAATTACCCTTTAGCTATTGAAAATTATAGGAAGAGCTTAGCCTATGAAGAAAAAATGGAAAACACATTAGGTATTGCAATAATGCTCTACAATTTGGCAGAAACCTATTCCTTCATTAAAAAGTATGATAAAGCATTAGAATATCAAAAAAAATCATTAGACCTTTTAGCCAATACAGACTACAAGGTTTTTATAGCTGAAAACCATAGTAATATGGGTAATATATACTTGAAAAAAAAGGACTATACCAAAGCTCTTGAATATTTTAACAGATCATTAAAAATAAGCCAGAAGATCAATAACTTAAAGCAAACTGCTACTGATTTTGTTCAAATTGGAAATGTATATTTACAACAAAATGAGTTGTTAAAAGCCCGAGAGAACTATAATAAAGCTAAGGCTATAAGTGAAGAAACAAACAACAAGCGAATTTTATCAGCCAGTATCTTAGGGATTTCTGAAACGTATTTACACCAGAAGAAGTATAAAAAAGCACTTTTATATGCACAAAAAGGGCAACAACTAGCTAAGGAATTAGATTTGTTGGAATCTCAGAAAACAGCTGCAGACATACTCGCTGAAGTTTACCAAAATACGGGTCAGCATAAAAAAGCTTTAGAAAATTATCAAGAATTTAAAATGTTGAATGATAGTTTGTTCAATAAGGAAAATATTGAAAGAATAGCCCAGTTAGAGTACGAATATAAATATAAGCAAGCCATAGACTCTGCAAATATTAGGGAATTAAAGCTAACAAAAACTGTACTTACGACGTCTAAAGATTTAGAAAAATCGAAACGTAATTACCTGTGGGCCATAATAGGTTTTTTAGTGGTTTCCATAGTATCTGTCTCATTTATTTTCTATGAGAAATTACGAAATGCAAAAGCAATAGCACAAAATGTAATGATAGAGCAAAAATTATTACGTTCACAAATGACGCCACATTTTATATTTAATTCGCTTTCGGTATTACAAGGCATTATTTTAAATAAAGAAGAGAAAAAATCGGTTTCATACTTGTCAAAATTTTCAAAATTACTTCGGCTTACTTTAGAGAACTCAAGAGATAAAACTGTTTTACTTTCTAAAGAATTAATGGCTATAGAAAATTATTTAGCACTTCAAAACCTGGAAAACAAATCGTATCAATACAGTATTAATATAGAAGACTCAGTAGACACTTCCACATTAAAAATTCCTCCAATGCTTATTCAGCCATTTGTTGAAAATGCTATAGAGCACGCCTTCACAGATAATATTATAATAAGGAAGATAGATGTAAATCTAACTCTTATAAACAATCAACTAACTTGTACTATTACCGATAATGGTATTGGAATTGACTCTCCAAAAAAATATAAAAAAGATGCTAAAAAATCATTATCAACAACCATAACTTCTGAACGCTTAAAAATATTATCAAAAGATTTTAAAATGAAAGGTTCAGTTATTGTTGAAGACAGGAAAAAATTTAACGAGCAAGGAACTATCGTCACACTAATAATTCCGTATAAAAAAGAGAATATATAATGAAAGCTTTAATAGTTGAAGACAAACCTTATATTAGAAAAAGCTTGTGTAACCTGTTACAATTAATTGAAGCTGATATAGAAGTTATAGGAGAGTGTGAGTCGGTAAAAGAAGCGGTTATAGTAACCAATACCTGCAAACCAGAGCTAATATTTTTAGACATAAACTTAACAGATGGTACTGGATTTGATTTTTTAGAACAAACCGAACACCTCAACTTCAAAATTATTTTTATTACTGCCTATGAAGAACATGCTTTAAAGGCTTTAAAAATTGGCGCTGTTGATTATTTATTAAAGCCAGTAGATATAGACGAACTTCAAGCAGCATTACTAAAAGTGTCTCAACTATCTAATTCTCAGCAAAAACAACAAGTACAAGTTGCAAAACAGGTATGGAATAATGACGACTCAAAGTTAATTTTATCATTACACGATAGTTTTCAGGTAATTGACCTAAATGAATTACTGTATTGCGAATCCGATAAAGGATATACTACATTTTATTGCTCAGACAATAAAAAATATATGGTTTCAAAAACCTTAAAAGAATTTGAAGAACGTCTATCTAAAGCCAACTTTACACGTCCACATCAATCCTACATGGTAAACCTAACGTTTATAGATAAATACGATAAATCTGGGGTTATTTACTTAAAAAACGGAAAAAAAATACCAGTCTCTTCTCGAAAAAAAGAACACTTTTTAACTGTTTTTTTAAAATGGGATAATCATTAAAAATTAATACTTCGCGCATTTTATTTAAAATGCAACACTTATTTATTTTAAAGCAACGGAAATAGATTACCTATTTCTCAACTCCTATTTCATAGATACTTTTATTGGTATGAAAATTAAAATCATACTAATATGAAAGTTTTGAAACTCGTTTCAATTGCGACAATAATTACCTTACTGATTTCCTGTGGAAACTCAACAGGAAAAGAATCACCAGATAAAGAAGGATTTACAGCCATAGAACAAAACATTAAAGATGAATTTGGCGAGGATGCCTATTTTACCGATTTAACTATAACATACAACAAAGCTATAGGAAATATTATAGGTGTAACCGTTACTAAAGAACCTACATCTTTAAAAATGGGACAATGGAATGCTACTCGAGGAAATTGGACCCAAAACTCAGAAATAACTCTAGAAGTCCCTCAAGGAACCAAAGCAGCAGATTTTATGTTTCAACTAGACGAAAAAATTAATCTTTCAAAATTAGGAGAATTAGTTCAAGCTTCAATTAAAACATTAAAAGATAAGAAGGATATAAAAAATCCAACCTTACAAATGGCTGCCATAAAATTTCCCAAAAACGGTGATGTAGCGAAAACTGAATACTTGATAATGCTTCAACCAGAAAACGGAGGAACAACATTCTCTTTTCAATATAAATTAAATGGAGACCTTATTAAAATGGATTATTAAAAGATTCTAAAATTAAAAATAAAAACAAATGAAAAAAACAATCAAATCTACCAAAGTACTATTTCTAGCTTTATTGATAATAACAACTTTTAGTTGTAAAAAAGACGACGACCCAATTAGTGTTAACCTTCAAAATTTAGAAGTAACCGTTGACGAAAACCCAACTGTAGGGGAAGTTATTGGTACTGTGCAGAGTGATAGCAACAGCGCACTAACCTTTAGCATAGCCTCGCAAATACCCAATGGAGCTATCGAAATTAATGAATCTACTGGAGAACTAAGCGTTGCCGATGCTACCTTGTTCGATTATGAAACAAATCCAACAATTACTGCCACAGTTACTGCTGTCGAAGCTGAAAATACCGCTACAGTAACCATTACTGTAAACAATACTAATGAGTTAAGTGTACAAGATTTTGCAGTTACTATAGATGAAAACCCTACCAATGGCGATGCTATTGGTACAGTACAAGCCTCTGGAGATGCCACGTTAACTTACAGCATTACATCTCAAACTCCAGCAGGAGCATTAAGTATAGATGCTTCTACAGGAGAGCTTACCGTTGCTGATGCTGCTTTATTCGATTATGAAACGAACCCAACTATTACAGCAACAATTTCCGTGGATAATTCAGGAAATACACAAACGTTGTCAGCTACTATTAATCTTAATAATGTTAATGAGTTAAGCGTACAAGATTTTGCAGTTACTATAGATGAAAACCCTACCAATGGGGATGCTATTGGTACAGTACAAGCTACTGGCGATGCTACATTAACTTACAGCATTACATCTCAAATTCCAGCAGGAGCATTAAGCATAGATACAAATACAGGAGAATTGACGGTTGCTGATGCTGCTTTATTCGATTATGAAACCAATCCTACTATTACAGCGACTATTTCGGTAGACAATTCAGGAAATACGCAAACTGCAACTGCTACAATTAATTTGAATGATTTAAATGAAATTGGAGAATATAAATTTGGAGGTATTATTTTTTGGATTAATGCTACTGGAGATGAAGGATTAGTGTTAGCTCTCAATAACCTATCAACAAACTCCACTTGGGGATGTGTAGGTACGGTAACTGGAGCAACAGGAACAGCAATTGGAACAGGCGAAACAAATACAAATACAGTAATTTCCGCTGGATGTGCATCTTCAGGAAGTGCAGTTGAACAGGTTTCTAACTTAAACTTAAATGGTTATGACGATTGGTTTTTACCAAGTTCAGGTGAATGGACTGAAGTATATAATAATTTGTCTGTTATTCAGCCCGTAATACTTTCAAATGGAGGTGATGACTTATCGTTTTTATATTGGTGTTCTAATGAGAATGATGCATATAATGTTGCTGCTTTTCTATTCACACCACCCGGCGACGGAACAACATATTCTTATCAAAAATCATCAACAAATATTAGAACAAGAGCCGTAAGAGCTTGGGTTGATTAGTAAATAATAAAAGTGAACCAGCTTTTACTAAAAAAAGCTGGTTTTAACCATCAATTAATTAAAACAATCTAAATTTTATGATTGAAGATTTTGATGATAATAGTATGGTTGACTCGCAAAAATTAGTTTAGGTATCCTATTCTCTATACATAAAATAGGTTCAATTGTAAAATTGATTAAAAAAAGAAAACTCCATGAACACCAATAGTATTTATTACCCACCCATACAAGCAAAGCGAGCATCTACTCGTCAGGATGAAAAGTGGGATGAAGCTATATTGCTTTTTAAAAATAAACAATACACCAATATTTTACCCACGTTATTAGCGTATGTAGATGTCAACTTAAAAAATAAAAAAACAAATAATACTTATGAAATCGCTCATGGTTCTGTAGTAGTCCATATAACTCAAACAGCAGATGAGTTACGAATAGAGTGTCCTTTTTTAAACATAGAAAGAGCCAAAAAAGTACCATTAATGCGAAGGCTTGTAGAAATGCGTATGTCTCCTTTAAATTTAACCAATGTTGAATTAAAAGACAATTTAGTTTATTTCACGTTTTCTTCCTCCTTAAGCTTATGTGAGCCGTACAAAATTTACAATGTACTCCGGGAAATATGTTATTATGCAGATAGTTATGATGACGAATTTATTGAAAAATTCAATGCAGAACACCTGCAAGAGCCTAAAATAGATCCATTACCAGACGATTTAAAAGAAGAGGTGTACACTAATTATAAAAATATAGTAACCGATGGCTTAAAACGTTTTAATGTGTACCTCGAAAACAGACAGCATAATAATGCTTTTTATACCCTAAACACTACGTTTAAAAAAATTGACTTTTATGCAGAGCCGCAAGGTTACTTACGTTCAATAATTGAAAAAGCAATCAATAATCTTTTTAACCAGGATATACCTTTTCAGCAACGACTTCTAAACGGCAAAGCTAATCTGGAAAAGCTAGGTGACTATTCTAAAGAAAAAGTGTTGGAGAGTCTGTATAAAATAGAAGTTTTTATACCTCATAAATACAGTGGAAAAAAAGAAAACATTAGAGACAACTGGGAAGAAAGTTATTATGATGTACAAGAAATGATAGAACAGTCTAGGTTTGAAGATGCATCAAACATAATGCTGTCGTGCTTTTACAGCTTGTTTTACTACAATTTGGTTGATGAAAGCATAAGTAAACCTATTACCGATGCCTTGATAGAAGCTAGTGGGCTCAATTGGAATCAAGCAGCGCTTATTTTATTAAAGGGCATGCAAGCCATTATGGAAGACACCCTATTGGGTAATGATTATGGTATGGATTTATCAAAAATAATGGGCGAGCAAATACAGCAATCTATGGCTTTAATGCAACAAATGATGGCTAACTTCAAAACCAACTAAGTAATGAGTATATTAAAAAACATAGAGCATTCAGTTTTTAAAATAAATACTGCTAATGGATCAGGAACTGGTTTTTATAGTTCAGACCATCATATAATTATAACAAACTACCACGTCGTTGCCGGAAGTTTAAAGGCAAGTGTAGAAGCGCAAGATAAAAACAGGTATCTAGCGACTATTGTGTATATCAATCCAGGAAAAGACATTGCATTTTTAAAAGTTAAAAACTTACCTGCACTAGTTCAATCGGTGTTTACCCACCACGGTACTGTAACTAATTCCAGAGATAAGATTTTAGTCATGGGCTATCCGTTTGGCATGCCTTTTACTATTACCGAAGGGATTGTGTCTAACCCCAAGCAAAATATTGGTGGTAGTAACTTTATACAAACCGATGCTGCGATTAATCCGGGAAATAGTGGAGGTCCTGTGATTAATGAAAAAGGAGAATTAATAGGTGTGGTAACCTCCAAGTTTTCAGATGCCGATAATATTGGCTTTGCTATTCCTGTAGAAACGCTTCGTGAAGAACTAGATAGTGTTACCGAACTAACAGCAGACTTAACCATTGGTTGCCCTAGCTGCAATGGTCTAATTGAAGAGCAGGTTAATTATTGCCCAAATTGTGGAAACGATATCGATGAGAATTTATTTATTGAGCATACACTCTCAGATTTTAGCCAGAAAGTAGAGACGGCGATCATGAGGTTAAATATAGACCCTGTTTTAGCACGTACAGGTAGAGAGCGTTGGTATTTTCATAAAGGTAGTGCAGAAATACGGCTTTTTGTTTACGATAATAACTATCTATTTGCCACCTCACCACTAAATAATTTACCACGTAAAAACTTAGCAGCACTTTATCAGTACATCTTAACAACCAATTTAGGAAAACACCGCTTGTCTATTTCAAACAATCAAATATTTCTATCCTACAGAATTCATATCAGTGACCTATACTCTGATTATGTAGATGAAATTTTGCACAATATAACGCAATTGGCCGTAAAAGCAGATGAATTAGACAATGTGTTTGTAGCTGATTTTGGTGCTGAAATGACAGAATACAGTAAGCAAGTATAAAATAAGCAGCTATGGTGGCAACAATAAGTATAGGTGTTTTAGTAGTGATACTAATCGGTACAGCAATTGTAATAAACAACCGAATAATTGCCAGAAAAAACACGGCTTTACAAGCATTTGGAAGTGTTGAGATTTACTTAAAGAAGCGCTTTGATTTAGTGCCAAATCTGGTAGCTCTTATAAAACAATATATGGTACACGAAAAAGAGATACTACTAAAAGCTACCGAGTTACGAAGCAAGATTGAAAATACAGGAAACTCAGAAGAAAAAATAAATGCTTCCAATGAATTTTCGAGTCTTATATCACAGCTAAACCTGAATGTTGAAAATTATCCAAACCTAAAAGTCGACAGTCAATTTTTAAACTTACATCATCAATTAACAGATTTGGAAGATTATATCTCAGCATCAAGAAGAGCTTATAATGCTAGCGTCACAAGCTATAATACTATAATACAAATGTTTCCAGCAAATATAATTGCCGGTATTAGAAAAGACAAGATAGAACCGCTTTTAGATATTCCAAAAACAGAACAAAAAGAAGTAAATATCAATCAACTATTTAACTAAAAAACAATGCAATTATTTGACAACTTACCTTGGTATACTTACGTAATATTGGCTGTTGCAGTTGTATCCTACGCGTACCGCTATTTTAAAACAGCAAAAGATGGTTATGATGAAGGAGACGGAATACAATTAACCAAGGCTAAATTTAGAAAGTCTCCTCAAAGCCAACTCAACAAAGATCAGCTTTTTGGGGTAGCACTTTACACACCTATTGCAGAGTGGTGGAAAGCCGATACCAATACATTGACCTTTTTAAACCCAAAGAAAGTGAAGCCGTATTTAGAAGGCTGGGGAATTGATACTATAGAAGGTTACTGGTCGTTAACCGAATATTTTATGAAAGATGGTCGCCGTTGGTATTTCGATTTTATTGTTGACATGATCAATAACCAACCCGAAGAAAACTGGAACGATTTGATGGCTGAAAAATTTGGCGGTAATGAACGTGCAGACCGTTACTTTAAGCTGTTGAAAACGGGTACAACAGTACAAAAATTAAAACAAAAAGGAATTTTTGCATTCGACTCTGATTTAGAATTAGGTGTAGCGGGTTACGATGCAGCGGTATTGGCAGGTCAGGCACGTAAGGCATTTACAGCCCAAGTTATTTCAGAAAAAGATGCTTGGAAGGTAATAAGATTTGCCAAAGAATTGGCTTTACAACATTTTTCATCTTGGGAAGAATTCGGGAAGAGTTTTGCTCTTGGCTTCGATCTGGACATGCGTGCAGACTACAACGACTATAAAGAAGAGGTTTTTCATTTATACCTTCAAGTTATAAGTGAACCTTCTAGCCCTTGGAATACTATTGATTGGCCAAAATAAACGCTAGTGATGACCACACAGGATATTGAACACGTATATCAAGAAACAAGTGCTACCTTAAAAGCGATTTCCCAAAAAAGAAACGCAACTTTATTTTTTCAAAAAATGATGTGGTTGTTAATGGGAATGTACTTTGTAGGAGCAACCTTGGTCGTTTTGAGTGCTTATTTTCCTGAAGAATTGAAGTGGCTGTCAGTCATTGCTAATAAATTACTAGGCAGTACCGAAAACCCATACCAACAGTTGTATTACCTATTGCCTCTACTAATTCTTATAAGCATTAATTCGTATTTTTTTAGCGGTGCTTTTTATCGATTCAAAACACTAGAAATGAATACCATTTCTAAAATGATTAAGCAACTTTTTCCCCAAGCTGAATTTTCACAAACCTCACAAATCAACAACAATATCACAAAAGAAAGCAAACTTTTTGCGTGGATAAAAACCAATACACCTGTATATACTTTTGGGCAAATGCGAACATCTATAAATGGCACATATCTCAATATTGCAGATATTGGGTTTATTGAAAACCATATTGGTAACAAACTTATAAACAGTTCACTAAAAATTCCATTGCTTAATATGCCTGTGGTTATATACCAATACATACTCAAGAATATAGTTACCTCAAAAACATCAGACGCTGTTTATTTTTCTTTTAGAGGAATGTATTGCTGGGCAAATTTTAATAAAAAGCTAACCACAAGAACCATTGTGATACCTAATAGTCTAACCACAAAACTTGATCGTTTTGCCAGTTTCAATTTTAAAGGTGAAGAAAAGATTGCATTGGAAGATGCCAGATTTAATAGTCATTTTTCAGTGTATAGTCCCGACCAAATTGAATCAAGGTATGTATTATCTTCTTCCGTAATGGAAAAAATAACAACATTAAAAGAACGATTTAATCGAAATATCATGCTGTCGTTTATCAACAACAAGGTCTTTTTAGCAGTAGAAAATCCCAATGGGATATTTTCATTCCCTTCAGGAAAGTTAGATTCTATAGAGATAATTGAAGAGTTAATTGCTGAAATACATACCGCACAAAGTATGGTGACTGAATTAAAACTAAACAGATGAAAAAGAAAGAGAAAAGCTAGAATAATTCCCAATCATGAGAACCTTAAAATACATTATAAATTATGCCTTTTGGATAGCTATGTCTTTAGTATTTGGTATTGGTTATTTGCGTATTGTTTTAGGTGCTAATAATACGTCATCTGATGGTATTGGGTATTTATTTAATATGTTTTACTACTGGGGTTTGTTTCATGTAGGGATGATAGTAGGATTGGTTATTGCCGTTTTATTTATTTTTTTAGATGTCTTTTATCTGAGAAAGAAGTTGAAAAACAACTTCCAATCAACAATCACACGATTTTTATGCCTTATGGTAATTACCATATTTGTAGGAATCACCCATTATATTTTGGAAAAAGTAATTGATGTTATTTAAATCTAAAAATGAATGAAAAAAGCACGAAGAGCTTATCTATTATTTGATTCAAGCAATTTACAATCTGTAATACGCTATAGAGAGGAATAGTTAAGGTAAATATATTGAAATTAAACAGAAAAACCTTTCATAAGGCTTTTTAAAAAAGAAGAAAAATTAGTGGAAATTATCCTAGTCATATTTTTAATTGCAACAGCAGCTTTAGTCTTTTTACTCCTTTACAAAGTTATAAGATGGATAATTGCTAAAAAGACAAGAGTTGTTAGCATATTAGCACTACTACTCATTATAGCTGTTGGCTACACCATTAAACAACTGTTTTTTACAAAAATGGAATTCATTCAATCTAAAGTATATCCCAATTTGTATTTAGTGAAGAATGAAATCAAAGACCGGACGGAATTACAGCAAATCATAAAGAAAAAGGTGGTTAACATGATAGATAATGGTTTAATAGACCATCAAGAAATATATTCAGAAAATACCTCTACAGCACCTTACGCTACTTTAGCTTTTTACACGTATAACAAAAATTCACAGCTATCATTATTTCAAGATTATGGTACCGCTTATTTCATAGAAAAAAAAGAAGATTTGGGAGGAATGATTGTGGAAGACTTGTCTATGTATGGTAAATACAAATTGGCTACCTATAACCGTCATACATATAAAAATGACACTACATGCTATTATGGCATATTAAATTATTACAAAGAGGGCTACATTATAAAAACAGATACTTTATTAAAACAATCTTGTGGAAATAAATCCCAAAAGACAACTGAGCAACAGTTAGAGAGTCCAGCCAATATTGAAGAAGCAACAGAAACCCCTATTCCAAGTGAATTTAAAAGCCTGTTAAAGCCAAATGAAACATTAAAATTGGGCACTGTTTATACGGATACTGTACGATATGTTAATTTTGATGATAATGGAGATTATTTGCTGTTTTTTGTACAAAAAAGCCAGGATACTATCGGTTTAATACACAACAAACATAGCTCCGAATTTATTCAAGGTGAAATCCTTGAAATACAATGGAAAATAGATAGTTTGCGCTCTGTAGGTGATCCTGAATTTTTAGAGTTTAAAGAGTTTCTAATTTCAGCTAAAAATAGTAAAAACTAGCAATGACCAATAAAAAGTACATATCACAAGTTTTAAACAGTATTTTTTTACTCACACTATTACTTTTTGTATTGGATGTTTTCACTGTTTTTGAAATTAAAAACCAACCTATAAAGACATTTGTTTATATAGGTATTATAGCTCTAGCACCGCTAATTTTAATTTGGCATTTATGGTTTTTTAAAAGTTTAAAAAGAAAAATGGTAAATGCCATACTTCCTTTACTTACACTCATAGGGATTTTGTTTGTTGGGCCTATTGAAATACTGTTTTCTTCAAGTAGTTGGAAAACACAAAAAGTGCTCTATCAGAGTGAAAATATAATCTTCAATAAAACAGAAATTCAAACACAAGATGTAGGCGCATTGGGTTTTAACAAGCGAACAGTTGAAGTTACATACTTAACCAATTGGTTTATGATTGTTAAACCGATAACTAAAAGTGTTAGTGATGATACAATTAAGAGCAGATTCAATAAAACTAAAATAAAATAAAATGACATTTGCATTTCAAATACTTATATCCTCAGCCATTTTTTGTGTGCTCATACTTGTAGTATTGGGCATTCCAAAAAAAGGGTTTTTAAAACATAAAGCTGTTACCATTTTATTACTCATAGTAACAAGTTTGTTTTTTTGTACTTCACTGTTTTTTTGTTTTTCAGAATTTACTGCTTATGAGGTAAGAAAAAAACAATACGCTCAAGATGATAAAAATGCTTTAGATGTAATTGACAATATTGCTTCTAACCAAGGAGAACTTGATGCATATAAATATTTTAAATCATACCGCAGCTCTTTAAATGGCTACGAGTTTTTTTTAATAGATATGATTCGAAATAGTCATCAAGAACAAGTTTCCTATATTTATAATCTGCGCGATAAAATTGTTGAACAATTTGAAAGTGAGGAATATAATCAAGAGTATTGGAATAAGGTTTTTTCCATTGTTTTTCAGCAAGAAGATAGTACTAAAATGTATTTGAAATCTAATTATGAAGTTACTAGCATTATTCCTCCTGATGATGTTTATACTGAGTTAAACGGTGACTATGGCGACTTGAATGATGCTGAAAACTTCAGTTACTTTGAAAGGCTTTGTAATCTTATATATATTGAAGGCGAAATAAAAAACCCTGAAAATAGGTTAGCAGCACGTATTGAAATACTTTGGCAATACAACAAGGCCTTTATCTATACATTTTTTTCAAAATCAAAATACGACCAATTGTGCAGACAACTGGTTAACGACCTAATAACCGTTCACGACCGTATTGTTACTCAACCCAATTACAAAGCCTTTTATGAAGCGTACGATGTTTCTGACGATGTGTTTCTAGATTTTCCGTCTAAGAAATTCACGAGTTCTTTTCAATTTTCGTGGCCCTTTAGTTTCTGGGATAGACGCTTTAGCGAACATAACAGTGAACAAGTTTACAATATCTTAAAAGAACTTCAAGATCATTACAGCAATTAAAAACAGGATGAAAAAAACTATTGTCATATTAATTGTAACAGGATTCGCTTTGGTGGGGGTGGGGTTTTATTTCGCTCAAAAATCGTTGCAGTATATTACTAACAAAGAAGAAAAAATCAAATTATTGGATAGCATCGCTGACGATCAAGCTAAAATAGAACGTGCTTTTAGTCAACTTCAAAACAATACTATAAACTATCAGCATCTAGAGCTCAATCAATACGATTATAATGCGGTTTACCCTTGTTTACAAGAATATATAAACAAAAACGATTTACCTCCAAATTGCGATGAGCAATTATTAAGAATTGTTATTGATGATTTTGGAGAAGTAGGTATGGTAAATGCAATCGTTGGTGAAGCAATTGATTTTACCAACCTATCGTTTAATACTCATTTTATTAATGATTTATTTAAGGAAAAAGCATTGCTAAAATCAAAACTCATTTTAAGTTTTTTAAATAAGTACCGAAATGCAGAGCGATTACAACACGTTTTTAATAAGTATAAAAATCACATCTACAAGATTCTTCCCAAAAGTGTTTATGAAAAAGTATTCGATAAACAACTTACAGCATGCATTACTGCTTATAACAAAATAAAAAGCAAACCAGATGAAGAGGCTTTTTTTAAAGACATCTATTTTAAGGCAGACACTCAAAATCTGCACGGTAAATATTGGAATATTACATTTTGGAAACGAAGAGCATTAGAAAAAAACGATACAACGCTGTATGCCATCTTAAAAGAAATTAAAACACATTATAATCAAGTTGATTAGAAATACAATTTAAAAATGAAACGACAATACATACTATTGCTATTAATTTTTTGTGCTTGCGCCCAAAAAAACAAAGAAAAAACGGGTACTAACAACATTAAAGACACTGTGGAAATTCTCTCAAAAGTAAAAGAAGTAGAGGATGCTTCGCAAATGGAAATCAACACCTTAAAAATTGAAGATAACGGAACTTTAAAACAATTAACTATTGATGATGTGTTTTACGAGTTAGTAATAAAAACGCTTAAAATTAATAGTAAAAAATTAATTCCTAGTCTACAGGCGTTCAAAATTCTTCCCAATAGCCCTAACCACGCTGTTGTGGTTATTCCAGAAGTAGTAGAAGGTAGTGAAGAAGAACATTATTTTTCTCTTAACACACATATAGCTATCGTAAATATAGAAACGAAGCAGATTACACATCAATACTTTGAAAGTTCAAAAACAAACGGTTGGGTTTCCGATGCAATTGTATTAACAGACATTATAATTGATACAGCTCCGTATGATGTTACTGATAATATAAGAGCTTTTGGTATTAAAACACATTTTGTAGGCAGTTCGCGAGTAAATCCTTATGAAAGTGAAAATCTTTCCTTGTTTGTGAAAATGGAAGATAAGCTCCAAAAAGTGCTAGCTAATTATGAAGTTCTGAACAATGTTGGCGAATGGGACGGATTTTGTTTTGGTAAATTCATAAAAGAAGAAAAAATACTCATCATATCCCCTCAAAAAACAAATGAATACTATGATTTCATTGTGAAAAACAAAATCACTGAAACCAACAATTTTGAAGATGAAAACGGAGAGTGTGATTATAAAGAAACTATTACTCATCAAACATCAGTTTTAAAGTTTGATGGTAAAATGTATAACTAAAATAGTTGTAAACTAAAGTTTTTCTAAATACTGGTATAAATCTACTAGGAGAACAAAAAATAGAATACAGCCAGAGATTACTCTTGACTCAAAGGCTTCTGAAATTCAAATAGTTGGTCAATGAGCCAAACATTAAGTACTAGTGATACTATCATTCCAGCTTTCAATATGGCTATAGCATCAAATACTATTACTGAAGAGCTTATATTCCATTCTGATAGAGGAACTCGATACGCCAGTTATAAATTTACTAATATCTTAAAAAGCTATAAAGGACTTATAAAACAATCTATGAGTAGAACTGCGAAGCACATCACGAATACACCCTTCTTTAGGGTATAAATCTATAGAAGAGTTTAAAAATCAAAAAGTAGCTGCATGACTCTTATCTAATTGTCCTTTTTTTTATTGCAAGTCCAATGAATGGGGTATAGGTTCATTTTTTTGGTATCAAAATGATTTAATAAGTTGTGTTTTTATACTATTGCCGTTATCTTTTCTCTAGGAATTGCGGATTAAAATTCTTAAAAACCTCTACATGTGAGCTTTATCTAAACTTTATATTTTTAAAAATAGTATCCCTTATTTTTTCTGTTGCAAGCTTAATTTTATTTTCCAATATCAAAAACATAAGCATAACCGAAGGTTACCGTAAGTTCATTTAGAGTACCTTGGTTAGTAGTATTTCTGAACAATTGCACTGTGTTTAGGCTAAAGTTGTGCTTTTTTGCCAGTACTGTAGAAGCATTGAGCCTAAAGTTTAGCACATCAGTTTTTGTGTCCTTATTATTATTTGTATTATAGGTGATTCCAAAAGCAGAATTTAATTTTTTATCAAAGAATTTTTTGCTGACATCCAAGGCTCCACCATAAGCATTACTATCATCTCTGCCAATATCGCTATAGTTATAATTAAAGGAGGTAGATATGTTTAAATCCTTTTTTGGAAATCCTATGGTATATACCGCATTGGCATTATGGAAATTATTGGCTTGTCCAACACGTATTATTCCTGCCTGTACATTGGCAGAAGAAGCCAAACTATAGTTTAAGTTTATGTTTTGGCTGTTTTTTTCTCCTTCTGCTAGTACCCAATTGATGTTCACATTGGCATTTTGTGAGAGCTGCTTGAAATTTAGGGCTTCTAGATCTTCATCGGTAAGGTCACTGTCGTTAATGTCGTCAAACTGGTTGAGGCTTTTATTGGTATGGGTTGAAAAATTTGAATAGGCTCCTGTAACCGTTATTTTATCGGTAGCTTTTAAAGTAGCGTTTATCGCCCCTACAAACCGGTTGGTCGCTTGTGTTTTTTGATTGTTTAAATTATCGCGTTGGTAACCAATGTTGAAAGACAAGTTAAGCATGTCGTTAAATACGGGGCTGGTTGCATTTAAGGTGAGATTTTCAAAATCATTATTAAAAAAATAAGCTCCTAAGGTTTCATAACCTGGGTCTATACGCTCATAACCTAAACCTATTTGCATCTTATCTACTTTCATTTCCAGACCTGCCTTAAAGGCATCATAATATTCTGTAGAGCCCCTGTTATTGAAGAACAGACTTGTCACACCCGTTCCGTTTTCCCTTGTGGTCTCTGCACGTAAATCTTGGGTAATGGCAGAAGAAGCATATTCTGCTTTTATGGTATAGTTTTCGTCAATCGTTATTTCTCCGTTTAACCCAATAACTAAATTCTCCTTTGGGGTAATACCCCTGTTATCTGGCACCACGGAAATAGAATTAATGTCATCTTTGGCATAAAACCCTATCAACCCAACTTTGTAAGTTTCTTGTTCCCATCCTAGCTTGCCACCATAGCCCATTCGCCTAAAAGCAGGTAGGGTTTGTTGCTGTCCGTCGTCTTCGGTGGCCTTTAACAAACGGCCTGCCATGGCGCTAATGCTAAATGCTCCCTCTGGTGTTAGTTCTAAACCGCCCCCTGTAAATTGGTGGCCACTTAAGGTATAGGGCGAAAAAGTCATGGCTACATCACCTATATGCCCTTGTAACCATTTGTATTTGGGGTGCAGGCTCAATCGGTTAAACTTAAACGGAGTTTCATAACCTAACTTACTGCCTTGGTTTGAAAAGCTATAACTTAAGGGCATGTTAAAAGTAAGCCAACCAATATTTAAATTACCTTGTAAAAAATAGGTAAATGGTTCACGAGAGCTATGTCCATTAGAATTATAAAAAATACTGTTAGCAGAAATACCACCATTTATTTTTAAGGGGCTGTTCTTTATGTTATCTACTGTTTTGCTGCCTATGTTTTCTAGATCTTGGGTAAATGACATGTTTGCACATAACATTGCCAGTAAAAGAATAGGTAGGTTGCGTTTTTTATTGAAATATTTGGATGCTTGTTTTCTCAAATTTCTTTAAGATTTATGTTTTTTACTCGTTTTCATTTTTAACTTTTCTTACCATGCTTTTTTTCATAATTTTATGTTCCCTCAAATTCTCCCGACTTTGAGCCATATTCTTTAACACTATCTATATTGTTTCTTTTTAAAAATTCTTTTACTTATCATCTTCATTTTAATGCTTGTTTTTTAATGTTCCGCAAAGTCGGGAGACTTTGCGGATTGGGGCTATTTAGTGTATTACTTCTTCTTTTTAGCTATTCTGCTTTTATGGACATACCCTATTTTTCCAGATGCTGTTTTTACCTTCCACCATTTTTTTGAAATATCTAGTATAGTTAGAACTTGGCCATCAGGTATCTTCTCTAACACCTTGCTTCTAGTGTTCGTAGCTTCTCTGAGGTTGGTATAACCGTCAGGGTCTTGAATATAATAATCGTAATAACTTCGTATTTCAACATAGTCATCTTCATAATAAAAAGTGTTTTCAATTTCTTCACAACACCAATTACTACGCATCCATACCACGTGCAACATACCATCTTCTCTTATTTCTACCATCCATTTTTCGCTTCCCATACTTGGGTTAACCAACTGCTCTGTCAAGATATTGGTTACCAAAAAATGGCGTTCATCTATTACCTCAGGATATACTAATTCCCATACTCGTTCGTTTGGAGGAGCATATTTAAACGCTAAACCTGAAATATGTTTATTTTTTTTATTAAAAACATGCATATTAATATTATACCCTTCCGCCCAAAAATAATTCGATTCACTCAAATACAATAGAATAAATACTGAATCATATTCAATTTTTGCAATAGGGTATGTTGGTTGTCCTATATAAGGGCCACCAAAAATCGGAGAAGGGTATGGAGTATCTATTAAAAGTACTTTATTGTCAATTCTTGCTCTAGAAAGCCCACTACCAGGGTTTTTCCATATATGTTTACTAACATCATAAGGGGCAATTGTATCAAAAGTACCATGGTATTTTTTAAAATAAGAATTAAGGGAATCAAGACAATAAAGAGTCCGTTTTGGAAAATGGGACACTAAATTATTCCATTCCATATCATTTTGTGCATTACACGATGTAATCGTAATTAAAAGAAAAAATGTGGTTAATTTGTACAACATAATTATAGTTTTTAAGTATTTATTCCCCCGCTAGCGCAAGCGTCACGCTTGTGCCGTTAAACAAACTAAAATTATTACTTGTTATCATATATCAATTTCTAAAACAGTTTGGTCTTCTTGATAATTTCTTGCACTACTATATTTCCAATCTACTGGGTTGGTTACAAAACCACTCTCAACAGGGTTGTTATGTATATAGTCTATTTTTTGTTGTATTACTTTGTCACTCCATAATTCTATTGGTTTATTGTGTTGTTGCCAAAATTGACGTTGTTTTACATTACTTTTCTTTTTGCCAGCACGTTCTAGCATCCATAACAGCCATTCTTTTCTGCTTTCTTGTGGGTTGCTTTCTATGGTTTTAATTAACTTTCTTGCTGTAAAACCTTTAAAATCTCGTATTAATCCTGATGGATCTTCAATACTTGACCTAAATATTAAATGTACATGACTTGGCATAAAACAATAGGCAAATACTTCCATCCCTTTTTCTTTTCTACAATAGTTTATGCTGTCTTCTAAAACATTAAAATACACTTGCCGAGTAAAAATATCTAACCAATACACTATGGCAAAACTTATAAAGTATGCTGCTGATTCGTTATGAAATTTATATTTTCTACTCATTTTCTATTCTATTTCTTTTTTATCTTCTTACTCATACTGTCACGAGCGTGACGCTCGCGCTAGCGGGGGGAGGTAGTTGTCAATTCTCCTGTAATAATTAAAGATTTACCATCAATAATGACTTTTATTTTACTTCTATTAATTCCTATAATTTCCATATTTTAATCAAATATGATTTTTGTGCCTATTTTTTCAATACTATCATTTTCTATAAAATCTACAATTCGCTTTTTTATATCTTCTGATAAATTTGTTGCTTTTTCAAATACAGCCAAATTTGCATAAAAAGTTGGTGGTTGAAATATTAATTCTCCAGTAATTCTTATTGAGAGATTTATTACTGCATTACTGTAACCAACAATCATTTCGCCTCTTGAAATTATTGAATATGTTATTTTTTCCATTTTATCTTGTGAAAATTATTGTTTCTATCCTTGTTTCTGGATCTATTGTTATAATCTTTGTTACTTTGTTATTTGACTTTAGTCTTGGTAACTCTGTTCCTTCCCAAATATTACCAGTTCGCAAATTTTTATCTAATCCAGCTTTTGCATTCCCTTCTTCGTATATTACTCTACTTCCCATATTCCTGAAATATAAACAACATCTCTTCCTGGTTGAGATTCTCCACATCCATAAACAATCATATATCGCTTTTTACACAAATCACAAACTATAGTATGATAATATGCTGGTAAATTAGAAAAAACAGAAAACGAACCTAAATGTTTTTCGTACTTACTTGTAATTTTAGCTAAACCATTTTTAATGATATCATCTTTATCTAATATATTTTTAGAAACTAAGTTTTCCAATAAATTATAATCATTCAAAATATTTATATGTATATTTTGATTACAACAAGAAAAATCAACAAATAAAGACTCTTCGTGAAAATTTTCATAAAGCTTTCTAGCAATAGGGATATTTTTTAATATTTTCATTTCAATTTATTATTTTTTTATAAAACTCTTACCAATCCAACTATTATATTTTCCATTAGGAGAGCTTTTGATTGTAATTTTAATGTAACCATCATCAATTAAATCTTGAAAATTATTAAAATAGCCTCCTTTAGGCTGAAATTTGAACATCATTTGCTTTCCTCCACCAGCTTGACCAAACCAAGGTATTACATCAGCTGATTGACCTTTAATTGGTAAATCCTTTAATATTTCTATTTCATAATATAATGCATTTTCTTTTTCAGCAAATTTTAATGCTCTTTGAGAATATGAAAATGGAATATCAAAGATAGGAGATGTAAAACTACCTCCAAATACAGGGTTACCATCTTTATTTAAACTAAACCAGTCTTGATATCTATCGAATTTCATTCCTTTTGTAAGAGATACATCATCCATAATCTTGTATCCACCATTAGCTGGCGGCCATCCTCCGTTAAGTTTATTTTCTTTAAATAACTGTTCAAGCTTATCCCATTTTTGCTGTTTATAATAGTTATATATTTCTCCTCGTAAAGTGGTACTAATCTTATTATATTTATCAAAAGTAGAGCCTATATCATTTACGTTTTCAAAGAAATTAACAGGCATTTCATCTAATATTTCTCCCCAAATACCCAACGCTTTCCAAACTTTTTCCTGTTGTGTTATCAATTGCTTTTCAGCATCAGAAAGATTATCAAGATTTGTTGTAAGTGTTTTCCATTGGGTGTATTGTGCTACTAATAAATCTCTCAATCCTTTATTCTCCTGAAGTGCTGTTCTGGTTGCTTGTGGTAAATTGCTAACAAATTTATATCCGCCTTGTGCTACATTTTTAATACCAATTATACCCATTGCCACATTATAATAACCGACCGCTTTGCCAAGGTTACTGTTAGAATCTACTGTGCCTGAATTAACCGCAATATTACCCACAGCTCCTGCAACTTCTGCCATTGCCCAGGCCCGGCGTACCCAGGTTACTTTGGTAGCCAAGGCGGTACCCCCACTTAGGGCTATAGTGGCTACATCAAGGGTGGTAACAATACCTTTCTCTATATAATCGTTTCTTATTTTATCGCTATTGTATTTCAGGAATATGGCCGGTACTATATAGTTGTTGTTTCCAATACTGTTTTCTCCCAAAGCCGTGGCTATAAGTGGCAATTTATCTGTATTAGGAACAATAATAATTGGGGTAAGTGGAGATACTTCCGTTATTTTTTCGGTATGTTTGGTTTGGGTAACACCGCTTCCATTAACATCAAAGGCATTGTAAAAATAAGTAGTGTAAACATCATTCAGGGTAACATTTCCTGTGCTTTCACTATATTCTCCTTTATTAATTTTAGATGTAAACCTTGGGCTAAATACAGATGATGTATCACTGCTATAATCTACCGCATTGAGGTTAATCATTCTTGCCGCAAAATCATCTGCTTTAGTAGGCCATCTTTTTTCCAAAGAAGCAGGGGCCTGGTTAAACATGGTTACCAATGCCCCTATAAAGTTGGTATAGTTTTTCTTATCTGTCCAGAAATAAGCAGAGGCATCATCTATTTCCTCTACCAAATGTTTTAAGACCTTGTTACTGTCTTTTTCCAAAAACGCATAGAAGCTGGCATAGTCATCTGTCTTAATAGCATTAATTAAACGTAAAATGGCCACTTCAGAAAGTTCTTTTAGTTCAGCTTGGGAGGCTATGATATTGATTAAAGTTTCTATTTCTGTATAATCAAGATTTCTTATGGCAGATAAACAAGTATTGTTTACGGTATTGGTTACCTGTTGTGCATCGGTAACGGTCAATACGTTTTTAAGTGCCGTTGCTCCATTTTGTATTTCTGTATAACTGCATTCCTCTCTATCCCTAGCCAATAATTCCTTTATAAATGTATTGTTGCAAGATTCGTTCCTAATATCAAAAGGGGAAAGTTTCCAATCACTATCTTTAAAACCCTTAATCTTTTCTTGAATCCTCTCGTTGGTATTGGTTGCCTTTTCATCGTCGCTGCTCCAGTTAACAACCACATAATCGTAGGTACAGCCATCTCCTCGAGATCTAAATAGATTAACTTTATCTATCGTTTTTGATACTTCTTTAATCCTTATTTTTTCAGACCCATTGATAAAGGCTTTTTCTTGACTGTTCCACGCGTATTTTGAGCCTTTATATTTTATTGTCCCAATGGTATAATCATTATTGGCAATTAAGACAGAAACGGCTATCTTTTTATCATTCAAATAAAAATCATCAATAATGTTTCCGCTAAGGGTCAATGCTAAATGTGCATTTTTATTATGCTCAGCCTCCCCATCCCCATCAAACACACCAATGCGTAATGTTGGGTTGTGTATGTCCAGCCATTGCACATAAGGGATGTGGTCACTATTACTGTAATCCATGAGCCAGTTGGTACTACCTTCTTTCCAGCTATAACTATGTGTAGAAAATGGGTGTTTTAACTGGAAAGCGCCGTGGCCTAACTCATGTGCTGCCGTCTTTCCAACCTCAGAAGGGGGAGCATTACTTGTGTAGATATAGCCAAACTGTCTACCTAATGGCATTAAGCCTTTTTCATCTGCTGTTGTAGGTTTCTTATTGGTGAGTATTAAATAATAGGCATTTTGTTTATAATCGGGTCTGGTTTTTAAAGCAGTATTAATGGCTTGCTGTTGGGCTGTATAATTTGCCAAAAAGCCGCTTTCGCCACTTTCAATCGTTCTGTTTGGGGCAAGTGAATTTAACTCATCCGTGAAATCATTAATTTCAGTAATGGTGACATTTACCATTGCTTGTTTGTAAATACGCTTAAGGTCCGTTTTAATACTTTCTGTATTGGCATTCGCCGTATTTACCAGTACCACATTCACATTTTTTGGAGTTGCTTGGTATTGTATAAACGCCCCTGCTATTTGGTATTTATTGCCTTGTTTAATAACGGCTTGGGTTTCTACTTCGGCATCACTTAATGTGCCTTTTAACTCTAAAATATAGCTTGTCGCAGTATTGGCTACTTTTTTTATTGCTACGCCATCCTTCGTTTTAAAAATAACATCTTCTGGTTTTATGCTATCGTTAGTAATATGTATGTTAGCTATAATATAATCCGTTTCCCCTTTAGCAACTGCCTTGTAAGGGATGTAGTAATTACTGCCTAGTTTTTTATATAAATCTTTCGTTTGAGATTGGCTACTTTGGTAGGCATCAAAACCGTAACCCGTATGCAGTGGGTTAGTGGGCAGTAGAGCAGTAAAGGTTACTTCCACACCTTGCGCACTAATACTCGTAGCTTCTCCGTTGCTATTTACACCATTGGTGTTTTGAGCTGTAGATGTACCACCTTGGGCTTCTTCTCCTAAAGGGGTTACATTGCCGTCTTCATCTACATGCCATTTTCTTGGTGGTATTGGAGGTTCACTGTTTGGGTCACCACTATCAGTAATCACATAATCTTCACCTCCCGCCAATTCTACCACAGGTTGTCCGCCTTTGCCCACTATTAAAATATCGCCGTTGGGGTCTATGAGTATTTCTTCTATTGGGAAATTAACTTCATTACTATTTACTTGTCCATCTCCACCATTAAATAAATCATCTACATCTTCCACACTGCTCCAAGTAGGGTCGTAAGTCGTCTGTATTAAACCATCATACAATTGATAGTCCGTATTTATTTTTATCCCACTAAACTCCACGGCTATTTTGGTATCTGCCAAATAAGGCACTACGATATAGCCAGTACCACTGTAAATGCCATTGCTACCTTGAATTTCCTTTACCGTTACGGGAAAATCGCCCGCGGTAAAGGTCTCGTTTATGCCTATATTGCCCAATGGGTCGGTATTGGTTATCTCAATCTCTGGCACGATACCGCAACTGTAGCTTACGGTTTCATCGGCTGTAGGCATGGTAAACTGGTTAATGCCACTGTAGCTGTAGGTCTGGTCCAGATCGGTCAAAGTATTGCACAAGCCTCCCACCCTAAAATTGTATGTAACACCTTCTTGAAGGTTTGCAATCTGTGCCTGGTTGTTATAGGAGAACACTTCAAACCATTCGGCATCATCCACATCGGCACGTTTGTACTGTACGTGGTACTTGTTCTGGTCTGGGTTTGTCTGCCAACTTATCTTTACAATACCTGTATTTAAAGGCTCTGCCAAGACAAAGGTTGGCGGGTAGCAGGTATTGGTATAGGTAAAGTAGAAAATCTCACTATAGCCGTCATTTTTGAATACGGAGTTCTCACTGAGCCCTGTGGAGGACTTTGCCTGTACACGCCATGCATAGGTGTGCCCGGGCAATAAAGCGGGCTTGCTTATATTGTACAATAAGGTGGTGGCACGGGTGGTCTCGGTATAATAGTTTGGTGAGGACAGAAAGCCAACCTGTGGGTCTATTTGCGTGTCCCAAAGCTCCCGCAGTTCAAACTCGTAACTTACATTGGTGGCACTGGCATGACGGGGCGTCCATTGGAAAATGATATTGGTAGGTTCTGTTTCGGTCAATTGGTCGCCGCGTTGTGGCAGGTTGAGAAACGGTGGGTCGTTTAATAGTAAATAAATGTTTTCACAACCAAAATTGGGATTTGAGATGAGCTGGTTGGTCCTGTAATCATAAACTTCCCAGCATATTTTATAGGTACCTTCCGGTAAGGGCCTGTTATATTGTTGCGGATTGATGCCCAAAAGGTTGTTCAACTGGAAATAGGGTGCCAGATCAATGTTGGTGAACTGCAGCTGGGTGCCCCCGTTTAAATAAATGATTGGGGCTCCTGTTACAAAATCAGCCGATTGAATGTTAAGGCCTTGTCCCTTGATCTTTAGTTTTAAACGTACCTGTCGGTTGCTAATATTTACATCGGTCATGGTCAGGTACAGGCGTAGTTTTACACTTGACGAGGTGGCATAACTGTTAAGCTTGGTGTTGTAGGGAGGAATTAAAGTTTGGTTGACTTGTACAGGGTATAGTTGGGCGTATGATAGTTGGCAGAATAACAGTAGGCAGGTTGCAGTATGCAGTATGCGGTTGGCAGTAGGCTGTTTTTTTATTAATTGTGCTATACCGCTTACTGCATACTGCATACTGCTTCCCATGTACTGCATACTGCTTACTATGTACTGTGTTATCCTTTTCATTTTTTAAACTTTTCGGGGTATTGAATCATGTAGCCTAACAGCATTCCAACTTCTTTAGATTCTTTATTTAATTCATCTTTTGTTTCTTTGGTAATATATTTACAAGCTAAGGCAAAATCTATCCAAACACTCGTTTCACTATTTTCCATATCGGCGTCTGATAATTTTGCTATAAAATGCTTTAAATACAAACGTTTTCTATAACTCTCAGCAATATTTGCACATACCGAACGAGAACTTCTTCGTATTTGATCAGTTAATGCATAACGCTCTTCTTTTGGAAATGCCTTTGTTATTTCAAATATTTTCATTGCTAACCCAAATGCTTTTTGATACGCTTTTAACTGTTTATACATCTTTATTTTTTTACCTCTCTCTACCTGCTGTCTTACTGTACACTGCTTAGTGTTTTTCCACTTTAATATCACAAACTATATAGGAATTTGCGCCATCATCTACAAAACCTTTTATTTTTATAGCGCCTTTTCTTCCATCATATGTTTCAAACAAAACAACTCTTGGTAAAACACTATTATCAAATGACAATAATCCGTTTGAAGTTTCAGTTATACTTAAAGCTTCTAGGAGACTATCGTCTATCATACTATCAAACTGAGCACCAGTTATGCTTGCCGAACAACCACAGATTTCCTGTGAGTTGATAAACTTGGTATGCGTAGCATTGGGTATGGCTATAAAACCATTGGTGTCAACTTCATCTGGAGACACAAACTTATTAAAGCCAAAACTGCTATTGAGTCCAAAAAAAGCAATGTCAATCTCGTCACCATTTTCAGCAGTTACTTCATCAGCCTGAAACACCTTTCGTAAGGTTGTTGAAAAGAAAGCCCCTTTGGAGTTGGTGTTGTGGGCATTGTTAATGGCCAGTTCTATATCTGTAAGCGTACGGATGTTTGTGTCTGGATAGATGGTTATTTCCTTTGTTACCGTATGGGTACGCTTACCGTTATCTGCCCTTAAGGCAATGGTATAGGTGCCTGGGGTATTAAAGGTTACTGAAGGAGCTTCAAGGGTTGATGTAGTGGGCGATCCACTAGGGAACGTCCAAGTATATTCTGTTGCCCCAATGGAACCGTTGGCCATGGTTATGGTAACGGGGGCTTGGTAATCGTCATCGAAAAAATCGACATCCCAGTCAAATAGAGCCTCAATGTCCGGGGCAACGGTAATGGTCGTACTTTCTGAGAACGATTCAAAGCCATTGGAGACTTCCAAAGCAATGATATGGTCGCCCGGGGTTTCAAACACTACATTGGGAGGGTGTTGTAGTGTCGAAGTGACCGGGGTTCCCCCTTCAAACGTCCAGTTATATGTTAAGCCTACGCCGCTTGTGTTATTGGTAAGTGTAACTTCTACAGGGGGATAATTGCTATCAATGATCTCTGTTGTGAAATCTATGGAGATAGCGTCAACTACCGTAATTGTTGCCATGACCGTATCTGTACTGCCATCAACATTTGATGCGACCAACCGAATGGTATAGGTGCCCGCAGTCTTGTAGACAATGGAGCCCGGGTTTTCATCTGTGGAACTTGATGGTTCGGCTCCTTCAAAGGTCCATTGATATGTGTCTGCTCCTATGGTTTGATTGCTGATACTGACCTGAACTGGTACAGATTGGTCCGCATTTACAAAAGCCGTGCTAAAATTGGCATCTATTGGAACCGCCGTTTCCTTATAGCACCCATAAAAGACCAATGCTAGGATCACTAGAATAATGATACAAACTATTCTTAAAAGGTTTTTGTGTTTTTTTATATGCTCTTCCATTACAATACGACCATACGTTTTATTTGGGTTTCCTTGGCCGTTTCTAAAACCACAAAATAAACACCTTCGGATAGGTTTAAATGGAACGGAACGGTATATTCTTCTGCCGTTTGAAGCGCTGGCTGTGCAAAGATAAAGCCTCCTTGAATGTCAAAAATACGCAAGGCCACTGCACTGGGCTCTGCTAAATTTATATAGACTTCAAATTGACCGTTGGTAGGATTGGGCGTTAGCCTAAACTCTTTAATAAAAGGTGTTTTGCTGTCGCCGGGATCGGGTAGTCCCGTTTGTTCCTCAACCACAATGTTTTTATATATTTCTTGATAGCAGTCTCCTTGGGTGGAAACAAGCCCAATTTTATAGGTGTCTGCCTTTGGAAAATGTAAGGTTATCGAGGTATGGGTTTGATCTATGATGGTTACATTATTTGGGATGTCCCATCTTGAGGTGTCCCCCAATGGATTGCTCACATTTAACAATATCACATCTTCATAGACATAAGCTTGGGAGGACAACAAAAACTCCGAATCGATTTCTGTATCACTATATGAAATAACAATAGTATCTGTTGCCGTACAGCCCAAGGATGATGTGGCTGTTACTTGATACGTTCCTGCTTGTGAGATGCTGATTTGGGGTGTCGTTGCACTAAATCCGTTATTGGATGTCCATAAATAGGTTGCATTGGGGTCGGTAATGCTTCCATCCAGCTCATACGCTTGATCTTTACATAGGGTTCTGTCATCCCTTAAATCTATGGTTATTTTATCTGGGTTTTTCAAGATAACGTCCTTAAAGGCTTTACAGCCATTTGTATCTGTTAATATAAAGGTATAGATGCCTTCTGTAAGGGCATTAATTGTTGTGCTGGTCGCTCCCGTGTTCCATGAATAGGTATATGGAGGTGTTCCTCCCGAAAGAGCCAGTTCTATTTTACCGTCATTGCCTTCAAAACAGGTTGGATTGATTTGTTGTACAACATCTATGCTTAATCCTCCGGGTTGATCGATAGTAATATTTCCTGAGGCTTGGCAACCACGAGCATCTGTTACATAAGCAATATAATTACCTGCTATTAAGTTTGTTGCCGTTTCTGTAGTATCTCCATTTGACCATTGAATGGTATAAGGTGCTGTTCCTCCCGTAATGCTTACTGTGGCGGTAGCGTCATTGCCATTAGCACAAAACAAATTTGTTTTTGTTAAGGATATTTGTAATAAGTCTGGCTGGTTTAACGTGTACAATTCATCTGTTGGGGTTACCAAAACATTATTGGTATAGGTTCCTATAATAATACCGTTGGCGTCTTCAATATTCACGGCATAATTGCCCGTATCCAGATTGCTAGCGATATTGGTGGTTTGATTGGGTAATACTGCCCAAACACCAGGACTGGTTTCTTTTTTCCAAGTGTAATAATAGAGCAATCCATTATTGGCCGATGGTTGCAACGGTACACCACCTGTTGCCGTGGCCGTGAGTTCCCCATCGCTTGATTCGTTGGCATACGTATTGGTATTGTTACAGGAAATGGCATGGGTTTCAGTGAGTGACAGTTCCAATAAAGGCGGTTCGTTCAGGTTAAACTCAGCACTGGCTATGGTACAGCCTGCCGTATCTGTGGCACTGGAATAGTTGGCATCGGTTACCGTTAGCGTATAGGTTCCTGCAATGGCGTTTTCCAAAGTTAAAAACCAACCATCGGTTGTGTCAACTACATCTGAGAAAGTGGTCCAAGCCGTTCCGTTTGTATGTGTCCATGTGTAATTGTATTTGCCATTTGCTAAAGGTGTTCCACCTGTAACTTGAGCACGAATACGCCCATCTGAAAACCCAAAAGCTGTTGGTTCTTCATGATATACAAAATCTATCGCTACAGGATTATCAGGTTCTATGATTTCAATGATTTCTATAATCTCAGAGCCTAAACCTACTACAGTACCACTGCCATCTTTTACAATTTCTTTAGCCATACAACCATTGGAATCACGTACTTTTACTTTATAGGTTCCAGGTGATAAGCCTGTAATGGCATGGGTGTTTGTATTGGTAAAAGATGCCCATATATCGCCATCTACTTGGTACTCATAGCTCCCAGTACCGCCACTGGCGTTAAGGCTTATTTGCCCATCACCTCCACCGTTGCACCAAACGTTGATTTTTGAAGTGAAAAACGTAACGGGCGTGGGCTTGTTTATGGCAAAAGCAGTATTGTGCATCGTCCCATCAGTATAGGTGTTGAATAAACTCCCATTATAGCCTGGTGCAGTTCCTAAAAGTCTTGCCGTGTAATTTCCTGTAGGTAAGTTTTCAATGGTATATGAATTGTCTGTTTCTAAAGAGGATATGCTGCTTATGGAATAATCATTTCCAGTTGTCGTATTGGTTAATGAAATGCTTAACAATTCCCCACTTGTTAGTGCTCTATCAAAATTGATTTTTACATAACCATCATCAGAATCAAAACATTTAACATCTTGTGGGCTTACTGAGGAAATATGGGGGGCTGATAGTTTATAGTCATAAATAATCACATTAGAAAATGAATTATTACAATTTGTATTTACACGTATGTATAAACTTTTACCATAATTATTCCCTGTACTTCCTAAAAGAATTTCGTCTGATGTATTGTTTATAAAATTCCTGTTTTGAAGACTTGCCGGAAATTTAATCCAAGTAGTTCCGTTAAAGGAATATTCCCAATCAAAATAAGAACTTAAAATTCCATTAATAGGTGATATTACAATTAAGTCATCACTACCAATATTTGTGTTTGTTGGCGTAGGTAGAGTAATTTTAGGTGTTACCATTACATTTACATAACCTGGTTGGTTTAAGGATAAACTTGAAAAATCATAACTTTTGTTTTCACAATTTAAAACGGATGGATTAGGGTTACTATAACTTTCTTGTGTGCCTTTACACCCCCAAGTTCCTCTATTTCTTTTTGTTGTGAATAATTTTAATCTAATAATTTTATTATCCTCAGTAAAAATGATGGTCTTATTGAAATTAGTATCTCTTAGACCAATACCTCTATCTGGATAACCATCTGAGCCTTGCACCAAAGTAATATGATCGCCATTTTGATACTCACCAGCTATCCATTGAAGTCCACCAACACTATTGTCACCGCAAGTACTTCCTGTAAAGTCAACACGTCCATTAACGGTAAGTTCATAATGTGCATTTTGAGCATAAGTTATTGTACTTATAAAAAAAGTAATCAGATATAGTAATAGGCTTTTTCTCTTCATAACCTTAAAATTTAACTTTCACTTTTTTAACTTGCGTAAACTTACCATTAGTTAATGTTGCCCTAATAAAATAGGTATAGGTTTGGTTGGGGTGAATGGCACCATCCACCAAACGTTTTACGGTTACCGGCACAACACGCCAAATGGTGGGGTCTTTATCGTTGGTTTGTTTGTAGATATATTCCGCTATAGCATATAAAGTTTCCTTTTTTACGTATCTACATGAACAAATTACATGTCTTTTATGCCAATACTCATATTTAAAACTCATAACAAGAAATCAACTGGTTATTTTCATTGACAAACACCCTGTTATCTATTTCGTCTATAAAATAATTTGGTGTTTTATCTAACAAATCTATTTCTTTGTCTGTATTTCCCGTTCGTTTATTAATCATCAATATTTGATGCTTTGAAGGAGCCGTATCGCTGGTTATTTTTGTAACAACAAATTGGTGATCTTTAATGTTTTTTGAATTATAATATCTAGTATTGGATATTTCAAATACGGGTTGCATATTACTTGCATCTGTACCTACGTACAAACCACTAACACTTGTTTTTTCTTGAACGCCATTTTGGTCTAAAGTTTCTGTAAAAACACCATTCGACATGTTGGTTAATGTGTTGATATTCTTAATAGAACCTTGAATATCTAAATCAACCCCTAAAAAATTGCCAGCTAAGTTCCCTATAGAGAAAAGTGCATCGCTTGATGCTGGTGGTTTGTAATAGTAGCTGTACTTTAAAGTTCCATCTTTAGCTAATAGGGAAAGGTTTTGGTCTGAAAATATAAAATATCCTTCATCCCCCAAGTATTGAGCTTCCAAGGGTGTTTTTCTTGTTACCTTTTCAAGGTTAATATCTTCAGCAAATAGGTTAATATCACCCGATTTTAAATCAAACTTATATCCTTTCCCGTTTTCAAACAAAACCACCTTCTGTTCATCTTTATCAAAAGTTACTGCTGGGATCGATTTAAACTTTATATCTTTTTTCCAAACATCATCTCCTTTTTTGTAATCTAAAATATTAGAGCGTTCTGTTGAAATATATAAAATACCTTTATCTGTTAATGTTATGTAATAAGCATACCCATTTACTTTGGTGTCCCATACTTTTTTTCCCTCTAAATCTACTTTTGCAACAATACCATCCTTTTCATCTTTTCCTATGGCAATGTACCCATCTTTTAAAGCTATAACCTCGCTTAAAGGTTCTATTTTAAAACTCTTTTTCCATTTAAACTCATTGGTTTTAGGGTCTATAATATTAAATCCTTCGGTTTCAATAAGAATTAATTCGTTTGAATTGCCTTTTACTAAATCAATCATATAACCTCGTAATTTTAATTTACCAGGAGTAATATTTTCTCCTGTTACAGGGTTAAAAATGGTAAGTCTATTTGACTTTTTTACGCCAACATACAAATTGTTGTTTATTGATGAATACACAAGTGCTTTGATATCATCGTTAGCTTCATAACTCCAAACAATCGTTCCGTCTCTGGTTTTTAAGACATAAATAGTATCACCAACACTAATAATCATATTGCCTTGATCATCGAATTGAGGTTCTTGACTTAAAAAAGAAGACATAGAAAACCGATTATACAATCTTTTGAACAACTTTGATTTATCTTTCCCCACAGGAGTTATCCATTCTTTTTTCCATGTTCGTAGGTTAAAATTCATGACATACCTTATTTTATCCTTTACTAATTCAAAAAGAACGATGCCCTGCTCTGGTAATACGGTGTACCCTTTAACTCTATAGTCATCGTCTTTGGTATCAAACAAGATATCTCCTGTATTGGAGTTTATTATCAACCCTCTATTTTTTCCAATTATCGGGCTAAACTCTATATAAAAGAGTGGTAAGTTAGAAATGTTTAAAAACGAATTTTTATTAGTTGATTTCAGCTCTTTATTATGCCATAAAATTTCTCCAGAATTATTATCTAGAGCTAAAAGTCCTTTTGCTCCTGAAGCTAATATTAAACCATCATTGGTTTGTTCTATCCACCCTACTTCGTATAAGGTGTCTTTTAAATTAACTTCCCATTTTTTCTGTTGTGCCACAACAGAAAAAAAACTTAACATTATTAAAACGAATACGCTCTTTTTATAATTCATGGTTTAATATTTAAAATTTTACGGTTACTTTTTTTATCTGCGAAAACACCCCGTTGGTTAATGTTGCCCTAATAAAATAGGTATAGGTTTGGTTGGTGTGAATGGCACAATCAACCAAACGTTTTACGGTTACCGGCACAACACGCCAAATGGAGGGGGCTTTATCGTTGGTTTGTTTGTAAATAGTGTATTCCGCTATATTGCTATCGTCTGCTCTCCAAAAGAGCTCTATGGAATTATCCTCTCTATACACGTTAAAGTTGATTTCTTTGATGAGGTCTGGTGGTGTTAGGTCTATAACATGAATGGTCAATGGTGTAGAAGGTAAGGACTCCAATCCATTTTTATCTATGGCTTTTATGGCATAGCGATATGTTTTATCGGCTTTTACTTTAGTATCCGTAAACTGCTGAATGGTGTCTGTTGTTTTATAAACGACTTCCCATGCTGTTGCATCCGTCATGTTTTTTCTAGAGAGAATGTGTGTAGCATTTTCTTCTGAAGAATTGATCCAAGTGAGTTTTACCGTTCCGTTTTCAACTTTGTAATTGGAAAATACGGGTGCGGTGGGAGGGATGACATCTGGTTTTTCCAAAACAAGGGCTTCGGACATTTCTGAATTATTAAAACGTTTATCTACCGCCACGACATGGTAATAGACTTTTGCGTTTAGGTTTTTAACTTCAACCGTATCTATAAATTGATTTCTTTCTATAGGAGACACAGTGAGTTGTGAGGGTTCTTCTTTTTCTGTAAATCCTCTAAAAATACGATAGCCTAAAAAGTCTTTTTCTTCATTTTGTTTCCAATGAAAACGTGCAATACCTAAACTATCTATCTTGCCTTCCAATTCAACAGGAACGGCCGGAGGAATAGAATCTATAGGCTGGATAAGTGTTGAAAATGATGTTTTTTGCTGTTTGGGTGTTTTGCCTACTGCTGTAATGGTGAAATAATTGGAGGGATCTAATGCTGAATAGGTGACCTGTCTTTGGTCTACAGGAATATTATCGACCACCACTTTATAGGGCCCTGAATCTTTCTCTGCTTGATTGAGCTGGAATTTCTCGGTAATAGCTTCACCTTCTTTTGGGAATTCCCAAATAATGACGGCTTCGTTTGGATTGTCCGTAAATTTAAAATCGCTGATGCGTGGTGTGAATGGTAAGATAGGTTGTCCTTGCCCAGAAATGGTATCTGAATAGGTGCCATGCTCTCCAAAAGGCGATATGCCGTTGACGCGGTAGTAATAAATTTTATTGTTTTGTGCCAACGAATCTATATAGTACATACGTTTAGCTGGTGCATTGGGTTTGTCGTTTAAGTTTACTAAAGGCTCGTTGCTTAATGGCATGAAGGTCCTACCATCTTCAGACCGCTCTAAATTATAGGAGGTATATATGCTTTTAAAAAGTTCGTATTCCCAAGTTATTAAGACACTTTTATCCCCAAAAATGCCTTGCAGGTCTATCGGTGCTGGTAAAGGTTCGTAGTCATTTAACCCAACTAAAACCGATGTGCTTTTAATGGGCAATTGTTCTTGTGGTAGTGCCGATTTAATTTTATAAACATATACTTCATTGGGTTTTACATCGGCATCGGTATAGCCCCAACCAGCTTTTGTAGCGGCCTCAAAACTCATATCGGCTGCTAATAACGCAAACGAAAAGCGTTGTTCGTTTTCCTGTGCCAAATTTACAATGTCTGCCAATTCGCCTTGAGAACCATCGACTGTAAAACTATCGCCATAAATGGCCTGGGCTATAATGGCTGCATAATCATTGTTTTCTACAATGTCCTGCCAAGTTTCCAATGGGGCTGCCTGCATGGGTTTTACCCATAGTTTTTGGGGCTGTGGCAAACGCTTTCCATCTCTGGAGAATACATATTTTTCCAATATAAATCCGTTTGCATTGGTTTTTTTCCAGGCAATGGCGTCATCAACCGCCCAACGCAACAAGATTTTATTTTCTTGGACACGGGAGAGTAGTTTTACCGTTGGTAAACTGTCTTTTTTGGTTGTGTGTTGTGCCTGTGCTAGAGAAGACAAAAATAAACAAAGAACAATGAGGGTATGGTAACGGTTGTATTTCAAATTAAGTGGTTTTGGTTTAAATTATTCCATGGCGTAGCACATGCTACGCCATGGAATTTTTATGTTATTTGGATACTTTTTTTACGCCAAAAGGTGTTTTTATAATGTAAATTCCTGGAGAAAGATTGCAAATAATATTGTTTTCTTCCTGTGTAGAATTAACATTAGTTGATGTTAATAAATTCCCAGTAAAATCATAGATGTTTAACTTATATCCTTCTGAATCACTTTGATTTATTTTTAATAATTTTGTATTACTGGTTTTTAATTTTGTATTGCTGATTTTTCCATATCTTCCATTTGCATATTCAGTCCAAGAGTATATGTATTCTAATGGAATACTGTAAGTGTTACCTGATGAGGCAGAGTTTAAATAATTATCTTCATCAATACTTATTATTAAATAGTACCAACCAAAACTCAATTTATCACCAACAGATGAACCATATAATTTAATTTTAGGCGCTGAAGAATATGTAGTAGTTCCACCAGCAACTAACTGTTCACTGAATGAAACATATGATGAAAATTTAAAGTCATCATTAGAACGTATTTCATCTTTTGAAATATAAAAGTTTATTTTAACAGGAGCTTTTTGTCCATCTCCGTCTCCCATATTGTCTAATAGAAGCTTAGTTATATAAATAAAACCGTCTTTTCTGGCGAAGAATATTGGATTATTAGATGAACTTGCATATTGTAAATCATAACTTCCCCAGGCTGGTGCTGAAATTTCAGAATTGCCACTTATTACATAGTTCGGTGTTCCTGGACATCCAAAATTTGTAGAATTACCATAAGTATCTGGACAGTTATCGTCATTGTTTAAAACACCATCTGAATCTCTATCATTTTGACAATGGATAATGGTTTTTTCTAATACTTTTCTATATACTCCACGTCTTTTTCTTAACTCAAATTTTGTAGTAGAAGATATACTTATTACTCCTGCTGAAAAAGTACCATCGTTCTTTTTTCCAAGAAATCTATTTTCAAGAAGTTCACCATTAGATTTGAAAATATATAAACGATAAGTCCCTGGATTAGTAAAATTTGCAATTGTATACTTAAGTTCTACGGATATTAAACACCCATTTGAGTTATATTTCTCCTGGGCAGTGGAAAATTGATATTGGGAATATATTTTGGATGATACTAATAATGTAAAAACTAATATCAATTTTAGAAATGTTTTTGTTATAGTAATTTTACTCATGTTATTCATGTTTAAAAAAATTAAAATTTAATTATTGTGTGATTTGGTTAAGTTATTTAGAAGCTCACACATTTACTTCTAAGGTTGTTTATCATCAAAATTATTTGAGTTTTTAAATTTAAAAGTGGTGCGTACCATTAATATTACCAGGCAGCTTATAGCTTAAGGTTGTTTTATAAAAGCCGTAACGCATAAACAGGAAAAATCTTTATTAATAATTTTATTGCTTTGGCATTCATCATTAGTTTCCATGAAAATTTTAAGCATCATTCTGTTTATAAACAAAATGATGCTCTTTTTTACTGTTTTAATTTATTCTTTTCCAAATAGACTTTGTGTCTCCTGAAACTAAAATTAGGTTACCATTTACAAAAGTGAATGTAACAACTACAGCTGTAGTATCACTGCCATCATAAATCGCTTTTATAGCATTGTCACCATTATATTCCCATGTTCCTGGATCTGTAGATGATATACAAGGCGAATTTGGTTCGTAAAAACTTCCCATATCAATAAAGGTATTGTCTGTTTTAAATTCCATTGTTGAGTTTTTTTCACAATCCTCAGAAAGGGGTTCCTCTACTCCATTCTCAAATCGTTGCTCTAATTGCCATTTTCCTATGATGGTGTTTTTTTCTCCACCATTATCATTTTTACTGCAAGATGTCAATAAGGCACTTGCCGCTATTAGTACTGTTAAAATCATTGTTTTTGATGTTTTCATTTTTTTTAATATTAATTATTTTTGTTATGTGGTTTTTAGTACCACCTTAAAAGCCCACAGATTTACTTTTAAGGTTGTTTATCATCTAAAATTATTTGGGTTTTTAAATTTATAGGTTGTACTTGTTCCATTAATATTGCCAGGTAGCTTATAACTCAGTGTTGTTTTATAAAAGCCGTAGCGCATAAACAGGTAGTGTCTGTCTAAAAAGTCAAGTACGGGATCATCATCAGAGATATGTTCATCAACATAATCGTTCACTATTTGTGACTGCATATCTACCCAATCGCTTTTGTAGACTAGTCCTAAATTGTAACGGAACGGAAAGAAGGTCCTTAACATATTCCCGTTGACCCCGTATTCTAAATTGGTTAAATACTCCGACGATATGGTCAATGCGTACTTAGGTGGTATTCCCAAGGCATTTCCGTCTCTGTTTTGAAATGAATAACGCCCCCCTAAAGGATATTTTGAATATAGGGGCGGGTTTAGATCGTCTGTAAAATAGGTGTCGTCCAAAGTGGCTTCTATACTTACCAAAGGTTTGTTATTTGTATATTGGGAACCTACAAGTTCTATAATATCAAAGGGTTCATGGTCGTTCACTCTGTTGGTTAAATAAATGACATCGGAATAAATAGCCCCCCAATTATAATTTTTGGTGTTTATGGAATTTATTTTTTTCTTAAAGGTTTTGTATTTTGAGGTTCCAAATTTATAGGCCAGACGTTCTATTTCACCATCTTTAGACAAATTCTCAGCTGTATTGGTTTCTATGGTAGCTGTATTGTCTCCAGAAGTATCTCCTATATCTGCATTTTTAGTAGTTGTATTGTTACTGCTGGTTCTTGAAACGTTTCCTTTTAACCTGCTTGAAATAGACAAATGGTATGCGGACAATTGTGATATGTCAGGCAACTCATAAACCAAAATATTATCAGTAGTGTTGTATTTAAAATCAATATTTGATATAGGCGTTTCGGTTTCTTTGGTGTAGGTCACAAAACTTTCCCAAGTGGTATCTTCAAATAAATAATCCTGTCCACGTTTTAATTGAATATATCCTTGATTATATTCATCTTCTAAAAAGTACTTCTGGTCAATTACAGGGTACGCATAGGTTATATTGGTAAGCGGAATATGGTTTGGGGCACCACCTGTTGTAAAAGTACGTTCTTCCAGTTCTTTTGCAGGTTTACCATCAACCACAATAGGCCTAAAAATACCATTTACTTTTTCTTTAAAGCTAACTTCAACACTAACTGTTAATTTTTCATTGGGTGGTAATATATCTGATGACACAAAATTGGCACGGTCTTTATAGGTTGACCATTCCAATTTTCCTGGAATTTCCTGTCCGTTGTGCAGCAATACAAACTTATCCAAATCGATGCGATAGATCTTGTCTCCATCGTCTTCAGGGATAGTTATAGGTTCTCCCACTTTCATGCTAAACGATGCCTGCGGAATGGCAAACACATCAATAGCGTTTGTGCCATTATCGGGAGTAACTCCTGTAATGATTTTTAAGCCTCCTAAAGGCGAAGCATTTGCAAACTCACATTCTTTCCCTATAGTCAACTTGAATCTAAACTTACCTTTAACCAAGCCTCCTAAAATACTGAAGTTACCACCTACATAACCACGCATCCATATAGGGTTTGGAGCCTTGGCTTGCAATAACACGGCTGCCCCACCTTTTATAATGGGAATTTTCTTTTTTATAAAAAACAATTTAATTCTAATACCCAGTTCGCCCTGCAGATAAGCATAAGCTTGCCCATTGGCATACCAGCCATTGATCCCCACTTGGTCTCCTGTGTTAGAACATTGTGCTTCTCCATAATCCCGAAGCATAATATCAAAACCTGCACCTGCTTGAAAACGTGCATAGAAAATTAAAAACCGTAAATCTCCTGTATCTATAGCTATATCTGCACCAAAAGCAAATCCTTTGCCGCTTTGAAGCGCATTCTCATCTCGCATATAATTAAGTGCCTCAGCATCTACCCCTAAAATCTGGGCAACTTCAGGTGGAGGAGGAGGAGAGTCTGGTAATACAGAACCTACCATAAAATACCCTCCAGATTGGACACTAATTGGTCCAACACCTATTTTTAACCCTAAACGATCTTCTGGGGTTCCCATATAAAAGTACCACTCTTCAGGAGAAAGATGAAGTACGGCCCATCCTGCACGCCCTCTCGAAGATCTTCCTTGAACGAAACCTCCTGGTGTATTAACATAGACATCCAATTCTCCATGTAAAACATCATTTTGAAAATCCATTGTTATACCAAACATTCCACTAATTGTCATTAGCTCTGGTGAAACTTGGGGAAAATCGGTTTTAGATTTATTCAACAGGTTTTTGCCTACAAGAGATTGTTCATCCTTGGGTGTCGTGTTTCCTAAAAATTTTTGGGCTTTATCTGTTTCTTTTTGAACAGTTGCATATAAACTAGATATTTTATCCATGCCAGGAATCTCTACGTTCATAATAGCCCCTTGTCCATACAGGGATAATTGATTTATCCCTCCATGTTTATTAAAAAGTATCTCAAAACCAGCACCTCCTTTTAAAACGGCATCATCCACAACGTTTAAAAGCACCATTGCTTTTACTCCTAACCCTGAACTTCTATCAGGAGCATAGGTAAATGCTCCACCATTAATAGATGAACCAAAATCTTGTCTTCTCATTCTGTAAGAAGCCCCTCCTGCAAATCCAGATAGATTGACTCCAGAACCAACACCTGGTGGAAAATCAACCAAACCATCAACCATCCAATATCTAAAATCGGTTTTTCCAAAAATGGCATTGACCTCAAGTTTTCCTATTTTTTTAAACTCCGCACCAAGGGTTGCTCCGAAACCATCTCCATAAACAGGGTCGTCATTCATTAAATCTAGATTTCCCCAAATCTTGAACCCTCCTAAATCGGCATCAATGGCAATCGCATCCAAATCAACACCTTTAAATTTCCATTTTTGGCGATAGTCTTCTTCTTCAAAAGAGCCTAGTATTGCTAAACTTGTCTTTGCTGCAAACCCATTGTTTTCACCCATTAAATTGATGGCTAAATCGAAATATAAATTGGCTTCATAATCATTAGAAGTAATCCCAATATTAGAAATAGTTACGGGGAATCCTGCTAAAGAAACTTCATCTTTATAGCCCATATAATCTACTGTAAAAACAGGAGATTCGGTTTGTAATACTAGGTTCTGAAATACAATTCCTTTAAACTCAACTAGATTCTTTTTAGGATTTCCTTGGGCATCTAGTTCTACTACGTTTTCTTTATTACCTTCATTTTCTAGACTTTTAACTTGATTTGCACTAATAGCCAAACGCCCATGTAAGGTAGCCTTAGGCCTAAAATGCCCATTTCTTACCGCTAATTCTATAGAACTATTCGGGAACAATTGCCCCTTAGCTTTCCAGAGATTAAAATCGATAATGGAATCGTTACTGATATTGAGCAGATATTCTTCTGGAGATATTAGCCCTTTATATCGCAGGCCCACTCTGTCTGGTCTACTGTTGGTTGCCTTTTTGTTTTTTGAGACGGGTAGTAAAATACGGCCATCAAAACCCGCTCCCATAAAATTATTAGCTGCAAGGGATACTTCAATATGGTCTAAAGAGTATGCCCATGCCTTATTTTTATTGGTGATCCCCTCGTCCAAAGAGAAAACGTTATCGGCATAGAATGTACCCGAGACACCATAGTTGTCTATTATAAGATGGTGCGCCCCAAAGGAAACACGTTCGTTATCGCCCCGTCTTCTGGTTTCGGAGGTTATAAACTCTGTGGGCATTTTAACCTCTACTGTATTCACATACACCCCACGCCAAGAACGCTCGTTAGGAAACAATAGACCATTTTCATGATAATAAGTAGGGAAATTAATAGAAGGCTCATTTCGTATATCGCTAAAATCCAACACGGCCTGATTGATATAGAACTGAAAATTACCATTGTAGTCTTTATTGTTGCGTTTTTTTGCCAATACAAAAGGCTGTAAATCTATACCAACCAATAAATCATTCCAATTGGATACCACCACATTAAAGCTTCCTTTTACCCTATATGGTACTTGGATGACTTGATGCCCTTTTTCTGTTTCAATGGTTTCATTTGTCATTGTTTTGAACTCATCGACCTTTCCATTTGCCTCAATAGGTAAAATGAGTTCTCTTGAGAATTCAACAAGACCTTGAATGCCCAGCTCTTTTACACCATCACAATTAATGGTTACATACGTTTTGTTTTCTACATTACCTGTTTTATAGTCAAAGCCACCTTTTAGGGTTAGCATCCACTTGCTGGCATTAAAGGGCAAATGGACATCTCCCAACAATACTAAATTGGCATCACCTATAATACCTCCTTGATGGGAAAGCTTAACGTTATTGGTACCAAAGAAGAGTTCAATTGGATAGCCATTGCTGTCTGTTTGTGGGAGGCGTACTCTTGCAAACACTGTAAGCTCGGTGTAATCTTTGTTAAAAGTGGCTTTAGTGATGCCTATGGCATATTCTACATTATCATTGGTGTTGCCTTTGTTGGTATGCTTTATCCCTATGGGAAGTTCCTTGATGTCTTCGGTTGTGAATTTATCTACCCATGAACGGTGTTTTTCGATAACCTCAAAAGATGCTGCTGCAAGGCTACGATTCTTTGCAACTGAATCAGAAACGGGATAGATGTTTTTTGATAAATCTGAATAAAATTTAGGAGAACTGCTTTCAGGTATCAGCAAGGCGGCACAAGAGGTGTCGGTATTTTTTATATTGGGAATAAAACTATGTCCAGTTATGTTTTTGCCCGAAACAGTAACAAAAAGCCGCTCTTTATCTGGTTTTATAATGCTTCTTGCAGCCGTATAAAAGGGCAACAGACAAATGATGGTTATTATTGAAACTAGAATGATACCGTAAATCATTTGGCTTTTTTTGCCATGCTTAAATTGATGCACTTCTACGGTACTGTCAATAATTTCGTTTGGAAATATTTGTTTCATATTTGAAGTGAAAAATTGTATCTAATGATTACTGTATGGTGTGTATAATAATCTGTTTGCTTTAAAAACTATATCCGTTAAAAAATCATTAAAAAAAGTAATGTTAAAACCAATATCTTTAAAAAAGCAAACAGAGGTTAATGGTCTTATATGATTATAGGTTTGTTGCAACAACAAAATAGTAAAGGAAAAAAAATCATTGAAAAAACTCACAGCATATGTAATAAGTGGGTTTAAATAACTCAAGAATTACTATTAAAAGCCATACAGATGTAATAATAGGGATTTACCAATAGGCAGGTTTTCCATAAAACAATAATCCTGCTCCCAAAAACAAATAAATGGAATGCTTTTATGGTAATAGGTGTCACTCTAAATAGTAACAAAGATGAACTGGAATAGCTACCATTACTGGTACATAAAATTTATGACTGTTTGCTACCAAACAAATATTTTAGAAACATGAAAAAACGATATAATGACCACTGGTAAGCGGAAGATAAGCACGGATTTAATGTTTCATTCTGATAGAGGGATACAATACGCCTCAAAAACATTTAGAACTTTTATTAAATCCAACTCTTTGATAACCCAATCCATGATCAGAACTGCGAAGCACATCACGAATACTATAATTTAGAATAGGATGCAATGAGAAAAGGTAATTGTGGGGACAACTCTGTTGCAGAGTCTTTCTTTAAGATCTTAAAAGTAGAGCTTATTTATAATGATGGTCTTAAAACCATTGAACAGTCCAAGACTGCTATTTTTGAGTATATCGAAATATAGTACAACAGGAAACGGTTGCACTCTTACTTGGGGTATAAAACCCCTTACGAAGTAGAACTGGAATTTTATCAAATTAAAAATGTGGCATAGGCTTTAAAAAATGTTCAACTTTTTGTTGCAAGTCCAACCATGTAAAGGGACGTTCTTGTGTCATGTTTTTGAAAATTATGGGCTTGTGCAATGGCTACCGGTGTTATCTGTCTCCTTTTCCTGTTTTCAACAATTGACGAATTTGCAATGTTTTGTATTCGTTTCAATTTGTACGGTTGGGTGTTGAATATTATATTTGTTCAAGCGTTCTAAAATAGTTGTATAGACTTTGTTTTCAGAACTATTATCGGTATTTTCTAATACAGCGTGTAGCGAAGCCACATTGTAATTTCCGTCTAAACTCCAGATATGAAAATCGTGAATGTCCGCAACGCCATCAATGTTATTCAGTTCTGTGGTTAGGGTCTCCATATTCACATGTTCAGGAACCGCTTGTAGCATTATTTTTAGGGTTCCTATTAAATTTTTGGTGGCGTTGTACGAAATAAAAGCAGCAATGGCGAGAGTAAGTAGCCCATCTATCCAATTCCATCCGGTAAAATAAATAACTACAGCACCAATTAAAACAGCAACCCAACCTAATACATCTTCTAAAAGGTGAAGCATGATAGCTTTACTGTTGTGATTGTGGGAATGCCCGTGAGCGTGATGGTGGTGTCCTCCGTTTCCATTTTTTATTCTAAGAAATGCAAACCCGTTGATGCTTACCCCTAAAACCGCTAAACAAAGCATACCCACACTATTGACTTCTTTGGGATCAATGAATGATTCTATGCCACTTTTAATCATAAAGACAGCTCCAATCAATAGAAATAAAGATAAGCCTAGAGCAGATAGTAATGAAAATCGTTTATAACCGTACGAATAATTGGAAGAACGTTTCTTTCCTGATATTTTTTCAAACAAAACCGCTATTCCTATAGCGATGGCATCTATAAAGTCGTGAAAAGCATCGGCAATAATTGCTGTGGAATTGGTAAAGATTCCTCCAACAACTTCGATAACCGCAAAAATTAAGTTCAACCAAAAGGCTAACGTAAGTCCATTTTTAGTATCTGAATGCTGATGAGCTTCGTGAGGATGCTCGTGTTGATGTTGGTGATTATGGTTCATAATAAAATCTGAATTATTTTTTTTGTTTCTCCTCTCCTTATTTCCTTAAGAAGTTAAGGAAACTTTATGAAGTACGTTTTCGGCTAGTTCTAAAGCTTCTTCTTGTGTTTGAGCAAGCAGCAGTGGATTTCCCCAAAATTTCTCATATACAGAGGCAAACAATTTTAATCCTACACGCTTGACTTTGCTTGGTTCTACCTGTATGGTTGCTTGTATGCACTTGAGCTTTTCTTTATTTATTTTCCGCCAGGCGTTTATTTTCCGAGTTTCTTCCCTGGAATGTTTGTGCTTTTCTTCAGGTGCCTCACCCGTGCTAACCATTACAAAGGGTTTGCCGCTTTCGAACAAGCTGGTAAACGCTGCCATGTCATTATTGTGATTAAGGTTTTCATTTTCTGCTTGTTCAAGGCTGTGTTGAAAATCAACTAACACTATGGGGAATTTTGAATCATCTATGATCATTATATCTACTTTTAATACTCATGCAAAGTTAGAACGATTCTAAATAATTGCATTGTACCAATAAGTGTATCTGTTGGACTAATCGTGGTTTTTGTTTTGGAATGCTGATGCAGTTACTCCTGTAGTTTTTTTAAATAATCGAGAAAAATAGGCGTAATCTTCGTAGCCTAATTGTATTGCGATTTCTTTTACTGATTTATCGGAGTGATAGAGCATGCGTTTGGCTTCTAACATAACCCGTTGTTGTATGTGATGTGAAACGGAATAACCGGTTGCCTTTTTTACACATTCGTTCAAATATGCCGTAGAAATATTAAGGGTTTTAGCATACTCACTCGGTTTCTTTACGGTGCTAAAATTGACTTCCAAACGCGATTTAAAAGCCTTTGTAATAGACTCAAAACGTGAAAGGTTGTCTGCTGAGGTGGATTGTGCTAAATACTGTGAAGTAACTAATGCTACTAAGGCATTCCCACTGTCTTTGAGTACCGATTGATATAGTTTTTCGTGTTTTCTCTCCGATAATTTTAGGCACAATGATGCCGTTTCAGAAATAATGGAAAACGCTTCTTTTGTTAAGGATACTGGTCTTGCAGGGTTTATATCTTCCAATACTGTTAGATATTCCCGATTCAAGGTTTCCGTATTGATTGCCCAAAAGCTGACCGTCGCATGGTTAATGGATAACATACGATGTACTTGATTGGGGTGGATGTAGATAGCAGAGGATGGTTTTATGGTATAGGTATGGAAATCTATTTCGATGGATGTAGTTCCTTTTTCTTGTAAAAAAAACAAATGATAATCATCTCTATGTACTGCCGCCGCTTCTTTAAACGCATCTAAGTATTTGGATGTCATTTTTCCAATGACAAATCCAGTGTTAAACGTATCATCCATCGTTTTTACAGGAATGCTCTTTGTTTTTTCACGCATTATCTTTTCATTTGAGCAGTTTTGGTTGTTATAACGTGTAAGAATAGTAGCGGTTTTGTTTGCGAGGATTTTGCTCTCTAGTTCACTTTGTTCGTGTCAGAAGGAAAATCAGAAGCAAGCAAACGAGCAACTAATATTGACTTAGCCTAAAATAAGCAATTTTTTATATACTTTGTTAGCTACTGGCTTTTAATTCATATTCCGATATTCAGTCGGACTTAATCCTGTTTCCTCTTTTAGTAAGTCACTCAAACAAATAATGAGTTGATAAATGCAGTGCACTAGCACATTGCTTAACGGTGGGTAAACCTTTTTCTATTTTAAGAATCATATCATTTAGAGCCAATTTTTCATCTTCCGATACGTGTAGAGTTTCATTGGTTTCGTAGTTAAAAAAATGATAGTTGTCTATTTCATTTCCAAGATATGTATTTGCAATAAAATCAGGATGAAAAACGAGGGTCCATTCATCTTTACAATTTGAAAAGTCTGCCGAGCTAAAAGAAAAAGCTTAGTTTGGCGAGAAAAAAACTAACACGTTAAGTAGTTCCAACTTAAGCTATCCACCTTACAAAAACTTCCATAGCAGCATAGTGAGATAAGCCTAACTCATGGTAAATATCTGCTGTTTCCTTGTTTCTGTCCTCTGCGCGTTGCCAGAACTCTCTGCTGTCCGCTCCCTGGAACACCACTCCATCCTTTTGTGACTGGTGCTTAAAAATTCCTTTTCGTTTTTCCAATACCTGATCGGGGCCCATGGGTACGGCCATCTCAATCTCATCGATGCTCCATTCTTGCCAAGCCCCTCTGTACAACCACAACCAACAATCATCCATGAACCTTTTAGGTTTCAACCTTTTTACGGCTTCAAAAACGGCATCCAAACACACTTTATGGGTTCCGTGAGGGTCTGCCAAATCTCCTGCTGCATATATTTGATGGGGCTTGATTTTCTCTATCAGATCCATGGTTATCTGGATGTCCTCTTCGCCTAAAGGTTTTTTTTCAATACTACCGGTTTCATAAAACGGTAATTCCATAAAATGAATTTGACTATCTGGAACACCTACATAATGACAGGTAGACCTTGCTTCGCCCTTTCTTATCAACCCTTTAATATATCTAACATCGGAACTATCT
>JBNKYB010000023.1:0-57847 GCA_050300615.1 Flavobacteriaceae bacterium | reverse complement strand
TAACAGTTAAGAACGGTTATGGTAGAAATTTTTTAATTCCTCAAGGACAAGCTATTTTGGCTACAGTATCTGCAAAAAAAGTTTTAGCAGAAAACTTAAAGCAAAGAGCTTATAAAGATAAAAAGTTAATTGAAGACGCTAATACTACAGCTGAAGCAATTAAAGCATTAGAAGTTAAAATTACAGCTAAAGCAACCGAAGGTGCATCAGCTGGAGATAAATTATTTGGATCTGTAACTAAAGCAGATTTAGTTGAGGCTTTTGAAAAAGAAGGTCACACTATCGACAAAAAGTTTATCAGTATAACTGGTGGAAATATTAAACGTTTAGGACAGTACAATGCTGTTATACGTTTACATCGCGAAGTAACTTTCGATTTTCCATTTGAAGTTATTGCTCAAGCAAATTAAACTTTTATAGTATAATTTAAAAGCCTCAACCTAGTTGGGGCTTTTTTTATAAAAATTAATTTATAAAATGCGCCCGATATTCTTTCATACAGAAATAAAATATTTTTGGCGAATTACATTTAATAATTAAAACATATTTAAATAGTAAGAGATGAAGTATTCAAGACTTACCAAAGAACAATTTGAAGAATTGCACAAAGAGTTCATCAATTTTTTAGCAACTCAGTCCATTACTGCTGATGAGTGGGATAATTTAAAAGCTAATAAGCCTGAATTAGCTGAAACGGAATTAGATGTTTTTAGCGATTTAATTTGGGAGGGTGTTTTAAATAAGGCTGAATATTTAGAGCATATATCTCCACAACACATGTATCTGTTTTATTTGGGAATAGATAAAATGTCTGCCATTGTTCTTAATATAAAAAATGACGTAGATATTACAACCAATGAAGGATACCAGTGGTTACGAGAAAATTTAATGGATGATAATGTTGAGTTTTTTCATGCAGATAAAGACTATACAGACGATAAAAATCTAGATAAGTTTAAAATGATCCAACAAGGGGCTGTCATCACCAAAGGCGATTTGTACAGATACTTTGACAATCTAATAAATTAAATTATTCGTAGCGTAACGATTCTATAGGATCTAATTTAGATGCTTTAATAGCAGGCATTAAACCAGATATTAAGGCTACAATAAATGAGATAGCAACAGCTGTAAACATAGCTTTCCAAGGTGTGGTAAAGTTAAATCCAGCAGCCGACGATACGCCAAAACCTATAAGCAACCCTAGAATAATACCTAAGACGCCACCCATTTGACCAACGATGATGGTCTCAATAAAAAATTGCGTAGAAATAGTTTTACGTTTGGCACCTAATGCTTTTCTCACACCTATTTCACGCGTTCGTTCAGATACCGTAACTAGCATAATATTCATTAAAGCTATTGAGGACCCAAAAATTGTAATGATGCTAATCACCCAAGCAGCTATATAAAGGTATTTGGTCATAGATGCTACTCTGTTAGCTAAATCTTCGCTACTTTCAATGGCAAAGTTGTTTTTCTCAATAGGTTTCAGTTTTCTAACGTTTCTAAAGGTATAAATAGCTTCATCTGTAGCATTGTCCAACAGTTCCTTTTTATCTACTTTAATACTTAAATTGTAATTGATGTTAGGATTCGTAAAAATAGAACGGGCAAGTTTTATAGGGATAATGATACGGTTGTCTTCACTGCTGTTAAATCCTGTTTTTTTTGACTCTAAAGTACCAATGACCTTAAATTTATGACCTCTTATACTAATGGTTTTGTTTATTGGGTTTAGGTCTTTAAAAAACTCATCAACTATATCGTTAGCAATCACACAAACATTGTTATTGTTTTCAACATCAAAAACAGTAAACTCACGCCCTTGATTGATTTTAAGTCCGGAATTTTGAATAAAATTTTCATTAGCTCCTAAAACAAGCACATCCGGATCTGTTTTTTCGCTTTCATATTTTATTTCGGCAGAATTCGTTCCGGTAAAAGACAAAGAAACCTGAGATAACGGAAATTGATAGGCGTTTATAAAATTATTGGCATCAGCATATGAAATAATAGGGTTTTGTTTTTGGATTTTGCCACCACCATGCCGCTGAATGCCAAACTCCTCCCGCTGGATATTAAAGGTGTTTGAACCCATAGACGAAAAATCACCCGAGATGGTGTTTTCCAAAGCAGAAATAGCACTTAAAATGCCCACAAGAGCTGTAATACCTATGGCGATAATTAAAACGGTCAAAATAGTACGTAATAATTGACTTTTTATAGAATTTACGGCAATTCTAATATTTTCTCGTACTAATGAAAACATAAATGTGTGTTAAGAATTATTGACTTTTAAAGTTAGACTCTTAAAGGCGAATAAAGTTACTATAATTTTTAAAAAAGGTGTTAAGTCACGGTAAAAATTAAGATATTTGTGCTTTAAAAATTATTCAATGGCTCAAAAACCAAGTATTCCCAAAGGCACAAGAGATTTTAACCCAGAACAGGTAGCAAAGCGTAACTATATATTTCAAACTATAAAAAATGTATTTGAAACGTTTGGCTTTCAACCCATAGAAACGCCGAGTTTTGAAAACTCTGAGACTTTAATGGGAAAATACGGAGATGAAGGAGATCGATTGATTTTTAAGATTTTGAATTCTGGGGATTATTTAGCTGGGATACCAAGTGATCAATTAAAAAAACTCATAATAAAAGATGTTGAACTTAAAGGGAAAAATGAAGAAGGGAAAAATGTATGGGAAATTTTTACATACAATAAAGAATTGCTAAGTGAGATAACAACTAAAATATCCGAAAAAGCCCTCCGCTACGATTTAACCGTGCCATTTGCTCGCTATGTGGTACAACATCAAAACGAGATTGAATTTCCATTCAAACGTTACCAAATGCAACCTGTTTGGCGTGCCGATAGACCACAAAAAGGGCGTTTTAGGGAGTTTTATCAATGTGATGCCGATGTGGTTGGAAGTACATCGTTATGGCAGGAAGTGGAGTTTGTACAATTGTACGACACCGTATTTACTGCGTTAAAATTAGAAGGTGTTACTATTAAAATTAATAATCGTAAAGTATTATCTGGAATTGCTGAAGTTATTGGTGCCCAAGATAAATTGATTGATTTTACGGTGGCGCTTGATAAGTTGGATAAAATAGGAGAGGAGAAGGTAAAAGAAGAAATGTTGAGTAAAGGAATTCCGCAGTCTGGAATTGATAAATTACAACCTTTATTTTCGTTAACCGGAACGTTTGAATCTCAAATAGAGAGTTTAAAAACCATTTTATCGTCTTCACAAGAAGGTATAAAAGGGATAGCTGAATTAGAATTTATCAATTCAGCTATTACAGAGTTAGGATTACAAACAGGAACTTTGCAATTGGATGTAACCTTAGCTCGTGGGTTAAATTATTATACAGGTGCTATTTTTGAGGTGTCTGCTCCTAAAAATATTCAAATGGGTTCCATTGGTGGCGGTGGTAGATATGATGATTTAACAGGGATTTTTGGCTTAAAAAATGTGAGTGGTGTTGGTATTAGTTTTGGTTTAGACCGTATTTATTTAGTTCTTGAAGAATTAGGTTTGTTTCCTGAAACCATCACGAAAACTATTGAGGTACTCTTTATTAATTTTGGAGACAAAGAAGCATTATTTAGCTTAAAAGCCATTAAGAAATTAAGAGAAGAGGGTATAAATGCAGAACTTTATCCAGATGCTGCTAAAATGAAAAAACAAATGAATCATGCTAATAAGCGTAATATTCCATTTGTAGTTTTAGTTGGAGACGAAGAAATAACTTCAAATAGTTATACATTAAAAAACATGGTTTCTGGAGAGCAACATAAAGTGACCCTTAAAGAACTGGTTTCTTTTATAAAATAAGAGTCCTAAATATTACTTCAGGACTCTTGGTTAACTAAAAAGTAGATTTGGGGTTCTCTACTCATATGAAACAAAAAACTAAACTAAAATCATTGTATTAATATTTTTTTAGACATGATGCTATCTGCTGTTTGCACTTTTATAATGTAAGTACCAGCGTTAAGATGTTTTGTTTTAAACGCTTGGTATGTTTTATTTTCTATAGCTTCAAATTTGTAAATGGATTGCCCTAACATGTTAAATATTTGGGCAGATTCTATATCTTTTAAAGAGGAGTTTTGAATAATTAAACTTGAAGTCGCATTAGAATAGTAAACATTTAAACTATTTTTTTCAAATTCGTTGCTGTTTAATGTTTCACTGGTTTTAGCATTTGTAAATGTAATCTCAAATCGGTCTAAATAATTCCCAGTTGTTAAGTATACTTCAAAGCTACTTTCCTTTAAGTTATGATAAGTGTTTTGTTCTTTATCATGTACAAAAATATCAAGACTGGCTGAGATATTTTCTAATTCATCAATTTTCATTGTTGCTAATCCTTCTTGATATATTTTAAAACCTATAGGTAATTTTTGATCGTTACTGAAGTCGTTTATGGCCTGTATAATATAATTGTTTTCATTAATCACCCAAAACATATCTTCTTTATTATCTTCAATTAAAGGAGCATCATAACCAAAATCAAAATCATTAGAAGCTTGTTGATCAACTCCAACAAGTAATTGACGATGATATCCAATAGGTGAATCAAATAATAGTTTTATTTTTTGTCTTCTATCTGTGTTTGTATTGTTGTTACTTGTCGTTGCCGATGTTTTTTCTTTAGTAGTTTCAGTTTTAATAAATATTGAAGGGTCTAAAGCCTCTGTTTTAAATGTTCTCTGACTATTTTTAAACTTTAAATTGCCACCTGTATCTGCAAACACAAAAAAGCCTTGGCTAACAGGAATATAGCGTTGTGGTTTTTTGGTTCCTGTAAGTCCTGTTTGATTCAATCTAGTATCATTTACAATAGCTTTTGTACCACCCATCAAAGAATACATAGCAAAACCTCCATGATATTCGGCTAAGGCATGTGTTTGAGTAGAAAAATCTTCCCAAAAATACAAGGTTCCGTTTATAATATTTGACGAGGCTCTACCACCATGGGCTATGCTTGTGTTGTCACGAATAAATTCATCGGCATCAAGAGCAGACGGATATGGGTTTCCTACTAAATAATCTTTGTTAGCTGGTAACGTAATTGTAATATCACCGTTATTTGGTTTTCCTTTAAACACATAGTTTTGCTCTTGGGTTTTGTCTGTGCCAGTAACTGCAACACCTTTCATAGTATAACCTTCTCCAGCTTTAAGGGTTCCTGTACTTCTTACATGCTGCCAGCTTGGGCTACTATTGTTTGTTTGACTGGCGTATTTCCAAATCCAATAATCTGCAATACTAATAGGAGTCACACCTGGTTCTCCTGGATCTCCATTGTATCCAGATGTTAAAAAGTGAATAGACAAGGGTGAATCTGGCATAGAACCATCTTTGAGTACATCTGGAAGTTTATAACTGTTATTATTGGTTGTTGTATTACTGATGCCCACAGGAGATGACCAATAGTTGTAGGTGAATAAATCTTTAGTTCCTTGTTGGTCTCTTTCTAAAACTCCAGAACTTGTAGGATCTAAATAACTATCAGTACTTTGAATTAATTGCGATTCACCATCTAAGTCAATCATGCCATCTAGTTTTAAATACCGTGAGATATATAAACTATGACTGGCTGTTATAGAGAGTTCGTCAGAACTGTTTTTTAGTCCTAAAAGCTTTAAATTTCTTGATACAGAAATGGGGTCTCTGGTTTCAACAATATTCCAATCAATTTGGGTATAACCATCAATACCAACTGTATTTGGCAGATTTAAAACATTTCCTTGCTGCCATGTCGAATTTGAATCCCAATCTAGAGACGTTCCAGAATTTATATCAATTGATTTGTAAGGTAAAGGAGCTGATTGCAATTGAGTAGAATTCATGTTTTTGGCAATTCCATTACGATTATTTCCTGAAGCATCATTTGCGAGATTATCATTCATAGGATAGTAGCCCTCAAGATTACTCCATAATAGTTTATCAGAAATATTTAAAGGAATGGTTTTTCCTTTTACAAAAACATCGTCTTGCTCTATTTCTTGATTCATCATTTCATGAATTTGTTGTTCCGTTAACGCAATATTCCATACGCGTACTTCATCAATAAAACCATTAAAAAAATTGGTAGGTAAATTTGGAGAGTTACTATTATAAACGGCACCAACTATAAAATGTTCTGTGTCTAGAGAAGGTCCAGTTGAGATTAAAGTTTCTGCAACTTGTAAGCCATCTACAAATAGCTTAACACTTCCACCATCAAATGTAGCTGCTATATGATACCATTTATTGTTTGAAAAAGGGTAAGGTGATTTAGCATTAGCAACTTCATTACCAGTAGCATCATACCAAGTTATGCTTGGGTAGTTATTAATCAATGATAACTGATAACCGTGTTTACTTTTTGCATTTGAATCTCCTTTTGAAATGATAGTACCATTAGCAACAGTAGCTTCTTGTAAAACCCAAGCTTCTAATGAAAATGAATTCGTTAAATTGTGTGCATTTCCAAAATCAAGATAATCATCAATGCCATCAAAATCTATTTTTGGAGTTGTATCTATGTCCTGTGAAAACGCATTAATGTAGCTGCACATACATATAGCGATTGCTATTAACCTGAAAGATTTTACAGCCTTTTTCATAAGTAGGTATAAAAGAAATAGTTTGGGACTATTTTAATACATCAAATATAGATACAAAATCTATAAAATGCAAATAAATACGATGAAATGCGCTATTTCTATTTTTTGACCTCTTTTGAAATTATATTTTTTTAAGCAAGTTTACTTCTGTAGAAGTTATGATTGGAAGGTGTTTTGTGATTTTTTCAATATCCCAATTCCACCATTTTATTTCAAGTAAATCATTAATGTCAGTATCAGAAAATCGTTTTTTAATCAGTTTAGCAGGGTTGCCTCCTACAATAGAATAAGGGGCAACATCTTTTGTAATGGTTGAATTTGTCGCAATAATTGAGCCGTCCCCAATATTGACTCCTGGCATAATGGTCGCATTGTGGCCTATCCAGACATCATTTCCAATAATAGTGTCTCCTTTACTTGGATAGGATTTTCCATCCATAGCATGTTCCCAACCCTTTCCAAAAATGGCAAACGGGTAGGCAGAAATGGAATCGGATAAATGATTACCACCATTCATAATGAATGATACACCAGACGCAATCATACAGAATTTTCCAATAATGAGTTTGTCACCAATAAAGTCGAAATGATATTTTACATTGTTTTCAAAGTTTTTAACATCATTAAAATCATCATAATATGTGTAGTCTCCAACAATAATATTGGGGTTAGTAATGATGTTTTTTAAAAAGCATAATTTATTGTAATTGGGTAGAGGGAAAGAGCTATTTTTATCTGGACCTTGCATTGTTTGCTTTTTTAAGATGAGTAGAAATAGCTATTGAGTAAGTGAAGACGCTAAGAGAAAATGGCTTTTGTCGCAAACCCATTTCCATTGAGAAAGTCCAAAACTCCCAGAATCCTTAATCACTTTCATTTCACATTCGTTAATAATCTGTATGGTCACATGTCCAGAAAGGTTATCATTTCCTATAGGTATATCGCTCCAATGTAATACAATAATATCATTTTGAATGGTTCCATGCCCAACATGACACCAATTGGCACCTTCACTGTATTGTTCAGTTTTTCTATTCATTCCTAGCCAATATACCAAGCTACCCTGTACTTGAATCCAGAACAAGTTGTTGCTTGAAGATTTCCATAAACCGCTTTTTATTGTAAGTTTTGATATCTGATTTGTGTTGCTCATTGGATGTTTAAAAGGATTGGTTAGCGTTATTTTTATATAAATTTAAATGACGAATAAATCAATGAATGCAAATATAAGCGATAGTAATTTTAAAGAGAAAAGAGATGCGACATTTTAATGAATTGAACAAATAAACCAAATACCTGTTTTTAAAATAATAAATATTTGATTTTTGATTGATTAAAAAAAGTCACTTTTACACGCAACTATTTAAAGGTTTTGTCATCTTAAAAATGAATTTAAAAAAGAATATAACATATGAAAAAATCAATTGTATTTGTAAAAATTTTTATGATAACAAGTCTTTTATTTATGGGTTGCAGTAACGATAGTGGCCCAGATTGTCCAGAAGCCTTAACAGGTGAGCTTGATGCGACAGAAACTGCATTTGTTGGTGATTGGAGTTTTATAGGAATGGTCTCAGAAGATGAAATAGATCTTACTGATGATAACGAGGATAATCCTAGCACGAATATTTATGATCAATTTGAGGATTGTCAAAAGGATCTTGTTTATAGTTTCGCAAATGATAGGAGCTACACGTTAAAACAAGGATTTGTAGCAACAAATTGTACTAATAAAGCACAATTAAATGGCACTTGGAAGTTAGCAGGAGGTGTTTTAAACTTTGTAGCAAACTGTTCTACCAGCTATCTTAACATTGAGTTTAATAATGATAAGACCGAGTTTACCTTTGAAGAGACTTACAGGTTTGTAGATGTAAATGGACAAATTATTACAAGTAAAGTAACATTTACGTATAGCAAAATGACTAGTTAGTAAAAGTTTCACGTCTTGAAATATGGCTACAGGTTAAAATTGAATTTACACTCATAATTTGTATTCCATTGGTTCAAATAAGTGAAGTATGGAATTTAGAAGTACCAACTTACCAAACCGCTGCATAGTTTAAATGTTAGAAGAAAACAGTTGGAAAATTCTTAAACAGAATCTTAAACTTATTTTAAATTCAAAAATCTATTTAAGCTTTCTTGTTTTCGTCTAGCTATTGGTAAGGATTTATGGTTTAGTAAATGACAATAGTAACCGTCAGTTTTATTGATGTGGTGAATCATATATACGTTGATAAGGTATGAATGGTGAACTCTGAAAAATATTTTAGGATCTAGAATTTTTTCATAAATACCCAAGTTGCGACTGGCTAGTTTTGTGTCTCCATTTATAAGATGGAATTTTGTGTAGCGACCTTCTGCTTCACAGAATATTATATTTTCAGTCTTAATAATTTCAATGATATCGATAGATGGAATCGCAATAAAATCTTTATACTCTTGAATTGCTTCGTGTTGCTTTATAAGCTCCAATTTCTCATTATTTTCTATTTTAGATATCGCTTTATTTGTAGCTTTTATGAGAGCATTTTTTGCAATAGGTTTTAAAATAAAATCTATGGGGTCATATTTTATGGCTTTTACGGCAAATTCTTCATGAGATGTAATAAAAATAACTTGAGGCATAAACTCTTCATTACTTAAATCCTCTATTATAGTAAAGGATTCTTCGTTCCCTAAGTTAATATCTAAATATAAAATGTGAGGTTTGAGTTTTTTAGATAAATGAATACCCTCTTTTACTGTTGAGCAAGCCCCCCCTATGTGAACATTATTGAGATGTTTTCTCAATTGAGACTTTAGAATCTTAAGACTCATGGCGTCATCTTCAACTATTAAGGCTTCTATATTATCCATAAATATTAATTAGTTATTACTAACTTTAGAAAACTAAGTTCCTCAACCTAGGATAAAATATTTGCCATAAAGATATAATTGGTCTTTATAAAGATTAGTCGGTTGGATATAAATTATAAATGGTTTTTAATGAATTTAGGTTATATATAAAAAGGATGTTTTTTTGAGTTTATGTATGGAAAACAAATTAAAAGGCAGCTTTAATGAAGTTTCTTCTATCGATTATTCGTTATCATAGTGTGCTTGTTATTTTTTTTGTAAGAAAGGGGACTTAGTATTTACTGTTTTTGAAGTAATTTATTACAGTTTCCTACATTGGTCAATGGAATACTTACATAATACATTTATTACTTGATGTTACCGGTTATTACTTCAGATGGTAAAAATCAACTATTAATCATGATTTTCGTTCTAAATAATTTAAATGCTAAAACTATGTCAATCATGAAAAAATAGTACTCTTTATTTTTTTGTTCTGTATCAATTAGTGTGTGTATTTCCAGAAAATATCAAATTAAGGAGTGTCTGTGTCTGTTAAATTTGGGGTGAATATTATGGGGAGTTTTGAACAATATAAGATTAGCTAAAAACAGACTAGCCAATACCAGAATTGGGAGATAGAGTATCACGCAAATATCAACAAAAAAGGAATATTAAAAACGGTTAATGCTATACATAAGGAAAGGCAATAAGCACGGGGAAAGCGAAGTGTGTTTTTTGAATAATATGTGTTAGCATATTGTAAGATTATAGGATATACTCTAAAAAAGAATGAGTTAACACCTTTTTATTAAAGTTTGATAGCCAATCAGTGCGTATATGGTAGGGGTTAATTTAAACAATCAATTTTATGAGGGGTATTGGGTAACAAGGATGAGTGGTCTAAAACAACACGTATTGATTATAGTTTTCACATTTATAAAAACTATATAAGCAACCAGATTTAATGTTTATAACTATGCTTGAAAAACCATAGCGTTAAAAGGGTGACTAATAATTTTTTTTTAAATAATGGATAATGAAAGTGTTACACTGTCTTAATAGTCAACAAACAAGAGGTATAGAACGTTTGGTTATAGAGCTTGCTATCGCTCAAAAAAAGAATGATCTTGAGGTTTCTATAATGTTAGATACTCGAAATGATCACTATTACGAATACCTTTTACAGCAAGATATTCCTATTTTAGAGTTGGGAGTGAAAGGTAGTTTTAATTTTAATTATGCAACGTATAAAAAGCTAAAAAAGCAGTTTAAGTCATTTCAAATTATCCATTTCCATGGTTTTTCAGCAATACGTTCTTTGGCGGTAAAGCATTTGGGGGTAAAAACGGTTTATACCATGCATGGAGTTAAAAAAGAACATATATTAAAAAATGCTATTAGAGAATCTTTAAAGAAGAGGCTGTTAAACACGGTTGATGTTTTCATTGCTAATTCAAATTATACCTTACAATTAGCTAAGCAGCATTACAAATTATATAATGTTAAAGCAATAACCATATGGAATGGTATCAAGTTGTCTGATCATAATGCTAATGAAGGCTTTGAAAAGTATAATAATGAATTTACTATAGGATTGGTATCCTGTTTTACACCAAGAAAACGTATAGATAGATTAATAGTAGCATTTAAAGAATATCATAACAAAGGTGGGCAAGGAAAGTTGGTTTTAGTGGGAGATGGTGCAGAACTTAACACCATTAAAAAGCTGGTACGGGATTTAAATATAGGTGCTTCTGTAATATTTGAGGGAGATAAAATAGATGCTTCAGCATATTATGATGCTTTTGATGTTGTGGTTTGTCCCTCAGAAAAAGAGCCTTTTGGTTTGGTAGCTGTTGAGGCATTTTTACATGGTAAGCCCATTATGGTTTTTGAAGATTCAGGAGGGATAAAAGAAATTATAGAACCCATAGAGCCTTATGATATTGTTGCTAATGAAACTGAACTTGCAGAACGTTTATTGCTCTATTATAAAAACAAAAGCTATATAACCTACTCGGCCAAACAAAAGATCGCCTATGCAAAACACAATTTTAGCATAGAGCGTATGGAGCGGGATTATTATAAAGAATATAAATTAGTTTTGGCATAATGAAGATCATACTTTGACTATCGATTGAATCGGGGTGTTTGTTAGAATCTATATTTATTACTTAAGTAATGTGTGTATAGTTCTTATATTTAATACTTTATGTATCATTTTTTATTTATAACAGGCTTACTTTCTTGACAACCTTTGTTCGCTTTTGATTCGATCTCTTAGTAAACAGATCTAGGTACTGTTCAGATTCTAAGAAAATTATAGAGAGGTGATGATTCTGTGATGTAATGTAATACCTCTCTTTGGTGTACCTAGCTAAATACCCTTTAACCATCTCTATATTTATTTGTGCTATTAGTTAGAAATTTACTGTTTTTAAGACAATTAAATAATGTCTGAATTATACAATACTTTGCTGATATATAATTCTTATTATATTTTTTAACGATATAAAAAGGACCCTATATTTGTTAGTGCAGATAAAATACAAAGTTGGTTGAAGTAATATAAGGTCTCATGAACCCCAAAGGATTGTGTTGATCATTAGTAAAACCGAGCTAGTTTTATGTGTAAGAACTTAAATGGATTATTTGCAAATGTAGATCCAAAAGTGGTAAACTTCCAGATAGTACAAAAAAAACACCTGTTATTTTTATATACTACCGATTGTTAACTTAGTTAATGCGTTGAGCTTTTTTGTTGATATATTAGACTACATTTTCTAAATCAGTAGGTTAAGATTTAGATTAGATTTGGGGCAAAAAGGCGAACATTAGTTCGCCTTTTTCATTACTTGCTACTTTGTTTGATACTAAAATTTTAAAAAAAGCTTTCAGGAAAAATCTAACCAAAAAATGTAAGTTGTTATTTTCTTTGTTTTTAAAATTGTATGAAAAGTAAAACGGTTTCTCATCAACAGTAGCTTGCTTTTTGGAGAAGGAAAAGAAAAGGGAGTGATCAGTAACTGTATGAGAGGTTTAAAGATTGGTCATCTCATTGTGCAGAAACACTTTTTCCTGTAACAGTAATTTCTGTAGATACACCTCTAAAGCCAGTGCTTTGTCTTTTTGTAAATATAGGAACCTTAATCTATTCGCACGGCACATAGCTTTTGAAGCTAATCCAAAAGTTGTTAATCTTAATATCGTTTTAATGTTGTCTTGATGATTTTGTAAGGTTATTTGCTTATCGAATATTCTTAAAACAAACCACTTATTACTTGGTGTTTTGGTTTAGGCAATTAATGGATTATTTACGTAGGCTAAATGTTTAATTAAAAAGATAAATGGTTAATACCTATAAAATAAAAGAGTCTTTTGTACCGAATGGTATTATGTTAAGACCTTCTGAGTTGATGTATTTAAGACTTTTTGTTCATGATTTTTGTAGCTCTGAAAAGTGCGAGTTTCTAGATATTGATTTGAAAAGAAATTACCATATAAGGTCTAATCTGTATAAAAAATTTGGTTCTAAAAGTTGGATGGAAATAGTCTGTAAGGCTTTTAAGATAGGGGTTTTAAAAAAAGAAGATTATATAGATGACGTTGTCAAGCGGATTTCCTTGGAATATACCCGACTTTTTTTTGGTAGATATAGAGAAAAAGATTTACTGGTTAAAGAAGAAATTGAAGGCTTTATATTGGAATATGTAAGGTATTGTGATGATGAACTGTTCAGGGAGAAATTAAGTAAAGTAAAACCTGAACTTACAAAAGTAGAGGTTGATTATATAAAGTATAAGTACCAAAATTTAAAAACACCTGACATTTTAAGAAAGTTATCGGTAAATGTTAAAAAACTTAAAGATTTTGAACAAAGTATTTTTTATGAGCTGGGTGCTTCTAATTGGTTTAATGTTTTTAGAAAAGCTTTTCAACTTAAAATCTTGGAAAGAAGAGACTATTGGTCAATAGCTGTAGATAAAGGAATCAATAAAACCATTGAAGAACTTTATCGAATAAACAAATCGACTATTAACCAGTATGAGAAAGAAGCTAATATTTATTCTTTGCTAAACAAAACATATGGAGCCATTGAATTTTACTATTTATTAAATAAAGAAATAAAGCCCTATTAAACTAACAAACCTACTTTCTATGATTGATTTATATACAGGAAATCCACAAGAAAAAAAGTCTATAAGAAATAAACTAACATCAAGAGAGGTCTATTATTTAAGGCTTGTTTTGCATGGCTGTAGGCCTGTGGAAATTTGTAGGTTTTTTAACTTTGAAGAAGAGGCTGGGTATAGTTTAGAGAAGAAAATAAAGGGGAAATTAAACTGTAAAACAGTTACAAGTGCTATTATTAAAGCCTTTGAAATTAATATTCTAGATAAGTATGATTTTGTAGATCAATTAATTAAAGATCGGGCAGTCATTTATACCGATTTGATTTCTTGTAAAATAGAAGAGCTAACTGAAGAAAATGAGAATGAAAGGGTGAATGTTTTGGGAATGACCGTTCTTGAGTTTTATAAAGAATGTGAAATAGAGTTACAAAAAAAATGCAAAGTGGTTTTTGAGCTAGAAGAGAAAAACTATTTAGAATTAAAATATATAAATACGCAAGCTGGTTATATTGCTGAAAAATTAAATTTATCTATAAATGAAATAAATATATTGGAGAAAAATATATTGCAAAAATTAGAAACTTGTGAATGGTTCATTGGAATCAGAAAAGTTTTTGAATATGGCGTGTTAACTAGGCAGCATTACATTTTTTTAGATATACACAAAGAAGCATTAGAATGTGTTTCAAGAATATTAATGTTTCAGCAATTTAATAATTTATCCAAAATAGAAAAGAAATTTGCGATATATAGGCTAATAATTACTTTCTATAATACTATAGAGTATGACTGTCTATTGAAATTGAAAACACAATAAAATTTGTTAATTAGAGCAGTATTTCCAAATGATTTATCTAGACCAACGAGGCGTATGTTGGTCATCTTCACTTAAGGATGGTAATTATTCAATGGATAGAATGATTCAAGACTTTGAAGAAGTAAGGGAGACTCTTGGAATTAAGGAATGGTTTACATTAGGTCATTCATTTGGTGGTATTCTACAAATTGGAGTTGTTACTTTTACTCGGACATTAAATTTGATTTGTTTTGAAAGTTTCTCATATTGAATAGGTATAGTTGATTTTACTTTAGTCTGGATAAATGTTTAATAATTTATCATAAATCTTATAAATTTCATCACTTTTTTACACACCTTTGTAAGGTATCCATACATATGGTTAATATGTCTATATGATGATTTGTTATAATCTTTAAATTCACCTTTTCTATTTATATAGGTTTATAAATTAGAATGTTTTAGGTTAAATTAAAAAAGTTAAATATGAAAAATATAATTCTCTATGCTCTAATAATTTTAGGCCAGTATTCATTTAGTCAAGATGATTGGCAAAATCCGGGAATGTTCCAACAAAACAGAGAAAAGGCACACGCCTCTTTTTATCCATATTCCACATTGGAGAACGCGAAACTTGATAAACCAGAAAACGAAGAATACATTAGGTGTCTGAATGGAAAATGGAAGTTCAATTTTACAGATCATTCAGATCAAGGCGTGGCAGATTTTCAGAAAGTAGGTTTTGATGATAGTAAATGGGATGAAATTCCAGTTCCTAGTAATTGGGAATTGTATGGTTACGGATATCCCAATTATACCAATAGTGATTATCCTTTTATTAAAAATCCACCATATATAGATGAATCCGAAAATGCAGTAGGGGATTATATAACATATTTTACTATAGACAAAAATTGGTCAGGTAGAGAAGTTTTTATTCAATTAGGATCGGTAAAATCAGGTTATTATTTATGGGTAAACGGTAAAAAAGTGGGCTACAACCAAGATTCAAAATTGCCCGCAGAGTTCAACATTACACCATATTTAAAACAAGGAACAAATAAACTGGCTGTAAAAGTATTAAAGTTTACCGATGGCAGTTATTTAGAAGACCAAGATTTTTGGAGGCTATCCGGAATTCAACGCGACGTCTACCTTTTTGCTAGACCAAAAGTCCAAATAAGAGATTTTTTTGTTAAAGCATTATTAGATGCCAGTTATAAAAATGGAGCATTTAATTTAGAAATGGAAATTAAAAACACGTCCAATAAAAGAGCATCTCGTTTAAAGTTACAATATCAAATTCTAGATGCAGATGGAAAGGAAATGTTGTCTAATGTGTCGACTTTTAATTCAAAAGGTTCAAGCATAAATATCCTAAATTTTACTGGCAACATTCCTAATGTAAACAAATGGTCGGCAGAAACCCCGTATTTGTATACCTTATTGATAAACCTAGAAGATAGTAAAGGCAAAACCATCGAAGCTACTTCAGTGAAAATAGGATTTAGAACCACTGAAATTAAAGGAGGGCAATTACTGGTTAATGGGAAACCTATTCTTTTAAAGGGGGTTAATCGACATGAGCATAATCAAGACTATGGACATGTTGTTAATAAGGAAGATATGTTGGCGGACATCAAAATGATGAAGGAGAATAATATCAATGCGGTTCGTACGTGTCACTATCCAAACATGCCTTTATGGTACAAATTGTGTGATCAATATGGTTTGTATTTATATGATGAAGCTAATATTGAATCCCATGGTATGGGTTACAAGCCAGAGAATACGTTGGCAAACAAACCAGAATGGAAAGCGGCTCATGTAGAACGAATAACCAATATGGTTGAAAGAGATAAAAACCATCCATCAATAATAGTATGGAGTATGGGTAATGAAGCTGGAGACGGCCCTAATTTTTTAGCAGGTTATAAGGCTATAAAGGCTCTCGATAAAAGCCGACCTGTACAATACGAACGCGCCGAAAAAATGACAGATGTTAAAGAGCACCACACAGATATTATTAGTGATATGTACAGATCGATAGAGAGCGTGGAGAATTGGATAGGAACCGATACAGAACGCCCGTTTATTTGGTGCGAATATGCCCATGCTATGGGTAATAGTAGCGGTAATTTTAAAGAATACTGGGACTTAGTAAGAAGTAATAGACAATTACAAGGAGGCTTTATTTGGGACTGGATGGACCAAGGTTTAACAAAATATAATGATGAAGGGATTAAATTTTGGGCCTATGGCGGACATTTTGAACCAAAAGGAGTACACCATGATGAAAACTTTTGTTTCAATGGGGTAGTCAATCCAGATTTAACACCACATCCAGGGTTATATGAAGTGAAAAAAGTATATCAGAACATAAGATTTAAAGATGTGGCTGTTTCAAAAGGCGATATTGCCATTGGAAATGAGAATTTTTTCATTGATTTGGATGACTACGTCATTCGTTGGGAACTGCTTGAAAATGGAAAAATGATCCAACAAGGAAAATTTGTGCCATCAGGAGTTATGCCACAGACCGAAAAAGAATTTAATCTAGATTTAAAACCGTTTTACCAAGATAAAAGCAAAGAGTATTTTATAAATCTTTATGCTATCCAAGAAAAAGAAACAAAAATGATTCCTTTTGGACATATTGTTGCCTCAGGGCAATTTGCTTTACAAACTTCAGAGTTGCATTTTGTTAAGCCTAAAACTACTAATAAGATACAAGTAGAAGAAAGTAAGGACAAAATCAATGTTACGGGTGAAGATTTCTCAATGAGTATATCTAAAAAATCAGGAGCAATTACATCATACAAATTGAACAACTATGAGATGATGAAAGAACCTTTGTCTCCAACTTTCTGGCGAGCCCCAACCGATAATGATTTTGGAAACAAAATGCAGGAACGCTGTGAGGTATGGAAAACAGTAATGGATGAAGCCGTTGTTGAAAGTGTGGAAACCGAAATGGTTTCAGATGCAGAATTAAAAGTAATCACAAAATTGAAACTACCAAGTGTAGAAGGGGCTATAGATATTGTCCACACCATTTTTGGCAATGGAAAAGCAGAAGTTAATTATTCCTTCTTAGCAATCAAGCAAGGTTTACCTGAAATTCCAAGAATCGGTATGGTTTTTAGAATGCCGAAAGAGTTTGATAATTTGGAATATTATGGACGTGGTCCATGGGAAAATTATATAGATAGAAATACATCAGCTTTTGTAGGTCTTTATAATTCAAAAGTAGCCGATCAATATGTGGCGTATGGCAGACCCCAAGAGAATGGACATAAAACAGGTACAAGATGGTTTAGTTTAACAAACCAAATAGGACTGGGTTTCAAAATAGAGGCAATTGGAGAAACATTAGAGTTTAATGCTTTGAATCATAGTACCAATGATTTTGACCCAGGAAAGGAAAAACTATTGAGAACTCCTGCCGATATAAAGGATAGAGATTTTGTGGAGGTACATATTGACAATAAAATGATGGGGCTTGGAGGTGACACCAGTTGGGGAGCAAAGCCACACGCACCATATATGTACTACGCCGGAAAAACATATCAATATTCTTTTGTTATAGAACCTAAAATTTAAGATTGCAGCAAATAATAATTTAATAGAAAGTAAATGATCATTAAATTTATTCAACAATCAAACAGGCTTCTAACAGTTTTCTATGTATGTATTTCGCTTTTAATAATAAACAGTTGTAAACAAAAGGAGGAATCAAATAAAGAAGAAGTAGCATTAGAAAAAATAACCAACCCAATAATCAATGGTTATTATGCAGATCCATCAATTATAAAATTTGAAGATAACTATTATATCTACGCCACTATTGATCCATGGGGAGGAGATGAGTTGGCTGTTTTTGAATCTTCCGATTTTAAGAATTGGGAGCAAAAACACATCAACTGGCCAACCAAGGAAGCCTGTACAAGCCCAACGTCCAACGATAGTAGGGTTTGGGCACCATCTGTAATTAAAGCAAAAAACGGAAAGTTTTATATGTACGTGTCTGTTGGTAGTGAAATTTGGGTAGGTGTTAGCGATAAACCTTTGGGGCCATGGCAAAATGCCAAAGAAAATAACGAGCCACTTATACAAGGCAATATGTTCCCTGATTTTCATATGATCGATGCTGAGGCTTTTATTGATAGTGATGGAAAGGCCTATTTGTATTGGGGGTCTGGTTTAAATTGGGTAAATGGTCATTGCTTTGTAGTGCCGTTAGCAGATGATATGGTTTCTTTTGATGAAAAAAATATTAAGGATATCACCCCGCCAAATTACTTTGAGGCTCCTTATATGTTGAAACGAAATAACAAGTATTACCTTATGTATTCCGAAGGTAAATGTACCGATAGTACCTATAAGGTTAGATATGCTGTTGGAGATAGCCCTTATGGCCCATGGACAGAAGGTGTCAATAGTCCAGTATTAACAACATCAAAAGATTCTAACACCTTAGGTCCTGGGCATCATGCCATATTAAAAGAAAACAATCAAGATTATATATTATACCACAGGATTAAGGATAACAATGATACGCTTTTACGCGAATTAGCCATTGATAGTTTAAACTTTGATTCAAAAGGAAACATATTAAAAGTAGTACCTCAAGGTGGCGTAATTAGCTTTATTAGTAAATAAACTAATGAAAATAATTTTGCGTATTATATGCACCATCATTAAAAAGCAGCAAGCTCATATCAAAAAAACAGCTTGAAATTCTTGTCATTTTTATTGGTTTTAACATGTAAACCTTTTAATTTATTTGTAACGAAAACCATGAATAAATTAGTGTTTTCAAATCCTTGCCTAATTTTTTTAAATGCAATACGCATTTGAGACTCGACTGTTTTATTTGAAATGTTTAATAATTTAGCAATTTCCTCGTACTTAAGACCTTGGGTTTTGTTAAGTAGCAATATTTCTTTACAACGCGGAGGTAAATCTTCAATAATACTTTTTAGTTTTACTGTTCGTTTTTCAGCTATATCATAATTTTCATTTATTTGATTGCGTAAAGCCTGCTGTCTTAAATCATCAAAAAAAGAATCTTGTCGTTTGGTTTTTCTATAATGGTCAATATATGAATTATAAGAAACCTTATACAAATAACTTTTTATTGATTTGTTGGTTTCTAGGTTATGGCGTTGTTCCCAAATGGTTATAAATGTTTGCTGAACAATATCTTCAGCTAAGCTTGAATCGTTAGTAAATGTAATTATATAGCTAACTAAAGAGCTATAGTATTTATTGAAGAATTCCTTAAAAGCTCCATTATCATTTTTTTTTATAGCTTCTAATAATAATTCATCGCTCATATTTCCAATTGCATTTTTTTATTAGTGATTAAAATAAAATGATGTGAATACTTAGTTTGGTGGCAAGTTAGAAAATATTTAAATTTTTTTTAAGGGTTTTTTGCTTATATAGCGTTATGTGTTACATAAATGTTAATTTATTAATAAATTTAGAGTAAAAATTGGAAAAACTCATTTTAAAATTTTTAACCGATAGTATTACTAGCCAAGAGCTAGACATACTAAAAAAATGGTTAGAAAAATCTAAAAATCAAGAGGTGTTTAAATCTTATATTAGAGATGCTTACAACACTAACAAATTAATAGAAATAAATCCAGATATTGCATTTAATAATGTTTTAGATGCCATTGCTAAAAAGGAAAAGCCCGTTAAAAAACTTTATCCATATTGGACAAGATATGCGGCTGCTATTATTGTTATTGGATTTTTATTGACAGGTTATGTTTTTAAAGATAAATTTTTTACAGGTTCAAACTTACCTAAAGTAGAAGAGACCGTTATAGCTGCAGGAACGACCAAGGCAACTTTAATTTTAGAAAATGGAACGACATTAGCTTTAGAAAAAGGAAAGCAACATGCTACAGCACATTTTTCAACCGATGGCGAAGAGTTGGTTTATGCAAATTCGATAGCTAATAAAAAATCAGAAATAGCCTATAACTATTTAGAAGTTCCAAGAGGCGGGCAGTTTTCTATAAAATTATCAGATGGAACAAAAGTTTGGCTTAATTCAGAATCAAAACTAAAATACCCAGAATCTTTTATTTCGGGTCAGGCTAGAGAAGTAACACTCATGTATGGTGAAGCTTATTTTGAGGTAACACCAAGTACTGAAAATAACAACGACCATTTTGTTGTAGTATCCAGCGATCAAGAAATTGAGGTATTGGGTACTAAATTTAATGTGAACACATACACAAGCAATCTAACTAAAAGCACACTTGTTGAAGGGAAAATTTATTTAAAAGCCAATAAAATTCAACACGAACTCATGCCAGGGCAACAAGCGGTATATAATTCCAATAATAAAACTATAGACATTAAAGCTATTGATGTTTATAATGAAATTAGTTGGATACACGGTATTTTCAGTTTTAAAGAAAAAAGCTTTGAAGACATTATGGCTGTACTGTCAAGATGGTATGATGTAGATGTAAAGTATTTAAACAATGAGGTTAAACAAGTAAAGTTTACAGGAACGCTTTCAAAAAATCAAAGTTTAGAAAATGTACTTTCAGTAATTACAAGAACAACATCCATGACATATAAGATACAAGATCATGTCATTTTAGTAGAATAAAAAAAGGGGTAAAAAGTTTCGATATCTCACCATCCAAGACTTTTTCCCCTACATCCTTAATAGATTATTAATTAACCCATTAAAACACAAATGTATGAATTTTAATTTTACCAAAGTTTCTTCTATTCGAAGAAAAAACAAACTATTTCTTATTATGAAAATCCTTGTTTTTTTGAGTTTTACAGTAACTTTTGCATTTACAGGTAATTCTGGTTTTTCTCAAAATACTAAAATTGTAATAGAAAAAAATATACAAGTTAGTGTTGAGCAAGTTTTTGAGATTATAAAAAATCAAACAGATTATAACTTTGCTTATAAATCAGATATTTTTAAAACAATACCAGAAGTAATCCTCGAAAAAGGTAAAATCTCTATAAAAGATCTTTTACAAAAAAGTTTAGATCCTTTTTACGATTACCAGTTTGATGATATTAATAATAGTATCATTATTGTTCCTCATAAAATAAAAGATAAACAACCTCAAGAAGACCATCTTGTAAAAGGTGTGGTAACAGATAAAAATGGTTTCCCTCTTTTTGGCGCAACGGTTTCAATAGTAAATAAAAATAAAGGAGTATTTACAGATGAGGATGGTAGCTATAAATTGATGGCATTAAATAGCGATGTTTTAAAGTTTACATATATTGGTTACAAATCTAAAGAGGTTGTTGTTGGAAACCAACAGGAAATAAATGTTGATTTAGATGAAGCTGTTAGTAAGCTTGATGAGGTACAAATTACGGCTTATGGAAAAACATCCAAACGAATAGCAACAGGTAATATTACTACCATAACTTCCGAAGAAATTAGAAAAAATCCTGTGGCAAATGTTTTGCAAGCTTTAAAAGGTAAAGTTCCAGGAGTTTATATTCGTCAATTAACAGGACAAGCAAATTCGCCTTTTGATATAGAAATAAGAGGGAAAAATACGTTAAGTCTTAATTCAAGTCCTTTATTGGTAATAGATGGTGTTGCTTTTCCAACTGGTAATCTTCCGCAGATATCAAAAACATGGTCTGCCGTAAATGGTGGAAGTGGTTTAAATTATATAGATCCTAATGATATTGAAAGTATTAATTTTCTTAAAGATGCCGATGTAACCGCTGTTTACGGATCTAGAGGTTCTAATGGCGTTATATTAATTACAACTAAAAAAGGAAAATCGGGAAAGCCTACTTTAAGTGTTAGTTCTAAAAACGGACTTTCCTTTAGAGGAAAATCGCCCAAGCTGTTAGAGACCAAAGATTATATTAGTTATAGAAAGGAAGCTATAGAAAATGCAGGAGATTTAGTGGATTTTTATGACGATGTAAATGGTGTGTGGTCTGAAGATAATAATACAGATTGGGAAAAGTTTTTCTTTGGCAGTCCAGCACTTACAACCAATAATAGGATTTCATATTCTGGAGGAGATAATAGGTTTAGTTATTTATTAAGTGGAAGTTACAGAAATGAAGAAAATATATTAAATATTAGTGGTGCAAACAAAATAGGTAGTATTCATTTTAATTTTAATACCAATAGCTCGGATAATAAGTTTTCTGTTGGCTTAACAGGAACTTATACAGCTACAAAAAATACGGCAATACAATTTAGCGAATCGACTCTTATAGCTCCTAATTCACCAAACCCATATAATGAAGATGGCTCTTTAGATTGGACATATTATAACGCTTTTAATCCTAGAAATCCTGCTGCTATTTTTAATGCCATTAGTGAAGATAAAGTCGATAACTTGGTGTCTAATTTAAGTCTAAAATATGTTTTCTTTAAAGGAGTTACATTTAATACCAATTTAGGTGTTAGTATTTTGTCTTCTAATGAGTTTTACGGATTACCAAGCACATATTATGGCCCAGATTCTTATCAAGAAAATAGCAGTACAATAAATACCTATAAAATTAGAACTATAACAGCAGAGCCAAATATTTCGTATGAAACAAGTTTAAGTGATTTAGGTAATATTACTTTAAAGGTAGGAGGAACCATTCAAGATGGTTTCCAAACAAATACAAATTTTACAGGTTATGATCTTTTGTCAGATGAACAGATAAGAAACCCTACGTTTGCAGATACAGGAAATTTGGGAGCTATTTATTCTACGTTTACGAATAGGTATATAGGTTTTTTCGGGATTTTAAATTATAATTTAGCTAATAAATATATACTAAATGGAAGTTTAAGGCACGACGGCTCTACCAAATTTGGTACAGGTAATCGTTTTGGAACATTTGGTTCTATTGCAGGTGCTTGGATAGTAAGTGAAGAACAATGGTTTAAAAACCATGTTAGTTTTATTAATTATGCAAAAGTAAGAGCTAGTTATGGAACTAGTGGAGGTGATGGTATTCCTAATTATCAGTATTTAACAAAATACACCACATCTTATAAATATAATAATGAAACATCATTAGTGCCAAGTGGTCCGGCCAACCCATTGCTTCACTGGGAAAACAATAAAAAGTCTGAAGTAAGTATTAGTTTAGAGTTTTTTAAAGGACGTGTAAGTTTTAGTGATAGTTATTACTCTACAATAAGTAATGACCAATTAACGCTGTTTCCTTCATCAATAGTTACAGGAGTTCCTGCACTCTACAGAAATTCACCTGCGACCATAAAAAATTGGGGACACGAAATAATGTTAAGTACACAAAATATTCAAGGCCGTAATTTTAATTGGACTACTGATATTACTTTAACATTGCCTAAAAATAAGTTGGTATCTTATCCTAATTCAGAAATTTCACAAGATATAAACTTCGAAGTAGGCAAACCAATAACAGGTATTAAGTTGTATAGTTACCAAGGGGTTAATCCAGAGACTGGTAATTATAATTTTTGGAGAGATTTAGATAATAATGGGATTATTAATGACGGAGAAGTAGATGAGTGGACTTACGATTTATATCAAGTTAAAGACCGAACAGAGTTTGTAGATTTATCTCCAAAGTATTATGGTGGAGTACAAAATAGTTTTTCTTACAAAAATATAAATTTTAGTTTTTTCTTCTCTTTTACAAAAAAAACTGGTCTAAACTTTATAGGTTCACAGGTAGATACACCAGGTGGATTTAATGTGAATATTACAAAAGATATTTATGATGCGCGTTGGCAAAACCCAGGCGATATTACTAATGTTGCTAAACTAAGTAGTGATTTTTCATCTTTTTCAAATCATTTAAATTTTCAGTCTAGTACAGGTGCCTATAGCGATGCTACTTTTGCGCGTTTAGAGAATGTAAGCTTAAGTTATGAACTTCCTAAAGAGTTTATTAAAAAACTAAATTTAAAATCCTTACAGTTTTATGTTCAAGGGCAAAACCTTTTTACTATTTCAAAGTATAAAGGATATGACCCTGAAACGCTAGGAGAAGGTGTAGCTCCTTTAAGAACCATTGTTCTTGGGTTTGATTTATCATTGTAAAATTCTATGTCACATATTAATAAAAAAATATTTAAAATGAATAACATACTAAAAAATATAAAAAAATACTTACCCATAGTAGCCGTGCTTATAAGTTGTTTTAGTTGCGATGAATATTTAGATATTCCATTGCCAACAGATTCACTTTTTACAGATCAGGTTTTTAAACAAGATAAAACAACAGCCGCAGCACTTAATGGCGTTTACGGAGAATTAACCACAGAATACTATCTTTCTAAATTAGGGTTAGAAACAGCATTTTATACAGACGAATATACGCCACTTAATTCTGGTTCAACGTATTTAACAACATACGAAAACAATTTAACACCAATTAATGCTCCAGAATTCTATAGTAAAATGTATCCTTTTTTATATAGGGTAAACTTAATTATAGAAGGTGTTACAAATACAGATGCTATATTAAAAAACAAAGACCAATATTTAGGTGAAGCTTATTTTTTACGTGCTTTTATTTTTTATAACCTTGCAAATGTATATGGAGACATTCCATTGCCAATAACCTCTGAGTTTGCTAAAAATAACACGCTTTCCAGAACACCTAAAAGTGATGTCTATTTACAAGTTGTTGAAGATTTGAAAATGGCTATTAATTTATTGCCAGAGTTTTACAAAACGAGTGGAGGTGATGACACATTTTCTAAAAACAGACCCAATAAACTTGCTGCAAAAGCGCTTTTAGCAAAAGCATTTTTGTACACAAAGGAATGGAAAAAGGCATCAGATTTATGTACTGAAGTTTTAAGCGAAGTTCAAAATCCAGATTTAATTCCTTTAAATCAAGTTTTTATTACAGATAGCGATGCAATGATCTGGGAATTAACAGCCGATATAACCGAAGGTTCTTTCTTAAATTATGTGCCAGAACTATTTATTTATATAACCTCGTGGAATAATATGCTTCCACCAATAGACGAATTTAATTTTTCTTATGCAGCCGGTTATTTAAGTCAAAACTTGGTTGACTCATTTGATACCGATGACCAAAGATTAGAAAACTGGATTTTAGAGTTTACGGTATCTGGCGCACAATACTATGAACCTTTCAAGTATCAATCCGATGTTTCTGGAGAAGAATCGTTAGCTATTTTAAGAATGGCAGATATTTATTTAACCAGAGCTGAAGCCTTAGCACAACAAGATGATTTTATAAATGCTATGGCAGATGTTAATGTAGTCCGTACGCGAGCAGGACTTTTAAATGTAACGGCAAGCTCAAAGGAAACGGCTCTTGATGCTGTTTTAAACGAAAGAAGAAAAGAGTTTTTTACCGAATTATCCAGCCGATTCTTTGATTTAAAGCGTCTTAATAAAATTGATGAGGTCATGGACGACCAAGTTTTAATAAAAGGAGGCGATGCCTCTTGGGCAACTTATAAACAAAATTGGCCAATATCAGTTTCAGAAACCATTGCAAATCCTAATTTAAAGCAAACAGAAGGTTATTAAATCAATTTTAGACATTATAAAATGAAAAAAGCTATAAATATAGGTTTAATATTTTTCTTTATTACAATTGCCTTTTTTGCTTGTAAAACAGAAAATAAGTCTTCTCAAGAAAATTTAGCAACGCAAGAATTAAAGTTAGATTCATTATTAGCCTCAAAGAATTCAGAGGCTAATAATGAGCTGAGACAAGAACTTAAAAGAATGATGCAAAATAAAGACGAGCATGTTCTTTTAAAAGCATTAGACTATTATCTCAAGTTAGATATAACAAATCAAGAAATGGATTCGTTAGATAAAGTGGTTGTAAAACGTTTTCCCGAAGGAATACAAGCAAGATTTTTTGAGCACGGAAACATTTTTAATGCAAACTCAGCAAAAGAGCAAGAAAAAATGTATGATGAGTGGATTAAAAAATTTCCACCAAAAAAATTCTCAATTAACGATCGTAATCTATATAGCAATACACTTTCTTATATAATAGCAAAGTATATCGAAGAAAAAAACATTAAGGAAGCAAAAGCTTGTGTTAGCAAGTTTGTTGATAGTCCAATAAATGCTGTCTCCTATTATAGTATTGCAGCAAAGTTTTATTCAGAAGGGCTATTTAATGAGGCTAAGCTATATCTTGATAAATCTCTTGATTCTGAAAAAAAGTGGAAAAATGTTAAATATCTGCCTAAAAATGATAAAGAGATCTTAAACACAACGCATACAAATAGTTTAAATTTATATGCAAATTTATATGTTAAACAAAATGATTTTGAGAAAGCTGCCAAATACTTTAAAGAGTATAAAGAAGCTTTAGGATTTCTTGATGCCGAGTCATGTATACTCTATGCAAAATCTTTAATAGCGTTAGGTAAAAAAGAAATAGCCTTTAGTGAATTAGAAGAGTTAGTAAAAGAAAATAGAGCTAATAATGAAGTAAAAACCTTATTTAAAAGATTATTTTTAGAGATTAAGGGAACCGAAAATGACTTTAAGAAGTATGAAGCTAGCTTAGAGCAAAAAAAACAGAAAGATCTTGCACAGGAAGCTATTAAAACTATTATAAATGAACCAGCTCCCAAAGTTATTTTAAGAGACGGTGATGGAAATAAAGTTAGTTTAGAGGATTTAAAAGGCCATATTTTAGTTCTCGATTTTTGGGCAACATGGTGCACACCTTGCAAGAAATCGTTCCCAGCAGTACAGAGTATAATGAAAGATTACAAGGACGATTTGAATATTAAGTTTTTATTTATAGATACTTTTGAAATGTCTTATGATGCTGCCACAATAAAAAAAGTGACGACCTATTTGAAGTCTAAAAATTATAACTTTGATATGTATTATGATACTAAATCTGAAGAGTCAGGAAGCGATGAGTTGTCAAGTGCTTTTGGTATAACCGCTATACCTGCTAAATTTATCATAGATAAAAAAGGAAATATTCGTTATAGAATAATTGGTTATGAAGGCAATTTAAATGATGAAAAAGTAAAAATAGAAGCTATGATTGAAATGGTGAAAAAAGAATAGATTATAATTTCATTTAGTAAATAAAAAGGGATCGGATTCGATCCCTTTTTTTATGATATTAAAAACTTGGAGTTACTATATTAGCTTGCTAATCATTGCGTGAAGTTATTTATTTTATAAGTATAACTATCGGAACTTAACGATCAGCCAAATGATGTGGTAGAAAATGAAATTTTTATTGAAAAAAAGATGACTTAAAAACTTTACGTGCAAAAAATAAAAATAAACTATCATCTTTAAAACCTTGTCTTATTTTTTTAAAAGCTACTCTCATATGAGATTCTACTGTTTTTTTCGAGATGTTTAGCGTGTCAGCAATCTCATCATATTTTAAACCTTCAAATTTATTAAGTTCTAAAACTTTCTTACAAATAGGAGGTAAGGTGTCAATAACCATTCTGAGACGTTTGATTTTATGCTCCAATAAGTCTCTATTTTCCGAAATATATTCTCTAATAATTTCAGATTTAAAATTCTCAAGCAAGTCTAATTGCCTTTTGGTTTTTCTGTAATGATCTATATAGGTAGAATAGCTAGCAGAAAATAAATAGCCTCTTACAGAGCTTTTAATGGTAATAGTGTTTCTGTTTATCCAAAGATTGACAAAAACTTGCTGTACAATATCTTCAGATAACGCTAAATCATTATTTAAGGACCTGATATATCGAACCAAATCTTTATAATATGTCTTAAACAGCACATCAAAAGCATCACTATCATCTGTCTTTATTTTCTGAATAAGATCTAGGTCTTCCATGAAAAATCGCCAATTTACACTACAAGATTACAAAGATTTAAGATAAAAATTAAAAAAAAGTGTTTTTCACTAAGGGTTTTTTAAAATTCATGACGACATTTCAATGAATAAGATGATTTACTGAATTTAATGAAAAAAATAATAATAAAATATTTAAACGATTCCCTTACGGATAATGAACACCAAGAATTGCTGCTTTGGCTTAGAAAACCTAAAAACAAAAAGAAATTCGCAACATTGGTTAAAGAGAATTATCATTTAAATATGTCCTATGAAGAGATTGATGACGATAAGGCTTTAAATAAGGTGAAGATGTCCATTGTAAAACATAAAAAGGCATCAAGGTATAATATTTGGAAATATGCCGTTGCCGCAGCAATAGCAATCCTGTTTACTGTTGGATATGTGTTTAAGGATAATAAAATGCTATTGGAGAACAAGCCTATAATAGTGAATAACCAAATAAAAATAGGTTCCCAAAAAGCTACCTTAACGTTGGAAGATGGCTCACGGGTAGTCTTGGAGAAGGGAACTGATTATAAATCTAAGAATGCCCAAAGTAATGGAGAAGCTTTGGTTTATGCTGCGGGTCAAACTGATGAAAAGCATACTTCTTTTAATACTTTAACCATTCCAAGAGGTGGTCAGTTCCAGATTACCCTAGCTGATGGTACTAAGGTATGGCTCAATTCAGAAACTCAATTGAAATATCCAATTACTTTTATTGATGGAGAAAGCCGAAATGTAGAGCTCGTTTATGGTGAAGCCTATTTTGATGTGTCACATAGTACCGAACATGGTGGTTCTAATTTTAAAGTTATACATAACCAACAAGTGGTTCAAGTTTTGGGTACAGAATTTAATATCAAAGCCTATAATGATGAAAGCAATATTTACACCACATTAGTAGAAGGTAAAGTTGCTATTAATACTCCATCAGAAAGAAAAATATTATTACCAAATCAACAAGCTGTTTTAAGTAATGCAAGCAATAAAATAGTTGTTAGTGATGTAGAAGTAAAAGATGCAATTGCTTGGATTAATGGGGAGTTCATTATAAAACACAAATCTCTCAAAGAGATTATGCAAGAATTATCTAGATGGTACGATATGGATGTTGTTTTTAAGGAAAAAAGCCTAGAGAATGTAAAATTTGTTGGGGTTTTAGGAAGAGACCAGGATATTATTCAAATATTAAACACCATCAAAGAATTTGGTGTTATTAATGGGTATGAGATTACTAATAAACAAGTTGTTTTAAAATAAACAACTTCGATAACATATATAAAAAAAAGGGAACGAAATTCAAACATTTGGCGGTGTCTCAGATTTCGTCCCTCTAAAGTGCAATTATTAAACGAATGTCTAACTAACACAAAAACAAATTTATGCAAATTAAATTAATTAATCCCCGTTCTTTCTTTAGAAAGCGGTTACTAATGTTTATTATGAGAACATTGATTTTCTTATTATGTACAACAGTTTTCGGTTTAAATACGGGAAATATTTTAGCACAAGACCGTGTTAAAATAGAGTCGGATAAAACGGTTACTATTGATGAGGTTTTTGAAATTATTATGAATCAAACTAAATATCGATTTCTGTATCCCGAAGATTTATTTAAAGATTCACCTAAAGTACAATTAAAAAAAGGAACTGTAAGCGTCGATAAATTACTTAAAAACAGTATAACTAACAAGTCTTTTAATTTGGTTTTAAGTAAGAACAATACTATTTTAATTAAAAGAAAAAAAGACCAACAAGAAATACGTATTTCAGGTAAAGTTGTGGATAGCAAGGGGATTCCAATTCCTGGAGTAACAGTGCTAATAAAAGGAACCTTTAGAGGTGTTGCAACCGATATTGATGGAAACTACAAGATTTCTGTTATGAATAAAGAAAACGTTCTGGTGTTTTCTGCGTTAGGTTTTAAAGCGGTCGAAATTGTTGTAGGCGATCAAAAAACAATTAATGTTACTCTAGAAGAGTCTGTTGAAGGACTTGATGAAGTTACCATTGTATCTACAGGATACCAAAAAATTTCTAAAGAACGAGCAACAGGTTCTTATGCAGTGGTAAAGTCTGATGATTTAGATAAAATACCAGGCTCTAATGCTATTATGAAGTTAGAAGGTCAGGTGCCAGGGCTTCAAATTGATCTTTTAGAATCTGATAATACATTTGTTTATGGCAATTTATTACCAGGAATAGAAGGTAATACAAGCTACAATTTTAGAATTAGAGGCCAATCTACTTATAAAGCCGAGGAAATGCCATTGATAGTTTTGGATGGTATTCCTACAGAGCTGGATATAAGAACTTTAAACCCTAAGGATATTGATAAGATTACCTTTTTAAAAGATGCAGCCTCTGCATCTATTTATGGAGCTAGAGCTGCAAATGGAGTTATAGTTATTGATACCAAAAAAGGAAAACAAGGAAAAACCAGAATTAATTATTCCCAGAGTTATACTTTTTCTACAAAGCCATCATTGTCTAGTTTACCACTAATGAATTCATCCCAAGTATTGGATTTGGAACAAGAATTAATTGATAAAAACATGGTTTATGACCCTGCAAGTGCAAGCAGCTTATATAGCGCAACTCCAATTAGTCAAGGTATGGAAATTATGTTTCAAGAGTTGAGAGGAGACATTACTTCAACAGAAAAAGAAGCGGCACTTAATGTTTTAAAAAATAGAAATAACTATGGGCAAATAGAGCAATATCTTTTGCAATCATCTGAAGCCATTACCCACGATTTATCATTAAGTGGTGGCCAAAACGATTATAGGTATTTTACATCAGTATCTTTTGCAAAAGAGAAAACCCAAGCCAAAGGTTCTGAAGGAAAGCGATTTACATTAACAGCCAATCAAGATTTTAAACTCTTTAATTACGCCAGTTTAAGTACGAGTTTAAAAGGATCTTTTTTCGATTATTCTCAAAATAGTTTAGGCTTATCACCTTTAGAATCAAGTTTGACAACGTATTTACCGTATGATCAAATAGTAGATGGTAATGGTAATTCTGTAGATTATTATACAGCATTTTACAGTGCTCAAAGTAAAAGCTTTGAAAATGCGGGATATTTACCTTGGACCTATAATTACATAGATGAATTAGAAAATAAAGACAGCCGTATCAAAGAGCAAAATTACTCTGCAAATATTGCTCTTACACTTCCCTTTGGAAAAGGATTAAATGCGGTAACCAATTATTATATAGAGCGTTCTTATTTTGATAATCCAAATTATCATAATGAAAATACCTTTTATACCCGCAACTTAATAAATTCCACAACGTACCAAGACCCTAATACTGGAGATTTAACACAAGGTGTTCCTAATGGAGGTATACTCCAAAAGAACACTTATGTAAAGGAGAGCTATACTGCACGAACACAATTAAATTATAACAATGTGTTTAATAATAAACATGCTATAGATGCCATTGCTGGTATAGAAGTAAGACAAATAAGAGAGAAAACAGCAGGAGGCAAGTTATTTGGTTATAATGAACAAACACAAACTTCGGTAGATTTACCATCTTCAACTTATACTTCTGTTTATGGATGGACCGATAACATTTCATATGGAAATATAGATAAAGATGTGAGACGTAGGTTTTTGTCTTATTATGGAAATGCAGCTTATACATATGATAATAAATATACCATTTCTGGAAGCATTCGTTTAGACGATTATAACAATTTTGGTGTTGATAAAAAATACAGGAGAACACCATTATGGTCTTCAGGAGCAAAATGGAATATAACTAAAGAGGCCTTTTTAAAAGATGTTGATGTGATAAATAATTTAAGTTTTAGAATGTCTTATGGTTTTAACGGAAACATAAGTTTAACAACATTTCCTTTTACAAGTATATCGATAGCAGATTCAGATTATAACTTATCTCAATTACCATATGCATTTATTTCTGCAGCAGCTAATCCCTCTTTAAGATGGGAAAAAACAGGAATTTTAAACTTTGGTCTAGATTTCTCTTTATTGAATAATAGATTGAGTGGAACCCTAGAATACTATACAAAAAATAGTAAAGATTTAATTCAAGACTTTCCGGTATCAGAATTTTATGGTTTACCAGGTAACAGTTTAACACGTAATACAGCAACATTAGAAAGTAAGGGAATTGATTTTAATTTGAATGGCGTTGTTTTAAAAGCGAAAGATTTTAGTTTAAATACAGGTTTTGTGCTTTCGTATAATAAAAGTGAAGTAACAGATTCTAGATACGAAAGTTATGCGAATTACCTTAACGGAACAGGAAGTACACCACCAATTATTGGATATGGCTTAAATAGCATTTTTGCATTTAGATCGGCTGGTTTGGATGAAAACGGATCTGTACTTGTTTATAATAAAGATGGGGAAACTGTGGATGTTTATTCTCCTTTAACAGATATTGAAGATATGGAGTATATGGGTACTTCAACACCTAAATATTATGGAAGTCTTAATCTATCTATTAATTATAAAAAGTGGACGGCATATGCATTAGCTACTTATAAATTGGATTATGTATTATTTAGGCCTTCTTTTAACAGTTACATTACACGATATGGTACATTTTCGGGTTACGATTTAAATACAGAGATAGATAATAGATGGAGACAAGCAGGAGATGAGGCAACTACAAAGGTACCAGGAGTACAAGGTATGGGAGGTTACGGTTATAGCAGATACAGATTTGGTAGCGATAAAGTTATAGATGGCGATCACATTCGTTTAAGGGAAGTTTCATTAAGTTATGATCTGTCCAATGCTTTTGACAAAACATTTGTTAAAGGAGCTTCATTATCGTTTACAGCTAGAAATTTAGGATTGTTATGGAAAAAAAACAAAGATGGTATAGATCCGGATTTTCTGCCATATACGGCAGGCACTCAAATAAAATTGCCACCAACAGCGATGTACTCTTTGAGTCTAAATGTTAACTTTTAATTTTAAAAAAAATGAAAAAATATTTATCATATATATTATATTCAGTAGCAGTTGGTTTAAACTTAACGAGTTGCGATAATTATGTAGACATTAAAACGGAAGGTAAATTAACTCCAGAAGAAACCATAAACTATAGGTATCTTTTAAATAACACATCTGATTTTGACAAGTCTTATCCTTTAGTTGATATTATGCCGGATGATATTGTGATTAGAGATGACCATGCAGAGTATTTCCAAGAGAATTATGGGACAAGCTCATATTATCGCCCTTATAGAGAAACTTATAAATGGGCAGATTCTATTTACTATGCAGGTGAGCCAGATTATAATCTAAATGTTATGTACAGTAGTTTGTATATATCAAATGTTGTTATATCAGAAGTGCTTAACAGTAATAATGGAACAGAGGAAGAAAAACTAGCTCTTAAGGGGGAAGCTCTTGTGCATCGCGCTGATATGTTTCTTAATCTAGTTAATATTTTTGGAAAAGCTTACGATGTTAACACCTCATCAACAGATCCTGGTATTCCAATTTTTACTTCACCTACAGTAGATGGAGAAATAACTAGAGCTAGTGTAGAGGAGGTTTATGCTCAAATCGTTTCAGATTTAACAGAGGCTATAAATTCTGGTTTGCCGGAAGTTCAAACAGGTAGAAATGTAGCATTTCCATCGTTAGCATCTGCTTATGCTTTATTGGCAAGAACCTATTTATATATGGGGCATTATGATAAAGCATTAATGAATGCCGAAAATGCTTTAAGTTTACAAAGCGCATTGCTTAATTTAGAAGATTATATAGGTGTATCCGATTATAGTTTTCCTAAACGTTATCAAAACCCAGAGTTAATACTTTCAAAACAAAGTATCACATATTATGATAATTCACCATTGTTATTGTCGCTTAGCGATGAGTTATTGAACTCTTTTGATCCTAACGATTTACGTTATCAATTGTTTACAAGACCTATGGGAATTATGACCTATGATGCATATTCCGAAGGAAGGGCCTTTTGTGAAGAAAAATTAACGGGCGAAGCAAGAAATGCGGGACCAACAGTCCCCGAAGTGATGCTAATAAAAGCAGAGTGTTTGGCTAGAGCAAATAACCCGTCTGAAGCAATGTCTACGATTAATGAGCTTCGTAAAAAAAGATTTAAAGCAGCTGATTATGTAGATTTAACAGCTACAGATGCAGAAGATGCTTTAGTAAAAGTTTTACAGGAACGCAGACGAGAATTAATGGCTAAAGGAGGTTTCCGCTGGTTCGATTTAAAACGTCTTAATAAGGATTCCCGTTTTGCCAAAACCATTACTCATACCTATCTTGATGAAACCTTTACTCTAGAGCCAGGAGGCAATCGTTATCAGTTTCCGTTTGCATCAACCTTATTTGATTATGCACCTGATTTAGAACAGAACAAATAAGGCAGAATTCATTTTAATAAAGAGCATCCAATTTAACTGGATGCTCTTAAACAAAAACCAAATGAGAATTACAAAATTAATATTAATAGGCTTTTTGCTTATTAATAGTGGTGTGTTTGCACAACAAGCAAAAAAAGTATTTTCTGTTTTTCCAGAATTACCTAATCCTGGAGAAGAGATAATCATAACCTATAATTCAGAGAATACTGCTTTAAAAAATTCAAAAACAATAACAGGTTTACTTTACACTTATAATAATTTCAAGTGGATTGTAAGTGATCTTTCATTAAAAAAAGAATCTGGAAATATTTGGAAAGCCCAAGTGAGATTAGCAGATAAAGCTGCGTTGATTGCTTGTGTTTTTAAAACAGATACATTAATAGATAATGGAGGGAAAATACCTTATGTGTGGATGTTAGATAAGGTTCCTGGATCTTATTTTGCTTGGGGACTTTTAAGAAATAAAACACTAGAAGATGAAAGACCTTCTATTGTAAGTGATTCTACATTTATAGATGATAGTGTATCTCTATTTTGGGTAAATAATGAGATGAAGTATCACCCAGAAAGTCGTGATAAAATTTTCTATGAAGGGTTAAAGTTAATGAAGGCTTCAAAAAAAGGTAATCATACGGCACGTATTAAAAAGGAAATACAATATATTTTGGGGTTACAGCTAGATAATGTTCAACAATATAAACTACAAAGAACATTAGGTTTGCTTTCTCAGCAAGAAGAAAAAACATTTATTGATTCTGTTCAAAATGTATTGTTAAAAAAATATCCAAAAGGTGTTTTAGCTAGGGATAATAGCATTTTAAATTTATTCAGAGAAAGCGATCCTGATAAAAAAATAAATGCATATAAAGATTTTGAACAAAACTTTCCGCAAGAGAATTTTAAAGATGTTTATACTCAAACTGAAGCTTTATATTATGACAAAGCATATAAATCTGTTGCTTATACATACATAGCAAACAAAAATGATTACAGTTTTGTTTTTGATAATTTAAGTAAAGCACCATTCTCTATATTATTAGATTATAGTTGGCATTTGGTAACTATTCCTTACGATAGAGAAATCCAGTCTGTGGATAGCTTAAAAGTTTTAGCAGATAAAATTGTATCAGAATTAGAAAAAAGGGAAACCATCATTCCTAAAGCATATAAAAACCAGTTGTCCCCAAATCAATGGAAAGAAAAATTTTTAAATTTTGTTGACACAGAATATCTTACTTATGTTAAGATATTGGAAAAAACCAAAAACTATAAAGAGACTAAAGTTTTTTTAGAAAAAATAAAACCCAATTTAGAATATAAAAATTCCGATTTTAATTATCTGTACACAAAACAATTACTAAGAGATAATAAGAAAGAGGATGCGATACATTATATTAAGGATTGCCTTAAAGTGAATAATGTAACTCCAGAAATGCTGGAAATTTTGCGTAAAAATCATGAAGGAGGAGAAAATGATGAAGAGAGTTTTAGCAATTATATGACAACCCTCAAATCAAATAGTCAAGTTGTGAAAGACCAATACAATAAAGTCATTTCAGAACTAATCAATAAACCTATTGAAGGATTTAAGTTAGAAAGTATAAAAGGAGGAAAAGTAGAACTAAAAAAACAAGAAGGAAAAATTGTAGTAATCGATATGTGGGCAACTTGGTGCGCACCATGTAAAAAAGCAATGCCAGGTATGCAAATGGCAGTAACAAAATATGCAACAGACAATGCGGTTAAATTCTATTTTATAGATACTCAAGAGTTTGTAAAAAATTACAAAGAGAAAGTAAGAGCATTTATTGCAGAAAAGGGATATACCTTTAATGTTCTCTTTGATGAAAAAAATCCTGAAACCGGAAAATTAGATAATACCTATTCAAAATACTCAAAAGCGTTTAAATTTTCTGGAATACCCCAAAAAATGATTATTGATGCCAAGGGAAATCTTAGATGGCGTTCTACAGGTTACATGGGGAGCCCAAGCGAGTTAGCCGATGAAATATCTATAATTATAGAGTATTTAAAAAACGAGAAATAAGGATAAGCAAGTTAAATGTATATGTATAAATATTTAACAGTGTTTGTAGCATGTTTTTATTTAAACAGTGTTTATGCACAAAATTTATGGCAAGCACAGCACCACTCTAAGCGGTATGTTGTGCTTCTAAAAAAAGCAAACACCAAGTTAGATAAGTTAGATACCATTTATTTAACCATACCAGAGCAGGGCTATAAATCTGTTCCTTTACTCGTTAAAGTTAAAAACGATAGTTTGGTGGCCGAAAATAATATGTATAGTTTTAAATTAAAAGCTAAAGCATTTGAGGGAAGTACGGTTCAATCTATTGTTAAAAATAATAGTAGTACACCATTTTATTTAAACTTTAAGCTAGTTAACAGCATAGAACCATTATATTTTCCGCAACATCCCATGCCACCATTTCCTTATTTGGTGAAGAATGTAAAATTTAGAGGAAAGGAAACAGGGCTTACGTATGGAGGCACTTTAACACTTCCTAAAGGGGAAAAAAAGTATCCACTGGCAGTTCTAGTTTCAGGTACAGGAAAGAATGATAGAGATTATAAGTATTCCGGACACCAGTTTTTTACCGTTTTGGCAGATTGGCTTGCAAGAAAAGGCATTGCATCATTAAGAGTTGATGATAGAGGGGAAGGCGAGACTACAGGAAATTTTAGTTTGGCAACAAGTCTTGATTTTGCAAATGATTTGCATGAAGCATTTACCTATCTTAAACAACAATCTAATATAGATACTTCATTTTTAGGAGTTATAGGTCATAGTGAAGGAGGTATGATTGCATCTATTGAAACATCTAGAAATAAAGATGTTAAGTTTATGGTAAGCTTATCTGGTATTGCTGTTAGTGGTTTTAAGAATTTAGAATTACAAAATAAAGCTATTTTACAAAGTTTTGATATTCCTGATAGTTTAGTTGTTAAATACATGGAATTATATAAAACTATGTTTAGAACAGTATATAATTTTAAAGAAGGAGATAGCTTGGAATTGAATTTAATACATGATGTTAATGCTTTTAAAAAACAGCAAGATTCTACAGTTTTAAAAGCATTGCAATTGTTAGATGGTAGAGATTTAACTTTGATATACAGGTATGCTAGACAGGCAAAAACTAATTGGTATAAGTATATGATTCATTATAACCCTGAGGTTTTTTTATCTAAAATTAATATACCAGTTTTAGCATTAAATGGAGAAGCAGATATTAATGTTATAGCCAAAGAAAATTTAAACGGCTTTAAAACCTATTTACCACCCACAACAGATTTAACCTTAAAATCTTATCCGAAATTAAATCATATGTACCAGCATTGTAATGCATGTACGGCATCTGAGATTCCAGAAATCGATGAGGTTTTTGCACCCGAAGTTTTGGAAGACATTTCAAAATGGATAAATAGAAAATTTAAAAATCGGTAATATTAATTAAAGAAGATTTTTTAAAGTAGTTTAAGTGGATAAGTTGGGTAAGTTGAGCCATTTATAGCAGACAAAAGTATGTGTGTAATAATCATTGCAAATACTTGTATACCTTGAGTTGAAATGAGTTTTTAAGTGGTTCACATTAACTGTTTTTTGCATCATAAACTAAATAATAATTTTTAAAGCTTGAAAAAGAATTTCCTTTCAATATGTTCTTCATTAAGGAAACGGGAGGAAATTTTATTTTTTATAAAAAGCTAACAGCCTAAAAATGGCTTGTTTTTTACTATTTCTTTATTAATAATAATTAATCAAAGACAAGTCTTTAGGATAAATGAATGTTTTCTAATCTTTTTCTTAACCATTAATTAAATTGTAGTTAATAGTCAGGAATTGGGTTCGTAGTACTTTAGTAAGTCAATTATGAAGTCCAACATTCTTTTATATATTTTAGTTTTATCCTTTAATTCATTTTTAGGACAAAGTATAAAATTCAGACCTCTTACTACAAGTGATGGTTTGTCTAATAACTCTGTAAACGACTTAATAAGTGATAGATACGGTCGTTTATGGATTGCTACTTGGGATGGTGTAAACGTGTACGATGGACACAAAATAACATGCTTTAAGCACTCTCAAAATGATAGTTTAAGTATAGCTGATAACGTTGTTAAAAAACTGATTAAAGACAGGGATGATCAAATATGGATGCTTACAGATGATAAAGCTATAAGTACATATAAAGGTAATGGTGTTTTTGAAAACTACTATTTTGATAAACAGCCTTATGATATTTTGCTTTCTAAGAGGGGACATTTGGTTATAAATATTGAGGGTGAATATTTTAGCTTTAACAAAGGAAGTATAGCGTCTATTAGCCAAAATAAACTTCAGGAACAACCATCTAAAAGTACTTTAAAAAATTATCTTTTAAGAAAACATCCAAACTTAAATATTAATGATATTATTACGGATAAAGATGGAAACATCTGGTATGCTACTCGAAAAAATGGTTTGTATATAATTCCTAATACTACCAATAACATTAACAACAATCAAATAGATCATTATACATATGATCAATATGCTCCATACAGCTTTACAAGTAATGAAATAGAAAAGCTATATCAAGATGATTTTGGTAATATTTGGTTAGGCCATAAAGATGGAGGAGTAAGTATGGCGTATAAAGATTCTGATGAAATTACAACCATTATACCCCATCCCATAAAATATCCACATTTACCAAACCAAACCATACGCGCTATAACTAAAGATGCCGAAAGTAAAATTTGGTTAGGGTACTATACAAAAGGATTGTTCTTTTTTAGTAATAAAACAAAGTGCTTTTTGCCATATCTAGTAGCAGAGGCAAAACAGAATACTAATTTAAATCGCATTAGAAGTTTGTTTACAGATTCAAATGGAGATGTGTGGGTTGGTACATATGGAGGTATTATTCGTATTAACAGACAAGGTTATAAAATATTCGACTCTAAAATTATTAAAGAACTTCCAAATAATAGAAATTATTCGTTCAAAGAAGATAAGGATCATCAATTATGGATTGCTTGTTGGGGAGGTTTAGCAAAGTTCGATTTAAATAGAAATGAATTTTTGGCATTTCCCAATCAAGAGCAGCTTACCCAATATAATATCCGTCATATTGAGGTTGAAAATGAAACAGTAGCTATAGCTACAGAAGAAAATGGTGTCTGTTTTTTCGATAGGAATAAGGGAATTATAAAACGCTTAACAGTAAAAGATGGCTTATTAGGTAATAGTGTTTACAGTATTTATTACGATAGAAAAACCAATTATTATTGGATTTCAACTTTAGGTGGCGTTAGCATTTATGATTTAGATAAAGGCATTATAAAAAATATTACAGAGTCAGATGGTTTACCTAGTCATATGGTATATAGTCTGTTGCCTAATAATGATAATGTTTGGATAAGTACAACAAAAGGTGTTGCCTCTATAAATAGATTTAATTATGAAGTCTCCCAACTTTCTCCAGATAAAGGTTGGCAAAATGTCGAGTTTTCAGAGGGAGCAGCTTTTCAAGATCCAAAAGGGATACTCTATTTTGGAGGAATTAGTGGGTTAAGTTACTTTCAGCCTAATTTACATAAAAATAGAGAGGAGTTACCTAAACTAAAAACAGTTGTTAATGATGATGAAAATTTTGATTCACGTTTAAAGCTTAAATATTATGACAGTGAGTTAAAAATAAGTATTGTACCAGTAAGTTTCTCTAGTAATATACCACCCATTTTTTATAAAATGGAAGGCTTGGATAAGACTTGGCATTCGTTAAAAAATTTTGAATTTTTTTATAAAGATATTCCTTCAGGAAATTATCGTTTTTTAACTAAAATAGGATACAATGAAAATTCTATTAACTCTGTATTTCAACTTCAAATAGATAAACCTTTTTATAGAACTGTTTTATTTTATCTTATTGTACTTGTTTTTTGTTCTGTTGTAATAATCGTAATCATTATCAGAAAAAATATCCTTTCAAAAAAACAGCAACAAAAATTAGAAGATAAAATACAAAGAAGAACGGCTGTAATTGAATCCCAGAAACAAGATTTGCTAGTAGCTAATCAAAATTTAGAGGAAAGAAATACAGAAATTCTTAAACAAAAAGAAACCTTATTAATGCTGCATCACCAAATAAAGAATCAGGACTTTGAGGTAGAAAAGTTTAAAGCGTTTGTGCTTTCTTCTTTCAAGCCTAAGCTTTCAAAAATTATAACTAAAATACAGCAGCTAGACCAAAGTGATATTAAAGAAACTTTGCAGCAAGATACCATGAGTTTGGTTCAGTTAATATCTGAATGGGATTATTTAAACCAGATAAAAGATTTAGGAGATTTAAAGCCAACACAAATACTTTTTGAGACGTTAATAACAAATTTGTACGCACAAATTAATTCTGACCGAATTAATTCTAAATCTACATTTAGTTATCAAATTCATACAAGCTCAGATTCAATTCAAATAGATGTTTTAAGATTTAGATTATTGTTTCAATATTTGTTAAATGATATTTTAAAGTACACTGAAGAAGATGATGAATTAGTTGTGATTTATGAGCTCTTTACAGAGAAGATATTGATAAGTATTAGAGAAACAGGAGAGTTGTTAAAAGAACAATGGGCAAATATTAAGAAGTTTAGCCCATATTATAAAGCAGCTAAAACCTTAGTAGCAGATTTTAACGGGGAATTAGAAGCTGTTTTAAAAGCAGATTTTGAAGTAGTATTGAGCATACCCATTACAATGCATACTTTAGAAAAGCCATTACCTGGTAAAGTTGTTTTAAAACATTTATATAATAGAGAAACCATTTCAGAAAAACACTCCTTAGTTTTAGTGCTTTGTGAGGCAGAGAATACAGATTTGGTTTATCAAATGCTAGACAATAAAGATTATCAATTGGTTTTTGAGCAAGATGTTCAGGCTATAGATTCGGCATCACAACAATTGCCATTACAAGCTTTAATTATATACAATAAATCTTTTAATCACGACATTACGCAATTATTAAAGAAGAAAAGGTTTCAACAATTTCCCATAATTTACATTACAGAGCAAATAGATTTTGGTTTGCAGGAGCAGGCTCTTGAAGCAGGTGTAAATACGGTGATACATCTGCCTTCTAGTGTAAACTTTATTCATAAAAAAATCCATTCTTTAATAGAGCAATATCAATTGCAGTACCAAACTAAAATTGAAGTTTTACATAAAAACCTAAATGAGAAGACGGTTTTAAATGTTCACGAAAAATTGGTAAAGCAAGCTATGGAAATTATAAAAGATCAATTAGATAATCCTGATTTTAATGTTGATAAATTAATAGGGTTACTGGAAATATCTCGTACCAAATGTTACCGTATTTTTAAAGAAGTAATGAATCAATCACCTTCCGACATTATTATAAGTCTTCGTTTACAAAAAGCCGAGCAATTACTGGCAATAGGGAACTTAAATATATCTGAAATTAGTTTTGAATGTGGTTTTAATGATCCTAAATACTTTAGTCGTCTTTTTAAAAAGTATTTTAATGTTAGCCCTAAATCGTTTCAAAAAAAATTAAAAAAACAATAATCTAGTTTAACACCAGATTACCCCAATGTTTCCTAAACATTACTGCAACAAAAGTGATAAAAAATGGTAGAGATATGCCTATAAAACGTATCGATAATCCACTTTTGAGAAACAATAATCTACCTAGTAAAACTTAACTCAGCATAGTTTAGCCTCAAATTTTAAATGTTATATAAATGAAAAAAATCAACGTATTTATTGTGCTTTGCCTCTTTAGTTTTGTGGGTGCAATGGCTCAAACTATAGTAAAAGGAACTGTTGTCTCAAAAGAAGATGGCGTACCCATTGCTGGGGCTACACTTATTCCTAATGGAAAGACATCAAATGGTGTGGCTACAGATTTTGATGGAAATTTTGAGTTAAATGTGTCTTTAGAAAAAGGAACCATTAAAATAACGTATTTAGGTTATAAAGAGTTAGAGGTTTCTTATTCAGGAAATCAAACGTTAAGCATTGCATTAGAGGAAGAGGCTAGTGCTTTAGATGAGGTGGTATTAATTGGTTATGGCTCGTCTAAAAAAGGAGATTTAACATCGGCTATTTCTACAGTGAGCAATGTTGAGAGTATTGCTTCCAGACCCGTATCAAACCTTACCGATTTTTTGCAAGGAAATGTTCCTGGAGTTACGGTAATGCAACAAGGAGGCGACCCTACTTCTGGTGCTAGTATTGTAATAAGAGGATATGGTTCTATTAATTCAGAATCACCTTTAACAGTAGTAGATGGTGTTCCTTATTATGGACCTGCTATAAACCCAAATGATATTGCTTCTGTTTCTATTTTAAAAGATGCTTCGGCAGCTGCTATTTATGGAGCGCAAGCCGCTTCGGGTGTTATTGTTATTAAAACCAAAAGAGGAAAACTAGGAAAACCTCAAGTGAGTTTAGATGTGTATTCAGGGTTTCAAAATGCATCAAATTTACCAACCCCTTTAAACGCAAAAGAACAAGCTGATGTTTATAATTTAGCAGCGGATAATGGGGGAACTCCTAGACAGTCTGCATACGATGCTACGCAAAATCCATGGGGACAGACAACAAGAACAAATTGGATGGATGCTATTTTTAGATCTGCCGCTATATACAATGTAGCTGCAAGTATTAACGGAGCTTCAGAGAATGTTAATTATATGACATCTTTTGGTTATAACAAGAAAGAAGGTGTTTTGTTAGGAACTCAATCTGAAAGATATTCGTTTCGTGTTAAAACAGATTTTAAACTAACAGATAAGATTACAGTGGGTGAAAATGTTTATTTTTCTAACACAGAAGCCTTAGGAACAAATACTTCTAGCGGGTATTCAGGAACTATTTTAAGTGCACTGTATATGCCTTCTGCCGCTCCTGTTTATGATGACGAAGGGCATTTTCATGGTGTGGTTCCTTATAATTTATCTCAGTTTGCAGGAGCCTATGGAGATGTTTATAATCCTGTAGCATTGTTACTAAGACCAACCGTAGAAAATCCAGTTTCTTTTATCAATGCTAATGTATTTTTAGATTATGAAATTATTGATGGCTTAAAATTTAAAACCAACTATACCTTTAGTAAGAAAAATGAAAATTATAAAGCATTTTCACCTAAAAGACCAGAGTTGGGTAGAACCAGTTTAGAAAATTCGTTAACACAAAGTAACGCTGTAACTAACAGATGGGTTTGGGACAACCAATTGTCTTATACTAAATCTTTTGGTCTTCATAATTTAAATGTAATAGCTGTTTATTCTGCTCAATATAGTGATTATGAATCTATAAGTCAAACAGGGAAAGGTTTTAGTAATGAAGCTTCTTTTAATCAATACATGAGAAATGCTTCGGAAATAAGTAGTTACGATTCAGGTGCTTATGAAGATGCATTGACTTCTGCAATAGGTCGGGTTATGTATAATTATGCTGGGAAGTATTTTGTAAGTGGTAGTATTCGTAGAGATGAAACGTCTCGACTTGCACTAGCAAATCAATCAGATATATTTTCAGCAGCATCATTTGGGTGGAAAATATCTGAAGAAGATTTTTTTAATATCGAGGCCATCAACGATTTAAAATTTAGAGCTTCATGGGGGCAAATTGGTAACATCCGTCCAGTGGGATATTATTCTTTTGATGTGCCTTTAAGAAGCCAGACCCTAATTATTGGAGAAGATGGTTTACAAGATGATAAAGGTGTGTATGCAGGTAAACAATCAAATCCTAATTTAAAATGGGAAACATCAGAGTCTTTGGATTTTGGAATGGATGCTTTGCTTTTTAATAGAAAATTGTCCTTAACTGTTGATTATTTTGAAAAAACAACAAAAGGAATGATTCTAGCTGGTTTAGAAGATCAACACCAAGGAACAAGTGCCGCTGATGTAAATGGTGGAGAAGTAAAGAATACAGGGTTGGAGATAGCTGCAAGTTACACAGATGCTATAGGAGATTTAAACTTTACTATTAATGCCAATGCATCAACACTTAAAAATAAGTTGGTCAATTTAGACGGATATAATAATAGTGGTATAGATTATATAGCACATGGAGATAATGTAAGAGATGTAATAGCTCCATACAGATCTGTAGTGGGTCAACAACTCTATTCAACCTATTTAGTACCTTATTTAGGTGTTTTTCAATCGCAAGCAGAGATAGATGCCTATACTAAAGATGGTGCCTTAATTCAACCAAATGCAGTACTTGGCGATTTGAAATTTCAAGATACTAATAATGATGGTACTATAAATGATGACGATAAGGTTTTTATGGATAGTTATCAGCCTAATTTAACATACAGTTTTGGACTTAACTTGGATTATAAAGGTTTTGATCTAGGTATGATATTTCAAGGTGTTGCAGGTGTAAAAGTATTTAATGGATATAAATATGTGGCGTATAATGCATCGCTTCAAGGTTATAATTTAGATAATAGAGTGTTAAATGCTTGGACACCAACTAACACAAATACAGATATACCAAGAATTTCAACAAAAGACAATAATCATAATTTTGGAACAACTTCTAGTTGGTACTTAGAAAACGCTTCATATTTAAGACTTAAAAATATCACGTTAGGTTATACATTACCAAAAAATATATTAAAAGGAACAGATTTACGTGTTTTTGTTTCTGCCGAAAATTTGTTTACAATCACAAACTATTCTGGCATAGACCCAGAAGTAGGAGGTAAAGGATTGGATTTAGCTAAATATCCAGTATCAAAAACAATTACAGCGGGACTATCTTTAAAGCTATAAATTAATTAAAAAATCAAGAAAATGAATATTAAAATTTATAAAACAGTAATGGTGCTTTTGAGCGTTACATGTTTAACAATAATATCTTGTTCTGATGAGTTTACCAACTTAGAACCCATAGGAAGTTCTTCGTATGGTAACTTTTGGAAAACAGAGCAAGATGCCATAGAAGCTGCAAATAGTATGTATTTTTACATGAAAGATGAAGATATGTTTACCAGAGGGTTCATGTGGTATATAAATGCTTCAGACGATATGGTAACCGGGCGTATAAAAGATTATGCTGATAATACTAAAAACTTCAATATTAAGGGGGATGAAAGTGGCTTAAAATGGATGTATCCACAAAGTTATAAAATCATAAGAAGAGCTAATGATATTTTATTGAATGTTCCAGACATGAATATTGATGAGAATTTGAAGAAAAGAATTTTAGGCGAGGCTTATTTTATGAGAGCTTTCCATTATCATTGGTTAGCATATCACTATGGAGATAATGGGCCAAACGGAGGTATACCAATTGTTACGGAAGAAAACATGAATGACGAAGCAGGTAGTTATGTGCGACCAGCCAGTGTGGTAGATAATTATAAGCAAATCATTGAAGACTTAAATAAAGCAAAGGATTTATTACCGCTGTATACAACATATAATGCTGATGATTATGGGAGAGCTCATAAAGATGCAGCTTTAGCCTATATAGCAAAAACGTATTTGTACTGGGCGCAATATGACCCTACTAAATATGCAGATGCTGTTGCAGCATGTGATGCCGTTACCAATTCAGGATCTGGAAGAGCTTTAATAGATACAGGCAACCCTTCTAAAGATTATAGATTACTACACAGTTATTTAAACAACTGGACTAGTGAATACATTTGGTCTGTAGATTCAGGTGTAGAAGGCGGAAGTAAATTACCTGGAGTTATGTTGGAAAATAAAGGCTGGGGAATATATAACGGTTGGGGCTACTACCAACCAACAGAAGAGTTGTATGATGCTTTTGAAGATGGAGACCCAAGACGAGAAGTAACCATTCTTAAGTTTGGTGACGAATTTCAGTTTTTTGGAGAAACTAGAATCTATCAATCAGAAAACTCATTGTCTGGTTTTCAGTTTAACAAATATATGTACGAGTATCAATTTGAAAACCCAATAGGAACTTATATAAATCCAAGTGGAGATAGTCCAACCACAATATACAATGTCCCTATATTACGTTACGCAGAGATTTTATTAATAAAATCTGAAGCATTAATTATGCAAGGGAAAAACGGAGATGCACCTTTAAATTTAGTACGGCATAGAGCTGGTCTTGCTCCAATAACAAATGCGACCATGGCAGATTTAAAACATGAACGGAGAGTAGAGTTGGCGGGAGAGTTTGCCGATAGACACTTTGATTTGGTACGTTGGGGAGATGCAAAAGAAGTTTACAGCAAACCGCTACATGGTAGAATTCATACAGATCGATCAAATCCAAATTCACCTTATAGTATTGAAGAAATATGGCCTGCAAGAAATTTTGACCCATCATATATGAATGTATGGCCAATTCCTAATCAATCTGTAAATTCTTCAGGGATATCTCAAAATAAAAATTGGTAAAAATAGTTTTTTTCATTCAGTTAGTTAGTTTTTTATTGTTGAAGGGAGCTATATAGCTCCCTTTAACTTCTTAGTTTTAATTTTATTTAAAATCATGTCAAAAGTTCATAAAATAGTTTTATTTTTTTTAGTTATCAATACAATGGCGGCACAAAACTCGCCTTATGTACATTCCCATAACGATTATAGTCAAGCCGTTCCTTTCTGGAATGCTTTTTCGGCAGGAGCAAACTCCATTGAAGTTGATGTGTTTTTAAAGGATAATAAGCTTTATGCAACACATAGTGAAGAAGATATTATTGAAGGGCGCACCATAGAAAATTTATATCTAGAGCCTTTACAAGAAGTAGTTTCTCTTGGTTTGGGAGAAAATAAGCATATTCAATTGCTTATCGATATAAAATCAGATGCATATAAAACGCTTGATGTTCTTATAGACGTTTTAAAAAACTATCCAATTTTAGTTAATAATGATAAAATAAGTTTTGCTATTTCAGGTAATAGACCAAAGCCAGCTGAATACAAAAACTATCCTGATTATATTACATTCGATTATCAAAGCTTAGATGCTATTTCAACTGATGCTTTGCAAAAAGTGTCGCTTGTAAGTTTAGATTATGGTAATTTTTCACAATGGAATGGTAAAGGCAGATTAACAAAAGCAGATAAGGAAAGAATTATAAATGTTATTAAAGAGGCAAAACGTTTTAATAAACCGTTTCGATTTTGGGGTACACCAGATTCAAAATCAGCTTGGAAATGTTTTACCGATTTAGGTATCGATTTTATAAATACAGACCATCCTTTTAATTGCATTCAGTATGTAAAAAGTTTGCCGCAACGTGTTTATGCAAATAAGGTGTTTTCAAAGGTCTACACCCCATCATTTGAATACGATCAAAAATCACAATCCGTTAAAAATGTTATTTTACTTATTGGAGATGGCAATGGTCTGTCTGAACTTTCGGCTGCTGCACTCGCCAATAATGGAGCGTTAACTATAACGCAATTAAAAAGCATTGGCTTAGTAAAAACACAATCGGCAGATGATTTTACAACAGATTCTGCAGCAGCTGGAACGGCATTAGCTACTGGAGAAAAAACATACAATAGGGCTATTGGCGTAGATTCTTTAGGGAAACCAATAAAAAATATCGCCGAAATTTTACAAGCGCACCGATTTAATACGGGTGTTATTACCACAGACGATATTACCGGTGCAACACCTGCTGCTTTTTATGCACATCAAAAAGATAGAGGAGAAGAATACAATATCGCCCAAGATTTATTAAAAAGTAAGCTTAATTTATTTGCTGGCGGGGGTAAAAATAGATTTAATGATTTTGGGGATTTTGAGATTTTAGAATTACCTAAAGCCATTAGTATTTCTAAAAATAATAAAGTTGGGTTTTTTATGTCTAATAGTGGAGTGCCAGGAGTTTTAGAAGGAAGAGGTAACCTTTTAGCTGAAATCACAGAAAATAGTTTAGCTTATTTTAAAAGTAAAAAACAACCTTTCTTTTTAATGATTGAAGGGGCGCAAATTGATAGTTACGGACATAGAAATGATGTTGCTGGCATTGTTAGTGAAGGGGTTGATTTTGATAAAGCCGTAACCCAAGCTATCAAATTTGCAGATGCCAATAAAGGAACTTTGGTTATTATTACGGCAGATCATGAAACGTCAGGATTTAGTATTCCACAAGGCGATTTAAAGACGCATCAAATAGAAGGTGATTTTACAACACACGATCATACGGGAACTTTGGTTCCTATCTTTGCATATGGACCACATTCGGACGAATTTACTGGAGTTTATGAAAATAACGAGGTGTTTCATAAAATACTATCCCTTTTAAAACTTTCAAAAAACTAATTATTATGAAATTTTTTATCTTTTTTGTTTTAGGAATTATTGGGCTTCATTCTGCTTATTCGCAAACAACAGTTAGTGGAAAAATTTTTGTTGATACAAATAATAATCAAAAATGGGATGTGGGCGAAATACCCTTGTCAGATATTTTAGTTTCAAATGGTAGAGACGTTGTTGTTAGTGATAAGCAAGGAATCTATAAAATAACACCTATAAAAGGGAATTGTATTTTTATTGTAAAGCCTTCACAATATATGTCTCCTTTAAAAGAAAATAGACCTCAGTTCTATGTTTCAAATATTGAAGATAGAAAACTATCGTATGATTTTCCTTTATTAGTTCATGATGAAGCAGATAGTTCAAATATTGTTCTTTTAGGCGATCCGCAAGTAGATGTTATAGACGATGTACATCACGTTAGTAAATTGGTAACCGAAGAACTAGCAGGTAAGCCAATTGATTTTATTGTGCCTTTGGGCGATTTAACATTTGATAATCACGATATGTTTGAACCTTTATCGTCAAGTTTAGGACTAATTGGTTCACCCATTTTTAATGTTATGGGGAATCATGATCAAAACTATTTTGTCTCTTTTCTAAATGAAAGAGATGCCGATTTTGAGAAGTTTTTTGGGCCATCCTATTATGCTTTCGAATATGGTAAATCACTTTGTTTGGTGGTGAATAATATATATCCAAAGGAAGATAAAAATTATGTTGGAAAGATTGATGAAGATCAGTATGCATTTTTAAGTGAGGTGTTAAAAGTTATGAAAGATAAACACGATACGCTGTATATATTCATGCATATCCCAGTGGAACAGATGGAAGATAAAGAACGATTCATAAAATTATTCAAAGATTATAACAATGTTTTTATTGCTGCTGGCCATACGCATACGCAGTATCAAAAAAGTTTTAAAAGAGAAGGTCTTACAGAGGTAAGAGAATTAGTAGCAGGTGCTGTTTGTGGTTCTTGGTGGCAAGGACCGCATGACAGTGCGAATATACCTTTTGCTTTTATGTACGATGGTACACCCAAAGGCTATTGGTTTTTGCAAACAAAGGGTAATAAGCTTACTTATAAAGTTTCTGGAAAACCAGAAGGGTTTCAAATGGAAATAACAGTTCCTGAAATAAATGAGTGGGATACATCTTTGAATGATTTAAATGGACCTTTTATATATGCAAATGTTTTTGCAGGTAAAAATGATACAGATGTACAGATAAGTTTTGACGGGGAACATTGGCAAAAGATGAAAAGATATGATGGGATTGCTCCTAAATTAAAGAGCTTGTTTAAGCTTCAGGAATTAGGTCGTTTTAGTGGTGAGAATATTAGTGACATGCCAAAGCCAAAAACAGTAAGCACTCATTTATGGCGTTTTGAGATTCCTAAAAATTTACCAAAAAACACGTATTTAGTTCAAGTTAAAGCCATTGATTCTTTAATAGGTTTAAGTGCTTTAGGAAAACGTGTTTTTACTTTAAAATAACAAGCTCATTAAATTAAAGTAATTTATTATAATCTAAAAAAATGCCTCGTAAACAAAGGTTTTATAGTATTTGATTTGAGCTATCTTTTAGGAGCAAACATAACAAAGAGTTTTGCAAAAGGTAACTAAATATCTTATTATATAGTCCAGTTATTTGTTTGCTTCAGTCAGTTTTGAACTTGAAACAAAAAAAGGAAATATAGTTACGAGTTATTACTCAGTAATCATATTAAAAGCACCTTTTGTTATAAATTCAGAATCTTTTGGAAAGTCACTTGCATTTAAAATTTGAGTAAAACCATTGGAAGATTCACCAATGTTTACAAGAACTTTTTTATAAGTTGTTTCACCTTGCTTAATTAAAGCAAAGTAAGCATTTTCAATATTTACAACAGCTTCTGTTGGCAACGCATTAAATTGATTACTTGAAGTTAAAATATCTGTTTCTATATACATACCGGGAGCAAAAAGTTTTGCATCATCTTTATTAACTAAATCTCCATGAATATTGATGGTTCTGTCTTGTGCGTTAATTGATCTGTTAATTAAATGAACTTCTCCATCGTAAGTCGAATTATTATTGTCTTGAACATGAATTTTTATAGGTTGTCCTTCTTTAACTAATGGTAAGTCTTTTTCGAATATTTTTAATTCTAAATGTAAATGATCGGAGTTTGTAACGGTTAAAGCAACATCAGAAGGATTTAAAAACATACCTTTTGAAGCTTCAATAGAGGAAACGTTTCCTGAAATTGGTGATAAAACACTAATGATTGAAGTGATTGATTCTCCTGATAATGTATTAGGGTTTATATTCATGAGGCTTAATCTTTTTAGCAAAGATTGATATTGGGCTTTTGTTACCTTGTATTCTGATTCTGCTTTAAGATAATTCTTTTTAGATGTCACATTATCAGCTAATAATGTTTTTTGTCTTTCATAATCAGCCTTTAAATAGTTTAATTTTGATTTGGCTTCTAAAAAGTCTTGTTGAATTTGAACATATTCAGGATTTTCTAAAGTAAATAATACCTGTCCTTTTTTTACCACATCGCCGGGTAATAGTGTGATGTTTTTTACATAACCGGCAAAATAAGCACTAACGCTAGCTTTATTTTGAGGCGGAACATCAAACATACCATTTGCTTTTACCATGGTATTAAATTCAACCTTTGTTATCTTTCCTAATTCCATGTTTGATGACTCAAATTGAGATTTGGTTATAGTCATCGTATTGTTTTCAGATGTGTCTGCATCATTAATAACAATTACATCTTGTTTGCTTTTAGAATTACAAGACATTAACAGAATTGTAAATACTACCAAAAATCCTTTTAGCTGTATCGTGTTTTTTAAGGTGCTTAGCATGGCTTTAATATTAATAGGTTAAATAGTTTAATTCTAAAATGGTAGAATTATAGTTATATAAATTTTGTAAATAATTAATTTCAATAGTTTTTGAACTTTCTAGTAGCTGTACATACTGAAGAAAATCGATCTCTCCATTTTGAAATGCTTTTGACGCATTCATGGTAAGTTCTTTAGAAAGGGTTTTACCAGTAGTGTTATAATACGTAATGGCTTCCTCATATTTTTTTAAATCTGAATATAAACGCTTGTATTTAGATTCAAGTTGAATTTTATAGTTTTCATAATTATTATTTGTTATCATGGTCTCGGTTTTGGCAGCGTTTATTTTAGCTTTATTAGCACCAAACCATAGAGGTATTGCAATACCAGCCTGAAACCCTGAATAACTTTTGGCATTTAAACCATTATTTGTTCCTCTAAAAACAGAAAATTGTAAGTCTGGCAATAGTTGCTGCCGTTCTAACGATAATTTTGTTTGAGAGAGCTCTTTGGCCATTTCAAAATACTGTAACCCTGGATTTTCAGAAGTCTTCCAATCATTAAGTTTTAATAGAGGAGAGGTGTCTTCTACCACAACATAGGTTGAATCAGATTGTAACCATTCATTCAAGCTCAAATAGGCTTTATTTACATTTTCTTCACTTTGTGAAAGCAGTAATGCAATCTCTTTTTGTTTCGTATCTGCCGTTAATTTTTCAAGCAAGTTGGTTTCGCCCACATCATATCGTTTATTAGCGGCTGTTGAAAACTGTTTATATAAGCTGTCAAGAAATTTATATTGTTTAACAACATTGGTTCTGTATACAACATTGTAATAGGCTTGATACACTTCTTTTTTTAAGACACGCTCGTTCACATTATATTCTTGAAATGATAATTGTGCTTTTTGCTTTTCTGCTTTTCGCTGGGTTCCATAAATAGTTGGAAATTGAATCGATTGATTTATACCAAAAACTTTTAACGGTTCACCATTTTCAGCAATATTATTTTCATCATAATGATAATAAATCTGAGTTTTATCAAAATTGAAAGCACTTCCAACCAATTGCTTAGATTGGGTTACTTTATTTGCAGATGCCTTCAAGCCTTTATTGTGCTCTAATGCAATCTGAATGGCTTGGTCTGCAGTAATTTCTTTAGTTTGCGACATTCCTAAAAATGGCAATAGAAAAAGGAGGAAAAACCCTAAAGACTTATTTTTTATTTTACGTTTTGGGGTATGCCCTTTTCTATCAAACATAGCATAAAGTATTGGTAAAACAATAAGTGTTAGTGCCGTGGCACTTATAAGTCCACCAACTACAACGGTTGCTAATGGTCTTTGCACTTCGGCTCCAGCAGAGGTTGAAATGGCCATAGGTAAAAAACCAAGAGCCGCAGCAGCTGCTGTTAGTAAGACAGGTCGTAATCTGTTATTTGTTCCCATAAGAATACGTTTATTAATATTTCTGATGCCATGAGCTTTGAGCTCTTTAAACTCTTCTATAAGTACAATACCATTTAAAACAGCAATACCAAATAGCGCAATAAAACCAACACCGGCCGAAATACTAAAAGGTAAGCCTCTAAAATAGAGTAGGAGTACACCACCAATAGCAGATAGCGGGATAGCACTATAAATTATTAAGGCTTCTTTTACCGAGTCAAAAGCAAAATATAAGAGCACAAATATTAAAACAAGTGCAATTGGGACAGCAACTTTTAATCTGGCAGAAGCAGTTCTAAGGTTTTCAAATTGTCCGCCATAACTAACAGTATAGCCCACAGGAAGCTTTACATCTCTATTAATGATATTTTGAACGTCCTTAACCACAGACTCTAAATCACGATTTCTAACATTTACACCAACCACAATACGTCGTTTAGTATTATCTCTAGAAATTTTAGCAGGACCCTTGGTGTAGCTAATATTGGCAAACTCACTTAACGGTAAACTATTTCCGTTGGGAAGCAATACTGAAGCTGTTTCAATGTTTTCAATATCTTTTCTATGTTTTTCATCGTACCTAACTACTAAATCAAACTGTTTTTCGCCTTCAAAAACAGTTCCTGCTGGCATGCCTGCAAATCCGATAGTTATTATTTTGTTTAGATCTTCAATATTTAAGCCGTATTTAGCAATGTTTTTTCTGTTATACTTTACAGACATTTGCGGTAATCCAGCCGTTTTTTCAACAGAAATATCGGCTGCTCCATCTACATTCTGAATGGCTTTTTGAACTTCGAGAGCTTTTTTGTAAAGTATATCTAAATCATCCCCAAATATTTTGATGGCTAAATCGGCACGAACCCCCGTAATCAATTCATTAAAGCGCATTTCAATAGGTTGTGTAAATTCATAATCAACTCCAGGAATTTCGGAGAGAGCTTCTTTAAATTTATCGGCGAGTTCATCTTTTGTTTCAGCAGATACCCATTCACTTTTAGGTTTCAATTTAATAATTACGTCACTTTCTTCCATAGACATAGGATCTGTAGGAACTTCGGCAGCTCCAATACGACTTACCACTTGCTCAACTTCAGGAAAAGATTTTAGTATTTTTTCCATACGTGTTGTGGCTTTTACGGTTTTTGTTAAAGACGTTCCTGTTTTAAGTACTGGTTGAATCACAAAGTCACCTTCGTCTAAAGTGGGCACAAATTCTCCACCCATTCTCGTGTATATAAATGCTGTTACTATTAGTACAGAAATAGCAAGACCTAGTACTAATTTTTTTTGACGCAATGCCCAAGATATTGTAGGTCTATATTTTTCTTCAAGAAAGTTGATTAATCGTGAAGAAATGGTCTTTTTTTCTGTGTTTGAAGGCTTAATAAACAGCGATGCCATAACAGGAATATAAGTGAAACATAACACCATAGCGCCTATAAGAGCAAAACAAAATACGAGTGCCATAGGACGGAACATTTTACCTTCAACATTTACTAAGGAAAGTATTGGAATGAAAACAATGATGATGATGAGCTGCCCAAAAACCGCAGATTTCATCATTTTAGTAGCACCTTGATATGTTATTTTGTCAATTAAACCTTGTCTTTCATCATTTGGAAGTGTTAATAATTTAGCACGTTGACTGGTTATTTTAAAAGCTATAAATTCTACAATAATAACTGCGCCGTCAATGATAATACCAAAGTCAATAGCTCCTAAACTCATTAAATTGGCATCTACTCCAAAAATATACATGAGTGATAAAGCAAAAAGTAAACATAAAGGAATAACGGAGGCGACAACCAACCCAGAGCGGAGATTTCCTAAAAGGATAACGACTACAAAAATAACTATTAAACAGCCTAAAATAAGGTTTTCCGCTATGGTTGTAGTTGTTTTTGCAATGAGTTCACTTCGTTCTAAAAACGGATTGATACTAATACCTGGAGGTAATGATGATTGTACTTCTTTTACACGGTTTTTTACAGCATTTATTACGGCATTTGAATTTGCGTCTTTCAACATCATGACCTGACCCAGCACTTTTTCGCCTTCACCATTACCAGTTATGGCACCAAAACGATTAGCTTTTCCAAAGCCAACTGTAGCGATATCTTTAACATAAACAGGGACGTTATCTCTAGTCGTAACTACTATGTTTTTAATATCTTCAAGAGAGTGAATGAGTCCTTCTCCACGAATAAAATAACTTTCATTCTGCTTTTCTATATAACCGCCACCAGCAATGCTATTATTGTTTTTTATAGCATCAAATGCATCAAAAACTGAGATATTCATAGCTCGTAAACGTTCTGGACTTAAAGCTACTTCATATTGTTTTAAATAGCCACCCCAAGTATTTACTTCAACCACCCCAGGAATTCCTGATAATTGACGTTTTACAATCCAGTCTTGGATAGTACGAATATCAGATAGTGAATATTGATCTTTATATTTTGGATCTACATTAATAATATACTGATAAATTTCTCCAAGTCCTGTAGAAACTGGGCCCATAAAGGGTGTTCCAAAGCCAGCAGGAATTTTCTCTTGGGCATTTTTTATTTTTTCAGCAATAAGTTGTCTGGGTAAATAAGTGCCCATTTCGTCATTAAAAACAACAGTTACAACAGATAATCCAAACTTAGAAACCGAACGGATATCTTTAACACCTGGCAAGTTTGCCATTTCTAATTCAACAGGGTAGGTTAAAAACTTTTCTACATCTTCCGTTGATAAATTTCTTGATGTTGTAATAACTTGTACTTGGTTATTGGTTACATCGGGAACAGCTCCAATAGGAATGTTAGTTAGTGAATATAAACCGAAACCAATAATACCAGCAGTAAAGAGTAAAACAATAAGTTTGTGGTGAATGCTATATTGAATAATTTTTTCTAACATTTTGGTTGTTTTTTAGTACAATACAAAAGTATGCCACTCTGCTAACTTTTAGTTAATTAGTGCCTTAAGATTTGCTTAAAATAGGAAGTGTTGAAAAGGTTTATTTTTGAATAAAAAAAGGTCCGGGAACCACCCCGAACCTAACCAACCGTTTAAGAAATATTATTAATCAGATAATTAATGATTTCTTAAATTTGAAGCTAAATTAAGAGTTTTTTTCGAAATAATGATAATTTATATCTTAAGATTAGGTTAAAATATAATAGTAAAAACAGATCCTTTATTAATAGAACTTTCGACTTTAATAATTGCATTAATTGCTTGGGCAGATTTTTGTGCAATAGAAAGGCCTAAACCATTGCCTAATATCTCTTTATGGTTTAAGGCATCTGAACGGTAAAAGTGATTAAAAATATTAGAGATATCTTCAGGTTTAATACCAATACCTTCATCTTTTATGCTACAAATAAGTCTATTTTTATTACTAGATATAGATATATGGATTGACGTGTTATCTTTTGAATATTTTATAGCATTATTTATGATGTTTTCAAGAATAAGATTTGCATAATATTTTTTAACCAAAAGATATTTTGTTGCGTCTGTTTTTACATGAATTGATAGGTTTTTAGACGTAATGTCTTTATTATTTCTTAACAAAATATCATCAACGAGTGTTGGTAATAAAATGGTTTCTTTAGAGTTTAATTTATTTGAAGAAGAATCCAATCTTGCTAAAACCAATAACTGTTCAATGGTTTCCGTCATTTTATCAATTTCAGTAAGACTGTAGATTATTTTTTCTTTATATTCAGAATGTTCTCTAGGTTTTCTAATTAAAACTTCAAGTGTACCTCTTAATGACGAGAGTGGTGTACGTAATTCATGTGAAGCATCTGATGTAAATTGACGTTCTCTTTCTATAGCGTTTTCTATTCTTATAAGTAATTTATTGATGCCAGATGATAAATCATAAAGTTCATCTTTATAAATAGGTAACTCAACGCGCTCGTTTAAATTATTTTTAGTGATGCGATTTGTTGTATTAGTAATATTTTTTATGGGAATAATGCTTCTGCCTGCTAAATATCTCGAAATGAAATAAAGAACAGATAACAATATCAAATAAGACAGTATTAAAACGGTTCTTAATTTGTTTAATACCATAATAGACGATTCCAAAGACATAGCAGCAATTATATAGCCTTTAACTTCTCCTTTGCTTTCTATGGGTTTTTGAATTTGCCTGATTGCTTTATCTTTTAAAAACGCATTGAAATGAGTTCCAAACTTATCGACATCTTTAAATAATAATTGATCATTTTTTAGGTTTGGAGATTTATCCATTACTTTCCCATTTGCATCCATTATTTGAATGAAAACGGGGTTTATTTGAATTTCTCTATGCTCAATTTCTTCCCATTCGGCTTTATTAGAAAATTTAATAGTGTTTTTATGTAGTTTTATTTCACCAGAATGTTTTGATACTTCAAAAGTTAAGTCCCTGTCTATATTGCTGTACATGGTTTCTTTTACTACAATAAAAACAATACTGAATATTATTGCTACAATAATAGCTGTGGCTATCATATAGTGCAGAGCAATTCTATTTTTGAAACTTAAATTCATCTATTATTTTTTGGGTATTTCATACTTCATTAGCAATATAACCAATACCTCTTATGGTTTGAATGTAATTTTCATCGGGTGTAAGTTTAAGTTTTTTTCTAAG
>JBNKYB010000022.1:0-25991 GCA_050300615.1 Flavobacteriaceae bacterium | reverse complement strand
TTGATGAACCTTTATCACAAGACTCATTAATGCAAGTAGCACAAATAAATAATAAAATTTTAAATAAGTTGTTTTTCATAAATAAGTTGTTTTTCTTATTACAAATATAAGTATAAACAAAGAATCAACCTAGTAAATTGTAGCTAAATACGTGCAAATTTAAATTGTTGCTAATTAAAAATCGTAATAATTAATTTTTATTGAAGGGTCATCAACATTAATCATGGAAAAAGTTCCATTAGTATAGCTAAGAAGCCCACCAGTATCTTCAAGATAATACCCAGAAGGTGCGCCCACAAAAACATCAATTAGTGGTTGTAAAACAGAAGTTAAACCAGCACTAGAATTTGTATCTCCAGTTAATTCAAACTTAACTATACCATCGGCAACATCAAAATTCATATCATACCAAACATTTCCTAAACTCGTATAAATATTCAAATAAGGAACACCACCATCATTTAAACCTCGAATATAGACTCTATCTATTGTAAAACCATAAGTATCATATATAAATTGTGTATAATCATTATAAAAATTTAAAAATGCAACACTGTTTTTTCCCGGTTCTAAATAATTATATCTAGCATTATTTGCTGTAGCTCCAAAATCATAAAATTTTAATGGTACACCAGGAATATTATCATAAATAATCTTTAGATTATCAGTCTGGTTAACATACTCATTATTATCACTATCAAAAGTAAAACTAGTTAACCTAGCTCCATTTATAGTAATATCATTTAAGAATTTAAATCCATTTGCTTGAATTGCAATTGGAGAATTTACAGTAATAATCTCTCCGTTCTCTAAATAACTAACCGTAACTAACCTTGTGGTAGAATTAAAACTAAATGAAGCAATTGCTTCATCATTTAATAAAATATTTCTAAATACAGATAGAGTACCATCTCCAGCAATATTTTCTACAGATTGATATATTGGTTCTAAATCTAAATCACTCTCTAAAGCTGGTCGCAATTTAAAAATAGTTACATCATCACCAAAATCTAATTTACTTTCTAAAACAACTTCTTCTGATGTTGCAGATAATATATTAAAAACAAATTCACCACCATTATTGTTATCATAAAGCGAAAATATTTCACTAAAAACAGATGAAGATTCAAAAACCAGTTCGATTTTTAATGTTTTATCTAATCTATAGGTTATTGAATTATTTTGTGCTCCTGCTTCATAATCTGAATTTATTGAAAGATTTCCATCTGCATCAAAATTAAGCAACATAGTATAAGCACCAAAGTCTTTATTTGGTGAATAATACCCCACCCATCCATTCTCTGGAGCTGTTAAAATATCTGAATATTGTTTTTTTAACGCATCTGTACGTTCGTTAACTGTTTGATCAAAAAGAGGTTCCACTTCATTATTTGTACACGACGTAACAATTAATAAAAGTAAATAAACACTTAATGATACTATTGATCTAAGATTTTTTTTCATTGTCTATATATTTTATCTTCCTTACTAATTTAAAAGGCATAAAATGCTCTTAGTCTGGAATTTCGTTAGTTTCTATCACTTTTGTTAATCTCGCTTGAAGAGTGTCTCTTACTGCTAATAAATCTACATTAAAATTGTTTTTGTAAAAGTCTACTACCAAATCAACTTTCTGTTTAATAAGCTTCCGTCCGTCATTAAGTTCTTGGCAATTAACAATTTCACCAGCATCTGTATACGTACTACAATCTTCCTGATTAATAAAGTCTTGCTCAAAAGTATCTTTGTCTACAACCAAAAGGTGCGAAATGATTTCGCAGAAATCTTCATATTCATTAAGAGTACCATAATTTCTTACCATCCCTAATTTTATTGCATCATCTCTGGTAACTCCATTACTCCAACCGTTACCTAAGTAGGAACTAGAAATTGTATTAAAGCCAACTGGTATTCCATATTTTTGGTGAACAATATGAGAAAACTCATGATGTACAGTACTCAATATACCACTACCGGCACCTGTCATCCAATTTCTATTTTGAAAATCTAAAGAATTTAGATTTAATAGAGTAACTCTAGCACCTCCTTCTGCATACCCTAAAAGCCTTGTTCCATCGTCCTTATATATGTAGGATCCAATGTACACTAGCTCTGAAGGAAATAACTCTTTAATAAAATTAGCAGCATCATTTCCAGTAGCCGCATATGGTCCTATCCATAAATATTTAACAAGCTTAGTAGTTGGGATAACAAAACCAGACTCTATAGGTGTAGCACGTTGCGTAGGCTTTATAAAATTATCATTCCATCTCCAACGTGTTGCCGTTCCATACGTTTCAAACAAACTATTCCCATTATTGTTATATAAATATACATCGTTAGGGTTTGATAAATCTGGATTAGCAGGCGCATCGTATTGCGTGTTTTCATCTTTAGTTTCACACTGATATAACAATGCAAACAAAAACATTAGGGTTATTAACTTTATTGTTGTTTTCATATTGAATTTCTTTAAATCGTTATTATCTTGGATTAGCTTCTATACCGTTGGTAAGAGCCTTTTTAGGAATTTGAACCGCCTTTTTTAAATCTTCTGAGGCTAACGTGAATATATCTCCATTTACATCTTCATGGTTTACTTCTAGACTTAGGCGCTTAATATCGAACCATCTTAAGCCTTCTGCCATAAATTCTTTTCTTCTTTCAGAAATAACAAACTCTAGCATAGCTCCTTGTTCTGACCCTCCATAAAAATCAACAATATCTTGTATTGTTAATTGTCCCCCTGTATCATATCTTAAAGTAGCAAACACATTATAATCATTTAATGCATCATCTAACCTATTTTCTCTCACATAAGATTCCATTCTATTAAAAACAACTTCCTCCCCTCTAAACTGAGTCATTATTATATAAGGAAATCCTGTTGTTGATGTTGTATATCGAAAAAGTTCATGATACTTAGGCTGCTGTCTAGCTTGAGTTCCGTAATTATATAATAAATAGCGTTGATCATTACTTTGCTGAATATTGCCTCCTAACACTTCTTGAAAAATACTAGTATTGGCTCTATACCCCCTATAATATCTATTAGAAGAACTTTCTTTTCTAACTACAAAAATATTATAAGCACTATTAATGTCATTAAACTGATCTGCTATCTGCGAAGAAGAGGTTCCTGTAAAAACAGCATCCATATTTCTTACGTAGGTTGTATTAATAACTCCATTACCTAACAACTTACTTGAGTAATCAATACACTTTACATAGTCTCCTTTAAACAAATAAAATCTTGACGCAAAAGCATAAGCTGCATTTTTAGTGAAATGATATTTCCCTGTACCTGTATAATAGCTGTCTGAAATTAAAGGTAAAGCTTCTAACAAGTCTTTTTCTATGTTTTCATATGTCTGTTCTAAAGTACCTCTATCATATTCAACTTTAAGACTTGTTTCTGGAGCAGTTATATAAGGAATTCCTAATCCACTTTTATTACTATCATTATAATGCTGACAAAACACATTTGCTAACATAAAATGGTTATAAGCCCTAGCCATCAAAGCCTCACCTCTTAAAGCTTTCCTGTAACTATCATCTCCTCCTTTAATATCTTCTAACCCTACTAGAGCTTGATTCGCATGAGCAATGGCTTGGTAACTATTCTCCCAAAAATAAGATGGAGTATCTTGTTCTTCATATGATACTACTGGCACAAATTGGTAATTCTCAGTCATCCAATCCAATTGATCATTGTCATAGATAGCGGTTACATTGTCTGTTTTCCATTCTAAAAAATTATAAGTTCCTTCAGAATATGCCGACACTAATAACTCAGAAACATCTTCCAATGTAGTTACTGTTTGTCTGTTATCTGGAACCTCATCAAGGTAATCATCACAACCAAAAAATGAGATTAAACCTATTGTTAATATTATTAAATTCTTTTTCATCTTACTAAAAATTTAAATTAAGCGTGAATGTATAACTTCTTGTCAATGGCAAAGAAACTCCACCTGATTGAAAAAACTCTGGATCAACTCCTTTAAGTTTATCATCAGAATAAATTAGCCATAAATTATGTGCAGACAAACTAGCTGTAGCAGATCTTAACCAAGTTCTATCAATTAAACTCTTTGGAAATCGATATGCTAGCTTAATATTTGAAAGCCTTACATAATCTCCGTCTGCTGTTCTAACATCACTTTTATTATATAAATCATAAGGATTCAATCCTTGATTATCTAAAGCATTACTTGCCACTTCTGAAAGTATAGCTGGAATATTAGTGATATTTTCGTCTCCTGGTAAGGACCATCTGTTTATTAAGTCTCCAGAAAGCGAGCTATAATCATCATATTTCTCTTTAAAAGCATCATCTAAACGAATTTTATTACCTCCTCTATATGAAAAACCAACATTTAAACTTATGTTTTTATAAGAGAAGTTATTGTTAAAACCTCCAAAAAAGGTAGGTTCTGTTGGTCCTTCATACTTTAAAAACCTAGTAATATCATCTCTTTCTTGTAAGTCTAAATATTGAATAATTTCATTGTCTTCTCCATAAAAAGTAGGTATCCCATTAGAATCTAAACCTGCAAATGGCACAGAAAACAGGGCTCCTACAGGATAACCTAGCAAATTGGCTCCATTTCTACTTACTGCATCTCCTATTCGGTCTTGAGCTTCCCATTTAGTAATTTCACTCGTTGAATGACTAAAATTGAAATTAGAACTCCAGCTAAAGTTGTTAGTTTGAAGGTTTACAGTTCTTAAACTAACTTCATATCCATCTCTATCTAAATTTCCTATATTACCTAACTTGATAGATTCTCCTCCTACTCCATTTGTTTCGACAAAACCTATTAGATCTTTAGATTTTCTTTGATAGTATTCTAACTCTAAACCTATTCGATTATTGAAAAATGCTGTTTCCAACCCTATGTTCCACTCATACAACTTCTCAAATGTTAATTCGCCATTTTCTAACTGATCGATTAATAAAGATACTTCTCTTTCTGCTGCCTGCGGTCGTAATGGTTCATTTCCATAAACAATTAAACCGGCACTTGCGTTGTACGGATTACTTCCTGATAGTCCATAAGTTGATTTAATCTTTAATAAATTAACCCAATCTACGTTATCCATAAAAGATTCGTTATGGATATTCCATGCACCACTAATATTCCAAGTTGGCAAATAACGTGCTGCTTTTGAGTTTCCCGTTCTATTGTCTCCTGTATAGGTGTATGTTCCGTTGATTATATATCTTGAATCATAGGAGTAAGCTAGATTAGTAAACATCCCCCAACCTCTCTGTCTAGTATCTTCAACATTAAAATATTCCTCTCCTCTACTATCTAAAAATCTAATAAAGTTTGGATCGCTTAATATTAAGCCTCCTTTATTAAACATATATCCCCAACCATCATTTCTCTCTTTAGTTCTATCACTAGATCTAACTTCTTGTGCTAATGATGCACTAACTGTATGCAAATCTCCAAAAGTATGAGAGTAATCTAATTGATTTCTCATGTAATAACTAGTTAATGTATTATCAAATGTTTTTCTGAACCCTCCATTTGGAAGAACAGAATATGGTTCTAGTTCCGGAGCATCAGGATCATCAAATAAAAAGATATTGCTATTTCTAATTAATGGGTTATCAGCTCTATAAGCTTCTGCATTATTTGAGTTTTCAGTTACACTCTGTATGGCTTTACTTTTATACCATCTACCTTGCATTACTGTTACAAACTTTAAATCATTTGTGATTTTTAAATTAAAATTTGTTTGAAAAGATAAATCCATAAGGTTTAGATCCACATAATTGTTGGCTACTTCATGAATAATATTGAAAGGCGCATAACTCCTTCTAAAATACTGAAGTTCTCCTTGTTCATCATAAGGTGTCATACTACGACTTGTATACAAGGCATAATTAAATGGATTGATATCAAAATTCCTTTCATAAACGCCTGTAATGGCATTGAACTCTCTATCCTCTGAAGCTGCAACCCTTTGGTCCCTGATATTTCCTGTTAATTTAAACCCAAGAGTAAATTTATCAGACAAATCAAAATCTGCGTTTAAATTTGCTGTATAATTTTTTACATCATCTGCTATGGTTTGACCCTCGTCAACAATAGAACTTATCGAAGCTCTATATCTCGATGTATCAGTACCAGAAGAAATACTTAAATTATTAGTTCTCACAAAAGAATTCTTAAATAATACATCAAACCAATCTGTATTAGCATCTGCATAACGTTGCAGGTAAGCATAATTAGGCGAACCACCTGGCCCCCAATTTATTTCTCCATTAGTTATTTTATTAAACATATCTGAGAATACTCCGTGATTTGCAGCTGTATTTGCCCCGGCAATATCTATCCAACCTTTTTCATACAATTCTTGGTAGACTGACATTTCGTCTCCAGAACTTAAATAATTAAACTGACTGTATGTTGGTTTCGCTCTGGTTGTTAAACTGCTAGAAAAATTAATAGATGGTTTTCCAGATTTTCCTCGCTTTGTTGTTATCACAATAACACCATTTAAAGCCCTTGCACCATATAACGCTGTTGCTGATGCATCTTTTAAAACTTGGAATGACTCTACATCATCTGGGTTAATTCCTGCTGTTGATGAACTAAGTATGGTATCTAAGTTACCCGATGAAATATCTTCATTAGACAACTCAACTGCATCCTCTAAAATCACACCATCAATTACCCATAATGGCTTATTTGTTCCGTTAATAGAGGCATTTCCTCTAATTCGTATTGCAGGAGCAGTACCAAATGTACCAGACACATTTTGTATCTCAACACCAGCAACTTGACCTTGTAACGACCTACTCACATCAGCAACACCCTCTAATTTAACATCTTGCAACTTTACTGTTGCAGCAGAACCAGTAAAAAGTTTTCTGTCTATTTTCTGATATCCAGTAACAACAACTTCATCTAGTTCAGAAATATTTTCTTCCAAAGAAACATTAATGGTAGTTTCGTTACCTACTGTAATTTCAACTGTCGTAAATCCAATGTAAGAAAAAACTAGAACTTGTCCCTTACTTGAATTTATTGTATAATGCCCGTCAAAATCTGCTTGGACTCCTTTCGAAGTTCCTTTTACAATTACATTTACACCTGGCAGGGGCAAACCATCTAAAGCGGAAGTTATAGTTCCCGTAATTTGTTTTTCTTGAGCATAAGAAAATAGCGTTGCAAACACCATAAAAAGCGTAAACAAACATGTCACTTTTAATTTCATACATATTATATTTGGATTAGTCAGAGCAAACATCTTAATATTTTCTTAAAGAACCTAAAAAAAAAGTTAAAAAAGTAAGAATTTAGAACCCACACCTATTTTTAAAAATAAAAATTATTTAAAAAAACTCTTTTAAATTGCGAAATATACAATTTCAATAATCAAAAACAAATTATGTCATAATCTATACTTATTGATTTCACATAAATCATTGCAAAAACTAAAAATCTACTAAAACTAGACCCTAAAAATTATAAATTTGACAAGAATAATTCATTTATGCTCATACTAAAACACTCACATTATAATCTAGAATGTGGTACAGACGAAGCAGGTCGTGGCTGTTTAGCTGGCCCTGTAACCGCTGCAGCAGTAATTTTGAAAGATGATTTTACTAATACCATCTTAAATGATTCCAAACAATTAACAGAAATAAAGAGAGAGTTTCTTAAACCTGTTATTGAAACCGATTCTTTATCGTTTGGAGTAGCTCATGTTTTTCAAGAAGAGATTGATAGCATCAATATATTAAATGCATCCATTTTGGCAATGCACAAATCTATCAGCCAATTAAATCCTTCCCCAGAATTTATTATTGTTGACGGCAACAAATTTAAGCCGTATAAAAACGTTCCGTTTGAAACTATTATTAAAGGTGATGCAAAATACATGAGTATAGCCGCAGCTTCTGTACTAGCCAAAACATATAGAGACCATTACATGGCTCAAATACACGAGGAATTTCCTATGTATAACTGGAAACAAAACAAAGGCTATCCAACTAAAGAACACAGAGAAGCCATAAAAAAATATGGTGTTACAAAATACCACAGAAAAACATTTAGATTATTACCAGAACAATTAAAACTAAGCTTGTAGTATTTTCATTTGTAAAACATAGTTTAAAACATTGTATTGATGCTGTTTTAAATTTTAATTAAACTAAAAATATAGTAGGTTTGTAAAAATTAATTCATTTATGAGATTATTTTGTTTTCCCCTTTTATTCCTTTTTATTTACGCCTGTTCAAACGAGAAAACAAATCACACACAACTTATCCATTTTGTTCCAGAAAACAGTTCTGTAATCCTTAAAACATCTAATCTTGAAAGTTTAAAAAACAGTTTACAAAACAATGATTTTTTACAGCGCTTTTCTAAAACTGATACCTATAAAAATTTAGAAAGTCAATTAAATGGGTTATCCCTGTTACAACCTTCAGGCGAACTATTAATCTGTTTTTCAAGAAATGCCAAAGACAGTCTTGAATACGCAATCATTTCAAAAAACTCCAAAGGGTTATTTGTAAGAGACTCACTAAAAAATTATATTGAAGAAACCCTAAAATACGAGAAAAAAGCAATCATCAAATCTTCCTATAACAATCACACTTTTTACAGTGCCATCATAGATAGTACTTTTTTTGCATCCTCTTCTATAACCCTTGTTGAAAACGCCTATAATTACAATAATACCAATGCTGAATTAGAAAAAATATACAGAACAACTGAAAATGATAAAACAGTTTCTGTTATTCTTAACTGTGATGAAACCAACTCTATAAAATCGTTTTTTCCTAACAATCAATTACCTCTAAAAGCATTTACTAATTATTTAGCCTTCGATACCGAAATAAGTCAGGACGAAACACTAATTAATGGTATTACTCAAGCTAATGATTCTACTAAAAGTTTTATTAACGTGTTTAAAAATACCATTCCGCAAGAAAATCAAATACAACATATAACACCTATTGATGCGGATGGATTTTTAAGTTTTACGTTTAATACTTATGATAAATTTCATTCAAACCTCGTTAAGTTTACTCAAATTGATACTTTAAAGGAAACGCCTCACCTATTTGATAACATTATTGAAGTTGGAGTTATTTACAATTCTGAAAACCGAGCTATTGTTTTAAACTCTTTAGATGGTATATCAACTGAAGACGCTTTAATTAGTGAACAAAATGTTATTGATACCTTTAGACAAGTTGATATTTTAAGCTTTAGTAAACCCTATTTATTTAAAACTTGTTTTTCACCTTTAATCTCATTTAACAAGGCTACTAAATATTGCATATTGGATGATTTTTTAGTGTTTAGTGATAATTTAGAAATGCTTCATAACATCATCTCAAACTATCAAAATAAAACAACTTTAAGTGAGCAACCCTATTTTAATGATATAAAAGAGCAACTCAGCGACGCTTCGTCTTTATTAATGGTTTTAAACCCAACTATTCTTAATGAAATTTTAAGCAATAATCTTGAAGAAAGCATCCCTGTAAAGTCTTTAGAAAACTATAAAATATCTGCCTTACAATTTATTTACGACACTAATTTTGCCCATGTTAATGGCGTCATTAAAAAAACAAAAGCTAAAGCCGCACAAAATTCAATTACAGAAGAATTAAATATCAAGCTAGACACCGATTTATTAAACACGCCTCAATTTGTCACCAATCACATTACCAAACAAAAGGAAATTGTGGTTCAGGATATAAAAAATAACCTCTATTTAATTTCAAATTCTGGTAAAGTTCTTTGGAAAAAGCAACTTGAAGGACCAGTTTTAGGACATATAGAACAAATTGATCTTTATAAAAATGGTAAATTACAATTAGCATTTACAACACCTCACCGATTATATGTAATTGACAGAAACGGTAATAATGTATCTCCGTTTCCTGGTAAATTTAACGATGTTATTACCCAACCCTTATCCGTTTTCGATTATGGCCATAATAAGAATTATAGACTTTTAGTAACGCAAGGCAAAAATTTATTGATGTATGATAAAACTTTAAAAGTTGTAAAAGGCTTTGTTTTTAAATCAGCTAACAGTATTATTTTAAATCAACCTCAACATTTTAGAATTGGCAGTAAGGATTATATTGTGTTTAAAACGCATAACAAAATGTATATTCTTGACAGGACTGGCAGAACAAGAGTATCTCCAAAAACTTCTAATTTGTTTTCAAATGAATCTATTTATCTATATAAAAATAAATTTACAACTACCAATCCCGATGGTAAACTAATAACTATCGACTCAAGAGGAAATAGTGTGTCTCAGAATTTAAATTTATCATCACAGCATCACATTGAAACTTCTAGTAAAACATTGGTAACGCTTAGTGAAAATAAATTGACTATTAAGGGAACCACGTACGAACTAGATTATGGTATTTACACAAGTCCTAAATTATTTTATTTACAAGACAAAATTTATATAGCTATTACCGATTTACAAACCCAAAAAGTATACCTCTTTGATAGTAATGCTAATTTACTACCTAATTTCCCTGTTTATGGAAACTCAGCCATTACTCTTGATAATATTGATTCTGACAAGAATTTAGAGTTTGTTACTAAAGGAGGCACTAATTCTATAATCCTTTATCAAATAAACTAATATTTTTTAAAAATTTAACCTTTTTAATACCCTTAAGTATTTTGTAAGTAAAAAACTAATTTATACCTTAGCGGTGCTATTAATCAATAATTTACAAAAACACTTTTTTCTTAAAAAACACACGTTTGATTTTCTTTTTTGTAATTAGGTTTATTCTTAATTCAAAAAAAAGAAATTTACAACTGATGAAAACATATGTATATAATTCAAATTTGTTGAATTTATAACACATTACGATAACCAAATCGCAAGTCCTCAAATCTGGAGCGTCAAAACAATTGTTTTGGCGCTCTTTTTTTAATGTTTTTCTCTTTTGAAATTAGTACTATTGCAATACAAAAAGACAACTCATGATTTCAAGAAAAAACGCCTCCATTTCAAAATTTATCATTCATAAAGTTGGTAACAAATTTAACGACACCAAAAATGCTTTTTCAGAAAAGTTAGTCGATTTTGATGAAGCCAGTTACGATTTAATGCTTCCGTTTTTATTACGCCCCTTTGCTTCGGTGGTGCAGAGTTACCGTTTTAATCACCACTCCAATATTTCACTTAACGAAATAAACACCTATTCCAATCAACTGTTTAATGAAGACGATTCATTTATAGACGTGTCAAAACACATTGTCACCCATTTATACGAACAATCTAATTCTTCGCAAATAAAAACAGGCGATGTGTTGGTTGTTATGTTTGAAGGCATCGAGTTTAATGAAATTACCACTAACGCCATCGGGATTTTTAAAATTGAAAACAAAGTCAATTTCTTTCAAACCTATTTAGAAAACAACAGTTACGATGTGTTGGTTCAAAAAGGCATCAGCTCGAAAAAAGTTGATAAAGGCTGCTTAATTTTAAACCAGTCTGATACCGAAGGCAATATTATTTTAAGTGTTGATAATAACAGTTATGATACTCAATATTGGATTAATCATTTTTTAAATATTAAATACGCCGATGATGCCAACAGCCACACACAACAATATATTGAGCTTTGTAAGGAGTTTTCAACCGAAATTTTAAAAACCAGTTACGGCTCACAAGAACAAAACACCTTTTTAGCCAAGACCATCGATTTCTTTAAAGAGAATGAAATTGTGAATGTAGAGCGTTTTAAAGATGAGATTTTTGAAGAAGACAAGCACAAAACCTTATTTGACGATTACAAAAAAACCTTTGAAGGCGAACAAAACCTGATTATTAGAAACCAGTTTGATGTTGCCGAACGTGTAGTTACCAAAGAAAAGAAAAAAATAAAAACCGACATTAAACTAGACACCAACATACAAATTAAACTAGATATTGATGCACCTGAAGCCGCCAGCGAATATTTGGAACGCGGCTATGACGACGAAAAAAAAATGCATTATTATAAGGTGTTTTTTAATGCGGAAGGATAAATTATATTTGTAAGAAATTTTCAATAGCTTCGTTTGCATTTGACATAATCAATTAAAAAAGATTATATCAAACCGTTACCAATAATGCGCAAAAGTTAAAGCCTGTTCCTATTTTCAACTTATCGATCTGAGAATTTTAGGGTAACAAAATAAGTGTTTGATTGATTTAATAACATAAACTCTAAATCAAATAAAATGAAAGCTATAAAAAAAATAACATTCATTCTTTTTTTACTTAGTAGCTTTTGGGGATACTCTCAAAACACCCCAACAGTTACAAGTGCTCAAGACTGGAACTCTTCTAGAAGCAATAAAACGTCTTCAACTTCTCGTGTAAGTAATACTAATAATAATATAAAAGGTAAAGACATAAATATTAGCATTGCTTATGGGCTTTCTGTTCCTTCTTCAAATTTTAAAAACAACACCTATGCTGGAAATGGCAGCTATTTTGAGCTTTCAGGTGCCTATTATTTTTCCAAAGTAGGCTTAGGACTTTCTATTGGGCAAATTTCAAATCCAACCGATAATAATTTATCCGATTTTACAGAGAACTTAGGGTTTTCTGTTTTGAATAATTCGGAAAATATTAAATCTACCTACGTAGGTATCGGACCCGAATATAAACTCAAACTGAATAAATTTGAAACTACCTTTCAAATTAAAGCAGGGATGTATGTAGTTAAATCTTTTGCAATAAGAAGTGATAACATAGAAAATCCAGATGTTACAGTACCTTTTCTAAATTTAAATTCTGGCAACACCAAAACACTGAGCTTTGTTTCAACAGGTGTTAAATTTGATTATAACATAAACCACAACCTAAGTTTATTTGCTTCTGCTGGTTATTTCACTACTCTTTCAGGTCAATTAGCTCTTACAGAAAGAAAGATTGAAGATATAAACAACAATGGGGTAATAGACCAAGAAGACTTTGAAATGGCAGACGGCAGTATAAGATACAGCACTATAAAAAAAAATACGTCACTTTCATCATTAAACCTTGGTTTTGGTATTTCTTATCATTTTAGTTTATCAACTAAAAAATATGGAAGTGATGGAAATAATCCTCCTACATCTACACAAGCGCAAGATTGGAACTCTAGCAGAAGTGATAAAACGTCTTCAACCTCTCGTGTAAGTAATGATAATAGCACGCCTACATCTACTCAAGCACAAGATTGGAACTCCAGTAGAAGTAATAAAACGTCTTCAACTGCTCCTGTAGATAATAATGATAATAACACGCCTACATCTACTCAAGCGCAAGACTGGAACTCCAGTAGAAGCAACAAAACGTCTTCAACTGCTCCTATAGATAATAATGATAATAACACACCTACATCTACACAAGCGCAAGATTGGAACTCTAGTAGAAGTAACAAAACGTCTTCAACTGCTCCTGTAGATAATAATGACAATAACACGCCTACATCTACCCAAGCGCAAGATTGGAACTCCAGTAGAAGCAACAAAACTTCTTCAACTGCTCCTGTAGATAATAATGATAATAACACGCCTACATCTACTCAAGCGCAAGATTGGAACTCTAGCAGAAGTAATAAAACGTCCAGAGCAGGTAATCCTAATGGTAATAATCAAAGCCAAACTGCTAAAATGAATTGTATTAAATCGGGCAACATATTTTGGGAAAATACTGATGGCTCTTATTCTTGCAAAACTACTATTACAAAGTCTCAGAAATCGATTAAAATTCCGAGTGCACTTGCAAACGACCTGGCAACTGCAAAAAAAATTGCTTTAGGAGATAAAACACAACAAGGTATCATTGAAATAACAGTAATATATCCCAACAAAAACAAAATTACTAAGGTAAGTATACCACGACAAAGAGTGCAAGACACTGAAACCATTTTGCAACAGTTACTAGAATCTACACAAGGTAATGGAGATGATAATGGCAAAGTTAGAATTAAACTTGTAGCAAAAATTTAAAAACAAAAAAAGTTTGTTTACTAAATTAGTTACTTAAACGCGTAAACGAAACCAAAAAAAACTCAAAAACATTTTTCCATTTAATCTATTAATCGTAATATTGCAATATAATAATTAATATTATGGGATTAACCAAGAGTGAAATATTTACCGAAGAGCAAAACACCATGGCACAAATTGCCAAAGCCATTGGGCATCCGGCTCGAGTGGCTATTTTACAACACATTATAAAAGCAAATGCTTGTATTTGTGGTGATTTAGTAGATGAAATCGGGTTGGCACAACCTACCATTTCACAACACTTAAAAGAGCTCAAAAACATTGGTATTATTAAAGGCAACATTGAAGGCACTAGCGTTTGTTATTGTATTAACCAAGACAAATGGGCAGAGATTAAAGCCTTGTTCATTTCGTTTTTAAACCAGGATTCTTCCATACAATGCTGCTAAAAAAATTTCAACCTATATATCGCAATATTACAATTAAACAAATAACATTATGAAATTATCAGATATTAAAAACCACTTAAAGACCCTAGACACTATAGCCTTTCAACTACCTAACGGAGCATTGGTTCCCAGTCATTTTCACGTCACTGAGATTGGAAAAATCTCCAAACATTTTATTGATTGTGGTGGTACCGTTAGACAAGAGGAAGTCGTAAATTTTCAATTATATGAAGCCAATGATTATGACCACAGATTGCATCCTGAAAAATTAGTACATATTATTGAACTTTCAGAAAAAGTGTTGGAATTGGATGATTTACCTATTGAAATAGAATACCAAGATACCACGATTGGTAAATTTGGATTGGACTTTGATGGCACCAATTTTCTGTTAACTACCAAACAAACCGATTGTTTAGCAAAAAGCCAATGTGGAATTCCAAGTAAAAAAACAAAAACAAGTTCACCAGTAGAATCCTGCTGTTGTTAAATAGATATATTCAATCGCTTAAATAAACATAACATGAAAACGGAACAAGAATTAAAAGACATCGTAAAATCTAGATACACCAAAATAGCCGAACAAGGCAAAGCAGAAAATGCTTCATCGTGTTGCGGTGCTACAACACCATCAAATAAAGTATACAACATTATGATGGATGATTACTCAGATGTTGACGGTTACGCCAGTGATGCAGATTTAGGTCTTGGGTGTGGACTGCCTACACATTTTGCCAACATCAATAAAGGCGATACCGTTATCGATTTAGGCTCTGGTGCCGGCAATGATTGTTTTGTGGCCAGACACGAAACAGGACCTGAAGGAAAAGTTATAGGGATTGACTTCACTCCTATCATGATAGAAAAAGCACGCATCAATTCTGAAAAATTGGGCTACAACAATGTGGAGTTTAGAGAAGGTGACATAGATAACATGCCCGTAAGTGATGATATTGCCGATGTGATTGTGAGCAATTGCGTATTGAATCTGGTTCCTGATAAACAAAAGGTTATTAAAGAAATATATCGGGTTTTAAAACCTGGAGGCCATTTTAGTATTTCAGATATTGTTTTGGTTGGCAATCTACCTGACGCATTAAAGGAAGATGCTGAAATGTATGCCGGTTGTGTTGCAGGTGCCATACAAAAAACCGATTACCTTCAACATATTTCAAATACAGGATTTTCAAACCTGAAAGTTCAAAAAGAAAAACCTATTGTTATCCCTGATGATATTCTAAGCAAATATCTTGATGAAGACAAAATTAAGGCTTTTAACACCAGTACTATAGGCATCTTTAGTATTACGGTTTATGCTGAAAAACCAGGTCATAAAGAAGAGAAACCTAAAGTTAAATTATCTGAATTACAAGACAATAGTAGTTCTTGTTGTTCACCAAAAAGTGGTTGTTGCTAAATTAAAATAGTAATATGATTTATCTAGATATTAAAAAGTATATTAATGCTTTGACTCTTGAAAGTATCTCTGCTGAACGTAAATCTGTACTTCAGCCTTTAATTGATTTTATTCAAAAAAAGTATCAAAACCATCAAGATATCAAACTTAATTTTATTTGTACCCATAATTCAAGAAGAAGTCATCTCTCGCAAGTCTGGGCACAAGTCATGGCGAATCATTTCAACATCAACAATGTGTCTTGTTATTCTGGAGGAACAGAAGCCACGGCCTTATTCCCTATGGTTGCTGAAACTTTAGTGGATTCTGGTTTTAAAATTGAAACCATATCAGAAGGGGGAAATCCAGTTTATGCCATTTCATTTTCAGATGATGAACCGTCAATTATTGGCTTTTCAAAAACCTATGATGATGCAACCAATCCAAAGTCTGGTTTTGCGGCTATCATGACCTGCTCACAAGCTGATGCAGGTTGTCCGTTTATTGCTGGTGCTGAAAAGCGGATTCCGATTACGTATGAAGACCCCAAAGCATTTGACAATACACCGCTTCAAAAAATAAAATACCAAGAACGGAGCATTCAGATAGCTACAGAACTGTACTATGTATTTTCTCAAATAAAATAGTTGACCATGACAAAGAAAAAACTCAGTTTTCTGGACAAAAATTTAACGCTTTGGATTTTTATGGCCATGGCTCTAGGTGTTGGCATTGGTTATTTTGTGCCATCATTTCCAAAAATCATTGATTCATTCAGTAGCGGAACCACCAATATTCCCATTGCCATCGGCCTCATTTTAATGATGTATCCACCCTTGGCTAAAGTGAATTATGCTTTGTTGCCTAAGGTCTTTCAGAATATAAAAATCTTATCCATTTCACTAGTTCTAAACTGGATTGTTGGCCCAATATTAATGTTCATTTTAGCCATTACATTTTTACAAGACTATCCAGAATATATGGTCGGACTAATTTTAATTGGTTTAGCTCGTTGTATCGCCATGGTTTTGGTTTGGAATGATCTTGCCGAAGGAAGTAGCGAATATGGTGCTGGTTTGGTAGCATTAAACAGTATTTTTCAAGTGTTTGCTTATAGTTTTTATGCTTGGATTTTTATTACAGTGCTTCCCCCTTATTTTGGATTTGAAGGTGCTATTGTAAATATTTCAATAGGAACGATTGCAGAAAGTGTAGCCATTTATTTAGGTATTCCTTTCATAATGGGAATATTGAGCAGACTAATTCTAGTAAAATTAAAAGGAGAGGCATGGTACACACAAAAATTTATTCCAACCATTTCACCAATAACATTAATGGCTCTGTTATTTACCATCATCGTCATGTTCTCATTGAAAGGTGAATTGATTGTACAAATTCCTATGGATGTTTTAATAATTGCAGTTCCCTTACTTATCTATTTTACATTCATGTTTATGATTGGATTTTTTGTTACCAAAGCAACAGGCGCAGAATATGACAAAACAGCTTCGGTAGCTTTTACTGCAGCAGGCAATAATTTTGAATTAGCGATTGCGGTTGCCATTGCCGTTTTCGGATTAAATTCTGGTCAGGCATTTGCAGGAGTCATTGGTCCTTTAGTTGAAGTTCCAGCCTTAATTATATTGGTGAGGGTGTCTTTTTGGCTTAGAAAAAAATATTATCAATAAAAACTGGGCAAGATGACAAATGTCATTTCTATCCAATAAAACCAATCGTACATTTGCGATAATAAATATGAAAAGAAGTTTAGAACATATTGAATATCAAGAAGGCACCGAAGCTTTAGCACGATTCGCAAAGGCATTAGGACATCCTACACGTATTGCTATTTTAAAACATTTAGAAAATCAATCGTGCTGTTTTACAGGAGATTTGGTTGATGTGTTTCCGTTAGCACAGTCTACGGTTTCCCAACATTTAAAAGAGTTAAAAGATGCTGGTTTAATTCAAGGCGAATTAAAACCACCCAAAATAAAGTATTGTATTAATCAAGTGAATTGGAAACTTGCCAAATCATTGTTCGCCGATTTTTTTGATTGATCTGTTTAAATTAAAAACACAAAATTATGAGTATAGCCATTAAGGTTTTAGGCACAGGTTGTCCAAAATGTAAAGCCATGACAAGTTTAGTTCAGGAAGTTGTTAATGAAAACAATATTGACGCTACCATTGAAAAAGTAGAAGACATTATGGATATCATGACATTTAATGTTATGAGTACGCCTGCTTTAGTTATTAATGATGTTGTAACTATAAAAGGACGAATTCCTTCAAAAGCCGAAGTTTTAGAGGTTTTAAATGAAACAAAACCTGCTAAAAACACAGATGGAAGCTGTTGCTCTTCAGACAGTTGTTGTTAACATCATAGATGTTTGATTGGATTCAACATATAGCCGATTGGGTAGTATTTGATGCGCTTCATTTAGAAAAAGACAATCATTTAGCCAATGCTTTAAATTTCTTTATATATGATACCACCAAGATTTTAATACTTCTTGTGGTCGTAATTTTCTTAATGGGTATCGTCAATAGTTACTTTCCTATTGATAAAGTTAAAAACTTCTTATCTCGAAATAAATTATACGGATTAGAATATCTTATGGCAAGCCTTTTTGGTGTGGTTACGCCTTTTTGTTCGTGTTCATCAGTACCTTTATTCATTGGATTTGTAAGAGGTGGTATTCCTCTAGGAGTCACCTTTGCTTTTCTAGTAACCTCCCCATTAGTTAATGAAGTTGCCATAGGACTTTTTGTTGGTTTATTCGGCGTTAAAACAACACTTATTTATGTGATTAGCGGTGTGTTACTAGGAACTATTTCGGGAGCAATCCTTCAAAAATTAAAACTAGAACGGTATTTAACACCTTGGGTTAAAGATATTCTTGCCAATGCTCAAAGAGAGCAGGATATTTTTCAAGAAGAAAGACAACCGTTTAAACAACGATTACCTATTATTTGGGCTGAAGTTGTTAAAATTCTTAAAGGAATTGTTCCTTATGTGATTATTGGTATTGCTGTTGGCGGATTGATGCATGGCTACATTCCAGAAGGTTTTTTTGAACAATACATGAATAAAGACAATCTGTTCGCCGTACCCATTGCAACCCTGTTAGCGGTTCCCATGTATTCCAATGCCTCTGGTATATTGCCAGTTGTTCAAGTGTTAGTAGCAAAAGGGATTCCACTAGGAACAGCCATTGCCTTTATGATGGGAGTGGTAGCTTTGTCTTTACCAGAAGCTATGTTATTAAAAAAAGTCATGTCATTAAAACTCATTGGTATTTTCTTTGGGGTCGTCACCCTTTGCATTATACTCTCAGGATATCTATTCAATACTATATTATAAATCTTAAAAAAGCACCCATGAAACACATTAAATTCTTAACAATCTTAGTTTTTACTTTAATTTTAATGTCTTGTAACGGACAAACTAAAAGCAAAACCAGCACTACAACTCAATCTACCTCTAAAATAGAAGTCATTGATTTTCATTCTACCCATAGATGTATGACTTGTAAAGCTATTGAAGCCAACACAAAATTCACACTCGACACATATTTTTCTAAAGATTTAAAGGATGGCAACATCACATTTCAAGTAATTAATGTCGATGCCAAAGAAAACGAAAAACTGGTTGAAAAATTTGAAGCTTCTGGAACCTCTTTATTTTTAAACGTTATAAAGGACGGCAAAGAAAAACACATTGATTTAACCGAATTTGCCTTTATGGAAGGGAATAACCAAGATGTTTTTTCAAAACAGCTAAAAGCTAAAATTGAAAACGAGTTGAAGTCTCTATAATGGACTATTTAAAAACCTTATTAGAGCATACCAATCTTCCGGTTTTATCGGCGTTACTATTAGGGCTCATGACAGCCATTAGTCCCTGTCCTTTAGCAACCAATATTACGGCAACAGCTTTTATTTCAAAAAATATAGCTAGTAAAAAGAAAGTGCTTTTAAGTGGTTTACTGTATTCTTTAGGAAGAGCTTTTAGTTATATGGTCATTGGGTTAATCTTATATTTTGGAGCGAGCAAATTCCATATTGCCCGATTTTTTAACCAAAATGGTGAAAAATACTTAGGCCCGCTTTTAATTATTATCGGATTAATTATGCTGAACATCATTAAACTTAACTTTTTAGGAAAGTCCAGTTTTTCAAATAAACTATCAGAAAAATTCAAAAGTAAAGGGTTGCTAGGCTCTTTTTTAATAGGAATTGTATTTGCTCTGGCTTTTTGTCCTTACAGTGGTGCCTTATTTTTCGGGATGCTTATTCCATTAACGATATCAAGTGCAGACGGTCTTTACTTACCCATTATTTTTGCCTTCGGAACAGGAATTCCTGTGATTTTATTTACATACCTTTTAGCTTTTGCAGCCGCTAGTGTTGGTATATTTTACTCAAGAATTACAAAAATTGAAAAAGTAATGCGTTATGTTGCAGGTATTGTTTTTATTGCCACTGGGCTTTATTATCTAGCTATTTTTATTTTTTAAACTCCGCCTTAAAAAGCTCAGAAAAATGCTTGAGCAGTTTTTCTTTGACCTCTTCTATAGAAACTTCTTTAACTCCTAATTCAACATTAAGCGACGTAACCGCTTTTCCACGGATACCGCAGGGAATAATATTATCAAAATATCCCAAATTAGCATTCACATTCAATGCAAAACCATGCATGGTTACCCAACGACTGGCACGCACACCCATAGCACATATTTTTCTAGCAAATGGTGTTCCTACATCTAACCAAACACCTGTTTCCCCTTCGCTACGTTCCGCTTTCAAGTCATATTCGGCAAGCGTGAGAATAATCATTTCTTCTAGAAAACGAAGATATTTATGAATATCGGTAAAAAAATTTTCCAAATCCAGAATAGGATAGCCTACTATTTGTCCTGGACCATGATAAGTAATATCACCGCCTCTATTAATTTTATAAAAGGTTGCTCCTTTATCTTTTAGCTGATCTTCATTTAAAAGTAAGTTTGATATATCTCCACTCTTACCTAATGTATATACATGTGGGTGTTCAACAAACAAAAAATAATTATTTGTTGGAAGTAGAGACTCCTCTTTTCTGTTTTTAATCTTGGTATCTACAATACCTTTAAACAACTGTTCTTGGTAATCCCAAGTTTGTTTATAATCTTTAAGACCTAAATCTTGCAGTTCAATTTGCCTATTCATAGGCTGCAAAATTACAATATTTTTTATGTTTATCTATTAGGGTTGTTCAATATTACCAAGGCTGCAATCACACCTGGGACCCAACCACAAAGCCATAATAGAAAGACAATAAATATAGAGCCACAACCTTTATCTAATACAGCTAAAGGCGGACAAAGGATAGACAGTAAAACTCTCCAGAAACTCATTTTGATGATTTTTTAATTGATGATTTCTTATATGACGCTTTTTTAAAAGAGTTGTTACAATCAATTTTGTTTTACACATTGCTTTTTAAAACAAAAAATACTGTTTTAAAGAGGTCTTTAATTATTTTTGAATAAAATATATTAGATTCGCAGCATGAGGTTCAAATACATTTTACCTTTTCTATTACTCTTTTCATTATCTGTAAAAGCTCAGTATAAATTTACTGGACATATAGATAATAAACAATGGAATAACTATGTATATCTATCAATCATAGATGATTATAGAAAAATCGTTGGTGTCTATTCAGAACAAATCATTGCACGTGTAAAAACTGATAGTTTAGGCTATTTTACGTTTTCTGGTGATGAGATTGAAAATGAAAATAGAATCTACCGAATTCATGTAGACAATTGTTTTGATGAGGAAAATGCCAATCACTTTAATGGGCATTGTGATAAAAGCAAAGAAATAGTTTTTATAGCAAAAAACACAGACACTATTGCTTTTCCGTTTTCATTTGAAAACGAAATGTTTTGCGACATTCAATCTAACAATCCAAAAGCAAATGCATTTATTAAAATAGACTCTTTAAAAGATGAAATGAAATTTGCCTTTAGTGAGTTTAGAAGTGAAGCAAATAGAAAGCTAAATAACAAAAAATGGTTTAAAACGTTACATACCTTTGGCAAACAACTTAACGAACCTATTGCCGAACTGTATATTTATGCATTTTTATCTGATCGTAAAAGCGATTTTCACACCTATTATCTTGAAGATTTACAAACAAATCCTTACTATGATAATTTACTAGATAGGCTTGTTGAAAAATATCCAAATGCGCCTTACACGAAACAGTATAAAACTGAGTTAACTTCAGACCAATATATACTCTCACAAACAACAGAAACCAGTCGTATTCCATGGCTGTATATTATAGTATTACTTCTTATTCTATCTTTAATTACAAACATCTATTTTTGGTTCACTTTCAAAAAAAAGAAGTCTGCTGCTTTTATAAAAGATCAACTTACCAAACAAGAACAAAATATTCTTAATCTTATATTAGAAGATAAAACCAATAAAGAAATTGCAGATGCATTATTTGTTAGTATAAGTACCGTAAAAACACATGTAAACAACATCTTTAAAAAATTACAGGCACAGTCTAGAGATGAGGTTAAATCGCTGTTTAATAGTTAGTTTTAAAAATTAAACTAGGTACTAGTACTTATTTCAACCCATAAATTTTAAGATTATTGCGAAAAAACAATGATGTTTGTAACTTAGTAACTTAAAAAACTTATAATTATGACACAAACAATGAATCAATTATCAAAATTAAAGAGCATTTGCTTTTTAGCATTATGCTTATTTACTTTTTCTTTTGGCTTTTCACAAGATGATGCTGCAAAAAAAACTGCTGGTGTTTTTTCTTTTGACACCACAGAGATAGACTACGGAACTATTCAACAAAATGATAATGGTGAACGTACCTTTAAATTTAAAAATACTGGAGATGCCCCTATTATAATATCTCAAGTAAGAACATCTTGTGGTTGCACTGTTCCTTCGTATTCTAAAAACGAACCTGTTTTACCTGGTGAAACAAGCGAAATAAAAGTTAAATACGCAACAAACAGACTTGGTGTTTTTAATAAAACAATCACAGTTATGTCTAACGCTAGTGAACCAAACAAATTACTTCATATTAAAGGAGAAGTAAAACCAAAACCAGCAGATAAATAATACTGCATTAAAGATATTTTATATTTGAAATCTACCTTAAAGCCCTATTCAATTAATTGAATAGGGCTTTAAAATTTTATAAAAAAGTGGAACTAAATAGATCGTAAATTTATTGACAAACTGCTTCGAGAGCATCTTCAATATCTCCAGGTGTACTCATAATTTTCATAAAAGTTCCCATAGTCAACTCTGGCCAAAATAGTGCAATTCTATATTTCCCGTGTAACATAGTCGCTTCTTTACCTTGCAAAATAATCTCATAAGGCAATGCTGCTACATGCGCTTCGCCAATTTTCGGCATAAAATAAGATTCACCTTCTTCTGCATTTTGTAATCCAATACCAAATACTGCAACTTGCTCTTTTGGATAAATAAGCTTATAAACCAGTGTTGTTTGTCCTTTTTCGGCTTTTAAGTTTTCTTCAATTAACATAACTCCTTCTTTGAAAGAATTAAATTCTGCCAATTCAACTGGGTCTGTAAAATAGGGCATCATAATTTTATAATGATACTTTTTAAGTTTTTCAGCATCCACAGTTCCTCCAAAAGGTAAAAACTCATTGCCCAAAGGTGATAAAGCTGTTTTTAAGCTTGCGCTAAATTTTTCGAATGTATTTTTAAAGCGATCATAATCATTCATTAAATAGGCTCTGAGCAAATAATCTGGATTGGTATACGAAATTATTACCTTTCCGTTTTTCATTTCTAATCCTATTTTAAAAACAGCTGCCAAAGCACCACGGTCATCAACTTTTATTACGGTCGATTTTATATCATTTCGTGTAAAAGCAATAACCTTTAAAGTTGATTTCCCTGAAGGATTATAATCACCCAACACAGTAAATCCATTATCCTTTAAACACATCGTCGCTTTTTTAGCAACAGATTGAATGGTTTCAGAAGAAGATCCTACTTTTATATACGGTGATATATCTTGTCCATAGGTATAAAAACCAAAAAGTAATCCTGTGATTACGATTATAATTATTTTTCTCATTTTAGTTTAGTTTTATTTAGTATTAAGTGTCTCGCTTAATTTTATTTACAAGTCAAAAACACACTATAAAGTAAACCTTTTATCCACACATAAAGCATGACTTATGTCATGCAGGAAGTCATAAATTATAGACAAAAACCAGATTGAAAATTGTTTTTTTTAAACGAAAAAGAAGATTATTTAAAAAGATGTTTTTCTATCCTTTTAAATAGTTTAATTTTGACCTCTAAAAACTAAAATAACATGCAGCTTTCTGAACAAGAGTTAGTAAGACGAGAAAAATTATTAAAATTACGTCAGTTAGGTATTAATCCATATCCAGCCGATTTATATCCTGTAAATCATTCTTCAAAACAAGTAAAAGAAGGTTTTGAAGAAGGAAAAAAGGTAACAATTGCAGGACGGCTTATGGCTATTAAATTGCAAGGAAAAGCTTCTTTTGCACAACTTCAAGATGCAGAGGGTAAAATCCAAGTCTATTTTAACAGAGATGAAATTTGTCCTGGCGAGGATAAGTCTAAATACAATGATGTCTTTAAAAAACTTTTAGATTTTGGCGATTTTATAGGAATTGAAGGTGAATTATTCACAACTAAAGTTGGAGAAAAAACAGTAAAAGTTAAAGATTTTACATTGTTAAGCAAAGCGTTAAAACCATTACCACTACCTAAAGAAAAAGATGGTGTTGTGTTTGATGCGTTTACCGATCCTGAACAACGTTACAGACAACGTTATGCTGATTTAGTTGTAAATCCTAAGGTAAAGAACGTATTTGTAAAACGTACGAAGCTTTTTAATGCTATGCGTTCATTTTTTAATGATGCTGGTTATTTTGAAGTTGAAACACCGGTTTTACAATCTATTCCAGGCGGCGCAGCTGCAAGACCATTTATTACACATCATAATGCTTTAGATATTCCGCTTTATATGCGAATTGCTAACGAGTTATATTTAAAAAGACTAATTGTTGGTGGATTTGATGGTGTTTATGAGTTTTCAAAAAACTTCAGAAATGAAGGGATGGACAGAACCCATAATCCTGAGTTTACAGCAATGGAAATTTATGTAGCCTACAAGGATTATAATTGGATGATGGATTTTTGTGAGCGCCTATTAGAACATTGTGCTATTGCAGTTAACGGAACTACAAAAGCAACATATGGTGGTCATGATATAGATTTTAAAGCGCCATATGCCAGAGTTACTATGGCTGACTCTATTAAACATTTTACAGGATTTGATATTACTGGTAAAACGGAAGATGAGATTAGAGATGCTGCAAAAAACTTAGGTATTGAAGTGGATGATACTATGGGTAAGGGCAAACTTATTGATGAAATTTTTGGTGAAAAATGTGAAGGTAATTACATCCAGCCAACATTTATTACCGATTACCCAAAAGAGATGAGCCCGTTGTGTAAAGAACATAGAGACAACCCTGAATTAACAGAACGTTTTGAATTAATGGTATGTGGTAAAGAAATAGCCAATGCTTACTCTGAGTTAAACGACCCAATTGATCAACGCGAACGTTTTGAACATCAATTAAAACTTGCTGAAAAAGGAGATGATGAAGCAACAGAATTTATTGACGAAGACTTTTTACGTGCTTTAGAATACGGAATGCCCCCAACATCTGGTATGGGAATAGGTATGGACAGATTAATTATGTTTTTAACTAACAATCAATCGATACAAGAAGTATTGTTTTTTCCACAAATGAGACCAGAGAAAAAAGCTATTGATTTAAGCGAGAATGAAAAGGTTATTTTAAATATCTTAAAATCTAAAAAAAGCATGCCTTTAGCAGATTTAAAATCGCAATCTGAGTTAAGTAATAAAGGTTGGGACAAAGGTATTAAAGGTCTTACTAAACATAAATTAGCAAAGGTTGAAAAAACAGATGATAATTTGATTGTTGAAATATTATAAGACCGTCAAGTTAACGACTATTCATAAAAAAGAGAGTATTTATAAATACTCCCTT
>JBNKYB010000021.1:0-25673 GCA_050300615.1 Flavobacteriaceae bacterium | reverse complement strand
TACAAAGAATTTCAACAAGAAAAAGTTGAAATTATCAAAGATAAAAGAGAACCCCAAGAAATGGTTTTGATTAACTATTCTTTTCTAAAAATAATAAACCTATCCTCAATTCCATTTATCATTATTCCTCCATTAAATATTATCATTCCTCTTGTTCTAATGTTCATTATGAAACAAAAAAACAGTTTAACTAAACAGGTTATATCATTACAAATACTTTGGACAATTTTAGCACCTATTGTATTTATGTTGGGTATTTTTTTGAAACTTGGAAACCAGTTTAGTTTAATCCTTATGATACTAATTGTTTTATCTAATGTATTCATTATCCTTCGAAATGCAATTGAAATAGATAAGAGTAAAAGACTTTATTACAAGTTGAATTTCAATATGATATAAAACTTGTCGGGTTTTTGTCGAGTTATTGTCGGGCAAATTTTTAGAGTGCAGAAAATGAGTTTTTAACCTTTGTGCAAAATAATTATTCATGCCAAAACAAATTTCATTATGCCCAAAAAAATTATTTTAAGCTTGATTATTACCCTTCTTTTTTCTGTAATTAGCAAAGCACAAGTTGACAAAAATTCGGAACTCTATAAAACTATACTATCAAAAGACAGTTTGCTGTTTAATGTTGGGTTCAACACTTGCGATATCAAACAGTACGAAAATTTATTAAGCGAAAACTTAAAATTTTATCACGACAAAGATGGAATTTCTGACAAAACAAAATTTCTTTATGACCTAAAAAACGGACTATGTAAAAGTCCTGAAACACGTCAAGTAAAAAGATTTTTAGTAAAAGAAAGTACAGAGATTTTCCCGCTTTACAGAAATGGAGTTTTGTATGGAGCTATTCAAAACGGAGAACATTTATTTTACGAAAGTAAAGAAAGCGAACCCGGTTCTGCAAGGTTCTCAAATGTTTGGATATTGGAAAATGGTAATTGGAAATTAACAACTTCCTTAAGTTTTGGACATCAGGCATATGAAACACAAAAAACAGATAATTCTATTTTAGATAACGACAAAGAATTTGAAAAATGGTTGAAATCAAGCAATATCCCAACTTTAGGACTTGGTGTCATCAATGAAGGCAAACTTCAACAAGTAAAGGTATATGGCGGTCTTATAGATGGGGAAACCGCACCTTATAATACAGTTTTCAATGTAGCATCTTTAACAAAACCAGTAACCGCAATTGTTGCTTTAAAATTGGTCAGTTTGGGCAAATGGGACTTGGACGAGCCTATTTATAAATATTGGACTGACCCAGACATTACGGATGACCCAAGAAGTAAAAAACTCACTACAAGGCATATTTTAAGTCATCAAACTGGATTTCCAAATTGGAGATATTTAAACAAATCAAAAAAATTGAATTTTCAATTTGAACCAGGTACCCAATATCAGTATTCGGGCGAAGGGCTTGAATATTTGAGAAAGGCTTTAGAAAATAAATTTAAAAAATCTTTAAATCAATTAGCCAAGGAATTAATCATTGACCCATTGGCAATGACCGACACGCAATATATTTGGAACGATAAGACTGATGAATCTCGATTGGCCATTGGATATGACAACAAAGGAAATGCCTATAAAACAGTTAAAAACAAAACAGCAAATGGTGCTGACGATTTATTGACAACAGTTGAAGATTACGGAAAGTTTTTGGTTAGTGTAATGAACGGCATCGGACTTTCCAAAAAAGTATTTGAGGATATGGTTACTCATCAAGTTGCAACCAAAAACGGAAAACACTTTGGGCTTGGATTTGAAATTTATAATTTTAAAAATGGAGATTACGCACTATCACATAGTGGAGCAGACAACGGAGTTCAAACCATTGTTTTTATATTTCCGAAAACAAAAAAAGGATTAATAATCTTCACAAACGTGGATGATGGATATAAAGTTTACGAAAAAATAATAACGCATTACTTGGGAGAGCAAGGAAAAGAAATAGTCAAAATTGAAACAGCGCAATAAAAACTATCGCCAACAAAAAACCAAGCCATTTTAAACTACACAACATGCTTCTTAAAAACAGCATACACAGGAAAATGGTCACTATAGCCTCCTTTATATTTTTTGCCAACATAGGTTCTAAAAGGAGTACCTTTAAACTTACCATTAAAAAGCTTTAAAAAATCTTCATCAAAAATATTGGCCATATCAAATTCTAATTTGTTAGGAGTACTTTCAAAAAAATTAGTCGATATGATAATCTGATCAAATAAATTCCATTGGCGGTTATAGTTAGTTGTTCCTCTATTATAGGATCGTAAGGTGTCCATGGCATTGTATAAGTTAGCTTGGTTTACCAAATGTTTAATGCTATTGCTAGAAGGGTCATCGTTAAAATCACCCACAACAATAATTTTAGCATGAGGATCTTCCAATCGTAAATTAGTAATGATTTCAATAACTTTGTTAGAAGAGGCCATGCGTTTAGGTTCGGTTTCTTTTTCGCCTTCTCGTCTAGACGACCAATGATTCACTATTACATGAATATCTTCATCTTCAAGCACTCCAGAAACCAATAAAATATCACGAGTATAATCGGGCGTTCCATCATCATCAACCAAATGAATTCTAAAGGTTTCAGAATGTGTTACTTCAAAATAGGTAGTGTCATATAATAACGCGACGTCTATTCCGCGTTCGTCTAACGAATCGTAATGAACAAAACCATAATTGCACTCACTTAAATGTTTTGATGCTAACAGATCTTTTAAAACCGTGTCATTTTCAACTTCGGCCAAACCAACAATGGCAGGGTGTTTATTGGTCTCTTGCAGTCCTATATTAGAAATGGCAAAACCTAATTTCCTCAGTTTGTTTTCATAGCGCTTGTGCGTCCATTTTTTTACCGAAGTTGGCAAAAAGTCATTATCATTTGTTTGTGGATCATCTTGTAGGTCAAATAGGTTTTCAAGATTATAAAATGCTACCGTATGTATTTTTGTATTATTTTCTAAAAAGTCGGCCATGATTTAAAAATATCGCTAAAAATATAAAAATTAAAACGGATGCAATTATGTAACTTTGTACATTAATTTATTTTATGTTAGAAAAGAAAGATATAAGCTTAGAAAAGGCTGTATTAGTTGGAATTATAACTAAAGACCAAGATGAAATTAAATCTAAAGAGTATTTAGATGAGCTTGAGTTTTTAACATATACAGCAGGTGGAGATGTTGTAAAGCGGTTTACGCAAAAAATGGAGATGCCAAACCCTAAAACGTTTATTGGGTCTGGTAAAATGGAAGATGTTCGCAAGTATATTGAAGAACATGAAGTTGGGACGGCTATTTTTGATGATGAATTATCTGCGGCGCAAGAACGGAATATTAGTAAAATTCTTAAATGTAAAGTATTAGACAGAACCAATTTAATTCTCGATATTTTTGCACAAAGGGCTCAAACCAGTTATGCAAGAACACAGGTAGAATTGGCACAATGCGAATATTTATTACCTCGTTTACGTGGCATGTGGACTCACCTTGAACGCCAAAAAGGAGGGATTGGAATGCGCGGTCCTGGTGAAACAGAAATCGAAACCGATAGACGTATTGTGCGCGATAAAATAGCTTTGCTTAAGGAACGCATTAAAACCATTGATAAGCAAATGTCTGTACAAAGAGGCAATCGTGGTGCCATGGTTAGAGTTGCTTTAGTTGGTTATACCAATGTTGGTAAATCTACTTTAATGAATGTGATAAGTAAAAGTGAGGTATTTGCCGAAAATAAATTGTTCGCTACATTGGATACCACGGTAAGAAAAGTGGTGATTAAAAACCTGCCTTTTCTGTTATCTGATACTGTGGGTTTTATTAGAAAATTGCCAACACAATTGGTTGAAAGTTTTAAAAGTACCTTGGATGAAGTGAGAGAGGCAGATTTATTACTTCATATTGTTGATATTTCACATCCTAATTTTGAAGAGCATATAGAATCGGTTAATAAGATTTTAGGCGAAATAAAGAGCTCTGATAAGCCAACTATTATGGTGTTTAACAAAATTGATTCATATCATGCGGAACCTTTAGACGAGGATGATTTAGAAACTGAACGCACAAAGAGTCATTATTCATTGGATGAATGGAAACAAACTTGGATGAGTAAACTTGGTAATAATGCTTTGTTTATTTCGGCATTAAACAAAGAAAATTTAGAAGATTTTAAAAAGCGTGTTTATGAAGAAGTGAGACAAATTCATGTTACACGATTTCCGTACAATCATTTTCTCTATCCAGATTATGAAGACAATCAAGCATAAAAAGAGGCTGTCTAAAAAACAAGATGTGTTTTGTTTGTCAGGTTGAGCTTGTCGAAACCGATATTGATGATCGGTAATTTGAAATATTTCGACAGGCTCAATATGACATGGAGCTATACTTTTTAGACAGCCTCTTTTTATAAACTTATAAATAAGGTTTTTTAAAACTTATAGTTTAACCCAAGAACCCAATACGACTGAAGCTTATTGTCAATATTATCAAACGTTGGTTCAGGGTCTCCACTTGTCGCATCATAATTAATGGCATTATATTTTAAGGCTTCTTGTTTATTGCTTCTCAATCCAAAGTCAAAACCAACACCTATCATTTTCCATAAGGTATAGCCAAAAGAGTTGTTCCAAGTCCAGTTTGATAAATCGGAACTCTTGTAACTTTGAAACATAGATAAGTTGGTTTTAAAACTAATCTCTTTTATTTGTCTGGTATAATCTACTAGTATTTTTGTACCATAAGATGATTGAAAAATAGCATCTGTTTTACTAAATACTAAGTTATAGTTTAATGGATGAACAACTACTACAAGATCTTTAATTGGTGTCCAAGTAGCTCCAATACCAGCATCTAAATATCCAGGATTATTAAAGTTGTTTAAAATGGTTGTTCTATATTCTCCTAAGCCAGAAAGTGCAAATGTTTCACTTAATTTTTGACCATATAAAGAGGATATATTGAAAACATCTGTAGCTTCACGCCATCTTTTACTATCGCTCGGATTGTCTTTATCATCAAACTTAACCCAAGACAAATACATATTTCCTGCATTTCTCCAAAAGAATGATTCTGTATCAAGATTAGCAAAAGCATTAATGGTAAACCCAATATTACCAGACTTGTTGTTAGGTGCTTTTTGAGCATACCAGTTATTAAAGCTAGAAATGCTTCCTCCAACAGTTCCAAAAGCTCCTTTTTTCCACCCTGGGAAGGCATCAATTTTGCCTTGGGTTTCATTAACGCGATTTTGAGCAACTTTAAGTGAATCTTTTTGAACAGCAAGTGTTGCTTTTAGTTCTTCTAAAGTTTGAGAAAAACTCAATGATACTGTTAAAAATAGTCCTAAAATTAATAGTGATTTCTTATTCATTTTTAAACAAAATTATTTTTTTGAATTCGCAAAGATATAATATAATAAGTAATTTTTTACTTATTCTTATACAATGGCACAGAAGAACAGGCTTCGCCATACATGATAGATTTGGCCACAGGTTTTAGTTTGTTAGCCAACATAATGTATGCATTTTGGGGCACTGGTTTTTTAGAACAACCTTTAATGATAATAGGTTTTCCGTTATATTCTGAAACATCTAAGTTGTTCAACACATCTTGGTAAATTGAGGTTTCAAGTAGCTCAAGATTGCCAATAATTATTTTTTTAGCAAAAGGCTCTAAGTTAATGCTGATTAAAATAAATGCCCATGCAGGAATTATGGCATCACTACTACAAGTTAATGCTACATAACTATCTTTTAATTGAGACCAATCATATTGTTTTACTTGTTCTCTAAAATCTTTTTCACGAAGCACAAAACCTTCAAATAGCCAGTCCTTTATATCAAATAAAACACGTTTGCCTTTAGGATAATAATCTTCAAGGTTAATGGTAATTAATTTGCTATTCGCTACGCGATTAATAATATCATCTTGCATATTAATTAAAATGACTTAAAGCATCCCTAATTCAAGTTTTGCTTCTTCACTCATCAACTCATGTGTCCAAGGTGGATCAAATGTAATTTCTACTTCGGCACTTTTAACAGCGTCAAGTGATTTGATTTTTTCTTCAACTTCAAGAGGTAAGGTTTCTGCAACAGGACAATTAGGAGTTGTTAAGGTCATTAAGATTTTTACATCATAATCTTCATTAACAAATACATCGTAAATTAATCCTAATTCGTAGATGTCTACAGGGATTTCGGGATCATAAATAGTTTTTAAAACGCCTACTATTTTTTCTCCTAATTCTGTGGTATTTATTGTTGGTTCACTCATTTTATAAACTTATTTAAGTTGTGTTTGGTACGCTATGGCATACATTTTTAATTGCTTTATCATACTTACAAGACCATTGGCTCTTGTAGGCGATAGATGTTCTTTTAAGCCAATTTTTTCAATAAAATCGGTGTTGGCATCAATAATGTCTTTTGGGTGCTGATCTGAAAACACTCTAATTAAAATAGCGATAATCCCTTTGGTTATAATGGCATCGCTATCTGCTGTAAAGTGTATTTTATCATCATTCATTTCAGCATGTACCCAAACTTTACTTTGGCAACCTTTTATAATATTGCTATCGGTTTTATATTGGTCGTCAATTAGAGGTAAGTCTTTCCCTAAATCAATCATATATTGATAGCGTTCTTCCCAGTCTTCAAACATTGAGAACTCATCAATAATTTCATTTTGTATGTCTTCAATAGTCATAGTCATCGTTTTAAACAAAAATACAATAAGATATGTTGCTATTCAATATTTTCTGAAATTGATAAGATTTCTTTAACAAGAGATTCAATTTCTTTAGGTGGATGGCCATGATCGAAACTTGCTGTTTCATATGTAGTTCCGTTATATGTTATCTTTAAGTTTGCTATTGCAGCTCCATCAAAAAAACGATTTTCAGTCGGTGCTTTTAAATTAGGGATGTTTTTAATATCAACCGTTTTAAGGGAATTGATAAGATTTTCCCAATTGCTGTCACTACAGATTTTAATAATTGGTTTTGAATTACGTTTATTAATGACTGTTATTTCTTTTTTAGTTATGGTTATGAGTTTGTAAAAACCTCTAGAAATGGCAGAGTATTCAAAAGTATAATTGTTATCTGTAGTTGATTTAATAGCTGTCTGTCGTGAGGCTTCCAATAGTATTTTATCATCTTTTTTAAGTACTAGTGTATTGTTTTCGATGAGAAAATTATTCGTTTTAGATAAAAAGTCTAGCACAAGGCTTTCAATAATGTTTTCGTCTTCTTGACACATCATTTTTGTAGAGGCTAAGTTTCCAATATTAATGGATTTTTCATCCGACGTATACTTACCAAAAAAACGATTACAACCTGAAAATCCTGATATTTTTTTTTCAGTATCATCAAATTTAAGTGTTAATCTTTGAGATAAATTTTTAATAGTGTCCAATTTGGATATTGTAAAATGACCGTTAATATTTTCTGTTGAATTGTTGTCTTTTATCGTGGTTGTTGCAGTAACACTGCTTCCACAAGATTCAATTAAAAATAAGGTTAAAAGTAAGGTCATGTATTTCATAGTTATCAAATTAAGTTTAAAAACATAACATACAAAAAAGACGCCAAAGTTGACGTCTTTTTAAATAAGATTGTGTAGCTAACAATTATTTTATGATGCTTTCTCTGGCACCACCACTAGCAAAAATGGCTCTCATTCTATTTCTTTGGCCATCTGTAAACATGTACATACAACCATCATCTGTATAATCCATATAATTCATAGTCATATCTGTACTTTTACAATTTACTGTTGGATATGAAGGGCATCCGTAGTTTGCGCCATCAGAACTTGGTGTATCTAGAACAAAATCATCTTGACGGCATCTGCCATCACCCCAAATATGACGTAAGTTTAAATAATGACCTATTTCATGGGTTGCTGTTCTACCTAAATTATATGGTGCTGCTGAACCTCCAGGTAAAGAGGAATACAATAAAACAACACCGTCTGTGCTTGGACTTCCTCCAGGGAATTGTGCATATCCTAAAATGCCACCACCTATATTACAAACCCAAATATTAAGTTGAGTTGAAGGTGATAGGGGTGGATAACTTCTCTTTACAGAGTCATTAGTGCCCCAAGAAGATGTCGCATCATTATGTCTTACAATTCCGCTAAGTGTGAAATTTATATCGGTAATTGTTGCATCGTTAACAAAATTAGTTGCTCCTGAAGGTAATAAGTTAGTGTTTCTACTGTTAAAATCACTGTTAAGAACATTGAGCTGATCTTGTATTTGTTTATCTGTCACATCATTTGCATTTGGTAATATAATATGGAAGTAGACAGGGATAGTAATGTTTAAATTATCTGCAATAGGCAGTACATCAACATCTGCTTCGCCAGTGCTTCCACCGCCACCTCCGCTAGGTTTTGTAGGTTTACCCTTAGCTGTGATAAATTTTCTAGTTTGATACTCAATGTCATACATTTTTTTTTCTAAACCCGGATTGTCATGTAGTTGTCTGTTTAGTACATTCATGGTGTAACAAGTTTTAAAATCTTGTTTTGAATTAGCAGATTTGGAGCTTAAGTCTTGTGAGAAATCTGTGTAAACATAAAAATCACTCATGTCGATTTGTTGTTCTTGAGTGATTTCACTTTTGTCATTGTCACAGGACGTAAATAGTAGGCCTAAAGCAGCCATACCAAAAAAAATTTTTTTCATTTTAAATAAGTTTTTGAATTAGTCTTTGATAAATATATAAATATTTCACAAAAACAATGACAATGTTTTAATATTTTCGTTAAATGGAAGGTGAAAATATATTTTCTATTAAATGAATTATCTTGAAATTAATGTAGTAATTTTGAGACTAGGCCAACATCATATTAGCTTTTTTAACAGCCATTACTAGGCTATCAATTTCTTCTTTTGTATTGTAAAATGAAAACGATGCTCTAACGGTTCCAGGTATTTTAAAGAAATCCATAATGGGTTGTGTGCAGTGATGGCCTGTTCTTACGGCAATACCCATTTTGTCTAAAATAGTGCCAACATCATAGGGATGAATGCCTTCAAGATTAAATGAAATTACAGATGCTTTATGTTTAGACGTTCCGTAAATCTTCAAGCCCTCTATCTCGAGAAGTTTTTCGGTAGCGTATTTCAATAGTTCATGTTCGTAAGCAGCAATAGTTTCGAGTCCGATAGCATTCATGTAATCGATAGCGGCTCCAAATGCAATACCACCACAAATATTTGGGGTACCAGCTTCAAATTTATGAGGTAAAGCTGCGTAGGTTGTTTTTTCAAACGTCACCTCTGCAATCATTTCGCCACCACCTTGATAGGGAGGTAATTTGTTAAGCCATTCTTCTTTCCCGTACAGCATCCCTACACCTGTTGGGCCACACATTTTATGAGCAGATGCTACGTAAAAATCGACATCTAAAGCTAGAACGTCTGGTTTTATGTGTGGGCACGATTGTGCGCCATCAACTAAAACAGCTGCGCCAACTTGATGCGCTTTTTCAATAATAGATTCTATAGGATTAATGGTTCCTAGGGCGTTTGAAACATGGTTTACAAAAACGAGTTTGGTTTTACTGGATAGTAATTTATCAAATTCAGTTATAACCAATTCGCCATCTTGATTCATGGGAATTACTTTTAACGAGGCTCCTGTGCGCTCGCATAACATTTGCCATGGCACAATATTACTGTGATGTTCTAGGGCAGAAACAATAATTTCGTCTCCTTTTTTTAGAATGGAAGAAAAACCGTTTGCTACTAAATTAATACTGTGTGTGGTGCCCGATGTGAATATAATTTCATGCGCATGTTTAGCATTAAAATGCGTTTGTATTTTTTGTCGGGCTTGCTCGTATTTATCGGTTGCTTCTTGGCTTAAGCTATGGACACCACGATGAATATTGGCATTGTAATTTGAATAATAATCTACAATGACATCGATTACCTGTTGCGGTGTTTGAGAAGTAGCTGCATTATCAAAATATACTAAAGGTTTGCCATTGACTTTTCGAGAAAGTATGGGGAAGTCTTTTCGAATGGTTTCTACGTTGAACATAGCTGATGGTTTAGCCCCGATAGAGGCATTTGTTGGAGCTCCTCGCAGAGAGCGACTGCCGAAAGCGGGATAAGCTTCAAAATAAATAAAAATTTAGTTCTCGTTATAAAATTTCTGTTAGCGCAGAAATTACAAATCGAACCCTATATTAACACTTAGTTTATTAGCGATAATTTTGTTGATGCGTTGTTTTATTTCTGGGATTTTTACCGAACTTAAAACATTATTGCTAAACGCATACATGAGTAAAGCTTTGGCTTCCTTTTCTGGAATACCACGCGAACGCAAGTAAAACATCGCACTTTCATCTAATTGACCAATAGTACAACCATGAGAACATTTTACATCATCCGCAAAAATCTCTAGTTGTGGTTTGGTATTAATAGTGGCTTTATCGCTAATTAAAATATTTTTATTAGACTGGAATGCATTGGTTTTTTGGGCAATTTTATCGACAATAATTTTACCATTAAAAACACCTGTTGAGTTTTCGCCAAAAACACCTTTGTAATCTTGATGACTTTCGCAGTTAGGCTCTATGTGGTGTACTAAGGTATTGTGGTCTACATGCTGTTTGTCTCCAATAATAGTAATCCCTTTTAGGGTAGAGTTAATACGTTCGCCTTGTTGTGAGAAATTAAGGTTGTTTCTAGTTAATTTTCCGCCAAATGAAAAGGTATGAACCGAACAGATACTTTCTTGCTTTTGCTTGATATACGTATTATCAATTAAAGATGCATTTTGATTATCGTTTTGAATTTTGTAATAATCTACAATAGCACGTTTATTTATAAAAAGTTCTGAAACGCTATTGGTTAGTACAGGATTATTAGTTAAACTTTGATGACGCTCGATAATTTGCACATGAGAGTTCTCGTCGACCACAATTAAATTACGTGGTTGTAACATGATAGCCGATTCATTTCCTGTTGAAAAATGGATGATTTGAATTGGCTTAGCCACCATTTTATTTTTTGGAATATGAATATAGGCACCTTCGCTAGAAAATGCTGTATTTAAGGATGTTAAACTTTCTTGTTTAGCAATCTTATTAAAATAATTTTCAATTAAAATACGGTATTTTGGTTTTGATAATGCCGATGACATTAAGCAAATATCCATACCATCGTGTGTGGTTTGAGATAGGTGAGACGAATATTTTCCATCGATAAAGACAATTTTATAAGAGTCTATATCATGGATAAAATATTTTTTTACATCGTTATATTCGATAGCATTTTCTTGCTTTGGGAATACACTAAAGTCGTTTTTTAAAAGACTATTTAATGAGGTGTATTTCCAAGATTCTTCTTTTTTAGTAGGAAAGCCTTGTTCTTGAAAATTTTTAATAGCGTTGGTTCTTATAGAATGTAAATAAGAGTCTTCTTCTAGATGATTTTCAAAAGCCCAAAAAGATGATATGAGTTTTTCTTTTAAATCCATTTGCTTTTTTTTAAGCGTTCACTTCTTCTTCTTTAATCCAATCGTATCCTTTTTCTTCTAGCTCATGAGCTAGTTCTTTGGTTCCTGATTTTACAATTTTACCGTTATACAATACATGTACAAAATCTGGTACGATATAATCTAATAAACGTTGGTAATGCGTAATAACTAATACAGCGTTGTCTTTGCTTTTTAGTTTGTTAACACCGTTCGCCACGATTCGAAGCGCATCAATATCAAGACCAGAATCTGTTTCGTCAAGAATGGCTAATTTGGGTTCTAGCATCGCCATTTGAAAAATTTCATTACGTTTTTTCTCGCCTCCAGAAAATCCTTCGTTTAATGAGCGCGACAAAAATTTTCTGTCCATTTCCAATAATTCTGCTTTTTCACGAATCAGTTTTAACATGTCTTTTGCAGGCATGTCTTCAAGTCCTTTCGCTTTACGAGACTCATTGATAGCTGTTTTTATAAAATTGGTTACTGAAACTCCTGGTATTTCAACCGGGTATTGAAAGGACAAAAAGATACCTTTGTGTGCCCGATCTTCGGCAGCTAATTCTTCAATATCTTCACCTTCAAAAAGGATCTCTCCTTTAGTAACTTCATAGTCTTCTTTACCAGCAATAACCGATGCTAATGTGCTTTTTCCAGAACCATTTGGCCCCATAATAGCATGGACTTCACCTGGGTTTATTTCCAGATTAATACCCTTTAAAATTGATTTATCTTCAACACTTGCGTGTAGATTATTAATTTTTAACATTGTTTTTATTTTATATAAACGCTAATTCTAAATTTGTAATTTTATCGAGGCTATCTGCATTAACATGTTTTTCACCCAAATAAGTCATACCTAAATACGCTGCAGATTTTTTAAAGGGAATATAAAAGTCATAATCTAGTTCACTATCGTGCGAATTAGAAATAACGGCCATATTTTTTCCTCTTAGTTTTCTGCCAGTTTCTTTTTCTATTCTAATTAAATCAGAAAATCGATCTAAAAACACTTTCATAATGCCACTCATACTATACCAATAAACAGGAGTTGCAAAAATTAATGTGTCATATTTTTCTATAATGCCTTTTGCTAACTCTAAAAAATCATCATTTCTGTTTTTACTTTCATAGTCGTAATAAGAGAAATTAAAATCTAATAAGTTAACAATATCAATATTGTACTTATTGGCAAAATTAGTCACTATTCGTGATGTATTTCCATCTTTTCGGGAAGAGCCAATTATAATTACTGAATTATTCATTATCCTACAGAACCTTCTAAACTAATTTCTAATAATTTTTGCGCTTCAACAGCAAACTCCATAGGAAGTTTATTAAGTACTTCCTTGCTAAAACCATTAACAATAAGTGCAATGGCTTTTTCTGTATCGATACCACGTTGGTTACAATAGAAAATTTGGTCCTCACCAATTTTACTAGTTGTTGCCTCATGCTCTATTCTTGCCGTTTTGTTTTTTGCCTCTATATATGGAAATGTATGTGCACCACATTCATTACCCATAAGCAAACTATCGCATTGCGAAAAGTTTCTTGCATTTTCTGCACGCGAATGTACTTGAACTAAACCACGATAGCTATTTTGTGATTTACCTGCTGAAATACCTTTTGAAATAATGGTTGATCTGGTGTTTTTGCCTAAGTGAACCATTTTTGTTCCTGTATCGGCTTGTTGATGATTGTTGGTTACAGCAATTGAATAAAACTCACCTACTGAATTATCGCCTTTTAGCACACAACTTGGATATTTCCAAGTAACGGCACTTCCCGTTTCTACTTGGGTCCAAGAAATTTTCGCATTATTCTCACATAATCCGCGTTTGGTTACAAAATTATACACACCACCTTTACCTTCAGAATTTCCTGGATACCAGTTTTGAACGGTGCTGTATTTTATTTCGGCATCATCAAGAGCAATTAATTCTACAACAGCTGCATGTAACTGATTTTCATCTCTACTTGGGGCGGTACAACCTTCCAGATAACTTACATAGCTTCCTTCGTCTGCAATAACAAGGGTTCTTTCAAATTGACCTGTTCCTGCTTGATTAATTCTAAAATAGGTAGATAGTTCCATTGGGCATTTAACACCTTTTGGTACATAGCAAAAAGAACCGTCACTAAATACAGCGCTATTTAAAGCGGCATAAAAGTTGTCTTTTTGAGGAACAACCGTTCCGATATATTTCTTTACTAACTCAGGATGCTCTTTAATAGCCTCACTTATTGAGCAAAATATAATACCTTTTTCGGCTAAGGTTTTTTTAAATGTTGTAGCAACAGAAACAGAATCTACCACCACATCCATAGCAACACCACTCAGTTTTTTTTGCTCGTCAAGTGAAATTCCTAGTTTATCAAAAGTTGCTAATAATTCAGGATCCACTTCATCAAGACTATTATACTTAGGTTTTTTGTTTGGAGCCGAGTAATAAGAAATGGCTTGAAAATCTGGCTTTGCGTAGTTAACATTTGCCCAATCTGGTTCAATCATTTTTTTCCAAGCACGAAATGATTCAATTCTCCAATCAGTCATCCATTGTGGCTCTTCCTTTTTAAGAGAAATGGCTCTTACAATATCTTCATTTAAACCAATAGGAAACGTATCAGATTCTATATCAGTATAAAACCCGTATTCGTACTCTTTGGTTTTAAGCTCTTCTCTTAAATCGTCTTCAGTATATTTACTCATTGTGTTTTTTGTTCAATGCGGTTGTTTTATAGCGAAAAAGATTCGCCACAACCACAAGTTCTGTTTGCATTTGGGTTGTTAAAAACAAACCCCGTTCCGTTAAGTCCACCTGAATATTCAAGAGTGGTACCTATAAGATATAAAAAGCTTTTTTTGTCTACAATAATTCTCACATCATTATCAATAAAAACTTTATCGCCTTCCTGATTCTCTTTATCAAACTTTAAATCGTAAGATAAACCAGAACAACCACCGCTTTTTACACCAACACGCACATAATCAGAAGCTGGATTATAACCATCTTCTTGCATGAGCTCAATGACTTTTTTCTTAGCTGTCTCTGAAACTTTAATCATAATTATTGTCAGGTTTTACCCTTTTATGTGTTAATTCTAATGTTTTTTATTTTGAAACCTAGATGTAATAAAGTTATTTTTTATTAAGAAGGTTTCTAAATAAAGTACAAATATACAATATAAGTCATGGATTTCCATATATACTAACATTATATTAGTAAATGCATTTATAGGTTTTTCTTATGGATTTAGAAAGAGAAGAATATTGGTAAATTATATAAATAAGCTTCTTATTTTTGCAGTATGATAGAAGATAAAAACCAACAACGCACAGCGTTAAGTGATTTAGGTGAATTTGGACTTATAGATCATTTAACTAAGAATTTTGAAATAAAGCATAAGTCAACCATAAAAGGAATTGGCGATGATGCAGCTGTTTTAGATTTTAAAAGTCAAAAAATTGTTGTTACCACCGATTTATTAATTGAAGGCGTTCATTTTGATTTAAGCTATATGCCTTTAAAACATTTAGGCTATAAAGCAGTCATGGTTAATTTGTCCGATGTTTACGCCATGAATGCTACAGCAACTCAGGTTACGGTTTCTGTTGCGGTTTCAAACAGATTTCCTTTAGAAGCTCTTGAAGAATTATATGCTGGTATAGAAACAGCAGCTTCAATTTATAATATTGATGTTATTGGAGGAGATACAACCTCATCTGCAACAGGACTATTAATTTCAGTTACTGCCATTGGGGTTATAGAAGATGATAATGAAGTCTATAGAGATGGTGCCAAACCTAATGATTTGTTGGTTGTAACCGGTGATTTGGGAGGAGCTTACATGGGCTTACAAGTTTTAGAAAGAGAGAAAGAGGTTTATAAAGTAAACCCTAATAATCAACCAGATTTAGAACCTTATACCTATATTATTGAGCGTCAATTAAAACCAGAGGCAAGAAAAGATATTGTTAAGTTACTAAAAGATTTAGAGGTTAAACCAACTTCTATGATTGATATAAGTGATGGTTTATCTTCAGAAATTATCCACTTATGTAAGCAAAGCAATGTAGGTTGTGATTTGTTTGAGGAAAAAATCCCGTTAGATCCTGCTGTAATTTCAACCTGTGAGGAATTTAATATTGATAGTACTACCGTCGCTTTAAATGGAGGAGAAGATTATGAATTGTTGTTTACTATTTCGCAAGATGATTTCCCTAAAATAAAAGCCAATCCTAATTTAACGGTTATTGGATTTATAAAAGAAAAAGAGGCTGGGTTACATCTTGTAACAAGAGCCGAAACAAGAATTCCAATCAAGGCTCAAGGATGGAAAAATTTTAGTGTTTAAATACCAATAAATTATCAAACACTTTGGTGTTTTTTGATTTGTTTTTGCGCTTGTTGTGAAGACGCTCTAAAACATCGTTAATTTCTTTGAATTTTGGGGACAAATCGATTAATTGTCCGTTTCCATTTGTGGTTAATTGTTTTTTGCAGGTTTTACATGTATATTCTTTAACATGATGGGTAACTTTTCTTGTCACAACAAAGTCATGACCAAATAACTTGCATTGAATGTTTGCCATAAAAACGTTTTGCTTTTTTTATTAAAATTCTAAGGGAGCCTTAAGGTAGAAAAACGTTTTTGATGATTAAAGAAGCTTATCAATAAATCGACGAAGTGATTAATTTTTCCTTTGAACGTTGTAGCCTGGAATTGTGAATACGTTCTAAAATAGCATTAATTTCTTTGAACTTTGGGGTGAGTTCAATAAGATTGCCGTTGCTATTAGTTGTTAATTGTTTTTTACAATGTGTACACGTATATTCTTTAACATAGTAAGTTACTTTTTTACTAACTTCATAATGATGGCCAAAAAGATTGCAGTACATAGATGTAATACGTGTTGGTTTATTAGTAGGTTTTTTCATAAGTTTCACATTTTGAACGGTCTAAATATAAAACAAAAAAATCATAAAAACGTTGAAACGCTATTTTTTTCGATGAAACGCATAATAGTTAGTAAGAATAAGTCTCTATTTTCAATATGACTCATATGTCCATCTGGAAATTCAACGACTTCAATAGTTGAATTATCTGCTTGTTTTTTTAGAGATTCAAAATTTAAAACAGGATCTTTTTTGCTTATTATCATTAGCTTTTTAAAATTACTATTTCTGAATAATTCTATCCTATTCTGTCTCACTTTCATGCCTTCAAGAGCAGCTACAATACCTTGAACGGGCATTTTTAAAGCTTCTTCTTTAATGTGTTTAATTTCTTTTGAAAACAGGGTTCTATTTTTTGGTCTAAATAAATTTACAATTGCAATCCTTATAAACGATTTATGATTTTCTTTAACAGCAACAATAGCGCGATCTCTATTTTCTTTACGTTCTTGATTGTCATCTTCTGCAGTTGAGTTCATAAGGCATAAACCAAGAACCTGTTCTTTAAATTTTTCCGCAAAAGCCAAGGCAACATAACCACCCATAGAGTGTCCAATTAAAACAGATTTTTTAATATTCAAAAAGTCAAGAACAGCTTTAACGGCTTCTGCCATTAATTCCATACTGTGCACATAACCTAAACATCCTGTTTTACCATGTCCAAGTAAATCAATACAAATAACTCTGTTTTTTTTTGAAAGCTCGGGTATAAAAGATTGCCACATACTTGTATTCTCTAAAAATCCGTGCAGTAAAACAACAGGTGTTCCTATGCCATTATCAGTGTAAAATATGTCTGTGCCTTTATAGTGTAATATCATGTTTTAAGTATTTTAAACAAAGATATAATTGGATTAGGAATATTGGAGACATAAAACTTTATATTTAATTAAAGCCTAATTCATTTCGGTCTATTTTTACTTTTCGATCAAAAAAAATAGTTACAAAAGTTATTAAGAATTTGAAACAGGATTTTACGCAATCGTTATAGTGATAAAGATTACATTCCAATCAAAATATTTAACTCAAATTTGTGTGTAAATTAGAAACAAATGGAGAAAATTATAGTCATTGGAGGTTTATCGGCGGGACCATCTGCAGCAGCAAAGGCAAGACGTGAAAATGAACAAGCAGAAATTATCTTGTTCGAAAAAGGAGCAAATATAAGCTATGCAACTTGTGGTATGCCATATGCGTTTTCTGGAGTTATTGAGAGTAGAAATCAATTAATGGTTGTAAAACCAGAATTGCTTCAAAACAGATTTAATATTGATGTGCATCTTAATGAAGAAATTGTAAAAATAGACACTAAAAACAAAGTGGTGTATTCTAACACTTCAGATTATGCATACGATAAACTAATTTTTGCAACAGGGGCAAGTTCTATTGTTCCACCTATTGGGAATATAAAATTGGCGAATAATTGGTCGACGTGTCGTTCTATGATCGATTTTGATAAAATTACGAAAGAAGGATTAACCGAAGAATCAAAACACATAACAGTAATTGGTGCTGGATTAATTGGTGTTGAAGTGGCCGAAAATTTAAAAGAAGCTGGTAAAAAAGTAACCTTAATAGAAGGTTCTACGCATGTTCTTAATATGTGGCAACAAAAATTTGGAAACTTTGCTGCAAACGTTTTAACATCTGAAGGTATTGAAGTTTTAACAGAAAGTTTAGTATCTAAATTTGATATTGATGAAAACGGAAAGATACAAGCCGTGGTGACTAAGGACGGAAAAGAAATTCCAACCGATTTTGTAATTTTAAGTGTGGGTATTAAACCCAATACAGACTTACTAATTCAGGAAGGTGCAGAAACAATTGGTAATGGTGCGTTAAAAGTAAATGAGTTTATGGAAACATCGCTTAAAGATGTATATGCAGCAGGCGATAATGTATCTATTAAAAATTTGCAAACAAATGAATTTGATTATTTTCCACTAGGAACACATTCTAATAAAGCAGGTAGAGCTGCAGGTGCGAATGCGGTTGGAAGGAATATTTCGTTTAAAGGAGCTTACAAAACAGCCATTGTAAAAGTGTTTGATTATACCTTAGCAAGAACAGGAATGAATGCAACCACTTTAACCAAAAAAGGAATTTCTTTTAAAACGGTCTTGTCTGTGGCAGGTTCAACACCAGGGTATTATCCGGGTCAAAAAGATTTAATTACTGAAATTTATTATGATCCAGAAACCGAAGAAATTTTAGGAGCAGAACTCTTTGGAGAAGTTGGTGTAGATAAACGTGTTGATGTATTAAGTACTGCTATTTACGCTAAATTAAGAATAACCGATTTAGCGCAGCTAGATTTAGCTTACGCTCCGCCGTTTTCACCAGCAAAAGACCCAATTGTGGTAACAAGTTTTATAACAGAGAATATTTTAAATAATAGAAGCGAGCAAATTTCTGTAGAAGAATTAGAGTCTTTTATTAACAACAATTCGAAAGAAGATTATTTACTAATAGATTCAAGAACAGTTGATGAATACGAAAAAGGAACCATTCCTGGCTCGGTAAATTACCCATTAGATCAAATAAGAAAGCAGGTTAGTTTTATTAAAAGTCAAGATAAAAAAGTTGTTATTTTTTGCCAAAAGGGATTAAGAGGTTATTTAGCCGAATTAATTTTAAGAAACAATGGCGTAACCAATGTTTTAAATGTTGCTGGAGGTTTTAAAATTTGGCAAATGTATAGTGATTATATAGAAATACCAGAACCTGTACAGGCTAAATATTAAGAGTGAATTATTAAATAATATTTTAAATTTAGTTTTTAAACAGTTTAATAGTTATAAACAAGTTGTTGTCGAAATGTGTTTGTTTCTACTATAATTAAAGTATCTTGGAGAGAGATAATTTAAAATTATAAAAAAAACAAATCAACTATTTTTTTAACACAACGAATGAATAAAATATTTATTATTGGCAATGGTTTTGATTTAGCTCATGGATTACCAACTTCTTATAATCATTTTATTGATGATTTTTGGAAAAAAATTACCATAAATTACGAAGAGGAATATATTAAAAAGATTGTATACGTAGATGAAATTAATTCAGGCTTTTTAAAGTACAACTCGATAAATTCTTTTGATAATATTGTTGCAAATATTGAAGAGCATTGTAAAGAATATGGATATTTTTATGACAAAATAAATCATCAATATTATACAGACAGATCGCGATCTCACCCTATTTTTAAGTTTCAAAATGATTTTTTTGGAAAATTAAATACTCATAAAACAGTTTACAATTGGGTAGATGTTGAAAATTTATATTATTATGAATTAAAGAAAATTGTTAAATCGCAAAAATTAAATCTTGATAGATCAGATGAGGATTTTTTGATAGATAAAAAGAAATTAGTAAAAAAGCTTAATTCTGAGTTTGATCAGATAAAAGATTTGTTTATTAAATATATTAAAGATGAGGTCATTGATAAATATGACTTTTCAGATAATTTAGGTAGTCGCTATTGGAAAGAGTATTATGATATATTAATGCCTTTTTCAATCAGTCTTGATGACAAATCAAAAATATTTTTTGAATTTACTGATGATAAGGATGTGCAAGAATTGAAGAATTTATATGAGGATCAAAAAGAAGGGGGTTTCTTTAATCAATCATATTTTTTATGTTTCAATTATACCCCAACGGCACAAACATATTTTTCAATAATGAGAGATGAAAAAATTGAAGTTAAATTAAATTATATTCACAATAGCATTTTAAGTGAAAGTGATTCAATCATATTTGGTTTTGGAGATGAAATGGATGATGATTATAAGCTAATCGAAAATATTGACGATAATGAATATTTGAAGAATTTCAAATCTTTTCAATATTCACAAAATTCAAGCTATAATTATTTACTAGCTTTTATAAATTCAAATAGATATCAAATTTGTGTGCTAGGACATTCATGCGGATTGTCAGATAGAGTTCTTTTGAATACTCTTTTCGAACATAAAAATTGTAGATCTATTAAAGTTTTTTATCATGAGTCTTATAAAAAGGATAACTATACGGATATAATCCAAAATATTTCTAGACATTTTACAGACAAACAACTTATGAGAGAAAGAGTTGTAAATAAAACATTAAGTTCGCCAATGAAACAGGTGCAAGTCCCGATGATAAATAAAGAATAATATTAGTTTTTAAACCGTTTAATGGCTAGAAACGCATTGTCAACATAGTCTTCTTCGACCAAAATAGTAAATTCATTCGTGGTCGAAATAACTTCATAAAGAACAACGCCTTCCCATGCTAATCGTTTAAAAAAATGATAATATAAACCGGCAATTTTCGAGTTGTCTTCGGGTAAGTTTATACTAATTGCTGTTAGCCCTTCTTGTACGGCAATAAATGTTTCATTTTGAAAATGAGTGTTAATATAGTTATCTAAACTACTGGAAACTATAATGTTGCTTTCATGAATGCCCCTAGTAAAGGTGTAAAATAATTGAGGCTCCTCATTTATTTTTTCTAAAATTTGAGCATGATTATTAATAAGTGTTTCAGAATTTTTAACAGTAAAGTCCGTTAAATTTGATCGTACGGTTATGTCACCTAAATTCTGAATTACCTTTTTCATCTTAACAGAATTTGTTAGAGAAATAGGTGGATTATAGCGTCTTAACGCCATCATAATAGCGCCGGGCTTAACATCTTTTTTTAGCATTTTACTTATAGGCTCCGTTAATTCTATGGCTAAAGCACTAAAGTTTATAATGTTTCTGGAAAGCGCTTCTTCTAAGTAAGGTTGCGCTATTAAAATGTCTTCTACACAGTTAGATACCGTTTTCATGTTAATTATTTAACAATTTGTGTAAAAGTAATCATTTTTTTTAATAAATATTATATTTAGAACTATGTAGTATACTTTCGTTCAATAAATTAATGAAAATGAAAGTATTAAAATTTGGAGGCACTTCTGTAGGTTCTGTTGAAAACATGTGTAATGTTAAAAACATAATTAATGATGGTAAGAAGAAAATAGTGGTTTTGTCAGCCATGTCTGGTACAACCAATGTTTTGGTATCTATAGCAAATAACATTTTAAATGATAAGCCTAATGATGCCATTGAAAAAATAAATAAATTACATGAAGCCTATTTTAGCACCATAGATAATTTACTCTATAATGAGGCGCTAAATGCTGATGTTAAGAAATATGTCACTGAAATTTTCAACTTTTTAGTTGAATGCACCTATCAAGAATACTCTCTTGACTTAGAAAATAAAATTGTTGCTCAAGGCGAATTACTTTCTACCTATATGTTTCATAATTATTTAGTGCAAGAAGGTGTAAAATCAGCATTATTACCTGCGCTAAACTTTATGCGTATAGATAAGAATAAGGAGCCAGATTTGTTTTATATAAAACAAGATTTTGAATCCGTTTTTAAAGAAACTCCAGAGTCCACAATATATATTACGCAAGGTTTTATTTGTTTAGATGAAGAAGGAAACATTTCCAATTTACAACGTGGCGGAAGCGATTATACAGCAACTATTATTGGTGCCGTTATTAAAGCCGAAGAAGTTGAAATTTGGACAGATATTGATGGGATGCATAACAACGACCCGAGATATGTTGAAAACACCAAGCCAATTTCAAATTTATCATTTGATGAAGCTGCAGAACTTGCATATTTTGGAGCTAAGATATTACACCCACAGACAGTAACTCCTGTAAGAGCCGATAACATTCCTGTTCGTTTAAAAAATACTATGAATCCTAAGGCTTTTGGAACGTTGATAAATGATAACCATATTGAAAATGGAGTAAAAGCTATTGCTGCTAAAGATAATATTACGGCTATAAAAATTAAGTCAGGTAGAATGTTATTAGCTCATGGTTTTCTTAGAAAAGTATTTGAAATTTTTGAAATCTATGAAACAGCCATCGATATGATTACAACCTCTGAGGTTGCCATATCTTTGACTATTGATGATGATAAAAATTTAGATAAAATTTTACGTGAACTTGAAAAATTTTCTGTAGTAGAAATTGATAAAAAACAGACTATTGTTTGCTTGGTAGGTCATTCTATTGTAAATCATCATGAAACCTATAAGTTATTTCAAATATTACAAGATGTTAAAATAAGAATGATTTCTTACGGAGGTAGTAATAATAATATTTCATTATTAATAAATGCCGACGATAAAATAACAACGCTAAGCAAACTAAACCATTATTTATTTGAATTAGTCACTCTTTAAAATGCAAAATTTAGTCAGGTTAGCAAAAAGGGTCGTTTTTAAACGACCCTTTCTTCTTTTCTATGAATTCATTATGTCTTCAATTTCCTCTATTTCAATAGGGATATTTCGCATTAAATTAAAAGGTTCTCCTGTTTTTTGAATTACCACATCGTCCTCTAAGCGGATACCAAAGCCTTCCTTTGGAATATAAATAGCTGGCTCTACGGTAAATACCATGTTTTCTTGCATGGGGTCTGTTAAAATACCATAATCATGCGTGTCTAAGCCCATATGGTGCGAGGTTCCATGCATAAAGTATTTTTTGTAAGCTGGCCAGTCTGGATTTTCATTTTTAACATCTGCTTGGTCTAGAAGTTTTAGTCCTATTAATTCTGAGGTCATAAGTTTTCCCACTTCTTCATGATATTTTGCCCAATCGGTACCAGGAACTAACATTTTGGTAGCTTCATTTTTAACACGCTTAACCGCATTATATACGTCCTTTTGTCTATCTGTAAATTTACCAGAAATAGGAATGGTACGAGTCATATCACTAGAGTAATTAGCATATTCGGCTCCAACATCTAATAAAAGTAAATCGCCTGCTTTACACTGTTGATTATTTTCTATATAATGCAATACATTAGCATTGTTTCCTGAAGCGATAATAGGCGTGTAAGCAAACTTTTTCGATCTGTTTCTTAAAAACTCATGCATAAACTCAGCTTCAATTTCGTATTCCCAAACTCCGGGTTTTACAAAATTTAAAATACGTCTAAATCCTTTTTCTGTAATATCGCAAGCTTGTTGAATTAAATCTATTTCAATTTGATTTTTAACTGAGCGCAGGCGTTGTAAAATAGGAGCGCTTTTCGCAACAGAATGTGCCGGATATTTAGCTTTTAGCCATTTTGTAAAACGGTCTTCACGCGTTTCAAGTTCTACATTAGCACGATAATGTTCGTTGGTGTTAATGTAAACGGTGTCACATTGTGTCATGATCTCGAACATGATTTTTTCCATGTCCTGAAGCCAATACACGGTTTTAATGCCACTAGTTTCAAAAGCAGCTTCTTTAGTTAGTTTTTCACCTTCCCAAACTGCAATATGGTCGTTTGTTTCTTTTAAAAATAGTATTTCTCGATGCTTTTCCTTCGGGCAATCTGGAAACAATACTAAAATACTTTCTTCTTGGTCAACACCACTTAAGTAGAAAATATCTCGGTGTTGTTCAAAAGGTAATGTGCTATCAGCACTTACTGGATAAATGTCGTTTGAATTGAATACAGCCAAACTATTTGGCTTCATCTGAGATGTAAAATTTTTTCGATTTTCAACAAATAGACTTTGTTTTATAGGATGATATTTCATGTTATTTTTATTTATAGCATAAAATTATAAAAACGAGATTGGAACAGAGGTGTATTTTGTCTTTTTTTAATTATTCAATAAATTTCTCGACATTTTATAGTCTTTTAGGGTGCTGTTTTTTGAACCAATAGCACACGTTTTTAATGAAGTTTAAGATAATTTAGAAAGAAAAATTGAGTTGCATTACAAGGTGAACAGATAATAAAAGACTAATTGGTCTGATAATTAGAGTATTGTAATAGCTTTGCTTTTTAGGTTTTTTATAATCGTTCTAAATAAGGATTTAAGTGGCTAAGTTTTTGTCTATAATGTTCTTGAAGCGTATTTTTGTGGGCATAAAAAATAACTTCAAAAAAAATGAGCGGATTTTTTAAATCTTCGATTGGAAGAAAGATAGCCATGGCGCTTTCGGCATTCTTCTTAATGTTTTTCTTAATAATACATTTATCGGTAAACATTGTTTCTTTATTTAGTGAATCTCTTTTTAATGAGATGTCCCATTTTATGGGAACAAATCCTTTAGTGCAATTTGCCTTGCAGCCTGTTTTAATTTTTGGCGTTGTATTTCATTTTGTAATGGGATTTGTTTTAGAAATTAGAAACAGAAAAGCTTTAGGAGTTCCTTATGCAAAAAATAATGGTGCTGCTAATTCAACTTGGATGAGTAGAAACATGATTTATAGCGGACTTGCTATTCTTGCTTTTATTGCTTTGCACTTTATTGATTTTTGGATTCCGGAAATTAATCATAAATATGTTGAATTCTTACCAGAAGATCCCACAAGATATTTTGGAGAGTTACAACACAAGTTTGTTCCTGTTTGGAGAGTGGCAGCTTACGTTGTTGCCTTTGTTTTCTTAGGATTGCATTTAGCTCATGGGTTTACCTCGGCTTTTCAATCAATGGGAGTTACAGCAGGTAGAAAGAAAACATTACAAACCATTGGTAAAGCATATGCTGTAATTATTCCGTTAGGATTTATTATTATAGCTCTTTATCATCATTTTAACCATTAATCTTAAAATAAGTATGGCTTTAGATTCAAGAGTACCAGAAGGTCCAATTAAAGATAAATGGACAACCTATAAAGATAAAATTAACCTTGTTAATCCTGCTAACAAACGTCATATCGATATTATAGTTGTAGGAACAGGTTTAGCTGGCGGTTCTGCCGCAGCAACCTTAGCGGAGTTAGGATATAATGTAAAAGCATTTGCTTATCAAGATTCGCCTCGTAGAGCACACTCTATTGCTGCTCAAGGGGGGATTAATGCTGCAAAAAACTATATGGGTGATGGTGATTCAAACTATCGCTTATTTTATGATACAGTAAAAGGTGGTGATTATCGTTCTCGTGAAGCCAATGTATACCGTTTGGCAGAAGTGTCGGGAAATATAATTGACCAATGTGTAGCTCAAGGTGTGCCATTTGCAAGAGATTACGGCGGATTGTTAGACAACCGTTCTTTTGGAGGGGTGTTAGTATCTAGAACCTTTTATGCAAAGGGTCAGACAGGACAACAATTATTATTAGGAGCTTATTCGGCAATGAATAGACAAATAGCTCGTGGTAAAATTGAAATGTTCAATCGCCATGAAATGCTTGA
>JBNKYB010000020.1:0-35211 GCA_050300615.1 Flavobacteriaceae bacterium | reverse complement strand
AATACAACGATTACATTTACAGATAATGTTATGGTTGAAGGAAAACCTATTCAAAGAGGAACATACGGTTTTTTTGTGGAAGTAAAGCCAGATAATAAGGCAACCATTATTTTGTCAAAAGATGCTAATGCCTGGGGAAGTTTTTTTTATAATGAGAGTAATGATGTATTAAGGGCTGATGTTACAACAAAAGAAGTGCCCCATAAAGAATTGTTGACTTATGAATTTAATAAGGTGACCCCAACATCGGCGACAGCGTCCTTAATTTGGGGTAAAAAAGAAATACCTTTTACCATAGAGGTTCCTGTAAGTGATATAGTTTTAAATAATATTAGAGAGGAATTGAAAGGACAAGCTGGTTTTGTGAGACAAAATTGGGAGCAAGCAGCCAACTATGCATTAAATAATGGAGGCGATTTAAATGAGGCTTTGAGTTGGATTGATGCCGCTATTACAGGTCAGTTTTTTAGTCAAAAAACATTTAATAACCTTGCCATTAAAGGGAGAATATTGAATAAACAAGGTAAGTCTTTAGAATATGCTATGCTTATGGATGAAGCCGCTGAAATGGCTAATAAAAGACAATTAAACACGTTAGGATATCAAATGCTAAACGCAAAAGATTATGAGCGTGCTTTAAAATATTTTAAAACTAACATAAAGAACAACCCTAAAGACCCCAATGGATATGATAGTTTGGGTGAAGCTTATAAGATAATGGGAGATAAAAAGAAAGCGATTAAATATTTAAAAAAGGCATTATCGTTGAATCCATCGGCTAATGTCAAAGCAAATTCTGAAAAGCTTTTAGCGGAATTAAACGCATTATAATTACAATCAAATCAATCAAAAAACGAATAATTAGGTTTTTGGCCCAACGAAAGTTGGGCTTTTTTATAAATAAAACTTTTAAAATTATTAATTAACATGAATTCGATATAACTTATTATATTATTTTAAGTAATATAGATGCCAATGCCCTCGAGCTCACGTTAACTATGTATAATTTGGTGCTCTGTGTTAAAAACTTTTAGATGATTCATTCCTATGGTAATGGCTTCTTTATTCAAAGGAATAAGATGATGATATCGTTCAGAAAGCGATTTTTTTAATCCACTTAAAACATTTTCAAGCTTTACTATGGGTTTTATTTTTAAGAAAGCACCTAAAATAATCATATTAAATACCTTCTTGTTACCCATTTCAGCCGCTAATTTAGCGCCTTCAATCTGATAGATTTTAATATCTGTTCTGGTAGGATGATGCGAAATTCCGTTAGTATCGTAAAGTAAAATACCACCAGGTTTAACAGTGCTTTCAAATTTATCCATAGATTGTTGATTCAAAATGATGGCAGTATCATACACTTTCAAATACGGAGAACTTATTCTTTCATCACTTAAGATAACCGTAACATTGGCAGTTCCACCTCTCATTTCTGGACCGTATGATGGCATCCAACTTACTTCCTGATCCTGCATAATGCCTGAATAGGCTAAAATTTTACCCATTGATAAAACACCTTGGCCGCCAAACCCTGCTATAATTATTTCTTCAGACATGATACTTATTTTAATTTACCGTTTACTTTAATATCACCTAACGGGAAGTATGGAAACATGTGTTCTTCCATCCAGATATTAGACTCATTAGGTGTCATTTTCCAACCAGAATTGCAATTAGATACTATTTCAACAAATGAAAGTCCTTTTTTTAAACGTGTGTTTTCAAAAGCACTTCTTATGGCTTTTTTAGCTTTTCTAACGTGTTTATGTGTATGTACAGATTGTCTTGTAACATAATACACACCAGGAAGGTTCGCTATTAGTTCTGTTATTTTTAAAGGGCTCCCCATGTTTTTGATATCTCTTCCGTAAGGAGATGTTGATGTGTTCATACCCTCTAAAGTAGTAGGAGCCATTTGTCCTCCGGTCATTCCATAAATACCATTGTTAATGAAAATGATGACTATATTTTCGCCTCTGTTGCAGGCGTGTATTGTTTCAGCTGTACCTATAGCAGCAAGATCACCGTCTCCCTGATAGGTAAACACATATTTTTCGGGCCATGTTCTTGCAATTCCAGTGGCAACTGCTGGTGCACGACCGTGCGCTGCCTGTGTCATATCAATATTCATAAAATCATAAGCTAAGACTGAACAGCCAACGGGTGCAACTCCAATAGTATCTTCTACAATGCCCATTTCATCAATAACTTCCATGGTTAAATTATGAGCAGTACCATGACCACAACCCGGACAATACGACAAAGTTGTATCTGTCATGAGTTTTGTTTTACAGAATACTTGATTCTCGGGTTTTATGATATCTAAAATCTCCATGTTTTATAATTTTTTGTTCTAAAGCTTCTAAAACTTCTTCTGGTGTGTGAATAATACCTCCTGTTCGTCCAAAATGTTCTACAGGAACTTTATGTTCAACGGCAAGTTTTACATCTTCTACCATTTGACCAGAATTCAATTCAACACTCAAAATACCTTTAACTTGGTCGGCTAAGTCAAATAATTGTTTTTTTGGAAATGGAAACAGGGTAATTGGTCTTAATAATCCTAGCTTTATACCTTTGTTACGTGCCAATTCAACGGCTTTTTGACTTATTCTGGCACTTGAACCATAAGCTACAATTAAATAGTTTGCGTCGTCACATTGAATGGTTTCATAGCGCAAATCTTCAAGTTCCATTTGTTCATATTTTTTTTGAAGTCTATGTACTCTGGCTTCCATTTTTTCAGATTGAAGATCAAGTGATGTTATAATATTTCTATGTCTATCTTTTTTACCTGTAGTAGCCCAACTTCCTTGGCTTTTTATAAGGTCTTCATCTGTGATTCTTTCTATTTGATTTCTAAGAACAACTTTCTCCATCATTTGCCCTATAAGACCATCAGATAAGATAAGTACAGGAGCTCTATATTTAAAAGCAATATCAAAGGCATCTGCTACAAAATCGGACATTTCCTGAACCGAGGCAGGAGCAAGGACATACAATTTATAATCCCCATGACCGCCTCCTTTTACAGATTGAAAATAATCTGCCTGAGAAGGTTGTATGGTTCCCAGTCCAGGTCCGCCTCTTACCACATTTACAATAACCGCTGGCAATTCTGCACCAGCTATATAAGAAATGCCTTCTTGTTTGAGCGATATGCCTGGGCTTGAAGATGATGTCATTACTTTTTTACCTGTACTAGCAGCTCCATATACCATATTAATGGCAGCTACTTCGCTTTCGGCTTGTAAAACAACCATACCGGTTCTTTTTTCTGGACGTTCTGCCATCAAATATTCAATAACTTCAGATTGAGGCGTAATAGGATAACCAAAATAAGCATCAACTCCAGCTCTAATAGCAGCTTCAGCTAATGCTTCATTTCCTTTCATTAGTTTTAATTCAGCCATAAAATATTTTCTTAAATTAATCAGATGTCTTAACTCGATATACGGTTATTGCCCTGTCAGGGCATACTAAACCGCAGTTTATGCAGCCAGTACAGTCTTCTGGATGTTCCATATAAGCAAAGTGAAATCCTTTTCTGTTAACTTCAGATGACATACCAATAACTTTTTCAGGACAAACAGGAATGCAGACTTCACAACCTTTGCAAGTTTCTGTGTTCACTACTATTGCACCTTTAACTTTTGTCATATTGATAATTTTATGTGTAAATAACCCCTTGTGATTAAATTATATATAAAATTATGTATAATTTAATAAATAAAATATGATAAATGTCAAGTATTGGAAATGTGAAAAAAATAATTAAACTGAATTATTAGCTAATGTAATTCCAGATATTTTTGTATTTACTCAATTGTTTATATGTATGAAGTAAGATCTGATTTTCACTCTTAGATAAATTCGGGTCTTTATTTAAAACCTGTTTAGCGTGAAACCTTGCTAGTTGTAAAATATCTTTGTCCTTAATAATATCAGCAATTTTTAAATTGAGAATGCCGCTTTGTTGTGTGCCCATAATATCGCCTGGTCCTCGTAATTTTAAATCGACTTCAGCTATTTCAAACCCATCATTGGTTTTTACCATGGTTTCTAAACGAGTTTTGCTATCATTGCTTAATTTATGACTGGTCATTAAGATGCAATAGCTTTGTTCGGCACCTCGTCCAACTCGACCACGTAATTGGTGCAATTGTGATAGCCCAAAACGCTCTGCACTCTCAATAATCATAACCGAGGCATTAGGAACGTTAACACCAACTTCAATAACGGTAGTTGCAACCATTATTTGTGTTTCACCTTTAATAAAGCGTTGCATCTCGTAATCTTTATCGGCAGGTTTCATTTTACCATGAACAATAGATATTTGATAGTCGGGCATGGGGAAGTCTCTGGAAATGCTTTCATAACCATCCATTAAATCTTTGTAATCCATAGCGGAGCTTTCCTGAATTAATGGATAAACAATATAAATTTGTCTGCCTTTTTTAATTTCATCTCGGATAAATTTAAAAACATTCAATCGGTTTTTATCGTACCGATGAACAGTTTTAATAGACTTTCTTCCCGGAGGTAATTCATCAATTATCGAGATGTCTAAATCGCCATAAACCGACATGGCTAAGGTGCGAGGAATAGGGGTAGCGGTCATCACTAAAACATGTGGAGGCGATTCATTTTTATGCCATAATTTACTGCGTTGTGCTACTCCAAATCGGTGCTGCTCGTCAATAATGGCAAGTCCTAAATTTTTAAATTTCACCTTGTTTTCGAGGAGGGCATGAGTACCAATTAAGATCTGTAATTCGCCATTTTCTAAAGAGTCGTGAATTTTTCGTCTTTCTGAAGTTTTAGTTGAACCAGTTAGTATTGAGATACTGATATTCAATTTATTAGACCATTCGAGTAATCCGTTATAGTGTTGTACTGACAAAATTTCAGTCGGAGCCATTAAGCAAGCTTGAAAACCGTTGTCAAGTGCCATGAGCATTGACATAAACGCTACTATGGTCTTTCCAGAACCAACATCACCTTGTAGTAATCGATTCATCTGTGCATTACTCCCTAAATCGGCTCTAATTTCTTTAAGAACTCGCTTCTGTGCATTGGTTAATTCAAACGGTAAATGTGATTTATAAAAGGTGTTAAAATAGGTTCCTATATTAGTGAAAGGATATCCTTTTATTTTTGATTTATGAATTAAATTTTTAATGATTAATTGTAACTGAATATAAAATAATTCCTCAAATTTTAATCGGTATTGTGCCTTTGCTAAAAGTTCTTGAGTTTTTGGAAAATGAACATTAAAAAGCGCGTCGCTTTTGTTGATTAATTTTAATTCGCTTTTTAGATTATCTGATAGCGTTTCAATAAACTTACCTTTGGTTTCCAAAAATAATTGTTGCATGATTTTTATCATCACACGATTGGTGATACCCTTGTTTGATAGTTTTTCTGTTGAGGGGTATACAGGTTGCATAACGCTTTGAAGGTTTTTTTTGTGATCTTCAAGAAATTCCATATCTGGATGCGGCATGCTAAACTTGTTATTAAACCAATTGGTTTTTCCAAAAACAACATAGGGCTTGTTGAGTTTTAGAGTCTCGCGAATCCATTTATGGCCTCTAAACCACACTAATTCCATAGCTCCAGTATCATCCTTAAACGTGGCTACTAAACGTTTAGATCGGCCTTCTCCAATAGTTTGTAGGCCTGTGACCACTCCAACAACTTGAATATCTGCTGAGTTTCTTTGTAGCTGGTTTATGGTGTAGTAATGTGTTTTATCTATATATCTATTTGGAAATAAGTTAATTAAATCTTGATATGTATAAATACCGAGCTCTTTCCGAAGTAAATCAGCACGATTTGGACCGACACCTTTTAAATAATCAATGGGAGTTTGAAGATTGGTATTCATGAAACTAAAATAATTCTTTTGCTACGAATAACAAGTATAATTATTAATTTGGCTCAACCTTTATTATATTTATTACATGAAATTTTTAAGCATACTCATTGTTTTGTTGATTGGTTTTTCTGGCTATAGCCAACAAACTAATTATGTTGATTTTAAAACCGCTAAGGTTAATGTAGATATACACCCGAAAGCTAAAGAGGTTGTTGGTCAAGTTGCTTATTCTTTTGATGTCTTAAAGCCAATAGACTCTCTTTTTATCGATGCTCAAAATATGATCTTTAATAAGGTTGTTCTAAATGGAGTTTCTGTTGCAACTTATAGATACGACGATAAAAAACTTTGGATTATCCACCCGTTTCGTCCTTCAAAAGATAATGTTGTCACTCTTGACTATACGACACATCCTAAAAAAGCCATGTATTTTATTGATTGGGATGCTAAAAAGAGTGTTGTTTCTACTGATTCATTAGAAAAAAAATATATCGAAAAGCAAGTCTGGACCCAAGGTCAAGGCAAGTACACCAGTAATTGGTTGCCTAGTTTTGATGATATGAAAGAGAAAGTGGTTTTTGATTTAAGCATTACGTTTGATAAAAACTATGAAGTGATTGCAAACGGAAGATTAATTAGTAAAAAGGTAAACGACTCCACGATTACTTGGCAATACAACATGCTGCAGCCAATGTCTAGTTATTTGTTGGCTTTGGCTATTGGTAAATACCAGAAAAAAGTAAAAGTTTCTAAAAGCGGTATTCCTTTGGAATTGTATTATTATCCTCAAGATTCATTAAAATTTGAGCCAACATACCGATATACAAAACATATATTCGATTTTTTAGAGAAAGAAATTGGTGTTTCGTACCCTTGGCAAAACTATAAAGAAGTCCCTGTAAAAGACTTTTTGTATGCGGGCATGGAAAACACGAGTACGACAATTTTTTCTGATGCTTTTGTGATTGATTCTACGGCCTTTGTTGATAAAAATTATGTCAATGTTAATGCGCATGAGCTGGCGCATCAATGGTTTGGAGATTTGGTTACAGAGGCATCTGGCACACACCATTGGTTGCAAGAAGGTTTTGCAACGTATTATGCTTTGTTAGCTGAGCGAGATGTTTTTGGTGATAACTATTACTATTGGCGCTTATATGAATATGCACAAGAACTTTTACAGCAAGATCAAGTTAATCAAGGATCTTCTTTGTTGGATTCCAAGGCAAGTAGTACGACGTTCTATAAGCGAGGTGCTTGGGCGTTGCACGCTTTACGTGAAAAAGTAGGAGGAGAGGTGTTTAAAAAAGCTGTGAAAAGTTATCTTGAAAAGTATCGGTTTAAAAATGTGGAAACCAATGATTTTATCAGTGAAGTTGAACGGATTAGCGGAAAGGATTTAAAAGGCTTTGTTGCGACTTGGTTAGAGAATAAAGTATTTCCTTACGATGATGCTTTAGAGAGCTTAAAACAGTCTAAATTTATTCAGGAGTATTTGATGGTAGATTGTGAGGTGAAAACATCAAAATGTGACGATTATTTGGTTTCTGGAATTTCCGATAAGGCTAAAATAAAACTGTTATCACAAATTCCGGATAGGATTGACGGAGATGTTTTTAGAAATAGCATAAAAGTTCGTCAGGCTATTGCTAAAAACTTAACAACGATTCCTTTAGGGTTAAAACGAGATTATGAATCGCTTTTAGATGATAAATCATATATTACCATAGAAATGGCATTATATAATCTTTGGGTTAATTTCCCTGATGACCGTAGTAAGTATTTGCGAAAAACAAAAAATATTCAGGGGTTTAACGATAAAAATATTAGAATTCTTTGGTTGGCATTAGCTTTAAACACGCCTGAATTTGAGCCCGAAAATAAGCAGCGCTTTTTTGATGAGTTGAGAAATTATACTAGTCCAAACTACGATTTTAACGTTCGTCAAAATGCATTTCAATATTTAAGGTTGTTGCATGCTTGCGATTCAATTTGTCAAGAAAATTTACAACAGGCAACTAAGCATCATAATTGGAGGTTTTCTAAATTTTCAAAAAATATGTTAGAAACAATAAAACAAGAAAAAAATAATTGACTTAAAAAATGAAAGCATTAGTAATTTCTGGTGGTGGTAGTAAAGGTGCTTTTGCTGGTGGTGTGGCTCAATATCTTATAGAAGAGCTAAAACGTGATTATCAATTATTTATAGGGACCTCTACAGGAAGTTTGTTGGTGTCTCATTTGGCTTTAAATGAGATCGATAAAATTAAGTCCGTTTATACAAATGTTTCAACCGAAAGCATTTTTAATGTTTGTCCTTTTGTTGTTAATCAAAAGCATGGTACACAAAATATTGCAATAAATCATTTAAATGTATTATTTAATTTTTTAAGAGGAAGTAAAACCTTTGGTGAAAGCCATAATTTAAAAAAACTTATTAAAAACACCTTGACAGAAAGTGATTTTAATGCTTTAAAAAACTCAACGAGAGATATTGTAATTACAGTGTCTAATTTATCATTAAATCAGGTAGAATATAAGCGTTTAAAAGATTATAGTTATGATGAATTTGTTGAATGGGTTTGGATTTCTTGCAATTATACACCGTTTATGTCTTTAGTGAAGAAAAATGGTTGTGAATATGCTGATGGTGGTCTGGGAAATATGGTGCCTATTGAAGAGGCTATTAATCGAGGTGCAACAGAGGTGGATGCTATTATTTTGCAAACAGAAGTCACTCAACTAAATAGAATGCCTTCTAGAAATGCGTTTTCGTTGTTAACAAGTATGTTCGGGTTTATGCTGGATAGAATTGAATCTCAAAACATAAGAATAGGAAAATACGTTGCGAATCATAATGATGCAGTCATCAATTTTTATTATGCACCTACGGTGTTGACTACTAATTCTTTAATTTTTGACAAGAAAAAAATGACAGATTGGTGGAAGCGTGGTTATAAGTTTGCACAACATAAAAATCAGAAAGTAAGTCCGTTAGAAAATCAAATGTAAAACACTTATTATAAATAATATAGTCAGTAAACCAAGAATTTTATCTGGCTAAAAAAAATAAAAGGAATAAATGAGAGCGTTAGTTGTATCTGGAGGAGGAAGTAAAGGTGCCTTTGCAGGCGGTGTAGCACAATATCTTATGGAGGAAAAAGGGCATCAATACGATATGTTTTTGGGCACTTCTACTGGGAGTTTGTTAATACCACATTTGGCGGTTAATGACATTCCTAAAGTGTACGATATTTTTACTAACGTTAATCAAAAAACTATTTTTAGCATTAATCCTTTTGTGCAACGTAAAAAAGGTGATCGTGAATATGTAACGATTAATTATTTCAATTCCATGCTTCAATTCATGAAAAAGAAACGAACCTTTGGAGAAAGTAAAGCCTTGCGAAGAAATATTTTTAAAAACTTTACGAGAGAAGAATACGAAACAATTAGAGCAACAAAAGAAGATGTTATTGTAACAGTTTCAAATCTATCAAAAAATAGGGTAGAGTATAAGTCGATAAAAGAGTTTGGTTATGAAGAGTTTTGTGATTGGATTTGGATTTCCTGTAATTACATCCCATTTATGTCGTTAGCAACTCGTAATGGGTTTGAGTACGCTGATGGAGGTTTGGGGTGTGTAATCCCTATTAGAGAAGCAATTGCGCGTGGAGCTACCGAGGTTGATGCTATTGTTTTAGAAAGTGAAAATTTAGAATATAACAAGGTGTTAGGTAAAAACCCATTTTCGCTAATGATTAGTCTGTTTGGTCACTTGTTAGATCAGGTTGAGAAGGCAGACATTGCTATTGGAAAGTTGGCGGCAGCCCATAAAAACGTAACGCTTAACTTGTATTATACGCCTACGCAACTAACAGAAAACTCATTAATTTTTAGCAAACGTTTAATGGTTAAATGGTGGCAACAAGGTTTTGATTATGCTAAGGCTAGAAATCTAAATGGTATTGAAATGAATGAATTAAGAAATGATTAATTTACCAAAGATCACTCACTTCCTCTTTTATAAATGATAATGCGGTGTCGCTAGGAGAGCGTCTCTCCATCATTTCGGTTAATACGACTTCACGAAGCTTGTTTGCCGTGTCTGTTTTCTCAAGCAATCCAGCTTTTCTTATCAGTTGAATTGTTGCATTTTTTGAAGCTGTAATAATGCTCCAACATTTGTCACTAATATAGATTTGTTGAGATAGATTATGTTCAAACTCCTGTTCAATATTTTGTATAAGTAAAGATTCGTAATCAGCTTTATTTGAAGATATTGGAGGTATTCTGATTAGCAACTTTGAAGGCGTAATACGTTCTAAAAAAATAGCCATACGTTCGTAGGCTTGAAGGCGTAATGGTAAAGAGTTTACTTGCATATCTTTTTTTAATAAAAAACGTCTACGACCATCTTCATTTTTTGTATGAATTTTAAAAAAAGAATAAGCTATAAGTCCAGTGATTAATGTAGGAACTGTGTATAAAAGCAAATCAATAATTTTTTCAATTTCCATAATGGTAGGCTTTAGTTTTTATTAAAATTTCCACCCAAATATACACAATCTTTTAAATGCTGCATACCAGAAAATGGAACTTGTGTTTTATCATACATATAAGTTGTGCTAAGCGTTTTTGAGATGTTAAAATCATCAACATTAATTTTAATATCACTCATTTTAAATTGACATGGATGCTCGTATCCTGCAGCATGAGTAATTTCAATGAGTTCTTTTCTAAAGGTTTTAAAATACTGTGCTAAGCGTTCAGATTTCAATGTTGGGTCAATGCCGTTTTGTAACCATTTGCTTTGAGTAGCTACACCACTTGGGCATCTGTTTGTATGACAACGTTGAGCCTGTATGCAACCAATGCTCATCATGGCTTCTCTTGCTACGTTAATGCTATCGGCTCCCATAGCAAAAGCCATAGCAGCTTTTGCAGGAAAACCTAATCGTCCACTCGCTATAAAAACCAGTTGCTCAGTTAAGTTTTTATTTTGAAACACTTTATATACATCGCTAAAACCATAAACCCAAGGTAGCGAGACATGGTCTGCAAAACTAGGCGGAGCTGCACCAGTGCCTCCTTCGCCACCATCAACAGTAATAAAATCTGGTCCTTTTCCTGTTTTTGCCATTAAATCAGCTAACTCTTCCCATTGTTCTAGTTTTCCAATAGCAGCTTTAATACCAACAGGTAAGCCTGTTTTTTTCGCTATAGATTCTATAAAATCAACCATTTCATTAACATTAGTAAAAGCCGTATGTCCTGGTGGAGAAATAACGTCTTTTCCAACCTCTACATTTCGGATTTTAGCTATTTCATCTGTGATTTTTGCTCCTGGAAGAACACCTCCTTTTCCAGGCTTAGCTCCTTGTGAGAGTTTGATTTCAATAGCTTTAATAAAAGGATTGTCTTGAGTTAATTTTACAAGTTTATCAATTGAAAAATTACCATTTTTATCGCGAACACCAAAATAGCCTGTACCAATTTGAAAAACGACATCACCGCCATTGCTGTGGTATGGGGATAAGCCTCCTTCGCCTGTATTGTGATAAGCATTAGCAATTTTAACTCCTTTATTTAGAGATTCAACAGCTTTTGCCGATAGTGAGCCAAAACTCATTGCAGATACGTTGATAATAGAGGCTGGGCGAAACGGTTTTTTGCGTTTATGATACATACCAATAATTTTGGCACATGGTAAAAATGAATGATCAATACTGTTAGGGTGTTTATCATCAATTCTGTAGGCCATCATGGCATTGTTAACAAACAGATGCTGATTAGTAAAAATATCTCTATCGGTACCAAAACCTTCGTAATTATTTTCCTTCTTTGCCGAAGCATAAATCCATCCGCGTTCAATACGGTTAAAAGGTAATTCTTCTCTGTTGTTAGCAACTAGGTATTGCCTAAGTTCTGGACCAATTTTTTCAAGCATATACCTAAAATGTCCAACAAGAGGAAAATTATGGCTAATGGTATGTTTTTTTTGAATAAAAACATCTCTAATGATGATAATGACTATAACAATTATAACCCATACCCACCATGAAATACTTGATAAAAAATTTGATATATTTTCCATGAAAAAACTAATTGTTGCGTAAATATATTTAAAATTTAGGAATTCAATAAGAATGAGAATTGTTTATAATTATTAATAAATCACCTTAATAAAAAGCCCAACAATGGTTATTTTCACGTCGTAAAAATTCATGAAGTTTGGAGAAGTATTTAAGTCAGTTAAACGAAGCACAATTAGAACCCACTTTACAAAAAGATGGCCCCATGATTATTATAGCAGGGGCCGGTTCTGGTAAGACACGCGTGTTAACGTATCGTATTGCTTATTTAATGAGTCAAGGGGTTGACGCGTTTAATATTTTGTCATTAACATTTACCAACAAAGCAGCACGCGAAATGAAAGAACGTATTGCAAAAATTGTTGGTACTAGTGAGGCAAAAAATCTTTGGATGGGAACATTCCACTCGGTATTTGCTAAAATATTACGTTTCGAAGGTCATCATTTAGGATTTCCTAGCAACTTTACTATTTACGATACACAAGATTCTCAAAAGCTATTAGGATCTATTATAAGGGAAATGGGCTTAGATAAAGAGATATATAAAACTAAGCAAGTTTACAATAGAATTTCATCATATAAAAACAGTTTAATTACTGTAAAAGCCTATTTTAATAATCCTGAGTTATTGGAAGCAGATGCTATGGCCAGAAGACCTAAAATGGGTGAAATTTATGCAGAATATGTAGATAGATGTTTTAAAGCTGGTGCTATGGATTTTGATGACTTATTGCTACGAACCAATGAGTTGCTTACTCGTTTCCCTAATGTTTTGGCACAGTATCAAGATCGATTTAGATATATTTTAGTTGATGAGTATCAAGATACCAATCATAGTCAGTATTTAATTGTCCGTGCCTTAGCAGATCGTTTTCAAAATATTTGTGTAGTAGGTGATGACGCGCAAAGTATTTATGCGTTTAGAGGGGCTAACATCAATAATATTTTGAATTTTCAGAAGGATTATGATGATGTGAAGCTTTTTAGACTGGAACAAAACTATCGGTCTACTAAAAATATTGTAGGTGCCGCAAACTCGGTAATAGAACACAATAAAACAAAGTTAGATAAAGTTGTTTGGACCGCTAATGAAGAAGGTTCTAAGGTAAAAATACATCGTTCGTTAACAGATGGCGATGAAGGGCGTTACGTAGCAAGTGTTATTTGGGATACTAAAATGCAAGAACATTTACACAATAATGAGTTTGCCATTTTATATCGTACCAACGCACAATCGCGTGCTATGGAAGATGCGCTGAGAAAAAGAGATATTCCGTATAGAATTTACGGTGGTTTAAGTTTTTACCAGCGTAAAGAGATTAAAGATGTTATTTCTTATTTGCGTTTAATTTTAAATCCAGCTGACGAAGAAGCCTTAAAACGTGTTATAAACTATCCAGCAAGAGGTATTGGTCAAACAACTATTGATAGACTAGTAGTAGCTGCAAATGGGTATAAGAAAACTATTTTTGAAGTCCTTAAAAATCTAGATTCCTTAGAAATCAATATAAATAATGGCACTAAAAACAGGCTGCGGGATTTTGTAACCTTAATAGAAAGTTTTCAGGTAATGAACCAAACTGCTACTGCTTTTGAATTGGCAGAACATGTGGTAAAAGCGAGCGGTTTAATGCGTGAATTTAATAAAGATGGAACTCCTGAAGGTGTTACACGATTAGAAAACGTTGAAGAATTGCTTAATGGTATTAAAGATTTTGTTGAAGGACAACTTGAAATAGCAGATACCACAGGAAATTTAGCAGAGTTTTTAGAAGATGTTGCCTTAGCGACCGATTTAGATAATGAAAAAGGTGATGAAGACGCCGTAGCCTTAATGACTATTCACTTAGCTAAAGGATTGGAATTTAATCACGTATTTGTAGTAGGCCTGGAAGAAGATTTGTTCCCTAGTGCTATGAGTATGAATACGCGTACTGAACTTGAAGAAGAACGCCGACTATTTTATGTAGCATTAACGAGAGCCGAAAAGCAGGCTTATTTAACCTATGCCTTATCGCGTTACCGTTGGGGTAAATTGGTAGATTCTGAACCAAGCAGGTTTATTGAAGAAGTAGATGAGCAATTTGTAGAAAATGTAACTCCGGTGCAAGAAAGGCGTATTAACCCGATGCTGGATGCTAATATTTTTGGCGATGTAGAACCTAATAAAATTAGATTTAAGCCGGCAAAACAACCGGAGTTTAAAAAGCCAGCAAAGTCCATAAAACAAGAACCGGCAAAAGTTCAAATAACAACACCTAAAAATTTAAAACCAGTTAGTTCTGCACAAACAACTGGTAATACAAATTTATTTGATAATACGCTAACCGTTGGTAACCTTGTGAAACATTTACGATTTGGAACGGGTGAAGTGTTAAAAATTGAAGGTTCTGGAGCAGATATAAAAGCCGAAATAAATTTTCAGCATGGAGGTGTTAAAAAATTGTTGTTACGCTTTGCTAAACTGGAAGTGATAGGGTAGAGGTTAATAATGAACTCATCTTGACTTTTTCTATTTAACCATACAGACCGAGTTGATGTGACCGTTATTATCATACTCCATGACTGTATTGTTTGGATCTGTAATCCATTCGCCATCTACAATGAATTTATAATGATATTTTCCACCAGAAAGCGGAATGACATATTTCCATCCGTAATCCATTTTACGCATTTTGTATTTATGTTCATCCCAATTATTGAAACTTCCTGCTAGAATGACTTCTTTTGCATTGGTATAACCTCTAAGTTTAAACGTGGTGTATTCTTTTATATTTATATGTGAGTTGTATTCACCAAATTCATTAATTACTTTATCTACATTATCCGGGTCTTCCATCCAATGACCATCTACAATAAAACGGTATTCGTATTCATCTGGTTTTAATTGGAGGGTAAGTTTCCAACCTTCATCAGTTTTCTCCATTTTAAAAAGGTGCTCATTCCATCTGTTAAATGTGCCAGACAAAATAACCTCTTTAGCGTCTGTATATCCTTTTAATTTAAAAGTTGTGTTTCCGTTTTTGTCAGGGTACGCTGTATACATTTTGAGATTATATACATTTCCCAGCCTGTAACCATATTTAGTTGCTACAGCAATATTAGGATCTTTTTTTGAGGGCTCAGCCCAATATGTGTTGTTTATAACAAATTTAAACTCCCATGAAAATTCATCTGTAAAATCTATTAGTTTTTTACGGAGTTCGTAAACATTATCATTGATTTTGGTCATACGCCATTTGTCTTTTGACCAATTATTAAATTGCCCCGATACAACAACACTTTGAATATTTAAATCATCAAAATCACGTCTGTAGCCCATGTTATCTGCAGTTGCATTTTTATAGTCGCGTTTATCAAAAGAAAAAACAACGTCGTCACCTTCAATTCTATAACCAGAAAGGTTATTGCTTTGAGAAAATGCGTTTAAGTTTGTTAGAACAAAAACTATAAAAGTAATATGTAAGACTAGTTGTTTCAATGTGTTACTTTTGGGTAATCTATAAAATATAATTTTTCTTTTTGATAGTTGATAATGGTTCGTTTCTGTTTAAAAAACTCAAATCCTAAAATGCCATCTAAATTAGTTCCAAAGGCTTTATTCATATTGCTTAGATTTGTTAAAACGGTATACATAGGACCAAAATAAACAGTTTTGCTTAGTTTTACGCGGTACAATTTTCCTGCCAAAACTTCAATTTTCCTATTTCCAGCACCAGATAATAATAGTCGGTTTTTAGGAATAAAACATTTTAGAGCCTTTTTATTGATGCTTTTGTTTATTTGATTAAATTCTGCACCACTATCTAATCCAAATTTAACATTTTGTTTATTAATAATAGCATTTAATACGATGGTATGATTTTTTAATTTAAAATCAATACTATCAACAATTTTTTCTAAATATACTTTCTTATTGAGTTTATTGCCATCTCTATCTACTTTGCTTAATGTTATTTGATTTAAATACAAATCGATAAAAACTTCATAATCTTTTAGCACATTAAAGCCAATAATACCTAAGAGATTCATGTGCTTACTCTTTTCAATGTGTGATAAATCTATAACATCAGAATTTCTGTTTAAAAGGGTAAAATTATGAATTGTAAACTCTTTAACTCTTTTTTCATAAGACGTCTCTATTTCAGAAAGAATACCAGATGTTTCTTCTTTTTTGTTAAAAACATTGTTATTTGAAAAATGTACTTTATTAAGAATAAGTGTTTCGGAGCCTGTATCAATAATAAAGTTGCCTTTTTGATTTAAAAGTTCTGCTTCAACAACTATTAAATGGTCTATTAGTTTAAAAGGAATTCTTGTTGTATTGTCATTAACTACTTTTGCTTTTGTAAATGTAATAGGGGTAGGGGTAACACCTATAGAAAACATAGAGTGCCCACAAATAAAACATATTAAAAAGCAAAAAAAGTATTTTAACATATAAAGTAGACTGTTTTTAAATGAATTTGTTACATAATAAAAGTAGTTTAACGATAAAAGTTAATTGTATTTAAAAAATATCTTTACTTTGTAAGTAAATGTGTTAAGGAGTTTTATGGCAGAATTTTTAAGAATATATGAAGAGAACCCTAATCCTAGAGAAATTGATAAGGTTATTAAGATTCTTAAGCGAGGCGGATTAATCATTTACCCTACAGATACGGTTTATGGTTTGGGCTGCGATATCACTAATTTAAAAGCTCTTGAGCGTATTGCTAGAATTAAAGGTGTTAAGCTCGAAAAATCTAATTTTTCATTTATTTGTCATGATTTAAGTAACTTAAGTGATTATGTAAAGCAAATAGATACGTCCACCTTCAAAATACTAAAGCGAGCATTGCCAGGATCTTATACGTTTATTCTTCCAGGTGCGAAAACATTACCCAATCCTTTTAAACAGAAGAAAACCGTTGGTATTCGTGTTCCTAATAACAACATTGCTTTGGAAATTGTTAAACAATTAGGAAACCCCATTGTATCAACATCCATTCATGATGAAGATGAAATTATAGAATATACCACAGATCCTGAACTTATATTAGAAAAATGGAACGATTTAGTTGATTTAGTAATCGATGGTGGATATGGTGGTAATGAGCCTTCGACTATTATTGATTTATCTGAAGAGCAGCCACTTATTATTAGGGAAGGTAAAGGAAGTTTAGAGATTTTTTAGCTAAACTATCATTGTGAATGCAAAAAAAAAGCCCAACCTTTCGATTGAGCTTTTTAAAATTTATTTTATTTATTCTTACTTGTCTCCAGCAGAAAGATTTTTCATTTCTTTTTCAACCATATCGTAGAATTGGTCAATTTTAGGTAAAACAACAATACGTGTACGTCTATTAGTAGCTCTATGCTCAGCAGTATCATTATCAACTAAAGGAACATATTCTCCGCGACCTGCAGCAATAAGTTGTTTTGGGTTTACACCTAAGCTTTGTAATACTCTAATGATAGATGTAGAACGTTTAACACTTAAATCCCAGTTGTCTACTAAAGGAGGTTTGTTGTAAGGAACATTATCAGTATGCCCTTCAACCATACATTCAAAATCAGGTTTGCTATTAACTACTTTAGCAACTTTAGCAAGTATTTCTTTTGCTTTAGAAGTTACATTATAGCTTCCACTTTGGAATAATAATTTATCTGCAATTGAGATAAATACAACTCCTTTTTCAACATTGATTTCAATATCTGGATCATTAATTCCAACTTCACGTTTTAAACTAGTAACAATAGCCAATGTTACACTATCTTTTTTGGTTAAAGCATCTTGTAAACGAGTGATTTTAAGGTCTTTTTCTTTAATGCTTTCTAGTGTTTTTTCAACATTTGAAGCGCCTTTAGCAGATAAAACTTGTAAATTGTCATTGCTTTTTCTCAAGTCAGCAACTTGTTCTTCTAAAGCTTGTGCTCTAGCTACAGAAGCAGCTTTGTCAGCTAAACAACTATTCAATTTTACAGTAGCTGTATTTAATAAATCTTGTGTTTCTTTTTGTTTGGCTTCAAGAGCTGCATATTCTTTTTTAGATACGCATGAACTAAGAAGTAATAAAGTTGTTAAGCTAAATAAAAAAAGTTTCTTCATAATTACTTAAGGATTAATTTTCTGGTTTTATTAGATACAAATGTATGTAAAAATCAGCCGTTTTTAACATTTTAACAAAAATTTTGCAAACTATTTACAAACATTTATAGTGTTTATAATTATGTACGTAATAATTTAACACAATGGATGTTTCATTATAGTATTTTTGTTTATTTTTAAAGGCTTTTCGTTGTTTTAACAATGTTTTAAGATGTCTGTAAAAACTAAAGTGCGCATGAATAATTGAAGCAATATGTTTTAATTTAAATTCAAACAAAAACTTTACAGCTGCTACACCATCTAAAACGAGCCTTATAAAAATTAATAAGAATAAATTTCCTTTGGCATTTTTGGTTAAAGTGTATAGACTATTTCTAAAATTAAGATATGTTTTTTGAGGGTTTGTATTACTGAGTGTTGCACCTCCCACATGATATATTTCTGATTGACCAACATAGGTTACATTATATCTCATATTTTTTGCACGCCAACACAAATCAATTTCTTCCATATGAGCAAAGAAACTTTCGTCAAATCCATTTAACTCGTTAAAAACCTTTTTTCTAATAAACAAACAGGCACCGGAAGCCCAAAAAATATCAGCGTTTTCGTTGTACTGCCCTAAATCCTTTTCAATGGTATTGAAAATTCTTCCTCTACAATACGGATAACCAAACTTATCTATAAAGCCTCCAGCCGCTCCAGCATATTCAAAAAACTCTTTCTGTTTGTAATCTAATAATTTAGGCTGAATTATAGCTGTATTAGGTTCCTTTGTAAAGGTTTCAATAATTGGAGCTAACCAGTTTTTAGTAACTTCAACATCGCTATTTATTAAGCAGAAGATGTCTTCGTCTAAATTTTTGAGCGCATCATTATAACCTTTAGCGTAGCCGCCATTAATACTGTTTTGAATAATTTTTACAGAAGGAAACTTACGTTTAATAAAAGAAACAGAATCATCTGTAGAGGCATTATCTGCTACGTAAACAGTTGCTTCTTTTGAATAGTTAACAATAGAAGGCACAAACTGCTCTAAAAGCTGCTTACCGTTCCAATTTAGTATAACGATGGCTAAATTCATTTTTGGTAATCTGGAATATCCTTTAAAAACTGATATTTTTCGGCTTTAAAATCCATTTGGCAATAATAATGATTTAATCCATTAGTAATCATTAAATAGCTAGCGTTTAACACTAAATTATACTGCGCAATTTGATCAAACGTACTTTGATTTATGGTAATTGCTGGAGATTTACATTCAACAATTAAATGAATACTTCCGTCAGGATTAAAAACAACAATGTCATAGCGTTTTCGTAACGTGTTAACAATTAATTCTTTTTCAATATTAATTAATGATTTAGGATAGCCTTTGTTTTCAATTAAATAATGAACACAATGTTGTCTCACCCATTCTTCAGGTTGAAGAATCACAAATCTTTTGCGTATTACATCGAAAATAGAAATTTTATTTTCGCTATTTTTGAATCGAAACGAAAAGTTAGGAAAATTGAGTTGTTGCAACGTCATGTTTTTAGATGTTTCAAAGTTACGCTACAATAATTAAATACCAAATTGAGATAAAAATTTATTGCTTTGGATGAAGTTAAACAATTAGTTACCGATATAAAAAACGGACAAATAAAACCTATTTATTTTTTAATGGGTGAAGAACCTTATTATATCGATAAGATTTCTGATTTTATTGAAGACACTGTGCTCTCTGAAGATGAAAAAGGCTTTAATCAAGTGATTTTATATGGAAGAGACATTACCATTGATGATATTGTAGAAAATGCCAAACGTTATCCCATGATGTCTGAGCGTCAAGTTGTGATTGTTAAAGAGGCACAAGATTTATCAAGAACTATTGAAAAATTGGTTGCTTATGCTGAAAATCCTCAATTGTCAACAGTTTTGGTACTTAACTATAAGTATAAAAAAATAGATAAGCGTAAAGCGTTATATAAAGCTATTAAAAAAGTAGGCGTTGTTTATGAAAGTAAAAAACTTTATGAAAATCAAGTAGCTGATTGGATTCGTAGAGTGTTATCTGCAAAAAAATATACTATAGTTCCTAAAGCAGCACAAATGTTAGTTGAGTTTTTAGGAACCGATTTGAGTAAAATTAATAATGAACTTGAAAAACTTCAAATAATATTACCGCAAGGCACACAAATAACACCAGTTCATATAGAAGAAAACATAGGTATTAGCAAAGACTATAATAATTTTGAATTACGTAAGGCCATTGGAGAGCGTAATGTAGTTAGGGCACACCAAATTATTAATTATTTTGCTGAAAACCCCAAGGATAATCCTATGGTAGTAACCGTATCGTTATTATTTAATTTTTTCTCTCAATTACTTCAATTCCATGGTTTAAGTGATAAGTCGCCTCGTAATGTAGCTTCAGTTTTAAAAATCAATCCGTATTTTGTTAATGAATACATTTCTGCGGCCAAAAATTTTCCTATGAAAAAAGTAAGTGCTGTGATTGCTACATTAAGACAGTTTGATGTTAAAAGCAAAGGCGTAGGTTCAAACTCAGTACCTCAAGGTGATTTACTTAAAGAATTAATGGTTAGGATTTTTGTTTAACAAGTGAAAATTTCCTTTTTCACTATTTTGAATACATCCAAGTTAGTTTATGCCACAAGGTTTCAAAAGGACCTCTTTTATGTGTTTTTAACCACCATTTGCTAAAGTAAATCAAAAGAATAGAACATGAAATCCCGATTATTAAGCTTAAAGATGCACCAGTATACTTATATAACCCTAATCCAAAGCCATAATAAATAGAAGCTCCGATAATAGATTGAAAGATATAATTTGAAAGGCTCATTCTACCCATTGGAGAAAACACATCAAGTTTTTTATGAAAGTGTTTTAAATGAAAAAGCAACACAAACCCAGACATTATAACCAACATAAAAGATATATTAGTCCAAGATGTTTCAATAGTTTTGATTGAATCTAGAATAGCTTTGCTGCTAATTAAGTTTAGTATATGTTTTTGGATATAAAAGAGCGGAACAAAAATGATACTTGAAATAATGAGTACATTAGTCCAAAAGCGTTTGTTATTATCATTCCAATCAAATATTTTTTTTCTACCTGCAAGCATACCAAACATAAATAACGAGAGAATATGAAAAAAACGTCCATTTTCAAAGCTCCATCTCCATACAGCAATTTTCCCATTAGTTGAATTACCTATAATAGTATCAATAAATGAATTTCCAGGGATATAGTCACTCATTTTTCCAAAATAGGCCCAAGACTTTGGATCGTGTATAATTAAATCTGGATTATTAATAGCTTTAATAAGTTTAAATATTTCAAAAGGCTGTAGTAATAAAATTATTGCAATACCAAAAACAATTTTTGTGTTCAATTTAGTTACAGGAACTAAAAACAATCCTACAAAAGCATAAATAGATAAAATATCTCCTTGATAAAAAGCTGAATTAATGAGTCCGAAACAAAAAAGAAGTACTAGGCGCCAAATAAATCGGAATCTAAAATCATGACCTCTTTTTTCTTGATTATTTGTTTGAATATAATAGGTGAGCCCAAAAAGAAAAGCAAAAATAGCATACGATTTACCTGAAAAAAGAAAAAACATACTATCCCAAATATGAGAATCAAGTTTTACCATCCACTCTGGTAGAAACGTTGGTTTATAATAAAAATCAAAATGTTCAAGGTTATGTAAAAGCATTATGGATACCAGTGCAAATCCTCTTAGAGCGTCAACGACATAAATTCTAGAATTGTTTTTATTTACTAACATAAATAGTACTAAATATAAACGGAAATAGTTAATGCAATCATAGTGAATGCAATGAGTATGAGTACCAAAGGCATTACAAATTTTAACCACTTATCATAACCCACTTTTACAATGGCTAATGATGCTAAAATTAACCCGGTAGGATTGATAAAGGCAAACAAACCCATACCAAACTGATAGGCATTTACTACAGCTTCTCTGCCAATTCCCACACCATCTGCTAATGGAGACATAATAGGCATGGTAAGTACAGCCATACCAGAAGAAGATGGAATAAAAAACGACAACCCACCATAAATATAGAGCATAGCATTAATAAACACACCTTTGTTCATCCCGTTGGTCATGTTGCTTGCATAATATAACATAGTATCACTTATTAAACCATCATTCATTAAAACGGTTATACCACGAGCAATACCAACAATAAGTGCAACACCTAATAAATCACTTGCTCCCTTAACAAAAGTATCAACAAAAACAGATTCTTTAATGTTAGCAATTATACCAATTAAAATAGCTCCAACTAAAAACACAGAAGTCATTTCAATAAACCACCATTTTAATATAGAAACCCCATAAACCATAACAACAAAACACAAAGAAAAAATAATAATTATTAATCGTAATCGAGTGGTTAATTTGATAGTTGAATTAGTCGTGTTACCAAATAGTTGATCTATTTCTTCTTTTTGACTGTAAATAACGGATTTTGAAGGATCTTTTTTAACGCGTTTAGCGTAAGATAATATGTAAAGAATACAAATAAGTGTTCCCAGCACATACATTACTAACCTAACGGTAAAGCCTGTAGTCCAATTTAAACCAGCCGCATCTGATGCAATAATAACGCTAAAAGGGTTAATGGTAGAAAACATAGTACCAATAGACGAACCAATATAAATAGAAGCCAAGGCAACCATGGCATCGTATTTTGCAGCAAGAAAAACAGGAATTAAAATAGGGTAAAAGGCTATGGTTTCTTCCGCCAAACCAAAGGTTGTTCCTCCTAACGATATTAAAAAAGTAACCACTATTATTAAAATAAATTCTCGACCCTTTAATGCTTTTGCCAACCAGGAAATTCCAGCATCAAAGGCACCTGTAAGGTTCATGATTCCAATTAAACCTCCAATAATTAAAACAAGAAAAATAATGTCAGCAGCTTCTACGATACCTTTTATAGGCGACTTAATAAAATCTAAAATTCCTTGAGGTTGTGGTTTTAGCTTTTTGTATGTATTTGGAATGTTTATTGGTTTCCAAATATCACCACTAGTAAATTTCTCTAATGGAATTTTAACATCTAAATTATTTAATGTTTCTTGTGTTGCTTTTAAGGATGTTTCTTTTTTTAAACCATGGATGATAAATGTATTTTCGGTTGCATTGTATGAAAGTGTATCATATTTTCCTGCAGGAACTATCCAAGTGAGTAAAGCAACCATGGCAGCAATGATAAGCAAAATGGTTTGGGCAGTTGGAAACTTAATTTTTTTCAATTGTTTTGTGTTTTGTAATAACTAAAGATAGTATTATTTTAGAATAAAATTTTTACTTAAAAAGTATGAATGTAAAGATACATGAAAGTTGGAAATTCTATTTACAAAATGAGTTTGAAAAACCTTATTTTAAAGATTTGACCAACTTTGTTAAACAAGAGTATGCCAAATATCAATGTTTTCCACCAGGGAATCAAATTTTTAATGCTTTTGAGCATTGTCATTTTGAAGATGTTAAAGTCGTCATTATTGGGCAAGATCCTTATCATGATGTTGGTCAGGCTCATGGACTTTGCTTCTCTGTAAATGATGGGGTAAAGCACCCACCTTCCTTGATTAATATATTTAAAGAAATTGAGCAAGACCTAGGTGTTCCGTATCCTAAAAGTGGTAGTTTAGTTAGATGGGCAGATCAAGGTGTCTTATTGTTAAACGCAACCTTAACGGTGAGAGCGCATCAAGCTGGCAGTCATCAAAAAAGAGGATGGGAACTATTTACAGACGCCGTTATTAAAATAATAAGTGATAATAAAGAGCGTGTTATATTTATGCTATGGGGTGGTTATGCCAAAAATAAAATAAAATTAATTGACACTAATAAACATATAATACTTAAAAGTGGACATCCTTCTCCTTTAAGTGCAAATAGAGGTTTTTGGTTTGGAAATAAACACTTTAGTAAAACTAACTTCCTGTTGGAGCAAGTTCTTGAGAATCCGATAGATTGGTAGTTCTTTCAGAAAGAATAATAGGTTTTTTATGAACCTTCTTAGTTGTTTTATTACAACTCAACTTCAACAGTAAAAAATTAATTATCACTAAAGTAGAAATTAAAATAGTAATAGTATAGATCATAGATAGATGGGGTTGTTTTGTACAATATATAAAAATTATCGATAAAACACACTTTTTAACGTTAAAAAAAACATATGTCGTAAAAATAACCTTGCAAAATTAGTGAAAATTAAATTTATTGCCACTATATTTTCATTATAATAAATGTAATTTATTGTTAATAAATAAAAAATACGCACTAGTGCGTATTTTTAAACCTAAAAGGGAGGGATTAAATTAACTTTTAGATGATTTTTCTAACATTTCAGATAAGTTTTTAGGTAAACTATTTTTATTAACTAAAACGGAAATGGCTTTAAGTTTAAAATAAGCTTTACTCATGTAAATAAAGCCTCCATTTCCAATTCTACCTCCAGTACCCCAAGAATTTTTTACTTTATAGTATTGTGTTCCATTTTGGTCTTTAACCAATCCAACTATTTGCATTAAATGATCATCTGTTGTGTTATAGTTTTCAAACTCATCTTGTCTGTATTGTTGGGTTACATTATTCTCTTTTACAATGTAGGTCATTGCTTTTTCATTATCTTCAATTTTTTGCGGGAGGACTGCCAAACCATATTTTTGAGAAAATGTTTTTTCAGAAACATCAACATCTAATGCTATAGTGTAGCCTTTAGCAATCGCATTATCAGTAACTTCAATTAATTCATCTAACGGCAAATTGTAAAAAGAACCATTTGAAAAGTTATCAGGAATATTTAAAATAAAGGTTGAATAAAAAGGCTCTTGCGTAAACGATGTTAAGGTAATATAATCATTAGGATTGAACTTGGTCATCGCTAAAAAAGATTTAGGAGTATAATCAACACCGTCATACTTAAAGTGTTCTGGTACTTTTCCAATATAAATATCTAAAATAGAATCAACAGATTGTTTCCAGTTAGGATATTTTGAATCTTTTCCATTTTTTATGTAGGCATCTAACACTTCTTTTAAAGCAGGAACTATTTTTGAATGGTTGTAGTTATTATCCGTTCCTAATACACCACTAAAAGCACTTTCTGGAACTAAACCATTTTTCTTAATAGAATTCATAACATCATGTGCTAAACCTCCTTCGCTAAATTGGGTTTTTCCTTGTCTCATTACATAATCCCAAGCCTTGTCTTCGTATGTTTTTCTAACGTTAAACATTTCAGAAACATCAATGTTTTGTTTCGTGTTTTTATAAATTTCAGATTCAACAAACGACGAGGTAGAAAAACTCCAACAGGTACCCGTATATCCTTGGTTTTTAACAGAAGATGTTTCTAAATCGACAACAGGAGTGAATTTATAATGTTGCTCTGCAGGAATAGGTGCTTTTTGTACAGTTGTTTCTTGAGCCTGAGAAAAAAATGCTGAAATAAAAAGTAAGCTTACTAATAAATAATGTTTCATATTTGATAAAATTGAAGTGAAAACACAAATTTAACCTAAATAGAATTTAAGGTAAACGTTTTTTATAAAATTTAACAATTGTTAATAATCAATACTAATGTAATATCTACTAAACTTTAATTTTGTATCAAATATAAATCACTTATTTTTACGCTAAATTTTAATAATGATGAGTTCAATTGATTGGGTAACGGCTAAAGATTATGAAGATATCACCTATAAAAAATGTAATGGTGTTGCCAGAATAGCCTTTAATAGACCAAATGTTAGAAATGCATTTAGACCTAAAACAACAAGCGAATTATACGATGCTTTTTATGATGCCAATGAGGATATTAATATAGGTGTTGTGTTATTATCTGCAGAAGGACCTTCAACAAAAGATGGGGTTTATTCATTTTGTAGTGGAGGCGACCAAAAAGCAAGAGGCCATCAAGGCTACGTAGGCGAAGACGGCTATCATCGTTTAAATATTCTTGAAGTTCAGAGATTAATTAGGTTTATGCCTAAAGCAGTTATTGCTGTTGTGCCAGGATGGGCAGTTGGTGGCGGACATAGTTTACATGTCGTTTGCGATTTAACATTAGCAAGTAAAGAGCATGCTATTTTTAAGCAAACCGATGCAGATGTTACCAGTTTTGACGGTGGATACGGATCTGCCTATTTAGCAAAAATGGTTGGGCAAAAAAAAGCAAGAGAAATCTTTTTCTTAGGAAGAAATTATTCTGCACAAGAAGCTTTTGAAATGGGAATGGTTAATAAAGTAGTGCCTCATGAAGAGTTAGAATCTACTGCTTTTGAATGGGCACAAGAAATATTGGCAAAATCGCCTACCTCGATTAAAATGTTGAAATTTGCCATGAATTTAACTGATGATGGTATGGTTGGGCAGCAAGTTTTTGCCGGTGAAGCTACACGTTTAGCCTATATGACAGATGAAGCAAAAGAAGGTAGAAATGCTTTTCTTGAAAAGCGCAAGCCTAATTTTGATAAAAAATGGATTCCTTAAATGAAAAATGTGTCTCTTTGGATTTCAGCTATGCGATTAAGGACATTGCCTTTATCTGTATCTGGAATTATTTTAGCATCTTGTTTAGCAGAATATAATGGATTTTTTAAATGGGATATTTTTATTCTTGCTATTTTAACAACCTTAAGTTTTCAAATATTATCTAATCTAGCCAATGATTATGGAGATGGCGTTAAGGGTACAGATAATTCAAATAGAATAGGCCCCGAACGAGCAATACAAAGTGGTAAAATAACTCCTGAGAGTATGTTTAATGCCATTAAAATAAGTGTTTTGATTTCTATAGTTTTATCTTTAACTCTTATTTTTTGTGCTTTTAATGTGTATCATTTTTTTCTAACACTTACATTTTTTATTCTTGGCGTTATTAGTATTATAGCAGCTATGAAATATACTGTTGGCAAAAATGCCTATGGTTATAGAGGTTTAGGAGATTTATTTGTTTTTGTTTTCTTTGGAATGGTAAGTGTCATTGGTTGTTATGTTTTATATTCAAAACAAATAGACCATGTTGTCTTTTTACCAGCTTGTACCATTGGACTTCTAAGTACAGCGGTGTTAAACCTTAATAACATGCGTGATGTTGAATCTGATAAAAAATCTCAAAAAATAACTTTAGCTGTTAAACTGGGAAAAACATACATGAAGGTGTATCACTTTTTTTTGGTTGGTTCAGCAATTTTATTGTCGGCATTATTCGGACTATTATATTATACCTCACCGTATAATTTAATTTTTATGGTTACCTATATTCCATTAATTATTCATCTTGTAAAAGTTAAAAAGACTACCGAATTAAGATTGCTCGATCCAGAATTAAAAAAATTGGCTCTTACTACATTTCTTTTAGCTATTCTTATAGGAATAGGTCATTTGTTATAGAAATTTTGTATTTTTCTTAATTAATTATTTAATCTTATACACATGAAAATTTCATTTTACGGTCATGCCTCTTTAGGTATTCAAGTAGGCGATATAAATATATTAGTAGATCCTTTTATTTCAGCAAATCCTAATGCATCTCATATCAATATAGAAACTTTAAAAGCAGATTATATTTTGTTAACTCATGCGCATCAAGATCATATTTTAGATGCAGAAGCTATTGCAAAACGCACAAATGCAGTAATTGTTTCAAATTTTGAAGTGGTGTCTTACTTTGAAAAATTAGGAATAGAAGGACACCCCATGAATCATGGCGGTCAATGGGATTTTGAATTTGGAAATGTTAGATATGTGAATGCCATACATTCATCATCATTTCCTGATGGTTCTTACGGAGGTCAACCAGGAGGCTTTGTTATTGAGGGTGAACATAAAAATATATACATAGCTGGAGATACTGCTTTAACTATGGATATGAAGCTTATTCCGCTTCAAACAAAATTAGATTTAGCTATTTTGCCTATTGGAGACAATTTTACAATGGGTATTGATGATGCTATTTTGGCTAGCGATTTTGTTGAATGTGATAAAGTCTTAGGGTCTCATTATGATACCTTTGGGTATATTGAAATAGACCATGAAGAAGCCAAACGTAAGTTTTATGAGAAAAACAAAGACTTGATGCTATTGGAAATTGGAGAAAGCATTGAATTATAAATTAATTTCTAGGCTAGAATCATATTAAAATTCCGAAATTATTTAAGTATTTTTGGCCTGTGAAAACAGCAACCTACCAAAAGCACATCTTAAATTTTAAACAACCAAGTGGTACCTCAAGGGGAGTACTGCATACTAAAGAAACTTGGTATATAATAATTAATGAAAATAACCAGCAAGGTATTGGTGAATGTGGTATGTTTAAAGGCTTATCTATTGATGATCGTTTGGATTATGAAGAAAAACTACAATGGTTGTGTACACATATTAATTTAGAGTTAGACATTTTATTGCAGGAATTAACAGAATTTCCTAGTATTCAATTTGGTTTAGAAATGGCTTTAAAATCATTAGAAGCTAAAAACCCATTTGAATTATTTCCTTCAGAATTTACTGCAGGAACAAAATCTATTCCCATAAATGGTCTTATTTGGATGGGGAGCGAAGATTTCATGCGTCAACAAATAAAGGAAAAAATAGAATTGGGTTTCACGTGTATTAAAATGAAGATTGGAGCTATTAATTTTAAAGCTGAAATAGATATTTTAAAATCTATTAGAAAAGAATTTTCATCTAAAGATATTGAGTTGAGAGTTGATGCAAATGGTGCATTTTCGCCATCAGAAGCTCTTGAGAAACTAAAGGTGTTATCAGAATTCGATTTACACTCAATCGAGCAACCCATAAAACAAGGACAAGCAGAAGCTATGTCTCGACTTTGCGAAAAAACACCCTTACCCATTGCTTTAGACGAAGAATTAATAGGTGTTTTCTCAAAAGAAGATAAAGCAGAGTTGCTTAAAACCATCAACCCTCAATATATCATTTTAAAACCTACATTGATAGGTGGTTTTAAAGGGAGTAATGAATGGATTACAAGTGCGGAGCATAATAACATTGGTTGGTGGATTACCAGTGCTTTAGAGAGTAATATTGGTTTAAATGCCATAGCGCAATACACTTACACCAAACAAAATAAGTTACCTCAGGGATTGGGAACAGGTGGGCTTTTTACAAATAATATTGAGTCTCCATTAAAAGTTAAAAATGGAGCGTTGTATTATAATACAACTAAGAAATGGAATTTTAATTTATAGCATATGTATATTTCTCAGGCTTTTAAAGGACTTCACGAATGGTGGAGGTATTTAATTGGTTTATCATTAATAGTATTAGCTGTTATAATAGGACAAATTCCTTTTACTGCGGCGGTTATGGTAAAAGCGTATTTAAATGGGGACAGTTTGTTTAATATGAACGAACAAAAAATGATGTCACTATTAGAATCTAATTTGAATCTGTTTTTAATGCTTTTATCATTTGCGGTAGGTTTGGCCGGCTTACTTTTAGTTACTAAATATTTACATAAGCTATCTTTTATTCAAATAACGACTTCAAGAAAAAAAATTGATTGGAATCGTTTTTGGTTTATCTTTTTTCTTTGGGGAATTGTATCAAGTGGTTTTGTTTTAATAGAATATTATAGCTCTCCAGAAGATTACGTGGTTAACTTTAAATGGATACCATTTTTAATACTTTGTATAGTTGCCATCATTATGGTACCGTTGCAAACAAGCTTTGAAGAATATTTATTTAGAGGTTATTTGATGCAGGGTATAGGAGTTGTTTTAAAGAATAAATGGGCGCCTTTAATACTTACCTCTGTGGTCTTTGGTTCTCTTCATTATGCTAATCCAGAAGTTGATCAATTGGGAGATATTATGTTAATTTATTATATAGGAACAGGTTTCTTTCTTGGAATAATGACGTTAATGGATGAAGGTTTAGAGCTTTCGTTAGGATTTCATGCTGCTAATAATTTGTTTACAGCTTTATTGGTAACAGCCGATTGGACAGCATTTCAAACACATTCAATTTTTAAAGATATTTCGGAACCAGAAGCAGCGGGTTTTACAGATATATTTGTTCCTTTAGTTATAGTATTTCCAATAATTCTATTAATTTTATCAAAAAAATATAAGTGGACTAACTGGAAAGACAAACTATTTGGAAAAGTGTTAGAGCCTCAAAAAGAAAATTAAACCATATAAAATTGATAATAACGTGATACCAAGTTATAATAAAGTACATTTAAAATTTAAGCTTAACGGTGTTAATTACAATCAAGATGATATAAGAGAAATAGCTTACAGTTTTGTTAAAGAAGGACTGCATTATGAGGAAGCTATTGGTGATTTTTTATTAGACTGGTTAGATAAAAAAAGCTTTATTAAAGTTAAATCTACAGGAACAACAGGAAAACCAAAACTTATTAAAATTGATAAACAGGTTATGGTAAATTCTTCTATTTTTACTGGAGATTTTTTCAACCTTAAACCTGGAGATAAAGCACTTCATTGTTTGCCAGCTAACTTTATTGCAGGAAAAATGATGCTTGTTAGAGCGATGATTTTAGGATTGGAATTAGACTTAACAGAGCCAACATCACACCCTGTTTTTAATACAAGAACCGAATATGATTTTGCGGCAATGTTGCCAATTCAATTGCAAAATTCTCTTCGTGATATTAATAATTTTAAAAATATTATAGTTGGTAGCGTTAAGGTATCCAATAAGTTAATTGATTCTATACAAGATAAATCGGTTCGAGTATTTGAAACTTTTGGAATGACTGAAACTGCTACACATATAGCTTTAAGACCATTAAACAATTTTGGGAGTGAACAAAAAACGACTGCATTAGGAAAGTCTATTTTTAAAACTTTACCAGATATTTCAATTTCTAAAGATGAGCGTGGTTGCTTAGTAATTGAGTCTGGACATTTAACTAAACAGCCTATTGTAACAAACGATTTGGTAAAACTATATTCTGAGAATGAGTTTGAATGGTTAGGACGGTTTGATAATGTAATCAATTCTGGTGGTGTTAAAATTTTCCCAGAAACTATCGAAGAGAAATTACAAGGAAAAATTAAACAACGCTTTTTTATTGCCTCAGAAAAAGATGAAACTTTTGGAGAAAAAATCATTTTAATTTTAGAAGGAGATATTGATACTGTAGATAATTCAGTTTTTGAAGATTTAGATAAGTACGAAAAACCTAAGAAGATATACTGCACTAAAAAGTTTGACATTATTTCAGATAAAATTCAACGCAAAAAAATCTTGACAAAACTTGGATTAATATAAAATAGGATTAAAATATACTATTATTAAAAAGGGCAAAACTTAAGTTTTGCCCTTTTTGTTGTTTCCCTCATTCAAAAACATGCTTTACTCATTATAGGTTTTATAAAATAGCCGTTAGGTCTAGTTTTATGCTAAACTTTAAAATCAGCTATTATGAAATCATTATTAAAATTCATTTTTGTATTAACAGTATCGATACAATTACAAGCTCAAGAAAAACTAATTTCAGGAAAAGTCACTTCGGCAAGTGATAATTTGCCATTACCAGGAGTCAGTGTTTTAATTAAAGGAACATCTACTAGTGTTCAAACAAATTTTGAAGGCCTTTACCAACTAAATGCTAAAGACACAGATGTTTTAGTTTTTAGTTATGTTGGCTTTAAAACTAAAGAAAAAAAAGTAGGTAAGCTTCATACCATTTCGGTAGCACTAGAAGAAGATGTAGCTCGTTTAGACGAAGTTGTAGTTGTTGGTTACGGAACTACTACTAGAAGATCTTATACGGCATCAGCTTCACAAATAAAACGACAAAAACAGAAGGCGTATCATAATAAATTAGCAGGTCAAATACAATCAACACCAATAAGTCATGAGTTACAAGGTAAGGCTGCAGGTGTTCAAATTACCAATACTGTATCAAAACCACAAACTAGTTCCCGCATTCTTATTAGGGGTATGGCTTCTGTTTCTCAAAATAAAAAGCCTTTAATAATTGTTGATGGTAAAATATCGAGTTATGATAACATGGAACATTTAAATCCGAATGAAATAAAAGATATCAATGTTCTTAAAAGTACAAGTGCAACAGCTATTTATGGATGTAGAGCAAGCAACGGAGTTATTATCATTTCAACCAAGAAGAACAAAGCTACAGCAGAAAGAGACCTATTATATATAGTTGATGGGATGCCAATTAAAAAGGAACATAATTATATCATAGAAAATTTTTCAGAAAAAGATATTGATAACAAAACAGTATTTGATAAAGCAGATGCTAGAAAGAAATTTGGAAGAATAGCTAAAAATGGTTGTGTCGTTATCACTACGCATCAAGGAAATTTTAGAATAGATGATAATGAAAGCTATGCGGTTATTGAAGAAAACAATTTTGAGCGAACAGCATTATCTCCTTTGTCTACTTTTTCTATTGATGTTGATAAAGCGTCATATAGCAATATAAGACGCATGATTAACAACGGAATGGCTATTGAGCCTGATGCTGTTAAAATTGAAGAAATGATTAATTATTTTAAATATAATTACCCACAACCTACCAATGAACATCCTTTTTCAATTAATACCGAAGTGGCTAAAACACCATGGAACAATCAAACTAAACTTGTTAAAATAGGATTGCAAGGAAAAACATATAGTAATGACGAATTACCACCATCAAATCTTACGTTTTTAATTGATGTTTCAGGGTCTATGGGTTCGCCAAATAAACTACCGTTATTAAAATCGGCGTTTAAGCTATTGGTAAATCAATTACGTGAGCAAGATAAAGTCGCCATTGTTGTATATGCAGGTGCAGCAGGTGTTGTTTTAAAACCTACTTCTGGGAAACATAAAGAGAAGATTATAGCTGCTTTAGATAATTTAAATTCAGGTGGTTCTACGGCTGGTGGTGCAGGCATTAAATTGGCATATAAATTAGCCGAACAAAATTTTAAAAAGAACGGAAACAACAGAGTTATCTTAGCAACCGATGGCGATTTTAATGTTGGTGCATCTAGTGATAAGGCTATGGAGAAACTTATCGAAGAGAAACGTAAATCTGGAGTGTTTTTATCGGTTTTAGGTTTTGGATATGGTAATTATAAAGATTCAAAATTAGAAACTTTAGCTGATAAAGGAAATGGTAATCATGCTTATATAGATACGATGCAGGAGGCTCAAAAAGTGTTTGGAAAAGAATTTGGAGGTACTTTATTCACCATAGCAAAAGACGTGAAAATTCAAATTGAGTTTAATCCAAATAAAGTACAAGCTTATAGATTAATAGGTTATGAAAATAGAATGCTTGAAGATGAAGATTTTATTGATGATACTAAAGATGCAGGAGAATTAGGTAGCGGTCATACAGTCACGGCTTTATATGAAGTTATTCCAGTAGGTGTTAAAAGTGACTATTTGAAACATGTTGATGATTTAAAATACACGAAATCACAGGTAAATGAAAATTATTCAGATGAATTGTTTACGGTAAAATTCAGATATAAAAAACCAGATGGAGACAAAAGTATAGAAATGGTTCATGTTCAAAAAAATGTTGTGACTGAAGCTTCTGAAGATTTTAAATTTGCCTCTGCAGTAGCATTGTTTGGAATGCAATTGCGACAATCAAAATATGATAATAATTCAAGTCTTGAAAATGTAATTGCTTTAGCAAAATCAGGAAAAGGAAACGATGAAGATGGCTATAGAACGGAGTTTATAAGATTAGTTGAGTCTTATCAAAATTTATAGAAAATCATTTCCTCGTAATAACGCTTGATAGATTCAAATCCATCAAGCGTTATGTTATTTATACTTGAAGTACCCCCATATTAAATTGTTTTCCAATAGGGGCGTGGTTTGCCGCTTCAATACCCATGCTAATCCATTTTCGTGTATCTAACGGATCTATAATTGCATCTGTCCAAATTCTAGCAGCGGCATAATAGGGTGATACTTGAGAATCGTATCGATCTTTTATTTTATTATAGAGTTCGTCTTCTTTTTCTTTTGTTATTTTTTCACCTTTCTTTTTTAGAGAAGCTGTTTCTATTTGTAATAAAACTTTAGCAGCAGAGTTTCCACTCATTACAGCTAATTCAGCACTTGGCCATGCCACAATCAATCTCGGATCGTATGCCTTTCCACACATTGCATAATTGCCTGCGCCATAGCTATTTCCAATAATAATAGTAAATTTAGGAACAACAGAATTACTCACCGCATTCACCATTTTAGCCCCATCTTTTATAATGCCACCATGTTCACTTTTGCTACCTACCATAAACCCAGTAACGTCTTGTAAAAACACCAGTGGAATTTTTTTCTGATTACAATTAGCAATAAAACGTGTTGCTTTATCGGCACTATCATTATAAATAACACCTCCAAACTGCATTTCTCCTTGTTTGGTTTTTACTAGTTTACGTTGATTCGCGACGATGCCAACTGCCCAGCCATCAATTCTGGCGTAACAGGTTATAATGGTTTTTCCATAACCAGCTTTATATTCATCAAATTCCGAATTGTCAACCAAGCGTTTAATAATATCATACATGTTATATTGGTCAGCTCTCGATTTTGGTATAATGCCATAAATATCTTCAGGATTTTCTTTAGGCTTTGCTGTTTCTGTTCTATTAAAACCAGCTTTGTCGTAATCTCCTATTTTATCAATAATATTTTTAATGGTGTTTAAAGCATCTTTATCATCTTTAGCCTTATAATCCGTAACACCAGAAATTTCACAATGCGTTGTTGCTCCTCCTAGAGTTTCGTTATCGATCGTTTCACCAATGGCAGCTTTTACTAAATAGCTACCTGCTAAAAAAATGCTTCCAGTTTTATCAACAATCAATGCTTCATCACTCATAATAGGTAAATAAGCACCACCAGCTACACAACTGCCCATAACCGCAGCGATTTGGGTGATTCCCATGCTGCTCATAATAGCGTTATTTCTAAAAATTCGTCCAAAATGTTCTTTATCTGGAAAAATCTCATCTTGCATAGGTAAATACACTCCAGCAGAATCTACCAAATAGATAATAGGTAGTTTATTTTCTATGGCTATTTCTTGAGCTCTTAAATTCTTTTTTCC
>JBNKYB010000019.1:0-10566 GCA_050300615.1 Flavobacteriaceae bacterium | reverse complement strand
CTTGCAATAAAAAAGTGGACAATTAGATAAGAGTCATGCAGCTACTTTTTGATTAAACATTTCTATTTTAAACTCTTCTATAGATTTATACCCTAAAGAAGAGTGTATCCTTCTTCTGTTATACCACGTTTCTATCCATTGAAATATAGATAACTCAGCTTCTGACCTAAGCCTGTAATCGTGTTTATATACCCATTCTACTTTTAAGGATTTAAAGAAAGATTCAGCTACTGCATTGTCCCAGCAGTTTCCTTTTACTCATTGCATTCTTATTTTAAACTGTAGTATTCGTGATGTGCTTTGCAGTTCTGCTCATACTTTGTTTTACTAGTCCTTTATAACTTTTTAGGATATTGGTAAATCTGTAACTGGCATATTGAGTCCCCCTGTCTGAATGGAATATCAGTTCTTTAGTAATATTACTTGATTTTACGGCCATATTCCAAGCAGGTATTATAGGTATCGCTAGTGCTTAGGGTTTGACTCATAGACCAACCAACTACTTTTCGATGAAACAAATCAATGATTACAGTTAAATACATCCAACCTTGCTTAGTTTGTATATACGTGATATCTGACACCCAAACTTGATTTTCTCTATCAACTGTGAAATCCTGATTCAATATATTAGGGGCTATTGGATAATTATGGTTAGAATCTGTGGTAAATATGAATTTACGTCGTCTTCTAGCAAACAATTTATTAACTCTCATCAGTCTAGCGACTCTGGGCCTAGAGATATGGTACCCTCGTTTTAACAATTCAATTCTAATTCTTGGAGCGCCGTAACTCTCAAAACTATCTTGAAAAATATCATGTATTTCTAGGGATGCCGTTTCATTTTCTAACCATCGCGTGGATGGGCCTGGTTTCAACCAATTATAATACCCGCTTTTACTTACTCCTAATGTATTGCACATCTTCTCAACTGGAAATTTAAACTTATGATGTTTTATGAGCCTAAATTTTTCCTGTCGCTCTCGGAAATGCGGAGCATTCATGAATACTTTAATTGAAAATAGAATGCAATGAACTAAAAGATGCTGATCGCCTTTTTTAAGATGTCACGCTCTAATTGCATATCTTTTAATTGTTTCTTCAAGTTGGCAATCTCGCGTTGTTCTTCTGTTAATTTTGGCTTACCGCGTCCTGGAAAACTATTTTTACCATACTCACTAAATTCTCTTCGCCAGCGACTCAGTACTGAGGAAGGAATATCCAATTCTCTGCATACTTGGGCTATACTGCCTCTGGCATAACTTAATTCTACAGCTTTTTTCTTAAAGTCTGTTGTGTAATTTCTTTTGCGTTTTGACATAATTCAAAGGTAAATTATGTAACTGGTGTTCCCTCAACTTAATGTCCAGTCAAATATAGTAAGTCCAGTAAATGGGTGTTCACCGATTTGCACAACTTTTATATGATTTTAATTGGTTTTATTTGATATCAAATAAAATGGTTAAAAACAAAAAACACTGATAATCATACAATTAACAGTGTTTTGTTGTGACCTATTACTAGGTTCGTCGGGGTGGCAGGATTCGAACCTGCGACCTCCGCGTCCCAAACGCGGCGCGATAACCGGGCTACGCTACACCCCGAGTTGGTTATCAATAAAAATTGCGGAGAGACAGGGATTCGAACCCTGGCGACACTTACGCGTCGACAGATTAGCAATCTGCTCCATTACCACTCTGGCACCTCTCCTATTAATCATGAACGTTAGCAATAAAATTGCGGATGCAAATGTAATGTATCATGTTTAAGAACGCAACTATTTATTTAACTTTTTAATAAATTTATTCTGGATATTCTATGCGTAAATGATAAATGTTTGCTAGCTTGTGTTTTAGCACTTTTTTTATAGATTGAATTTCTTTAAAAGTAATGTTTGCATTCAAAAACTGTTCTTCTTCTATTTGCTTATTGATAATGTTTTCTACAAAGGCATCAATTTTAGTTGATGTAGGCTCCTTTAAACTTTTTGAAGCAGCTTCAACGCTATCACACATCATTAAAATAGCAGTCTCTTTACTAAATGGTTTAGGACCTGGATAACAAAAATCAGCCTTATCTACATCTCCCTGTTGAAATTCTTTCTCTTTGATATAAAAATAGTAAACCATGCTTGTTCCATGATGTGTCCTAATAAAATCAATGACCCTATCTGGTAAGTTATATTTTTTGGCTATTTCAATCCCCATTATAACATGGTCTATAATAATTCTGGCACTTTCTCTCGATGATAATTCATCATGCGGATTGATTCCTGTGGATTGATTTTCAATAAAATAAGTCGGGTTTTTCATTTTGCCAATATCATGATATAATGCACCAACCCTAATGAGCATGGCATTAGCTCCAACTTCATTTGCGCAAGACTCTGCAAGATTTGCCACGTTTAAAGAGTGATGAAATGTACCTGGGGCTTTATTTGATAATTCTTTAAGTAACCTTGTATTAGTATCGGATAATTCTAAAAGTGACACATCTGATACCAACCCGAAAAGTTTTTCGTATATATAAATTAACGGCTGAACAAACAATGTGGCTAATCCACATAAAATAAACCATATAAACGTTTCCCATTTAATACTTTCTACACTACCTTCATGAATAACAAAAAAAGCAAAGTAAGCAATAATATATATTAATGTTATCTGACCAACTGAAATAAATAAATTTGCTCGCTTATACAGTTCTGATACTGTTAAAATAGTAACAATACCAGCAATAATTTGAAGAAACATATACTCATAACTATTAGGCACAATAGAACCCAATAATAAAACAGTTATTACATGAGCAAACATCCCTAAACGTGCATCAAAAAAAGCTTTAAGCACAAGGGGTAAAATACAAATAGGAACGACATAAATATACTTTGAATTGTAATTAACTACCAAAGTGGTTATAAATACCATCAATAAAATATTAAAAAATATAAAGGTTACTTTAGTGTTGTTTTCAAAAACTTCAATTCGATATTTTCTTAGGAATAACAGCAACATTAAAAGAGCTAAAGAAACTAATAGTATATAAGCAAATAAAATCCAATTATAGTTAGAAGAACTCCAAACTTGAGACTCAAATTCAGATTTCAAAGATTCTAAAATCTGATATTTTTTTCCTTCAACAATTTCTCCTTTAGAAATAATCAGAGTTCCTTTTTCAATACTTCCTCGGGTATAGGCAATTTTGTCTAAATCTTCTTTTAAAACTTTTTCTGTAAACGACTGATCGTAAGTTAAGTTAGGCTGAACTAAATCAAAAAATAACGAAGTAAACTCGTTTTTATATTCACCTTCATTATTATCTATTAAAACCCTATTTATTATAGATGTAACTTGATCTTGGTTTACTAATTTTGAGTATTTAGTAGTATGCTTTTCAACTCTATTTTCAAGAATGACAGACGTTTTATCACCAGGAAAATTATAATTTTCATTTAAAACCCCATAAAAATACAACTCTTTTATAATGTCATTTCCTGCTTTAAACAATGTACTTAATTCTAAACTAGGAATAGAATCAGGGAAAGCAGCTCTAAAATTATTTTTATATAACGCTTTTACTTCATTTTCAATTGATGCATCTACATTAAAATATAAAAAAGAATGATCTGAAATTGTTTTCTTTTCTTTTGCAATTTCATCTGCAGATTTTTTTATGGCAAAATTAAATGGTGCATATAAGTTCTCAGATTGCCATGGTTTTCCTCTTTCAAAATTATATTTAAATTTTCCTGTTTTAGGAAATAAATACACAATTAAAAAGGTGGTACAAATAAATAATAACCCCTTGTAAATCAAGGAATGATTTCTGTACAATTTATTTATAAAGTCTTTCATTATATACGTTAAGGTTTTCAAATGTAGTAAAAACTAAGCTTTTTTGATTTTTTATAATAGAGTATTCGTTCTAATTTCTACTAAAAAATGATTATTTTCGCCACTAGATAACTAAACAATAAGAATAATGAGTAAAGAAGTGGTTATTGTATCTGCTGTAAGAACCCCTATTGGGAGTTTTTTAGGATCGCTATCAACTATTCCTGCTCCAAAATTAGGGGCTATAGCTATTAAAGGAGCCTTAGATAAAATACAATTGAAACCAGAACTGGTTCAAGAAGTTATCATGGGCAATGTAGTTCAAGCTGGTGTTGGTCAAGCACCCGCAAGACAGGCTGCTATATTTGCAGGCATCCCTAATACGGTGCCATGCTCAACTATTAATAAAGTTTGCGCATCAGGAATGAAAGCTGTTATGCAAGCATCTCAATCTATTGCGCTTGGTGATGCAGATATTATTGTAGCTGGAGGTATGGAAAATATGAGTTTAATACCTCATTATTCTTACCAAAGAACAGGAACTAAATTTGGCTCAATAACCTTGCTTGATGGGATGCAAAAAGATGGTTTAGTAGATGCTTACGATCAAAATGCTATGGGTGTTTGTGCTGATGCTTGTGCAACGGAATATAAATTTTCTAGAGAAGATCAAGATGCTTTTGCTATACAATCGTATAGACGATCTGAAGCTGCTTGGAACGATGGAAAATTTAATGATGAAGTTGTTCCTGTTGAAGTACCACAACGACGCGGAGATGCTATTATAGTTAGTAAAGATGAGGAGTTTACTAATGTAAAGATTGAAAAAATACCAAGTCTTCGTCCTGCTTTTACCAAAGATGGAACAGTTACAGCTGCCAACGCTTCTACCATAAATGATGGTGCTGCTGCTTTGGTATTAATGAGTAAAGACAAAGCTGAAGAGTTAGGTTTAAAAATTCTTGCAACAATTACTGGTTATGCTGATGCTGCGCATGAACCTAATTGGTTTACAACAGCTCCGGCCAAAGCATTACCTAAAGCTTTAGATAAAGCAGGAATCTCAATTAAAGATGTTGATTATTTTGAGTTCAATGAAGCCTTCTCTGTGGTTGGTTTAGCAAACATGAAAATTCTTGGGCTTACAGATAAAAATGTGAATGTTAATGGTGGTGCTGTATCTTTAGGTCATCCTTTGGGATGCTCAGGAGCACGTATTTTAGTAACCTTATTACATGTTTTAGAACAAAACAACTCAAAAATTGGTGCTGCTGCTATATGTAATGGTGGTGGTGGTGCATCAGCAGTTATAATAAAACGTAACTAATTTTTTTTGAATGCAATACGGAATTTGTAATTTAAGCATTGTTCCCTTAAGACTAGAACCTTCTGATAAGAGTGAATTAGTATCACAACTATTATATGGTGACTATTTTAAAATACTAGAACAACGCAAATTTTGGAGTAAAATACGACTTGCATTTGATTCTTACGAAGGCTGGATTGAAAATAAGCAATATTTAGAAATAGAAGAAGAGAACTATAAAATATTACACAATTCCACACCAAAACTATCCATTGATTTAGTTGAATTTATTCAAGATAAAAACGATCAATTACACCCCATTTTATTAGGATCTTCGCTAAATGGATTATCCTTACTCAACCATTCGCATGATGGACATATTGTAGAAGGCAAAAAGGACAAAAGTAACCTTCTTCAAACTGCTTTTTTATATTTAAATGCCCCTTATCTTACTGGAGGCAAAAGTCCGTTTGGTATAGATTGCTCTGGATTTACTCAAATGGTTTACAAACTTAATGGATACTGTCTTTTACGAGATGCCTCACAACAAGCCTCACAAGGTGAAGCTCTTAGTTTTATTGAAGAAAGCGAACCTGGTGACTTAGCCTTTTTTGATAATAACGAAGGAGACATTGTACATGTTGGTATTATTATGAAAGATAATTATATTATTCATGCAGACGGTCAAGTAAGAATTGATAGGTTAGATCATTCAGGAATCTATCATGTTGACAAACACACACACACCCATAAACTTAGAGTCATTAAAAAAGTAATATAAAAAAAGCCGCAAATTGCGGCTTTTTTATTATTCTAAAGAGAAATTAAAAAATTAGTTTTCGCTTTCTATAGCTTCAACTTTTCCTTTCATTTCTTTAAATTTCGCAGTTTCACCAGTAACACTATAAATATTCATTAGGGTTTTTGCCGCACTAATATTTTTAGAATCAATTTCAAGAGCTTTTTCTAGATAAGGAACTGCTTCTTTGTATAATCCTTGACGCTCTTCACGCAATTCATCATAACGTAAGTTATCAGCTTTTGATGTTCCAAGACTATTCATCTCTTCTATAATAGGTTGCTCTTGGTTTAGAATTAAAGCTGCTAAATTAATATAAGCATTTATGTACGTTGGGTCTAATTCTATCGCTTTATTATAATAAGTTTTCGCATCCTCTGGGTGATCAGATTCTGAAGCTATAACTCCTAAGTTATATTGTAATTCAGGATTTTTAGGATCTTTAGTTGTTGCTAGTTCCAAAAGTTTCTTAAACTCTTCTTTATTACCCATTTTATAATAAACATTAGCTTCAGAAAGTATTAAATTAATATCATCAGGACTTTCTGCTCTAGCGTCTTTCATTGCAGCAAGGGCTTTTTCATTATCATCTTTACTAACATAAATAAGTGCTATATTCTTAACGATTTCACCTTTTTTAGATTCTGTCATTCGATCAGACGGTTTAATATGGGTTTTAGCTTTAACAGATAAATCTCTCATATTTTTATTTTGAAAAAGTTCTTCTTCTCCAGTATCTGCTTTTACGGCATAATATTGTTTTTCAATGCCAGTATATCCTAAGTCTTTAAGTTCTTTATAAAGCTTTAATGCTCTATCATAATCTTGATAATTTACTGCTGTTGCGGCAGCATAATACAAATAAAGAGTATCTTGAGTAGATGCTCTGTAAGCACGTTCAAAATCGTTTGAAGAAGTTACAAAATCCTTTTTCTCGTAGGCAGCATTACCTTTTGTTAATAAATTATTAACCATGTTTTTCTTTAGTTCAGATATTTCTTCTTTATAACCATCTGTAACTTTACCTATAGATTCTAATGCAATATCAATATCTTTATTAGAGCCTGCACCGTTAGCATAAAATGCTTGTCCTTTAAGGTAATAATATTCTGATTTGTACTTATCTTCCATAGTAGGAAGCATAGATTCTAGTTGACTTAATGAAGCTTTAGCTTCAGCATAATTATTGCTTTTAATTGATTTAGCTACAGCTCTTAATTCTTTCTTTTGACCAAACGAAAAGGTGCTAATCAAGAATGCTAAAGCTATTATAACTTGGTTTTTCATTTTTAATAATTTTTAATGTTAATGTGTTAATTGTTATCTTCTATGTTATTATTATCAAGAGTTGTGCCATCACCCAAATCTCCAGTATCTTCTATAGTTCCCTCGTTTTCTTCAACATCATCATCATGCATTACTTTCGCAACAGCCGCAATAGAATCTCCGTTTCTTAGGTTTATTAATTTTACTCCTTGTGTAGCACGTCCCATCACCCTTAAATCTTGAACGGACATTCTTATAGCAATTCCAGATTTGTTAATAATCATTAAATCATCACTATCTGTTACACTTTTTATAGCTACTAAATTACCCGTTTTCTCAGTAATAGAAATAGTTTTCACTCCTTTACCTCCACGGTTTGTAATTCTGTAAACTGGCTCACCATCCTCTGGATCGTCAATATAAGTTCGTTTTCCATATCCGTTTTCAGAAACTACTAATACAGACTCTTCTTGCGGATTATCAATAGTAACCATTCCAATAACTTCATCTTTTGGATCAGCTAAAGTAATACCTCTTACACCAGAAGCACTTCTACCCATTGGACGTGTTTTGGCTTCTTCAAAACGAATCGCTTTTCCAGATTTAAGAGCTAACATTACTTGACTTTCGCCAGTTGTTAGTCTTGCTTCTAACAGGATATCGTCTTCTTTAATGGTGATTGCATTGATTCCGTTAGTTCTAGGTCTCGAATATTGTTCTAAAGACGTTTTCTTAACCTGTCCATTCTTGGTTGCCATTATGACATAATGACTGTTTATGTAATCTTCATCTTTTAAATCTTGAGTACAAATAAATGCTTTTACAGCATCGTCTTGCTCAATATTTATTAAGTTTTGGATTGCTCTACCTTTTGAAGTTTTACTTCCTTCTGGTATTTCATAAACACGCATCCAGAAACATTTTCCTTTTTGAGTAAAGAATAACATGTATTGATGGTTTGTACCCACAAATAAATACTCTAAGAAGTCTTCATTTCTGGTAGTAGATGCCTTTTGACCTACTCCACCTCTGTTTTGTGTTTTATATTCAGATAGAGATGTACGTTTAATATAACCTGCATGCGAAATAGTAATTACTACTTTTTCGTCTGGAATCATATCTTCAATACTTAAATCGCCACCGGCATATTCAATAACTGAGCGTCTCTCATCTCCGTACTTATTTTTTACTTCAATAAGTTCTTCTTTAATGATTTCCATACGACGTTCTTTTTTATCAAGAATGTCTTTTAAGTTTTCTATGGTTTTCATTAAATCTTCGTACTCACTTCGCAGCTTATCTTGTTCTAAACCAGTTAATTGACGCAAACGCATTTCTACAATAGCTTTTGCTTGTAGTTCTGATAGTTCAAAACGCGCTATCAATTTCTCACGAGCTTCATCAGCATTTGAAGACGCACGAATTAAAGCAATAACTTCATCAATATTGTCTGAAGCGATGATTAAGCCTTCTAAAATATGGGCTCTTTCTTCTGCCTTACGCAATTCGTAAGTAGTTCTTCTAACAACAACCTCATGTCTGTGCTCAACAAAATAATGAATCATATCTTTTAGATTCAATAATTGAGGTCTGCCATTAACTAGAGCAATATTGTTTACACTAAATGATGACTGAAGTTGCGTGTACTTATATAACTTATTTAATACAATGTTTGGAATGGCGTCACGTTTTAAAACATAAACAATACGCATTCCGTTTCTATCAGATTCATCACGAATGGTTGCAATACCTTCCAATTTTTTGTCGTTAACCAAATCAGCAGTTTTTTTAATCATATCTGCTTTATTGATTTGGTAAGGTATTTCTGTCACTATAATACATTCACGACCTCCTACCTCTTCAATATTGGCTTTACCACGCATCACAATACGTCCTCGACCCGTTTGAAAAGCCTCCTTTACACCGTCGTAGCCGTAAATAGTTCCACCTGTTGGAAAATCTGGTGCTTTAACATGCTTTATAAGTTCGTCTACTTCAATATCATTATCATCTACATAAGCAACAATACCATCAACCACTTCGCTTAAGTTATGTGGAGGCATATTGGTTGCCATACCCACAGCAATACCTGAAGCTCCATTAACTAAAAGCCCTGGAATACGAGTTGGTAATACGGTAGGCTCATTAAGCGTATCATCAAAATTTAATTGATGATCGACAGTCTCCTTATCTATATCTGCCAACATATCCTCAGATATTTTACGCATACGTGCTTCTGTATAACGCATGGCAGCTGGACTATCTCCATCAACCGATCCAAAGTTACCTTGTCCATCTACAAGCATATACCGTAAACTCCACTCTTGTGCCATACGCACCATAGCATCATAAACTGATGTATCACCATGTGGATGATACTTACCTAAAACTTCTCCAACAATTCTTGCTGACTTTTTGTGAGCTGTATTTGACCTAACCCCTAGCTCATGCATTCCAAAAAGAACACGTCTATGAACTGGCTTTAATCCATCTCTTACATCTGGTAAAGCACGTGACACAATGACCGACATTGAATAATCAATGTAAGCCGATTTCATTTCATCTTCTATATTAATTGGTATAAGTTTATCTCCCTCAGCCATATATATTTAATTAGTTGTTTTTTCGAATATTTCAAACCGTGCTAAGATAACTATTTCATCAGTCATATCAAGACTTTTAAGCCTATTTTTTAGTGTTTTTTATTAACAATTTAATATATTGATTTCGTTAATAAGTATGCTTTCAAAAATTTTGATTTTTTAAACTTTTTTTCGTCAATTAGCGACTTACACACAATTTAAGGTATAGTTTTTGAATTTACTAAATTGTTTTATTACTTTTAAAGCAGAAAGGAACCTATTATGGATGATAATTTTTCACCAAGAGTAAAAGATGTTATTGCTTACAGCAAAGAAGAAGCGCTGCGTTTAGGCCACGATTTTATTGGCACTGAACACTTAATGCTTGGTCTTTTACGTGATGGAAATGGTAAAGCCATTAATATTTTAAATGCTCTTGAGATTGATTTAAATCATTTAAGACGAAAAGTTGAAATATTAAGCCCCGCAAACCCTAGCATTACTGTAACTTCTAATCAAAAAAAGAATTTACATCTTACAAGACAAGCAGAACGGGCTCTAAAAACAACATTTTTAGAAGCCAAACTTTTTCAAAGTACGTCTATAAATACAGCACATTTATTACTCTGTATATTGCGTAACGAAAACGACCCCACTACCAAGCTTTTAAATAAGCTAAAAGTTGATTACGACAACGTTAAAGAACAATTTAAATTTATGATTACTAACGATAATAATTATATAGAACCTAAATCTGAATCGTTTCAAGATGATGATACAAGT
>JBNKYB010000018.1:0-34569 GCA_050300615.1 Flavobacteriaceae bacterium | reverse complement strand
AGGACTATTATTTATATAAGTAATAGTTACTTTTCCCTTAACTGTATGATTAATAGTATCTAAAGTAGCTTTAATATTATAATTGGCCTGATTTTGCCAATATTCTTCTCCTGGATTACCCGTTGCGCTATGGTACGCATTAGTTTCACCTGCCATAAATAACGGGCTAAAGGCTTCATATTTGTTAAAGACAGATTGAGATGAGTTTGTTTGCTCTTGTGCTTGTACTTTGTTGATAAGCCCACTAAAAAGAAGAATGAAAACTAAATATTTAATAAAAAACTTCATAGTTAATAAATTTATTTTTTTTAGAAGTTAAAAGTATAAAAACCCATAAAGTTTAGTTTGTAAAACCCTTAATTTTGGGAAAATTTTCACTTATTTAAGTGTATAATACTTATTTTTCATTGATATTTATTATGAGAAGAGTATAAAAACATTGAACTACTTTAATTAAAAAATAAACTTAAAAACCTTGTTAATAAATCTTAAATTTAGTTTTGTATAAATACATGCTTTGCCTTATATTTGTTGCATATTTTATTTTAAAAAGAATAAACAATGATGTTTCAATTTGACCAATATTTAGGATTTTTAGCGTTTTTGACCATTTTGACCATAGGATTTTGGTTAATGATATTTTTGATCTCTTTTGTAATTCCTTATTGGATTTTTGGAGCATCAATTGAACGTTACAAAGAAATTAAAGCTGAAAAAAAGGCTAAAAGAGAAGAAGCAGCGATTCATTAAAAAAATTAATTATCTATAATAAAAAAAGGAAGCTAATTTAGCTTCCTTTTTTTATTAGTTATGTTTGTAAGGGTTGATTATCCTTCAAAATCAAAGTCGTCATTACCACCTGAATTATTTCTTCTCTCATTTCGCTTTTTTTGTTGGTTAAAACGATATCTAAGAGATAAATTTACTTGACGTTGTCTCCATTGAAGTTCACTGTATCTAGAGAAAAACTCTGTAGTTGTTAACGATTTACGTTTTCTAGAGTTAAAAATATCTCTGGCATTTAATGAAACGGTTAAATGGTTCTCAAAAAACTCTTTGCTTAAAGCTACGTCCATTGTAAAAACACCTTTTCTGGTACTTTGAGCATTTTCACTAGCTCCTCGATAGATAGCATTTGTTTGCCAATCAATATTTGAAGGAAGTGAAATTTTACTACTAAAACGAGCAAACCAACTCGTATTTTTTGCTCCATAATCAACGCCATTAAATTCACCTATTGTTTCAAACTGAAAAAAGTTAAAACTGGAATTTAATCTCAACCATTTTTTCGGATTGTAAAGAACACCCAATTCTGCACCTGTTCTATTTTTGGTAGATAGGTTTACAGGCATGGTTCTGATAATGTCGATACCATCTGAGGTTTGTTGACCAGTATTTTCTTCTATACGCTCAAAAGAATCAGTCTCGTGTTGATAATATACAGAAGTGGTTAATGTAAGTTTTTCCCAGCGTTTTAAATAGCCAAGATCAAAAGTACTTGAAAATGCTGGACTTATATTAGGGTTTCCTTGGAAGACATTAGTACGACTTGAACGCGATGGAAATGGGTTAACAAACCAACTGCGTGGTCTATTAATTCTTCTATTAAAACCAAATGTGACACTTTCTTCTGAGTCATCATCACCCTTAGCTAAATTGTATATAAGATTTAGGGTAGGAAAGAGCCCAAAATAATTATTATTAAAATCTGTATCAACTGGAAAACCAAAAGATGCTTCGAGTTCAGATTTACTTAATCTAGAATTAATAGTCCCTTTTAATTGAGTGTTTTCTAGCCTTAACCCCAAAAGAAAAGAAAATTTACCTAATTTAGTTCCGTATTGCGTATAAAGCGCATTGACATTTTCTGAATAATCAAAAATATTAGAAATAGTGTCATTTATAAAAAAATCATTAGTTGTAATATCCTCTTGTTGTAAAGTATAATCTTTTATTTCATTTTTAAAATTTCCTCTATAACCAGCTTCAAACCTTGCTTTCTCACCAATAGGCAATACATAATCTACTTGAAATAATGATTCTTTTTTATCTTGTGTTTCACTTACTTTTTCATTTTGAAATGGTTCAGGATTGGTTTGATTGGTAACAATATAATCTTCATTGATATTGGTAAATTGATCATCAGATCCATTTTCAAATTGAACATCTGCGGTTAATTGATGCCCATTATCATTAAATTTTGTAATGTAGTTTAACGATACTTGAAAGTCATCTCCATTTTCATCTTGTTGTTCTCTTCTTAATGTTTGTTCTACAATGCTTCCTTCGTTAAAACGATCGCTATTGTTAAGTCCTAAATCTGCATCTTCACCATATCTATAAAACAAACTTCCAGTTACAGATGTTTTTTTAGATAAAAAATATTCCATCCCCAAGTTTGCATTATAATTACGGTTAAGGCGTGTTACATTTTCTTTCTCACGAATTCTCTCATATTCTGGTGTTTCTGAAACGCCATTTACTAATCTCTCAAAATAATTGGTATCGTTAAAACTGTTTCTTGGAGCATTAAAATATCTGAATCCAATATTAGAAAACAAATTAAATTTTTCTGTTCTATAATTAATGTTTGAAGAAATACCAACATTATCCGGATTACCCAGTGTTACATTAAATGAGCCATTAAAACCTAATGTTTCCTTTTGCCTAAGTATGATATTTAGTATACCTGCAGTACCTTCGGCATCATATCTTGCTGAAGGTGATGTAATAACCTCTACACGCTCTATAGCTTCAGCGGGTAACTGACTTAAAACGTTGGTGTCACCATAACCTGCCATAGCTGATGGTTTGCCGTTAATTAAAATTCTAACATTTTCATTACCTCTTAAACTTATGGCTCCGTCAATATCAACAGAAACTGAAGGCACATTATTAAGAGCATCGCTTACTGTTCCTCCAGCAGTTGTTAAATCTTTACCAATATTATAAATCTTTTTATCAAGTTTAATTTCAACAGAGGTTTTTTCAGCGATAACTTCAACAGCATCAAGAGCTTCTAAATCTATTTTCAATGAAATTGTACCTAAATCAAGGTTTTTGGTAATATCTTGATTTTTTAATGTTACTTTTTTATAAGAAATATACTCAATGTTTATATCGTAAATCCCTTTTGGGATTTTTGTTTCAAATGTACCATCGGTATTGGTTATAACACCATCGACTATTTTATGTTCTTTATGGCTGTAAAAAGAAATGGTAGCATATTCTAAAGGTGTTTTTGTTTCAGCGTCAATAACTGTTCCTGATATTTTTATTTCTTTTTCATTGTGATAAGGTGTTTCACTTGAAGTATTTTTTAAAACAGGAATCGATTCGATGCTCTGTGAACTAGATTGAGCATTTAAATTAGAAACAGTACTAAATAATAAAGAAAAAATGGTTGTGGTTAGGATATTTTTGATCATAGATATTTTTCTTTGTTGGACAAAGAAAGCATGCAGAGGTTTAATATAAAAAGGTTAATTAATTGTTAAAAGAATATAAGCATTAAACTCTTTTAAATGATGTTAAGAATGTTTTCTGTAGGTCTTCCAATCACTGCTTTGTTTTCGTTAACAACAATAGGTCGTTCTATAAGCTTTGGATTGTCAATCATGGCAGTAATTACTTCGTCATCTGTTAAGTCTTTTCCTTTATATTGTTCTTTCCAAATAGCTTCGTTTTTTCGGATCAATTCAATAGGTTTTATATCCAATAAATTAATGATTTCTTGCAATGCTTCCTTAGAAGGAATATCTTCTAAATAATTTATTACTTCAAAATCTTTACCAGATTCTTGAAGTAATTTCAATCCGTTTCTAGATTTACTACATCTGTTATTATGATATATTTTAATCATGTTTTTTAAGTTTAATTATAGTGAATTATCTTCTTCTTTTTGTCCCATCATCATTAAATACGATTTTAAAAAAGGACTAATATCTCCATTCATAACGCCGTCTACATTACTAGTTTCATGCCCTGTTCTAACATCTTTTACCAACTTGTAAGGTTGCATCACATAATTGCGAATTTGACTTCCCCATTCAATCTTCATTTTACCAGCTTCAATATCGTCGCGTTGTGCCATTTGCTTTTGAAGCTCAATTTCGTATAATTGAGATTTTAGCATTTGTAATGCACGAGCTCTGTTATCGTGCTGAGAACGTGTTTCTGAGCATTGAATTTGAATACCTGTGGGCTTATGGGTTAATTGTACTTTGGTTTCTACTTTATTAACATTTTGCCCACCAGCACCACTGGAACGCGCTGTGGTAATCTCAATATCAGCAGGATTAATTTCTATTTCAATACTATCATCAACCAGTGGATATACATAAACCGAAGCAAAACTGGTATGGCGTTTCGCGTTGCTGTCAAATGGAGAAATTCTTACTAGTCTATGGACACCGTTTTCTCCTTTTAGCCAACCAAAGGCAAAATCGCCTTCAATTTCTAAAGTCACTGTTTTTATACCAGCAACATCGCCTTCTTGAAAGTTAAGTTCTTTAACTTTAAAACCGCTTTTTTCTGCATACATTAAATACATGCGCATAAGCATGCTTGCCCAATCGCAACTTTCAGTACCTCCAGCTCCTGCAGTAATTTGAAGAACAGCACTTAAACTATCGCCTTCTTCTGAAAGCATGTTTTTAAATTCGATATCTTCAAGGAGGTTTTTAAGTTTTTCATAGCTTTCTTCAACGTCTTCAAGGGTATATTCTCCTTCCTTATAGAATTCATATAGAATTTCTAGTTCTTCTAAAAGTGATTTTGAGGCATTGTAATCTTCAACCCATTTTTTTTTCACACGAAGCGATTTCATCACCAATTCGGCAGCTTTTGAATCTTCCCAGAAGTCTGGAGCAAAGGTTTGTTCTTCTTCGTTTTGTATTTCTATAAGTTTGGCATCTATGTCAAAGATAGTGCCTAAGTTTGTCTAGGCGGGTATTAAGAGACTTGATTTGGTCTGATGTTATCATGAAAATTAAATTTTGTACAAAAATAAGGTTTTAATAGTTTAAAAAATAATCGTTGTAAATTTATGATGATGTATTGTTTAGTCTGACTAATTTGAATTTTAACCGATTAGTTTTGTTTGTCTTTTTGTTTTTTTTAAGATTGTTTTATATTTAATTAAAAAAATGTTTTGACTTTCATAGGTGAGATTCTAGATTCTCACCTTTTTTATAAACTTTGTTTTACGAGAATAGTTAGATGAGTATTAGAAGTTATATTGAAAAAGTTTTAGTTTATTTTAACATTCCCAAGCATTTATAAATATTAGAACACATTAATGATTAAATAAATTCTGTTTCAGAAGTTTGGAATCAAGAATTAGGAATAAAGGATTTAATATTATTTAGTAGCATAGATCGCCATATTTTGAAAAAGGAAGAACAAAAGTTATCAATTTTAATTCCAGATGGAGAGCATCCTTTGCTTTTATATATTCTGAACTGCTTTTCTTATGCAAAGGGGATAGAAATCTATGTTATGTCAAATAAAAAGAATAACCCATTCCGTTATTCTAGATATATAACGGAGTTTTTATATTATCCAAAAACAAAATCTGTTCTAGATTGGATAAATAACATAGACAGGGAAGTTGAGAGGTATAATATAGATGTTATTATGCCAATTTTTGAAACTGGAATAAAAACCCTCATAAAATATAGGTATAAAATGTTGTATAAAGCCAAATTAGGGTTATTACCTTCGTTAACAAACTTTAATACTACAATAAATAAAGGTCTTTTATCTAAACACTTACTAGCAAATAACATTCCTAGTCCTAAAAGTGTTATTATAAGTTCTAGTAAGGAATTAGATAAAGTTGATAATTTAAAATTTCCAGTGATTCTTAAGCCTATCGAAGGTTTTGGAGGAGGAAAAGGGATAGAAGTTTTTGAGACTCAAGAAGATTTTACCAATTATTTTTCTAATTATAATTTTAATTATTTAAATATTGTTCAAGAATATATTAATGGTTATGATATAGATTGTAGTGTTTTATGCAGTAATGGAGATATATTAGCATTTACAATTCAAAAAGGCAATATGATTGGGGAAAGCCAATTTGCACCTCAGCTTGGATTGAGTTTTTTATATGAGCAAGAATTATATTATGTTGTAGAAAAATTAATAAAATCTCTTGATTGGTGTGGTGTCGCACATATAGATATGAGATATGATCAAAAATCTGAAGAATTCAAAGTTATTGAAGTGAATCCAAGGTTTTGGTTGTCTCTAGATGCATCATTAATAGCAGGAGTAAACTTTCCTTATCTTTATTGTTTATCTAGTATGGGAATAATATTTCAAAAGCCTAAGTATAAGTATGTAGGTTATTTAAATTTAAGAGGGTTGATAAAAAAAATAAAGCAAGACATAAAATTTATGTTCAAAATAAATTTTATTCTAAACAATACAGATTTAAAATTTGCTTTAAAAGATCCATTACCTTTAGTTTATAAGTTTATTACAAAAATTAGAAGGATTATAATATCTAGATTTTCTTATCAATTTTAATTTGAATATAATCTGATAATGATTTATTTCATTCCTTTGTAAAATAATATAAATTTTAATGACAATAGACTTAAGAAGCGATACCGTTACTAAACCTACAAAGGGCATGTTAGATGCTATGATGCAAGCCAAAGTAGGGGATGATGTTTTTAATGAAGACCCAACAGTTATTATTTTAGAAGAGCGTTTAGCCAACATGTTTGGTAAAGACAAAGCCTTATTTTTTCCTTCGGGAACGATGGCAAACCAAACAGCGATTAAGTTGCATACCAATCCTGGAGAACAAGTTATTTGTGATAAATATGCACATATTTATAATTACGAATCTGGAGGTGCTTCTTTTAATAGTGGCGTGTCTTGTAGACTTTTAGATGGCAATCAAGGTATGTTCACAGCCAGTCAGGTAGTCGAAGCTATTAATCCGGATGCTTTTTATTACAGTCAAACTAGTTTGGTTGAAATTGAAAATACTACGAATAAAGGAGGAGGAGCGTGTTGGGAATTCAATGAAATTTTAAAAATTAAAGATGTTTGCATGTCTAATAATTTGGGGTTTCATTTAGATGGCGCCAGACTATGGAATGCTTTAGTAGCTAAAAATGAAAACACTAAACAATACGGAGACGTGTTTGATACTATTTCGGTATGTTTAAGTAAAGGGCTTGGTTGTCCTATTGGTTCTGTGTTGATTGGTGATGAAGATATTATGAAAAATGCCATTAGGGTTAGAAAGATTTTTGGCGGTAATATGCGTCAAGTTGGATATTTGGCTGCTGCTGGTTTATATGCCTTAGATAATAATATAGAACGCTTAGATGACGACCACACTAAAGCAAAAGAAATAGGAGTTCTTTTGTCAAATTTGTCCTATATAAAAAAGGTCGAGCCAGTTGAAACTAATATTGTGATTTTTGAATTGCATGAAGGTGTTAATGAAACAGAATTTGTTCAAAAACTACAAGAAAACAATATTTTAATTATCGGCATGGGAAGCAATAAACTACGCATGGTAACTCATTTGGATTACACAGATTTTATGCATGAAAAAGTTCTAGAAATTCTAACAAGTCTAAAATTTTAAGCATAGACTACTTAAACATATCCAACCCCGGAATATTTGGCATGCCTTCTTTAGCAACCGCAGCTAATTCTGCTTCGTTTACTTGGGTTGCTTTTTCAATGGCTTTATTTAAAGTGAGGATTAAATAATCTTCAAGTTGTTCTTTATCTTCAAGTAATGTTTCATCAATTTCAATAGATTTTATAGTTCTATTGGCTGTTAATGTTATTCTAACTTTGTTGTCATTACTTTTTTCGTCAATTAGCACCGTGTCTAGACGTTTTTTTGTCTCTTCAACTTTTTGCTGGGTTTCTTTTAATTTACCCATCATGTTCATCATATCTCCAAACATAGTTTTGTTTTTTATTGACTACAAAGCTATATAATTTTTATATTTTTGGCACTTTCATTATAAATAAATAATCCATTTGAAAAATACTATAGAAGTACCTTTAGCAAAGAAACAACCAAAAGAACTAAAAACCCATTCTGATGTAAGAATTGATAATTATTATTGGTTGAATGATAGAGAAAATCCAGAGGTTATAGATTATTTAAATTCTGAAAACGACTATACCAAGCAGATGATGTCTCATACCGAAGATTTTCAAAACGCATTGTTTGAAGAAATGAAAGGCAGAATTAAAGAAGATGACTCAACAGTTCCTTATAAATTAAATGGATATTGGTATATTACTAAGTATGAAAAAGGAAAAGATTATCCTATTTATATACGAAAAAAAGAACTTTTAATAGCTCCAGAAGAAATTCTATTTGACTGTAACGAGATGGCTAAAGATTTTTCTTATTTTAATTTAGGAAGTATCTCTATTAGCCCAGATAATACATTAGCTTGTTTTTCAACCGATACGGTTAGTAGAAGACAATACACCATTCAAATAAAGAATTTGATAACAGGCGAAATTTATCCTGACAAAATATTAAACACCACTGGTAGTGCTACTTGGGCCAATGATAATAAAACGCTGTTTTATTCAATGAAAGACGAAGTAACTCTTCGTTCACATAAAATTTTCAAGCATAAACTTCACAGTGGCACCAAAAATGATGAATTAGTGTTTCATGAAAAAGACGAAACCTACAATACCTTTGTTTATAAGTCAAAATCCAGAAAATATATCATTATTGGATCTTCAAGTACTTTAACTTCTGAGTATAGAATTTTAAATGCCAATACACCTGATGATACCTTTAATATTTTTCAAAAGCGTGTACGTGAGTTAGATTATAGTATTGCACATTATAAAGATCATTTTTATATTATAGCTAATGGCGATGGAGCCACAAATTTTAAGCTGTTAAAAGCCACAGAAACTCAAACTCAAAAAGAATTTTGGGAAGAAGTAATTCCTCATCGAGACAATGTTTTAATTGAAGATATTGAGATTTTTAAAGATTATCTAGTGGTTAATGAACGAGAAAACGGATTGAATAAGTTGCGTATTATGAGTTGGAACGGAACTGAAGATTACTATCTGCCTTTCAATAGTGAGACCTATAGTACTTACATTGGCAATAACCCTGATTTTGATAGCGAGGTGTTACGTTATGGTTTTAACTCGCTTACCTCACCAAGTGCTGTTATTGATTATAATTTTAATACCAAGCAAAGTGAAATAAAAAAAGAACAAGAGGTTCTTGGTAACGATTTCAATAAAGACGATTACGAATCTAAGCGTGTATGGGCTACAGCTAGAGATGGTGTAAGTGTACCAATATCATTAGTATATAAAAAAGGAATTCAATTAAACGGAGAAAACCCATTGCTCTTGTATGCTTATGGTTCTTATGGATCAACCACAGATCCTTCGTTTTCTACAATAAGATTAAGTCTGTTAAACAGAGGTTTTATTTATGCCATAGCTCATGTGCGTGGTGGAGAGTATTTAGGAAGAGAATGGTATGAAAATGGCAAACTTTTATCAAAACTTAATACCTTTTATGATTATATAGATTGTTCAAAATTTTTAATAGAACAAAAGTATACATCAAACAAGCATTTATATGCTTACGGAGGTTCTGCAGGTGGTTTGCTTATGGGAGCTATAGTAAATATGAATCCTGAATTATACAACGGTGTATTGGCTGCTGTTCCTTTTGTGGATGTGGTTACAACGATGTTAGATGATACGATTCCTTTAACAACTGGGGAGTATGATGAATGGGGAAATCCAAATCAGTTAGAGTTTTACAATTATATGAAATCATATTCACCTTACGATAATGTTCAAGAGAAAGAATATCCAAATATGTTAGTAACAACAGGTTTATATGATTCTCAAGTTCAATATTGGGAACCAGCTAAATGGGTTGCTAAGCTAAGAGATTTAAAAAAAGACTCAAATAAGCTCCTGTTTCATATAAATATGGATTCAGGTCATGGCGGAGCTTCAGGACGTTTTGAAAGTATCAAAGAAGTTGCTTTAGAGTATGCGTTTTTACTAGATTTAGAGGGAATTCATTGCTAATAAAAAAAAAAATTCTATTTTTGCTTGGTTTTAGGCTACAATTATTTTCAGACTAATATTGTGGCTTTTAAAAAGCATTTATGAAACAAAAAAATCAAGTTTTTAACAATGTGTTGGATTTAATAGGTAAAACACCACTTATTAAATTAAATAAAATCACTTCTTCATTTAAAGGTGATTTTTACGCAAAAGTTGAAGCTTTCAATCCCGGACACTCCTCAAAAGACAGAATAGCACTTTACATTATTGAAAAAGCAGAAAAAGAAGGAATTCTAAGCCCAGGAGACACTATTATTGAGACTACTTCTGGAAATACAGGGTTTAGTTTAGCTATGGTAAGTGTTATAAAAGGCTATAAATGTATTCTAGCGGTAAGTTCAAAGTCATCACCAGATAAAATAGATATGTTACGGTCTATTGGAGCAAAAGTTTATGTTTGCCCAGCCCATGTAGCTGCTGATGATCCAAGATCTTATTACGAAGTAGCAAAACGGTTACATGAAGAAACAAAAGGTTCTGTTTATATCAATCAATATTTTAATCAATTAAATATTGATGCACATTACAATTCTACAGGTCCAGAAATTTGGAATCAAACCGAAGGTAAAATAACACACCTTGTTGCTTGTAGTGGTACTGGGGGGACAATCTCAGGAACTGCAAAGTATTTAAAAGAACAAAACCCCAATATAAAAATAATAGGCGTTGACGCTTATGGTTCGGTTCTTAAAAAATATCATGAAACCAATGAGTTTGATGAAAAAGAAATATATCCATATCGTATAGAAGGCTTAGGTAAAAACTTAATACCAACAGCAACAGATTTTAGTCAGATAGACAAATTTATAAAAGTAACAGACGAGGAAAGTGCTCATACAGCAAGAGAGATATCTAAAAAAGAGGGACTTTTTGTTGGTTATACAAGTGGAGCGGCTTTACAAGCTGTAAAACAACTTAATAAAACAGGGGAGTTTAAAAAAGACGATATGGTTGTTGTTTTATTTCCAGATCATGGTTCTCGTTATATGAGTAAAATATATAGCGATAAATGGATGAATGAGCAAGGCTTTTTTGATAGTATAAACATAAAAGAAGAAGAAATTATAGAGTATATAAAATAAAAATAATTATAATTTTTAAAAGAGATAGTAATTGTTATTCTAACAAAATGCTATCTCTTTTATTATTTTATTAATAATTGAAGTCTAAAAATTATGTACAAACAATATAAATATTTAATTTTGCTCCTGCTAACTAAGTAAAACTTTCAAGTATTACAGATAAAATAAGTTAATTAGATTTATTAACTTACATCTCAGTCTTCTTAGTAGTTATGTTGAATTTTAATAGCAATAACATTTATTTTAAATGAAAGATTTATTTGAAAAAATTTATAAAGATAAAGGACCACTAGGGAAGTGGGCATCACAAGCAGAAGGATATTTTGTGTTTCCAAAATTAGAAGGTCAAATTTCTAATAGAATGAAATTTCGTGGAAAGGATGTTATTACTTGGAGTATTAATGATTATCTAGGTTTAGCAAATCACCCAGAAGTACGAAAGGTAGATGCAGAAGCTGGAGTTGCTTATGGTTCTGCTTATCCAATGGGGGCAAGAATGATGTCTGGACATACAGATCTTCACGAAACATTACAACGTGAGTTAGCAGAATTCGTTAATAAAGAAGCAGCTTATCTTTTAAATTTTGGCTATCAAGGGATGCTTTCAACAATTGATGCCTTAGTTTCAAAAAACGATATTATTGTATATGATGTTGATGCACATGCTTGTATTATTGATGGTGTACGTTTACATATGGGCAAACGCTTTACCTATAAGCATAATAATGTCGAAAGTTTAGAAAAAAATCTAGATAGAGCCACTAAAATGGCAGAACAGACTGGTGGAGGAATTTTAGTTATTTCTGAGGGTGTTTTTGGAATGCGTGGCGAACAAGGTAGATTAAAAGAAATCGTGGACTTAAAGAAAAAGTATAATTTTAGGTTTTTAGTAGATGATGCTCACGGTTTTGGAACTTTAGGAAAAACAGGTGCAGGAACAGGAGAGGAGCAAGGCGTACAAGATGGTATAGATGTTTATTTTGCAACATTTGCTAAATCAATGGCAGGAACTGGAGCTTTTATTGCTGCCGACCAAGAAATTATAGATTATTTAAAGTATAATTTACGTTCTCAAATGTTTGCTAAATCATTGCAAATGCAATTGGTTGTTGGTGCTCGTAAACGTTTACAGATGCTTAAAACGATGCCCGAACTTAAAAATAAGCTTTGGGAAAATGTTAATGCACTTCAAACCGGACTTAAAGAACGAGGATTTGATATTGGTACTACACAAAGCTGTGTAACACCAGTTTATTTAAAAGGAAGTATTCCTGAAGCGATGGCTTTAGTGAAAGATTTAAGAGAAAATTTTGGTATTTTCTGTTCTATTGTTGTGTATCCTGTTATACCAAAAGGAATGATTTTATTAAGATTGATTCCTACAGCAACACATACCTTAGAAGATGTTCAAGAAACATTGGATGCATTTGAGTCTATTAGAACAAGACTTGAAAACGGAACTTATCAAAGACTTTCTGCAGCGGTTATGGCAGCTATGGGAGAATAATAAAGTTTTCAAAAAACATAGTAATAAAAAAAGCGCCTTTAATTATTAAAGGTGCTTTTTTTTATAAATTCTTTCTAAATGTTTTTCGTCTTCTATACACTTCAGGCGAAAAATGTTTCCATATTTGATGAATGGCTATATTATCTTCTAGTTCAGGAGTTCTAAAACAAGTTTTAATGCCTTTTTTGGTAAATGTATTATAATATTCATTAAAAATAACAGCATGGACTCCCTTGTTTTGGTAATCAGGATGAATTCCTATTAAGTAAAAAATAACATCTTTACTATTTTTCTTGGCATTAAGAATATGTTTAAAACCAAAAGGGAATAAACGTCCTTTTATTTTTTGCAACGCTTTAGAAAAAGCAGGCATTACAATAGCAAAGCCAATTAAGTTGTCATCTTTATCTACAACAAATTTGATATATTCAGGATTGACAAAGCTGATGAATTTCTTTTTAAAATATTCTTTTTGAATATCTGTAATAGCTACAAAAGAAGATAACGATGCGTAACTTTTATTAAACAAGTCAAACATTTTGTCCACATAAGGCATAACCTCAGATGTTTTCGAAAATGTTAATGCTTTTAATTGATAGCGACGTTTGATTAATTCTTGAGCTTTAAGAAAAGACTCTGGCTTTACGTTTTCAAAAGGAAAGCGACTTTCTGAGTATGATTTTTCAATTTGATATCCAGCCGATTCATAATGCTTGGCATAATACGGATAGTTGTACCACGTAATCATAGGGGCTATGGTTTCAAAGCCTTCAGTAATTACTCCAACTTTATCAAGGTTTGAAAAACCAACAGGTCCTTCGGTATATTCTAAATTATTCTCTTTTCCAATACGTTCAATTGTGTTTAAAAGAGCTTGAGAAACCTCTATATCATCAATAAAGTCAAACCATCCAAAACGCATTTTTTTATGGTTTTGTTCTTTAACTTCTAACCAATTTATAATAGCTGCAATACGACCAACAATTGTATTGTTCTTATAGGCAAGAAAAAAACGAGCTTCAGCATCATTAAATACAGGGTTTTCCTTTTTGTCAAACGTTTTTAATTCTTGACTAATAATGGGAGGTACCCAAAACTTTGAATCTTTATATAATTCAAAAGGAAACTTTACAAAAACCTTTAAGTCTTTTTTAGTTTTTACTTCTTTTATTGTAATCATGCTAAAATGATATATATCTGCTTTTAATTAAAATTTTGTGCTTTTCTTTTGTGTTTTTTGTTATACTCTTCAATAACATCTGTTGTTTTTTTATTCTTATTTTTTCTAGATCGCCTTTTTCCTTCTTCCTTAGCTGATGTACCATTATCAATGCTTTCTGAGTTCTTTATTTTATCTTTGTGAAAATCTAAGCGATAGGACGCTCCAAAATTCACATTAAAAACAGAAGGGGTATCCTTTGTGTTTAGTGTAATAGCTGTATCTAATTGGAAATTTTTTCCCCATAAATATGCACCACCAAATCTAAATAAATTATCAGCATAAAAGTCACTTTTTATGCCTTGCGTTTCTCCAAAAACAACCCAATTAGGGCTGAATGAATGAGTCAAAGTTATAATATATTGAAATTCTGAAGCTTTGTATTCTTTTCCGTTTATAACAATTGGATTTCCATTAATATCTTTTGGATTTACAAATAATCTATCAAAGATTAGATTAGTAACTAACACCCAACCATTATTAAAATTGTTTTGAGAAATAAGCATTGCTTTTGGGCTAATACCTTCAACTCCAGGAGCGACATAAGGATTGTTTTTTGTATCGTAATTAATGCCTATATATGCTGAAACAGCAGGAATTAAAGAACTCCATTTAAACTGATGATTTGCTTTCCAGCTATACAGATTGGGTTTATCGTTTTCAGGATTTTTATAGGGATCAAAAATTAAATATTTAGCACCTAATGTTAAGCTTTTAAAGTTGGATCGATTTTCATCAAAAGGAACCGTTGAAAAGTAAGTTTTTGTATCATTTTGATAGGCCCCTTCTATATTAAGTTCTAATTGCTCAAGTAACAAGCCATATCGTACAGCAAAATCAATACCATAACCTGAAGTTTCCGTTTGTTGGGCAGGAGTACGTTTTTCTTTTATAAAGTAAGGACCAACTTCAAACTGAGCTACTTTTGTGCCTACCGAAAAAGCACTACGAGATACGCCTGGTCTGTTTGAATTTATAACATCTGTATATTGACAATACATATGTGTAGATGTTAAAACAAGCAGAATTAAAATAGTAGATTTGATGAGCTTCATAATTAAGGTTTTAGATTTTGATATACATGTAAAATCGTAAGAATATTCATTAATTTACAAGTTAAAGGGTTTCCAAATATAGAGATTTTATAGTTTTTTTATCATTTTTGACTGCTTTTTAAATACATAGAATTGTATTTTTGCTAAAAAATATTTTTATGTTGCAATTTGCATCCCCTACAGGATTGGTTAGAACCATATTAATTATATTGGTTATTTATTTTGGAATAAAAATTTTAGCTAGATTATTTTCACCATTTCTTATAAAATTTGTAGCAAAAAAGGCAGAAGAACGTTTTGGTAGTCAATTTGGCTCTCAACAACGACAAGAACAACCTCCTAAAAAGGAAGGCGAAGTAACTATTGATAAAATGCCAAATACAAAATCTTCAAATAAAGATGTAGGAGACTATATTGATTACGAAGAAATTGATTAATTTTCGCTATCATTGTTTTTAACATAAATTCATGCAATTTTCAATTAAAAAAGTATTACCTCACCTGCTGGTTATTGTAGGTTTTATTATCCTGTCTTTAGCATATTTCAGCCCTGTCCTAAAAGGAAAAGAACTTTTTCAGAGTGATATCATGCAATATATAGGCATGAGTAAGAAACAAAATGATTTTAGAGCAGAGACTGGTAAAGAAACCTATTGGACGGATAGTGCTTTTGCGGGGATGCCCACCTATCAATTAGGAGCAAGATACCCTCATAATTATATTAAATCGTTAGATTTATCATTACGGTTTTTACCACGACCAGCAGACTATTTATTTTTATATCTTTTAAGTTTTTACATTTTACTATTAGTTTTAAAAGTAGACTTTAAATTGGCTGCCTTAGGTGCTATAGCGTTTGGTTTTTCTACCTATTTAATTATTATTCTTGGAGTTGGGCATAATAGCAAAGCGCATGCTATTGCATACATGCCATTGGTTTTAAGTGGTATTTTATTAGTCTTTCAACGAAAATATATCACCGGATTTTTACTGACTACGATTGCGTTAGGGTTAGAACTTGTTGCTAATCATTTTCAAATGACCTATTATTTGTTATTTCTGGTGGTTATTTTAGGAATTGTGTATGCCATTGACGCTTATAAGAAGAAAGAGTTATCTCATTATTTTAAATCTATAGCAATATTGATTCCAGCCGCACTTCTTGCCATTGCATTAAATGCAACCAATATATTAGCTACTCAGCAATATGTTAAAGAAAGTACGCGTGGTAAAAGTGAATTAACGATAAACCCTGACGGAACACCAAAAGAAGTAACTTCTGGGTTGGATAAAGATTATATTACACAGTTTAGTTATGGGTTATGGGAAACGTTTAATTTATATATTCCGCGCTTTATGGGTGGGGGTAATGGAGAAGACGTTGGTAAAGACTCAAAAACATATACTGCTTTTCGAAAGTTAGGAGCCTCGCCAGCACAAGCGCTACAAGAATCAAAGCGTGCACCTATGTACTGGGGAGATCAGCCTATTGTAGAAGCACCAGCTTATGTTGGGGCTGTTGTCTTATTTTTATTTGTGTTTGGCTTATTCTTAGTAAAAGGCAGACTCAAATGGTGGCTCGTGGCAGGAACCATAGTATCCCTATTATTATCTTATGGAAAGAATTTAGAATTCCTTACCGACTTTTTTATTGATTATGTACCGCTTTACAATAAGTTTAGAGCGGTAACTTCTATTCAAGTCATTTTAGAATTGTGTATTCCTGTATTGGCTATTTTAGGGCTTTCAAAACTTTTCAAAGATTCTGAAGCCGTCCAAGAAAAACAAAATGCCTTAAAGTATTCTCTATTAATCACAGGAGGTTTGGCCATATTGTTTTTAGTGTTTAAATCCTCTTTTGATTTTGCTGGGATTAATGATGGTTATTATCGTCAAAGTTATGGGCAGGACTTTATTAACGCGATAAAAGAAGATCGTAAAAGTATATTTGTTAGTGATACGATACGAACATTAATTTTAGTATTACTATCAGCCGGAACTATTTTCTTGTTTTTAAAACATAAAATAAAACAGAGTTGGGTTATCATTAGTTTTGGTATTTTGATTTTGTTTGATTTGGTTTGTGTTGATAAGCGTTATGTAAACGATGATGATTTCGTTTCTGCTATTCAAGTAAACAAACCATTTCAAGAAAATGTGGCAGATAAAGCAATTTCAAAAGACACAACATATTACCGGGTTTTTGACCTCGTGTCTGGTCCCGCAAAACCATCGTATTTTCATAATTCATTAAATGGTTATAATGCTGCTGAATTAAAACGGTATAGCGAGTTGTTCGATTTTTATGTGGAAAAAAACAAATTGAATGTCCTGAATATGCTGAATACAAAGTATATTATTGCAAAGAATGAAGACGGACAAATTTTTCCATATACCAATGACGAAGCAAATGGGAATGCTTGGTTTATTTCGAGATTACTTACTGTTGAGTCTGCTAACGATGAAATTTTGTCATTAGACAGCTTAAATACAAAAACAACAGCGATCATTAATAAAGATTGGATTTCTAAAGAAAACTATAAAACAAGATACAATGTTGATTCAACTGCAATAATCACGTTGTTAGATCATAAGCCTAATTATTTAAAGTATCAGTCTAATAATGCCCATAAAGGGTTTGCTGTCTTTTCTGAGATTTACTACCCTCATGGCTGGCAATCTTTTATTGATGGTCGACCTGTAAATCATAGCGAAGTCGATTATGTGTTGAGGGGTATGGAGATTCCTTCAGGAAAGCATATTATTGAGTTTAAGTTTGATCCTCAAGTGGTTAAAACTGGTAGTAGCATAGCACTCGCTAGTTCTATTTTGGTGGGTTTATTAGTTGTTTTAGGGATCGTGTTTGGTATAAGAAATAAAGCCAATGACACTGCGTAAAAAAGTGGTCCTAATAACGTATTACTGGCCACCTGCTGGTGGGCCTGGTGTACAGCGCTGGTTGAAATTTGTAAAGTATCTTCCTGAATTTAATATTGATCCTGTTGTATTTGTTCCAGAAAATCCCAATTATCCTATTGTTGATGAGTCATTACTAAGCGAAGTTCCTGTTGATGTTACTATAATAAAGCATCCTATTAAAGAGCCTTATAAGTTGGCAAGTCTGTTTTCAAAAAAGAAATCAAAAACCATTAGTAAAGGCATTATTACAGATGCTAAGAAGCAGAGTTTAATAGAAAAAATATTGCTTTTTGTTAGAGGTAATTTTTTTATTCCGGACGCTCGTGTTGCTTGGGTAAAGCCTTCTGTGAATTTTTTATCGGATTATATTAAAAGGGAGAAGATTGAAACTATTATTACAACAGGGCCTCCGCATAGTTTACATTTAATTGGTAAGCAACTCAAAGCTCAACTAGGAGTTAAGTGGATTACTGATTTTAGGGATCCATGGACGCAAATAGGCTATCACAAGCAATTAAAATTAACCAAGTCGTCTGAATTGAAACATAAAGCATTAGAACGAGAGGTGTTAAATAGTTCAGATCAAATTATAGTTACAAGTGCTGCAACCAAAAAAGAGTTTCAGCTTTTAACGAAACAACCCATAGAGGTTATTACCAATGGATATGATGTCGAGCCTTTAAATTCTGTAGCGTTAGATTATAAATTTTCTATAGCACATATAGGCTCCTTATTATCTAAAAGAAATCCAGAAGTGTTATGGCGTGTTTTGGGTGATTTAGTGAAAGAACACAGTGGTTTTTCAAACGATTTTCAGCTTAATTTTATAGGGTTGTTAAGCGAAGATGTATTAAAATCTATTCAAGAACATAATTTAAGTAAATATTGTAATAAAACAGGATATGTATCACATAGTGAAGCAATTAAGCTTCAAAAAAAATCACAAGTATTATTGTTGATTGAAATTAATTCTGAAGAAACAAACTGTATCATTCCTGGTAAGTTATTTGAATACATGGTGTCTAACAGACCTATTATTGCATTAGGCCCCAAAGCTTCGGATGTAGAAACAATAATTAAAGAAACCAATACGGGTAATTACTTTTACTATGATGATTATCACTCATTAAAAACGGTGATACTAAAACATTATAAGGACTTTCAAGCAAAAACATTGCAGTCGCATCCTGTTGGCTTACAGAAGTATAGTCGGAAATCGTTGACAAAACAATTAGCTGAGTTAATTTAGAAACCATTAAGTCATATTTTTGTATTCACAATTATTAAATACTACTATCTTTACATATAAACAATTTCTTTTTAATTAGTATTTTAGCGTAGAAATTTAAGCAATGGGTCTAGTTATTTCTCAATCTATTAAGAACACACTTACTACATATTTAGGTTTTGGTATTGGGGCCATTAATGTTTTATTTTTATTCACCAATTTTGTAAGTGATACCTATTTTGGGCTCATTACCTTTATACTTTCTACAGCGAATATTATGATGCCATTAATGGCTTTTGGTACCAATAATACCATTATTAAATTCTATTCCATATTTAAAACTCGGCAGTCTCAAAATAGTTTTTTAACACTCATGCTTTTCTTGCCTTTGGCAGTTATAATCCCGGTAGGGTTTATTGGGCATGTGGCTTTCGACACTATTAGTACATGGTTAGCTCAAAAAAACCCTATTATTAAAGACTATGTATGGCTTATTTATTTTTCTGCCATAACGTTTGCTTATTTTGAAGTGTTTTATGCATGGAGTCGTGTTCAATTTCAAAGTGTTTTAGGTAATTTTATGAAGGAGGTTTTCCATAGATTATGCACAACTATTTTGTTGTTCGCCCTCTATTTTGAATTTATAAATGTTGAAGAATTAATTTATGGAATTGTGGGCATTTACTTTTTACGAATGCTTATCATGGCCATTTATGCCTTTAGTTTAAAACAGCCCGTTATCAAGTTTAAAAAATTTAAGAGCTTAATTAAGGTTTTAAAGTACACTTCATTGATTATTGTTGCAGGTTCTGTAGCTAACTTGATTTTAGAAATAGATAAGTTTATGCTAGGCTATTACGTTGATATAGAAAAGGTAGCTTATTATGGTGTGGCTATTTACATAGCTAGTGTTATTGGTGTGCCCTTACGGTCGTTGCATCAAATTATAAGCCCTGTAACAGCAAAACTTTTAAATGAAAATAACAAAGTAGAGTTAAAGTCTCTCTACCAAAAAAGCTCTTTAAATTTATTTATAATAAGTGGATTTATATTTTTATTAATAATCTTAAATATTAATGAATTATACCTCTTGATACCAGAGAAGTTTAGTGGAGGCTTATTAATTGTTATTTTAATAGGAGTGGCAAAAGTTGGCGATAATCTATTAGGGAATAATAATGCGATTCTGTTTAATAGCGATTATTATAGAATGGTTTTATTACTGGGCGTTTTTTTAGTAATTATAACTGTTGTATTGAATATGATTTTCATTCCTTTATTTGGTATCAATGGATCGGCTATAGCAACTTTTATAGCCATATTAATTTATAATATGGCTAAAATACTGTTTGTAAAATACGCTTTTAATATGATGCCTTTTACCATTGCGACACTAAAAACTTTGGGGCTTATTGTAGCTTGTGTTGTGATGTTTTATTTTTGGGAATTCCCGTTTCATCCTATTATAAATATCGGTTTAAAATCTACACTTATATGTGTTTTCTATGGATGTATGGTTTATGTTTTTAAATTTTCAGATGATATATCTTCTATCATTAATAAGTTATTAAAACGCACTTAAAACCAAAAGAAAACCCTACGAAGTCGCTTTGAGGCAAACTTTTCGCAGGGCTTTCCAACTAACCAACCAAAATTATTATGATCGTCGTCTTGTGGATGCCGATCTTGTATTGTTATTACTAGAAGAACTTCTAATTTTTGTTGCTCTACTTTGAGTAGGGCGTGAGTTATATTGTTTTACAGCACGTTGTCTACTTTCTGTATTTCTATGTACTTGTTGCGAACTTCTATTAGCATTTACTTTATTATATGTACGAGTATTTGAAGTTCTTGGTTTTTGTAAAACCGTATTATTTCGGTGTCTCTTAATTTCATTGCTTCTTACCGTTGTATTTGGTTTATATGTTTTTTTAACACTTTCTTTAGTATATTTATTGTTATTTATATGAGCATTAGTTCTAGTAGGGCTTGTATTATTACGTCTTATTACCGTATTGTTAGAATTGCTATTGCTTCGTCTTATAATACGTTTGTTGTTTTCAACTTGAGCATAATCTCTTCTAGTATTGGAGTTTATTCTTGATTGAGAGTTATTTCTTCTCGTATTGTTACTTCTATTAACAGTTGCATAACTTCTGTTTCTTACTATCGTATTACCGCGTCTGCTAGCTACCGCTGTTGATCGTCTGTAATTGTTATAATAAGGTCTTGAATAAGAATAACGAACAGGTTTGTAGTAGCGTCTATAAGGTCTGTTATACACTACACAATAGTCTCTAGGTGGAATTCTGTAATAATTGTGCCAAGGTCTGTATACATAATGTCTGTTATAAACGTTTATATAGCCTGTACAGTATGAAAACACATTGTAACGATTATAGTGTACATACAAACCACCAACGCGAGACACGTAACCATAGTTATTGTAATAAATATTTACGCTTCCAGCACGACTGATACGTCCGTAATAATCATAATAAATAGGCACATTTTCTATTTGAATAATAGCACCATATTCATCATATTGTACATAAGGATTGTAATCATATCCAGAATTAAAGCTGAAGTTGATATTAGGAGTTCCAATAGCTACATTTACATTAGATCTGTTTCCTAAAATATTAAAATCGAATTGTCCATCACGGAAAACAGAAAACTCAATACCACCTTCTACAAATATGAAAGAATTACCATATCCATTAATGTAGGTAGATGTATTAACATTCTCAGTAGTATTTGTTGTTATTGCTGAAGCTGTTAATCCTGTAAAGATTAAACCTGCTAATATTAGTAATTTTTTCATAACTGTAATTTTTAATTGTTCTACGCTTAGTTGATTACAAACAACGTGCCAAAGCTTTAATAACGATTTGTATAAACTATAAAACAAATTTATTTGTAAGAATAAACATTAAAAAAGGACAATAAAAACTAATAAGATTAGATAAATGTCACGATTTTTGTGTTGAATTACATTTTTTTGGTTATTTTTATTTTATGTTATAATCTAATCAAAATTTTAATTATGAAAAAAAATTACCTATTATGCTTAGCTTTACTTTTACAAATAAGCTACTTTACAGCACAGACTAAACTTGTTTATTGGTATGGCACTAATACTTCAACTGCTAGTTACCCGCGTTCTGGCTCAGGTCTTACTTCTGAATTAACAACAGCAATAGAAAATTACAATGGTTTAAATACGTATGCAGACAATAGAAATGTTTGGAACAATACAGATGCGTCATCAACTGTAGATCCTGCTACGAGCCCTTATTTATCTTATACTTTATCAACTAACTCAACTATCCAATTCGATCGTTTTGTTCTTGGAGGAGCTGCTGTTACAGGAGGAGCTGTAAAACTTCAGTTAAGATGGAGTGTCGATAGTTATGCAAATTCTTTAGGTGATTTTTCCCCTTTAGATGGTAGCTATCATTTATTTTCTGTTGATTTATCTTCTCAAAGTGGAGTACCATCTGGTTCAATAGAATTTAGAGTATATGCTTATAATGCTGCCGGTAACTTTTTTAACCCAGGCTACTATTCATCATATACGTCATTAGATGGTACACCTGCCTCATATGGCGGTGGTTCTGGTCAAGCCATTAGCATATGGGCTGATCAATCCCTTAGTGCAGATTTTATCCAAGAAAATAAAATAAGTGTAAAAGTTTATCCAAACCCATCTAGTGATTATGTAAAAATTTATGGATTAAAAGGTCCAGAAAAATATGTTATTAGTAATGTTTTAGGAGCAAAGATAATTGAAGGAATTGTTTCAAATAATCAAGAAATTAAGATTAAAAATTTATTGAAAGGTTTGTACGTTCTAAGTTTTGAAAATGGAATTACTTTAAAATTCATTAAAGAATAAACAAAAGAAACCTATATTGATGTTTTTCAGCCATAAAAACCATAAGTAAGTGGTTAAAAAATCCCAAAACCTAAATTAAAGGTTTTGGGATTTTTATTGACTAATTCATATCAAACTTAATGGTGTTTCTTTTTAAGTTTTTTGACTTTCCCATGTTTTTTATAGTATAAATAGTCGTCATCATAATTGTTGTTGTAAAAGCCATCATTTAACAGGCCTACTTGATAATTTGAATCTCTATTATAGTGGTTTACATACCCAGACATATGCACTATTTGTCCCCAACGGTTGTAGTCTACCCTTAAACCACCAACTTTAGAAACAGTTTTATGGCCTCTTCGGTAATCAATATCCACTGAACCTATTTGAGTTACATCTCCCATACGGTCATAATAAATTGGGGTATTTCCAATTCTAATTATTTTTCCAAATCTATTTTCAACAATCATAGGTCTTTTAAAACGTTTAGAACTATAATATACTTTCATACCTCTTGTTGTGTGACCCGCGTTAATAGTTGTTCTTCTCCTATTGTTTGAGTCATTATAATAGGTGTTATGCAATACATCATAGTCAAAACTTCCATCAGGAAAAATCGAGAATTCTACACCACGTTCTACAAATACAATAGGTTGTACATAGCGATAAAACTTATCGGTATTCGTGTGTTTTCCTTTTGGCTTAGGGTGATTTTCTGTTGCTGATACAGTTGTTATACTTAATAACAAACTTGTCATAAAAAGTAAAAGTGTTTTCATAATCATAGAATTTTATATGATGCCTACTCTTTAGCTTTTCGGCTTCCGCTATTGTTTTTAAGTTTTCAATTTGCGTGCCAAAAATTTAAATAATTAACAATCAATTAGTTAGCATGGATTGGTTTATGCTTTCTTTTTCATATTTTTATAATCAAAGCGATTATTTGTATGAAGAACGACTACACTACTTGTAAAAACTGTGAAAAGGGTTATGATAAAGAGTTTCAATTTTGTCCGTATTGTGGGCAAAAAGCAAATGATGAGCTAACTCTGGGTGTGTTGTTTTATAATACCATAAGTAACTATTTTTCGTTTGACGCGCGTTTTTTTAAAAGCTATATTCCCTTAATGTTTAAACCAGGCTATTTGCCTAAACGGTTTATAGAAGGTAAACGCTTATTATATTTGCATCCCGCGCAAATGTATCTGTTTATTTCTGTTGTGTTTTTCTTTCTGTTTTCTATGATTACAAGAGAAACTACAGAAGAATTTGATACGGCTCTTAAAAAAGGGTTTAATAAGACAGAAGCTACTTTAGACACCATACAAGCTAAAGTTTTGTCTGATTCCATTAATACAGAAGATGTGTTAAAAACTTTAAAGGATAATAACTTGGATGTTGGGGTTTATAATCGTGAAGAATTAGACTCTTTAATTAAGAAAGGAACAGATGGAAAGAAGGAAATTGTTAATTCAAGTTTTGATTTTAATGAAAAGAAGATTGATTCTTTAATCGCTATTGACGCACCCGATAGTGTAATATATAAAGCGATGGGATTAAATGATGATGCAGGGATGTTTAAGAGGAAATTGTACAAACAAGCACTTAAGTTTTATAAAAAAAGAAACGGGGGCTCTATTTTACAGGCGTTTTACGATAGTATACCTATAGCCATGTTTATTTTACTGCCAATTTTCGCATTATTACTAAAACTATTTTACTATAACAAAGGACGATTTTCGCACCATTTGGTATTTACGTTTTATTTTTTCTCGTTTTTGTTTATGGTATTTAGCATTTTAATTTTGGCAGACCTTATTTGGTCAATTTCAGGCTTATTGATTGGATTGGTAATGTTTTCTACTTTTTTCTATTTATTAATAGCCGTCAAACGTTTTTATGGACAAGGCTATTTTTTAAGCTTTATTAAAAGCGGAATTGTTTCGTTTTTGTTTTTAAGTTTTGTGCTTCCTCTTGCGGTATTAATTATTGGAATAAGTGCATTTTTATTCTATTGAAAAACGAGAAAGACAATTAATTCTGCTAGAGTTTTTCTTTTAGATACTTCGCGGTAACAGAGGTACTGTTGTTGGCAATCTCTTCTGGAGTACCAGTTGCGACTATATAGCCACCATTTTCGCCACCTTCTGGCCCCAAATCAATTATATGATCTGCACATTTAATAAGCTCTAAGTTGTGCTCAACCACAATAATAGAGTGTCCTTTTTCAATCAAGGCATTGAACGATTTTAATAACTTTAAAATATCGTGAAAATGCAATCCAGTAGTTGGTTCGTCAAAGATAAAAAGAGCTTTTTCTTTGCTACTTCCTTTTCCTAAAAAGGATGCTAACTTAATACGTTGTGCTTCGCCACCAGAAAGGGTAGAGGAGCTTTGTCCTAAAGTTACATAGCCTAATCCGACATCTTGTAAAGGCTGAAGCTTATTTTTTATTTTTGATTGCTTATTAGTTTCAAAAAATGTGATGGCATCATCAATGGTCATATTTAAAATGTCATCAATATTTTTGTCCGCAAACATGACTTCAAGAACTTCCTTTTTAAAGCGTTTTCCTTTACAAGTTTCGCATTCTAAATGGACGTCTGCCATAAACTGCATTTCAATGGTTACTTCACCTTCTCCCTTGCAAGTCTCACAACGTCCACCATCTACATTAAAAGAAAAATGTTTGGCTTGATACCCTCTAATGGAGCTTAATTTCTGATTTGAATACAAGGCTCTAATATCATCATATGCTTTGATGTACGTTACAGGGTTTGAACGCGAAGACCTTCCGATAGGGTTTTGATCGACAAATTCAATATGATTTACATTACTGAAATTGCCTTCTAAAGCTGTAAATTGTCCTGGTTTATCTGAAAAATCAGTTAATTTTTTTTGTAATGCCGGATAGAGAATTTTTTTAACAAGCGTACTTTTTCCACTACCAGAAACTCCTGTAATTACGGTGAGCATTCCCAAAGGAAAACTTACATCAACGTTTTTTAGGTTATTTTCTCGTGCCCCAATAATATCTACATGGTATTTAGAGTTTCTACGTGTTTTTGGAACTGTAATTTTTAACGCTCCATTTAAATATTTTGCGGTTAATGAATCTGATGCTAAAATATCATTATAGGTTCCGTTAGCGACTACATGCCCCCCAAAAGTTCCTGCTTCAGGACCAATATCAATAATTTGATCAGCCGCTTTCATGATATCTTCATCATGCTCAACGACAATTACCGTATTTCCTAAATCACGTAGCTGTTTTAAAACCAAAATGAGACGTTCTGTATCTTTTGGATGCAGGCCAATACTGGGTTCGTCTAAAATATACATAGAGCCCACCAAGCTACTTCCTAATGAGGTAGCTAAATTGATACGTTGACTTTCACCGCCAGATAAAGTATTCGATTTTCTGTTTAGGGTTAAATAATCAAGCCCTACATTAGATAAAAATAATAATCGGTTATTTATTTCCTTTAGAAGTCTTTCAGCAATTCTAGTATCGTGATCATTAAGTTCTAAGTTTTTGAAAAAACTAGATAACTTATTTAAAGGCATCTCAACCAAATCTGTAATAGTTGCGCCATTAATTTTAACATAGTTGGCTTCTTTACGTAACCGCTTTCCATTACAGGATTTACACTTTGTTTTCCCGCGATAACGAGATAGCATAACTCTATTTTGGATTTTATAGGCTTTGGCTTCTAGCTCAGCAAAAAACGAGTTTAATCCTTCAAAATATTGGTTTCCATTCCAAATAAGATCTTTATGTTCTTGACTTAGTTGAAAATAAGGTTTATGTATAGGGAAATTAAATTTATGCGAATTATTAACTAATTGGTCTTTATACCAACTCATGCTTTCTCCACGCCAAGGAAAAATAGCATTTTCGTAGACTGATAAGCCTGTATTTGGAATGACCAAATCCTCATCTATACCAATAATATCGCCATAACCTTCGCATTTAGGGCAGGCTCCGTATGGATTGTTAAAACTGAATAAGTGTACATTTGGTTCTAAAAACGACATGCCATCAAGTTCAAACTTATTGCTAAAATGCCTATTAGCATGATTGCTTAGAGTTTCAATAATGCATTCGCCCTTTCCTTCAAAAAAAGCCGTTTGCACAGCATCTGCCAGTCTATTTTGAAAATCTTCTTCATCTTTAATGATGATTCTATCAATCACCAAAAAAATATCCTTCACAGATTCTTTAATATCATTAGCTTCATCAATCCTTAAAACGTCATCTTTTACCTTTATTCTTGCATAGCCTTGTTGTTGCAAAACTTTTAGTTTGTCTTGCAATTCACGACCAGATTCTAAATGAATAGGAGCGAGGAGTAATAATCTTTCGCCTTCAGCAAATTCTTTTAGATAGTTAAGTACGTCAGAAACCGTATCTTTTTTTACTTCATCACCAGAAATAGGTGATATAGTTTTGCCTATTCTAGCAAATAACAGTTTTAAATAATCATAAATCTCTGTGGATGTTCCAACGGTTGAACGTGGATTTGTAGAGTTTACTTTTTGTTCAATAGCTATTGCTGGTGCAATACCTTTAATATAATCTACTTTTGGTTTGTTTAATCGTCCTAAAAATTGTCGCGCATAACTCGATAAACTTTCAACGTAACGTCTTTGTCCTTCGGCGTATAGCGTATCGAATGCTAAACTTGACTTACCAGAACCTGATAACCCTGTAATGACAACCAATTTGTTTCTTGGAATAACAACATCAATATTTTTTAAGTTGTGCAATTTGGCACCTTTGATGATAATATTTTGCTTTGGATTTATGTCTAAAAGGTTTGTAGTCATAGGTTTTATAAGGACTTATCTTGCAAAGATACTATAAGTATTTAATCTATGTAAAAATATTTTTTTTCTAAATATTGAGATTCTAGTTATGTATTTGAACGATAAAACATTACGATAAAACAGGGTTTAAAGCACATAAAAATTAAAAAAAGACATTTATTTTTGTTTTTTAGGAATGATTGTTGTTATATTTGGCTAATAATCATATCAAAAAACTCTTGCCTATAGCAGAAAATTACTTTTAAACATGTAACCCCAAGCAAAGAAGAGCTCTTCGATGCATTAAAAGTAATTATTATGCAACACGAAATTATTCCAGATGCTGCTTTAGTGACAAACTATCTCACAGGAGACGAGAGCGCATTAGAAATTCTTATTACGAGACACAAACAGAAAATTTATAGTTTTATCTATTCAAAAGTATACGATAGAGATATTACTGAAGATATTTTTCAAGATACATTTATAAAAGTTATACGAACCCTTAAAAGAGGTGCTTATAATGAAGAAGGTAAGTTTTTGCCTTGGGTTATGCGAATCTCTCATAATTTAGTTATAGATCATTTTAGAAAGAATAGTAGAATGCCTAAGTTTGATAATACTGGCGAATTCAGTATTTTTTCTGTATTGAGTGATAGTTCACTTAATGCTGAAAAACAAATTATAAAGAATCAAGTAGAATCAGACGTAAGACGCTTGGTAGATGAACTTCCTGAAGATCAAAAAGAAGTGTTACTAATGCGTATATATAACGATATGAGTTTTAAGGAAATCTCAGATAAAACAGGTGTTAGTATTAATACAGCATTAGGAAGAATGCGTTATGCGCTAATTAATTTGAGAAAAATAATAGATAAACACAATATTGTTTTAACCAATTAAACAATATTCTAAGTTTTGCTGCGTTACTATTTTAATTCAAATAAAATTAATATAAATGGCAAAACTTTACACTAACAATTCTATTGAAAAATTAAATGATCTAAAACCGAAAGAAGAAACGGTTAATTTTCTTCTAAATTACTCTAAGGCTTTAAGTGTTATTAATTGTAATAAAATGACGTTTGAAACTGTTTTAAACTAATCTAAACGACGTTTTAATAAAGCAAAAGTCCTGAAAACCAATACTTCAGGGCTTTTTTGTTTTATAGTAATTATCAATAACCGATTTTCTACCAATCTTTTTGGTAATAATATCTTTATCTAAATCCCAGCCTCTGGCAGGAGAGTATTGTCTTCCGTACCATATTATTTGTAAATGTAAATCGTTCCAAAGCTCTTTTGGAAATAAGCGTTTAGCATCTTTTTCGGTTTGAGCCACATTTTTTCCACTACTTAAATTCCATCGATACATCAACCTGTGAATATGTGTATCAACAGGAAATGCTGGTACTCCAAAAGCTTGAGACATGACTACACTCGCTGTTTTATGGCCGACAGCGGGAAGTTCTTCTAAGTCCTCAAAACTTTGAGGAACTAATCCATCATGTTTTTCAATCAGGATTTTTGATAAACCGTGTATGCCTTTACTTTTCATAGGTGATAACCCAACAGGTTTTATAATATCTCTGATTTCTTCAACAGAAAGTTTAACCATATCATAAGGGTTGTCTGCTTTTTTGAATAGTATTGGAGTAATTTGATTGACTCTAACATCGGTACTTTGTGCTGATAATAAGACGGCTATTAAAAGGGTGTATGGATCTTTATGATCTAGTGGAATTGGAATTTCTGGATATAATTCTTGTAGTGTTGAAATAACAAATTCTACATTTTCTATTTTGGACATTTATTGTAATTTAGCAACAACAAAGTTAAAAAATATGACCACATTACAAGTAGGAGATAAGGCACCCGATTTTAAAGCCTTCGACGAACAAGGACAAACGATTTCATTAACTGATTATAAAGGAAAAAAATTAATAGTTTTCTTTTACCCAAAAGCTAGTACACCTGGTTGCACAGCGGAAGCTTGTAATTTAAGCGATCATTATAAAACGTTACAAGAACAAGGTTATGAGATCTTAGGAGTAAGTGCTGATAGCCAGAAACGACAAGAAAATTTTAAAAACAAATACAAGTTTCCGTTTCCGTTATTAGCAGATGAAGATAAAACGGTTATTAATGCTTTTGGTGTTTGGGGACCTAAAAAGTTTATGGGTAGGGAATATGACGGCATTCACAGAACAACCTTTATTATAAACGAACAAGGAATTATTACCAAAATAATTGAAAAGGTAAAAACTAAAGACCACGCAAGTCAAATACTAGAAGACTAATTACGTCTTCTTCTAGAATATCCAAATAAACGTTGATCTTTAATAATTTCTGCAACCCCGTCAGGAAGCATGTTTTCCCATCCGTTTCGACCATCTTGGATCATTTGAAGTACTTCTCTTGATAAAATATCTAGGATATCTGGGTTAAAATCTTTAATATCAAGCATTTTACCATTGTATTTAAAGAATTTATATAATTCTTTCATACGAGGATGCACCTTTAAATTTTCACTAGTGTAAAATTCTCCTGTTTCATGATTCTTTAAAGGATACAAATACACTTTTAAATCTTTATAGAATAATTTACCAAAGGCTTCTAAGATCCCTCCACTTAAGTTACGATAATACTTTTCATCAAAAATTTGAATCAGGTTATATACACCCATAGCAAGAGCCATTCTCGCTTTTGTAAATTGAGCGAAATATTCAACCAGCCTATAGTATTCCTGAAAATTAGTAATCATAACTGTTTGTCCTAGAGAACATAATAATTCTGCTCTATCTAAAAAGTCACGTTCATTAATTTTTCCTTCCGCTCTCAAATTGGCCAATGTTATCTCAAAAATTATTTTGACATTTTTTTTATTAACTGTCCTTTCATTAAGAAATAATTCTACGGCTTTTTCATAAATGTCCATATTTACTTTAGTCACAGGTCTAAAACTTCCTCTAAGTGCTAAAATATTTTTCTTATATAATTCTTGAGCAGGTAATAGGTTCATGCCATCAGGACCAAACATAACCGCTTCAGTCATTTCATTTTTAAGGAGTTGCAAACTCATTAAGCGGTTATCGACATACATGAATCTGCAGCCAGCAAAATTGATCATATCAATCTCTATCTGATCTTTTTCAATATTATCATATAAAGACTTGACAATTTCTTTTGGGTCATCGTGCATGTAAAAGGCTCCAAAAATTAGGTTTACCCCAAGCATACCTAATGTTTCTTGTTGTAACTGGGCATTGGTTTGCTTAAATCTTACGTGAATAATAATATCGTTATAATCTTCAAGTGGATCTAATTGAAATTTAATACCTACCCAACCATGACCTTTAAATTTCTTAGAGAAATCAATGGTAGCAACGGTATTAGCAAAAGAAAAGAACAATTTATCAGGGTGCTTATCTCTTGAAATTCTATCTTCTACCAGACGTACTTCATGATTTAACATTTTACGTAAACGCGATTCGCTTACATAACGGTTATCGCTTTCAACACCATAAATGGCATCACTAAAATCTTTATCGTAGGCAGACATGGCTTTTGCAATGGTACCAGAACTACCGCCAGCTCTAAAGAAATTACGAACTGTTTCTTGACCAGCACCAATTTCTGCAAAGGTTCCGTAAATGTTTTCGTTAAGATTTATCTGTAAAGATTTCTGTTTAATGGTTGGAATCTTACTTATTTCTTTATCACCTTTTAACTTTAAAGTCATTTTCTTTTTTTTGAGTTACAAAAATAGAAAAAAAAAGAAGGATTAATAAATAAAGAAAGCCATTTCAAAATTTGAAATGGCTCTACTAAAAAAAATATGGATTTAATGATTTACATCCCTTTTAATTCAGAAATTAATGATTGAATAACTTCTTTAGCATCACCAAATAACATGGATGTTTTTTGGTTATAAAATAATTCGTTTTCAATACCAGCGTATCCAGGATTCATACTACGTTTGTTGATGATGATATTTTTAGCATTTTCAACATCTAAAATAGGCATGCCATAAATTGGACTAGAAGGATTGGTATGAGCCGCTGGGTTTACAACATCATTGGCTCCAACCACAAAAACAATATCGGTATTTTTAAATTCCGGATTAACATCTTCCATTTCTACAAGCTTATCATAGTCAACATTCGTTTCTGCTAATAATACATTCATATGTCCTGGCATACGTCCTGCAACAGGATGAATGGCATATTTAACTTCAATATCTTTACTAGCAAGTAATTGTTCTAACTCGTGAATGGCATGCTGCGCTTGTGCCACAGCTAAACCGTAACCAGGAACAATAATGATTCTTTGAGAATAATTCATCATAATAGCAGCATCACTTACCGTTGTTTTCTTGATAGAACCTTTCATGGTATCTGAAGCACCTAACGTAGCTTCGTCACCGCTACTGCTTCCAAAACTTCCAAAAATAACATTGACTAACGATCTATTCATGGCATCACACATGGCAAATGTTAAAATGGTTCCTGCAGAACCTACTAAAATACCACCTGTTAACATAACCATATTCCCGTAAAGAAAACCACCTAAAGCAGCCGCTAAACCAGTAAAAGAGTTTAGTAAAGAAATAACGACTGGCATATCTGCACCTCCAATAGGGAATACAAACAAGACACCGTATACTATGGCAGCAAAAAATAAAAGATATAGTAATACTTGACTTTCTGTACCAGACCATGTAATGAACCCGGCAAACACTATTAGACCAATAATGATCAGATTATTGATGAGATTATATTTTGGTAAACGAATAGGTTTTTTAAGAGTTCCATTCAATTTTGCCCAAGCAATCATACTTCCAGAAAAGGAAATACTACCAATAATAATTCCTGCTACAATAGTCGCAACAGATAAGGCTTCTCCTGTATAATGTTCAAATTCAATCAATCCAATTAAAGCGGCACTGGCACCTCCCATACCATTGAATAGTGATACTAACTCTGGCATTTTAGTCATGGCAACTTTTTTGGCTATCATCCAACCTAAAATAGTACCAATAACGATTGCGGTACCAATTAAGACATATATAAACGTAGGAACTTGTCCTTGGTACAAGAAAATGGTTCCTAGGATGGCTAAGGTCATACCGGCAGCGGCAATAAGATTTCCTTTTCTTGCTGTTTCTGGTTTACCAAGCATCTTTAAACCAAGAATATAGGTCATAGACGCAATTAAATAGATAAATTTGAGACTAAATAGATACTCCATTATTTTTTCTTTTTAAACATTTCTAACATGCGATCGGTAACTACAAAGCCCCCAACCACGTTAAGCGTTCCTAATAAAACAGCCACAAATCCTAAGGCTTGACCTAAATAATTTTCGGGATTTACACCTAGCAACACTAAAATAGCCCCTATAATTACAACGCCATGAATGGCATTAGCTCCAGACATTAATGGGGTGTGTAGTACGGCTGGCACATGGCCAATAATTTCAACTCCAACAAATACCATCAGTACGACGATATAAATCATTTGCATGTTGTTACTTATAAAATCTATTAATTCATTCATATGTTATGTGGTTTTTCCGTTTTGTCTTATCTCTCCGTTATAGATAATTAATGTTTCATCTGTGATTTGTTCTTCTAAATCCCACTTAAATTGATCGCCTTCGGTAAGGTGAACTAAGTAATTAAACGTGTTTTTTGCATACAAATCACTTGCATTAGTGGATACACTTTCTGGAGCTATCGTAGTTCCAATAATTTTAACACCATGTTTAATTACCGTTTTGTTCATCACACTTGGTTCGCAATTCCCACCTTGAGCCGCTGCTAAATCAATAATTACTGCTCCATTTTGCATTTGTTTAACTTGTTCTTCTGTAATTAAAATAGGAGATCGCCTTCCAGGAATCATTGCAGTTGTAATCACTAAATCGGCTTTAAACAACGATTTATCTACCGCTTCTTTTTGACGTTTTGCATAATCTTCTGATGCTTCTTTAGCATAGCCGCCTTCAGATTCTTCACCCGTATTATCAACCATTATAAATTTTGCTCCTAAGGATTCAGCTTGTTCTTTAGTTTCGGTTCTAATATCTGTAGCCTCCACAATAGCACCTAATCGTTTAGCAGTAGCAATAGCTTGCAAACCCGCAACACCAACTCCATAAACTAAAACTCTTGCAGGAGAAATGGTTCCTGCGGCCGTCATCATTAACGGGAATATTTTAGTCATTTCATAAGCGCCTTTAATAACTGCTTTATAGCCAGCTAAATTATTTTGAGAACTCAAAACATCCATATCTTGTGCTCTTGAAATTCGAGGCATAGCATCCATCGAAAAAGCTGTTGCACCTCGTTTCGCAATAATTTTCATATCCTCGGGATGTGATTTATGAAATAACTGAGCGATTATAATTTGTCCTTTTTTTAATGCTTTCAATTCACTATTATCAAAAGGGTTAATTTTAATTAGGACATCTGCATTTTTAATAAGATCTTCTTTGGTTCTTAAACTTGCACCAGCTTTGCTGTAATCAGAATTTTTGTAAGATGAATTCGCGCCAGCGTCTTCTTGAACTCTTACATCAAATCCTCGATCTATAAGCTGTTGTGCAATTTTAGGAGTTATAGCGACTCTATTATCTCCTTTTTGGGTTTCTTTTAAAACACCTATTATCATTTGGGAAAGGTTTTAATTTATATAGCCCTAAAATTAATATTTTAGAGACGTTTAATATGTGATAATTATCATGTTTT
>JBNKYB010000017.1:0-9581 GCA_050300615.1 Flavobacteriaceae bacterium | reverse complement strand
TTTTCGAATGACGAAATTTTGATCATTAGAAAACAAAAGTAGTACTGCCAAAGCCTCATTAAATTAGAGGATAAGTTTATGACTGGTTATTGGGTTCAGGTTAAGAAGTTTAGGTTCTAATTAGTCTAATTCTATCCATTATATGACATTTTTGGATGGAACGGTATTTTTTTGTAACGTTAAAGTGGGACGAAAAGAATGGCAAGAGGATAACATGCAGAGTGATGTTTCTGGTTATTAATTCGTTGGTTTATATTTATTTGTAATTTTTAGTTGTCAATAATAACTTATTTTAGTAAAAAAGCTTCCGTAGCCCAATGAATCCAAAGGATTTTTTAGTAAAAAAACGTAATCATCCTTTAAATTCCCCAAAAACATTGCATAGTATTCGCTCGATAGGTGTTGGGATTTTTGATCCGTAAAAAACAATGAAAAGCCAACACGTATTGGGAATATAATATCACGAACCTAGTGCTTTCACCCCAATTGGAACAAAGAATTATAGATTTCCCCATCTATAAGTATCCAGAGAATCCATATATAATATAAGAGTGCCACGCGTTGTATATGCCGTTGGCATTCAGTGAGAACCATTACCGATCTCACCTTACCCCATTGCTATATCGTAGAGTGATTCACTTTCACACCTCTTATTGCCATCAATTCCTCAACGTTTTGATAGCTCAAAGAGAATTGTAGTTTAAAATAAATCGTTTGTAAAGTTACAATTTTGGTATAAAGATGGTGCTTGAACATAAAATATATTGTTGGTAATTCCTAAAATATATACTTTTCTAAATCTTAGATGTTTAATTCGACAGAGTATAAGTAAATGTATATCAGTTTTTTAGTTATAATCCTCTTAGCGTATCTATGGAAGTTTCTCAACCTTAAGATCTACCTTTACATTATTTTTGATGGCGTTGGAATAGGGGCACATCTGATGGGCCATATTAATAACTTCGTTAGCTTTTTCCATATCCAGCCCACCAAAAGCAACACTTATGGTAATTTCGAAGCCATATTGCTGCTTCTGTAGTTCCCCAAGTGTAACTTCTACTGTCGTTTCGTGTGAAACATCTTTGATTTTCATGATCCGTAAGGTACCCATTATGGCATTATCAAAACAAGCTGCATACCCTCCCGAAAACATAATTTCGGGATTCAGGTAGTTGCCGGGTGTCCCAGGACCCCGTACATCTACATCTAGTTCACCGTTTACAGATTTTACATGTCCTTCTCTTCCTCCAGTAGCTGTGGCACTGGTCGTATACATTTTTTTAATCATTTTTTATCAATTAAATTAATTTTATTTATTAGTGAATTATTGACATTTGTTTTTATTTTTTAGTATAACCAGTAATTTAAATAGGGTTTTTTGAAAAACACTTATTTCTTCTTCTGTGATCGTTTTATCGTCAAAAGATTCAGCTATTTTGCTGGGTATTTCCTTTGCTTTTTGCTTCAGTTCTTTTCCCGTAGGGGTCAGTGAGATCATCACCGTACGTTCGTCCGTTATGGAACGGATTCGTTTAATCAGCTTTTTTTGTTCCAATCTTTTAAGCAAGGGGGTTAGGGTATTGGATTCCAGATACAACCGTTCTCCGATATGCTTCACGCTTTGTTCGCCATACTGCCAAAGGGTTAGCATTACCAGATATTGTGGGTAGGTAATGGATAATTCCTCTAAAAAAGGGGCATAAATTTTTGTTGTTAGTCGGGATGCCGCATAGAGTGGAAAACAAAGTTGATTATCCAAATAGAGTTGTGGTACGTGTTCTTCTTTCATCCTATGATTTTTTCAATGTCCTTTTCCATTTTTTCTGGTTTGGTTGTGGGGGCGAACCTTTTTACGGGAGTTCCATTTTTATCAATAAGAAATTTGGTGAAGTTCCATTTGATTTTGCTGCCCAATAGACCACCGGTAAGCTTTGATTTCAAAAATTTAAAGAGCGGATGTGCGTCTTTACCGTTCACCTCAACTTTTTCAAACATCGGGAAACTCACTCCGTAATTCGCTTGACAAAATTCCTGAATTTCGTCTGATGTTCCCTTTTCCTGATTTCCAAATTGATTACACGGAAATCCCAAAATGACCAAACCTTTATCTTTGTATTTTTGGTAAAGTTTTTCCAAACCTTCGTATTGGGGTGTAAGCCCACATTTGCTAGCGGTATTGACCACAATAATCGTTTTTCCTTTGTAATGATCTAAACGCAGCCTTTCACCATTCAATTTGACGGCTTCAAAGTCATAAAGTGTTGTATTATCCATAATTCAATTTTTTAATCGGTTAATTAAATATTTTAGGGCGCCTGTAGACCATAATGCCCAAAGGATTAAAACGGGTTGAAAAAACAGGCGGATTAATCTTTTTCGGTCGGTATCCAGTCCAAAAGCATTTATTTCATTGATGTATTGGGAAATATTCCCCGGAAAGATCAGTACATAAAAAAGAGCCAACGCGATTCCTATCTTGACTTTGTGTTTCACAAGAAAAACCATAGCAAGACCAAAAAAAATTTCCACAACTCCTGAAGAGATAACCATAAAATCCATAAATGCGTAACTGTCAGGAAGCCATCTAGGGACTTGTGCCTGAAATTCTGCTCTTTGAAAAGTTAGGTGAGCAATACCTGCAAAAGCCATCATGAATCCTAAAAGAATGCTTGCTATTTTTTGAAATAAGTTTGCTTTCATATAGAAAAAATCGTTATCGATTAAATCGTGCACGATGCAAATATACAAAATGAAATAATATGATTTCCATTTTTATACATTAATAAAAAAATCATTCTAAATCAAAATAAAATAATACAGTATATTTGAGTTTAAAACCAACTCAAAATGTATCCACAACCTTCAATTAAAAGCCTTACAATAGATGATTTGGTGGGAATTATCGGAGATATACCACAAGAAGAAAATGGATTACATGTTCATTTATCAAAAAATAAGTTTAAAGAAATTCCTATAGGTTATCCTTTTAGAGGAAATTCATATGCTTTTTTATTAGTGGTTAAAGGAAGTTTAAAAATCCAATTAAATTTACTTAGATATATTATAAAAAATTCTGAGATAATAGTTGTAAATCCACAAATGGTTACTCATATTCAAGAAATGAGTAACGACCTTGAAATCGCAATTATTAATTTTAATGTTGATTTTGTATTGAGGGACTCTATTGGTAAAAATGACTTTGATACTTTAGACATTTTTACGGCTAATAGTATTCCTAAATTAAAATTATCTAAGGAAGATTTAAAAATGTTTATTTCAGTTTCAAAAATTTTAGAAAGAAATAATCGATTTGGAAAAAACAACCCATATAATAGTGAAATAATAACGCACTGTTTTAATTTATTAGTGTATCATTATGCTTCACTGTTAAAGATGAAGTTTCCCGATTTAGAGGCCAATCTAACCAGGCAAGAAAAGTTAGCTCTTCGTTTTTTGAAATTGTTAAATGAAAATTTCAAGAAAGAACGAACGGTTCAATTTTATGCAGATATTTTATGTTTAACACCTGGATATTTATCTAAGGTTTTAAAAACTATTTCAAAAAAAACGGCTGGACAATTAATTGATGAAGCCGTCATAATGGAGGCCAAACTACTCTTAAAAAATCAAACTCTATCCATTTCAGAAGTTGCGAACGAACTTCAGTTCAGCGACCAATCTTTCTTTGGTAAATATTTCAAAAAACATACTGGTTACTCTCCTTCAGAATTTAGGAAAGTTAAGTTTAAAAAGTTAGGTTTAGACCAATAATTATACTTTATAGTTCATATGTTATAGTTTTTAACCCTTTTTTTTATTTAAAATAACTGATTTTGACCAATTTTTCCCTTTTGTAGACCTGTTGTAATTATATCAATAGTAGGATTTTTGCAGCCTATTATTATAAAATTATAGCAATAAATATGAAGCAAATTATCACCTTTACAACTTTGGTTTTATTACTAATAGGTTGTTCAGAAAAAAAGGAAACAGTAAAGGAAGTTGCGATTCCAAAGGTCACTGTTAAAAAAATTGAGTCAACAGCAGAAAATGAATCCCTAACCTATAGTGGAACCATTGAAGCGGACAACACCGTGTCTTTAGACTTCTCAGTTCCGGGTAGAATTTCAAAAGTTGATGTTCAAGAAGGACAAAAAGTAAGAAAAGGGCAGTTACTAGCATCAATAGACCAAACCACCTATAAAAATGCATTTGATATAGCAAATGCTGGCTTAGAACAAGCCAATGATAACTTCAAAAGATTAAGTAGTTTATATCAAAAAGGTAGTTTGCCAGAACGCGATTTTATTGCGGTTAAAGTGGCTGTAGCTCAAGCTAACGCCAACAAAAATTTAGCAGCAAAAAATTTAGCAGACACTAAACTTTACGCCCCCTTCTCTGGAATAATTACAGCTAAAATGACAGAAATGGGAGCCACAGCGGCACCTGGTGTTCCTGCTTTTACTGTAATGAAAACAGATAAAGTATATGCTAAGGCCTCTATTGCTGAATCTGAAATATCCAAACTTAAAATGGGTACAGATGCTAAGGTTGAAATCGCTTCATTAAATGAAACTTTTAATGGTAAAGTTGCCATTATAAATCCAAGTGCAGATGCTTTAACCAGAACTTTTAATGTAAAAGTTCGTCTTGATAATACAGATGATAAACTATTGCCAGGAATGATTAGTAAAATTAAAATCAATACGGGTAATAAGGTAAATGTTATTACAGTTCCTTCAGAAAGTGTGGTGAGAGACGCTAACAATATACTATACGTATTTGTTGTCAAAGAAAATAAGGCTATTAGAACAAGAGTGTCCCTAGGTAGTTTTAAAGGAAATGAAGTCATAGTCACCAATGGCTTGTCAATTGGTGATTCGGTTGTAATTGCAGGAAACAAAAATTTAAAAGATGGGCAAACAGTGTCTCTATAAAAGAACTGAATAAGATGATGAAAAAAGTAAAAATAAACTTTATAGAGGCTGCAATGAAATACCGCCAGGTAACCATTGTGCTTACCATATTGTTAATGACTTTGGGGATATATTCTTTGGCTACTATGGCTCGAAGTGAAGACCCGCTGATTACCGTTCGTAAAGGTTTGGTAATAGCAGCATATCCCGGTGCAGATGAATTACAGGTTGAACAACAAGTAACCAATCAGATAGAACAGTTTTTGTTTGGTTTTGAGGAGGTTAGAAAAGAAAAAACAATCTCGGAAACCAAAGAAGGACAAGTTATCGTTACGGTAGAATTGAATGAAAATGTAGTAGATACTGATGGCTTTTGGGCGACTTTACAACGTGGTTTAAATACCACATTTAGGCAAAATTACACCTTGCCAAAAGGGATGATTGGTCCTATTGTTAATAGTGACTTTGGAGATGTGGTTGCGCAAATGATAACCGTTTCTGCACCTGGACGTAGTTATGCAGAGATTGAAACCTATCTGGATGAGTTGGAAGATGGTTTAAAAACAATTAATGAAACCTCAAAAATAAAACGCTACGGGGGGCAAAAACAACAAATTTATGTAACGGTCCAAGATGAAAAAATGAAACAGTACGGTTTCGATTTTTCAACTATTGCCCAAGTTATTCAAGGGCAAAATAATACGGGGTATTCAGGAGGAATTACGTTAGAAAATGCTGAAGTATCTGTTTTTGCAAAAAATCAATATAAGAATGAAGCTGATCTAGGCAATCAAATTGTATACAGTAGTCCAGATGGTAAAGTAGTTCGCTTAAAAGATGTGGCATCTATTGAACGTCGTTACGAAGAAGTTTCAAGCTATATAAAAGTAGGAGATCAAAAAGTAATGATGCTCACTGTAGAGATGCAACCCGGTAATAACATCGTTCAATTTGGAGAGAAAATATCAGAAAAAATCGATGAAGTAAAAAAGCAATTGCCACAGGATGTCCAAGTGGCTACTATTGTAGATCAGCCTACCGTGGTAAAAGGGAGTATTAGCCACTTTATGCTGGAATTTGTTATAGCAATTGTGGCTGTAATTATTGTAGTCATTCTATTGTTGCCATTTAGGGTAGCGATAGTTTCTGCGGTGGCATGCCCTATAGCTATTGTTATCACATTTGGAGCTTTGAATGTTATTGGTATAGAAATTCATCAGGTAACATTAGCAGCTTTAATTATAGTATTGGGTATGGTGGTAGATAATGCCATTGTAGTTGTAGATAATTATATAGAAAAATTAGATGAGGGAGAAGACCGATGGACAGCTGCTTGGCAAAGTGCCACACAATTAATGGTGCCCGTTTTTACCGCAACAATGGCCATTATTTTTGCTTTTTTACCCTTGGCTTTTTTCTTAAACGGGTTAGCTAAAGAGTTTATACAAGCCTTGCCCGTAGCTGTAGCCGTTGCGCTATTTGCATCATTGTTGGTCGCCTTATTGCTAACGCCATATATGTGTTATGTCTTTATTAAAAAAGGATTAAAACATAAGGTAAGTGATGGAAATAAAAAAAGCATGTTAGACAGGTTGCAACATGTATTTAACAATGCTTTGGATTATAGTTTTAAATGGCCAAAGGCCACCTTATTTGTTGGTTTTTTATCGGTAGTATTGGCAATTATAATAGCCATGGGCTTAGAGCAGGAATTGTTCCCCAATACCGAAAGAAACCAGTTTAATATAGAAGTTTGGTTACCTAATGGAGGAAACTTAAAACAAACTGAAGATGTAGTAAAACGTCTTGAGAATGAAATAGAAAAAGACGAAAGGGTTTTAGATATTGCAAGTTTTGTGGGTACCAGTTCCCCAAGATTTCATTCTACGTATGCGCCAGAATTTCCCCGAAAAAACTTTGCCCAGATATTTATAACCACAAGCGGTAAAGAAGCTACACAAGAATTGGTAGACGAGTACATTAAAAAATTTGAGGGCTTTGTTCCAGATGGTTATATACGCATAAGACAACTGTCCATGAAAGATACCCCTGCACCTGTTGAAGTACGAATTGTAGGTGCGGACCTAAATAAGCAAAAACAAGTAGCGGAGCAAGTAAAAACAATTTTAGAAAATACACCCGGTACAAATTGGGTAAGAACATCCTATCAAGATGATTATTATGGAGTAAAAGTAAATCTAAACGACGATAAGGCAAATCGTTTAGGAGTAACAAATGCTATGGTTTCTCAAACTTTGGGGGCGGGCTTAAAAGGGTATCCGGTATCTACATTATACGAAGGTGATAAAGCTATTGATATCCTTTTGCGTTTTGATGTTGAAAATCGGAAGAATTTTAACGATTTGGCAGCTTTAAACATACCTACAGTATTTGGGACAAAAGTGACTTTAAAAGAGGTGGCAGACATTACCCCTGAATGGCATACAGGAGCCATAACGCATAGAAATGGCTTAAGGACATTAACAGTTCGCGCAGAAGCTCAATTAGGTATAAAAGCAGCTACCATACAAAATGACATTATGCCTAAAATTGATGCCTTGAAATTGCCAGAGGGAATTTCAATTAACTATGGAGGTGAGTTTGAAAGCACCAATGAAACGGCACCCCATATGATGGCTTCTTTGGGCATAAGTTTAATACTCATCTTTTTAGTGCTCTTATTTCAATTTAAAGATTTTACCAAAGTATTGATTGTGCTGGCAACATTTCCGTTGAGTTTATTAGGAGCGTTCTTAGGGCTGTTATTTACAGGTAACCCCATTGGTTTTACAGCATTTATGGGAATTATCAGTCTCATAGGGATTGTAGTGAGAAACGGAATTATTTTGGTGGATTATGCAGATGAGTTGGTATTAGAACATGGTTATACGGTAAAAGCAGCAGCTAAAGCATCAGGTAAAAGACGAATGCGTCCCATCTTTTTAACATCTGCCGCTGCTGCAATAGGTGTTGTACCTATGATTGTGGGCAAATCACCACTATGGGCACCTTTAGGAAGTGTACTAGCCGTTGGTTTAATAGTTTCTATGGTGCTAACCTTATTTATAGTGCCTATCCTTTATTACAAATTTGTTAATCCACAACCATATGAAGTACACCCTCGTCCTAATGGAGAAGTATTTGAACCCATTTTGTATAAACCGAAAAAGAAAAGTAGAACACTTCGCAAATTGGAAGTGATGAAGCATAAACTAAAAAAACGAATCAAGAAATAAAAAGAAAGGCTATAGAGCTACTGTTTTAAAAAGATTAATAGCGATTTATCCCTTTTTGAATAAGGCAGTAGTTTCTATGGTTCTTTTGAAAAAATTTAAAATAAATTATGAGTACATATAAATATACGCTATCGGTGGTAGTTTTTTTGCTGTTTTTTGCCTCTTTTCAGCAGGCCATAGCTCAAGATAAGTTATTGAGTATAGAAGAAGCAAAATCAATGGCCCTATTCAATAATAAAAAAATTAAAAAAGCAGATAGAACTATTGAGGCCAGCAAAGCTAAAAAGGCATCGGTTTATGCATCAAATAAACCTTTTGTTGAGGCAAGTGCTATGGGGGTTCATGCCGGAGATCCATTAAATACACTACTACCAGAGTTTTTTGCCAATGCATCTTTAGGGGTAACTCAAGTAATTTATGCAGGCGGCAAAATAAACACCACTAAAAACATGAGTGCTACAGCAGTCGATTTATATACTTCACAAAAAGAATTAACAGATAGTGAAGTGCTTTTGGATGTTGAAACAACGTATTGGCAACTAATAAATGTAAAAAGCAAAGTAGCGCTAGCTAATAAATATATAGCACTATTAACAGAACTATTAAAAGATTTAACCAATTCATATAATGCTGGCATCATCTATAAAAACGATGTTTTACGCGTGCAAGTGCAACTAAACCAAGCAGAGCTAGATTTAACAAAGGCAAACGATGGTCTAAAACTGTTAAAGCTTAAGATGGCACAATTAACAGGTATGTCTAACATCGATTTTTTTGTAAAAGACACGATTAGTAATGATGTTGTTTTATTGGAAGAGGTTTCACCAGCAACGGCAATTGATAAAAGACCCGAAGTAAAAATGCTTAAAAGTGCTATTGAAATTGAAGAATTACAAGCTAAAATTTTAGAAGCTGACAGAAAGCCGTCTATAGGAATTAATGTAAGTGGAGTCTATGCCAATGGTAAACAAATTAATTTCACAGATGGGAGTAATGATTTAACCTCTTACTACGGTTTGTTAAATGTCAATATACCCATATTTGATTGGGGAAGCAGAAAACAAAAAGTGAAGGAACAAGCATTTAAAATTGAAGCACAAAAATTAGAATTGGAAGAGACCGAAGAATTGTTGTCACTTCAAATTCAAAAAGCCTATTTAGAGCTTCAGCAGTCCATACAAAAAGTTGACATCACCACAGAATCATTGCAGCAAGCCGACGAAAATTTAAGATTAAATCAAGATAGATTTGATGCAGGAACCGTAACCGGAAAAGATGTCTTAGAAGCTCAAGTACTTTGGCAGAAAGCCTATTCAGACGTTATCGATGCTAAGGCAAATTATAGAATAAGTGAAGCCAATTATAAAAAAGTAATTGGAGATTTTAAATAAATACAGATAAACCTTAAAAGCAAAGACAATGATAAAAA
>JBNKYB010000016.1:0-50846 GCA_050300615.1 Flavobacteriaceae bacterium | reverse complement strand
TGAGAAAGTAATTGTAGAAACACCCGAATTATCTAGACCTATTTCTATTGTTAGTTTAGTTAAGTACTCCAAGCAAGCTTACTATAACGGAAATCCTAAACATTATCAGTTACCAACGTCCCAAGAAAATAGTTTTATTTTATCCTATGCTAAAAATTCAACCTCAAATGTTGATCTGTTTAAAAATTTTGTAGATAGTACCGGACAATATGCTCGTATCACCACTTTTATGAAAGATATTGGTACTGATAAAATGGAACACATCGAAGACAATTTAAATAATAAAATAAAAAATGTGTTTCCTAAGAATCAATATAATGTTACCATAACAGGAAAAGCATTAGTATTTCAAAAAGGAACAAAATATTTGGTAAAAAACTTAGCTATATCCTTAACACTGGCCATATTTTTAATATCATTATTTATGGCTTATATGTTTAGGTCTTTTAAAATGATTGTGGTATCACTTATTCCAAATTTGCTACCTCTTTTAATTACAGCTGGATTAATGGGGTATTTTGGAGTTCCTATAAAACCATCAACCATTTTAGTATTTAGTATTGCGTTTGGAATTTCAGTAGATGATACTATTCACTTTTTAGCCAAATACAGACAAGAGTTACAAGCCAATCACTGGAGAATTAAAAAATCTGTATATGCTGCCTTACGCGAAACTGGTGTTAGTATGTTTTACACCTCTATCGTTCTATTTTTTGGGTTTTCAGTCTTTACCATATCTAGTTTTGGTGGTACGGTAGCTTTAGGTGCTTTAGTATCTATAACCTTGCTGTTTGCAATGCTTTCAAACTTAATTTTACTACCGTCATTATTACTCTCTTTAGAGCGTAGTATTGCAAATAAAAAAGTTTTAAGAGAACCTACTATCAATATTATTCCTGATGAAGATGCTGAAGATGAAGATTTTTAGTTTTTAAAAATAATTTTGGAATTTGATATTTGATATATGCTAACTGAAAACTTTATATTTGCACTTTAAAATATAACATCAATGATATCACATACCGTTTCAGAATTATTGTCAAACAACTCTATTCTTCCTGAGGTAGAAATTAAAGGTTGGGTAAGAACGTTTAGAGCAAATCGATTTATTGCATTAAATGATGGTTCAACAATAAATAACATACAATGTGTTGTTGATTTTGAAAATACTGATGAAGCTACATTAAAACGTATTACCACAGGCGCATCGGTTCACATAAAAGGCGAATTAGTTGAAAGCCAAGGTAGAGGTCAAAACGTTGAAATAGTTGTTAGCTCTATCAAAATTTTAGGCGATTCTGATCCTGAAACATTCCCTATTCAGCCAAAAAAACACTCATTTGAGTTTTTAAGAGAAAATGCGCATTTGCGTACAAGAACAAATACCTTTAGTGCCGTAATGCGTTTACGTTCTGCATTGTCGTTTGCCATTCATAAATATTTTAACGAAAATGGTTTTTATTATATGCATGCTCCTGTTATTACTGGAAGTGATGCAGAAGGGGCTGGAGAAATGTTTAGAGTTAGTAGCTTAGATGCTAAAAATCCACCAAAAACGAAGGAAGGTGATATCGATTTTTCAAAAGATTTCTTTGGAAAAGAAACCAACTTAACCGTTTCAGGCCAATTAGAAGCAGAAACCTATGCTATGTCGCTTGGTAAAGTTTATACCTTTGGTCCTACCTTTAGAGCTGAAAACTCAAACACTTCAAGACATTTAGCCGAGTTTTGGATGATTGAACCTGAAGTTGCTTTTATGGACTTAGCGGGCAATATGGATTTGGCCGAAGACTTTATGAAGTTCGTCTTAAAATACGCTTTAGATAACAATCGAGAAGATTTAGAGTTTTTAGAAAAGAGATTGTTAGACGAAGAAAAAACAAAACCTCAAGCAGAGCGGAGTAGTATGAGTTTAATTGAAAAACTAAACTTTGTTATTGAGAATAACTTTAAACGAGTAAGTTACACTGAGGCAATTGATATTTTAAGAAATAGTAACCCAAATAAGAAAAAGAAATTCAAATATATAATTAACGAATGGGGATGTGATTTACAAAGTGAACACGAACGGTTTTTAGTAGAAAAACACTTTAAATGTCCGGTTATATTGTTTGATTATCCTGCCAACATTAAAGCCTTTTACATGCGATTAAATGAAGATGGCAAAACCGTTAGAGCTATGGATATTTTATTCCCAGGTATTGGTGAAATAGTAGGTGGTTCTCAACGTGAAGAACGCTTAGACGTCCTTAAAGAAAAAATGGCTGCTCTTGGTATTGATGAATCTGAATTGTGGTGGTACTTAGACTTACGTAAGTATGGAACCGCAGTACATTCTGGTTTTGGTCTTGGTTTTGAACGTTTAGTTATGTTTGCTACAGGTATGGGTAATATTAGAGATGTCATTCCGTTTCCTAGAACACCGCAAAATGCTGAATTTTAGTTTTAAGATTTTGTAACAAAATAATTCAATCATCGTTTTATTTTAAACAAATCTCTTTTAACACTTAGTTAATAGAATTTTTATACATTTATCTTAACTAGTTATTAATATGCTTAAGCAACAATTACAATTTAAATTATCACAAAAGTTGTCACCGCAACAAATTCAATTAATGAAATTGATTCAATTGCCTACCCAAGCTTTTGAACAACGCTTAAAGCAAGAATTAGAAGAAAATCCCGCTCTTGAAGGCGGAAAAGAAGGTATAGAGGATAACTATGATTCTGATTTAGATAACACTACGGATGATTTTGATGAAGGAGAATCAATAAATGCAGAAGATATTAATGTTGATGAGTATTTAAGTGATGATGAAGTGCCCGATTACAGAACGCAAACGAGTAATTATAGCATTGATGATGAGGAAAAAACAATTCCATATGCAGCAGGAACATCATTCACCCAATATTTAATCGATCAATTAAACACTTATAGACTTTCTGATGAAGAACGTGATATTGCTGAATTTTTAGTTGGTAGCGTTGATGATAGCGGGTATATCCGTCGTTCTTTATCAGACATTATGGACGATTTAGCCTTCACACAAAACGTATTTACAACCGAAGAGAAAATTGAACACGTTTTAGGCTTAGTGCATCAGTTAGATCCTGCTGGTGTTGGCGCCAGGAATCTTCAAGAATGTTTAAGTATTCAATTACATAGAAAAGAAAAAAATCCAGATATTGAATTAGCAACTCGTATTATTGATGATGCTTTTGATCAGTTTACAAAAAAACATTACGAGAAGCTTATTCAAAAATTTGATGTTTCTGAACTACAATTAAAAGATGCTATTGCTGAAATTGAACGTTTAAACCCTAAACCTGGAGGCTCTTATGCTGGAAATAACCGTATTGTCGAGCATGTTGTCCCCGATTTTGCCATTAAAATTGTTGATGGTGAATTAGAATTAACTCTTAACGGAAGAAATGCACCTGAACTTCACGTTTCAAGAGAGTATCATAACATGCTAAAAGGATATAAAGACTCTAAAGATAAATCAAGTACACAAAAAGATGCCGTTGTGTTTATTAAACAAAAACTAGATGCCGCTAAATGGTTTATAGAAGCTATCAAACAACGACAACAAACGTTATTCATTACCATGAGTGCTATTATGCACTACCAAAGTGAGTATTTTTTAACTGGTGATGAGCGCAACTTAAAACCTATGATTCTTAAAGATATTGCTGATGAAATTGATATGGATGTATCTACCGTATCGCGAGTGGCGAATAGCAAATATGTTGATACGCCATACGGAACCAAGCTTATCAAAGAATTCTTTTCTGAATCGATGAAAAATGATCAAGGTGAAGATGTGTCAACCAGAGAAATTAAAAAAATCTTGGAAACAGTTATTGAGGAAGAAGATAAAAGGAAGCCTTTAACTGATGAAACATTGGCTGGCATTTTAAAAGAAAAAGGATACCCTATAGCTAGAAGAACTGTCGCAAAATACAGAGAGCAATTAGATATTCCGGTTGCTAGATTACGTAAAAAAATGTAATGAATAAAATTCTAAAAAGTATTTCATTTATTTTTCATCCTTTAATAATGCCACTTCTTGGTGTTATATTTTATTTCTCCAAGTCACCCCGATATATTCCTGTTGATATTATTAAAGCCAAGTTAATTTCACTATTTATACTCACTATTGTTCTACCAATATTGTTGTTTTTTTTACTAAAAACACTAGGTAAAGTAAAAACAATCTACTTAGAAACAACTAGAGAGCGTATTATACCCTTACTACTCAATTGTATTGTTGTTTTATTAGTGTTAAATAAGATTATTACACCCAATCAAATTATTGAACTGTATTACTTTTTTGTTGGTATATTAATCTCTACACTTACGTGCTTGGTTTTAGCTTTAATAAAGTTTAAAGCTAGTCTTCATATGGTATCAGTTGCAGGAGTATTCATGTTCTTTATTGCTTTAAGTATCCATTTCAGCATCAATATTAACGGAACCCTTGCACTACTATTTATTTTAATGGGAGCCATAGCAACCTCAAGATTACATTTGCAAGCGCATTCATTTATAGAATTAATTATTGGTTTTTTTATAGGACTTATTCCTCAGCTAATTTTACTTAAATATTGGCTATAAAATATAAAACATTAGACCAATTTTTACAGCTTTCATTTCTATAGATTTTCCATCAATTTTTGCATTACTAGAAAATAATGGGTTTAGTCCATAATACGCATAAAAATTCCAAGTATTATACCCTACGGAAAGTGTTAAACCATACTGAAAATCATTAAAATCTTGAATCCCTTTATATTTTAAATTGCCTAAGTCTCCTATATGTTTTGCTGTATTTGCCAATACATACCCTATTTTAAACCCAGTATAAATACGCCAAAATTTATAATCGGTGGCATTAGATGTACGCCATCTAAACTCAAATGGCACCTCTATTAAGTGCTCTGAAAATTTATTTTTTGAATAGGTGTCGGTGCTGTTTAAAATACTATAATTAATTACTCCTTGTCTATCTTTATTAACTAATAAATTTTGATTAAATGAATTTGCTGAATAACCTAATCCGATACCTATTGCAATATTCCTATTCTTATTAATAGGCATGTCCTTAATAAATCCTAAATGAAGTCCAATAGAAAACCCACTTTGAGAAAGGTCGGCAGGTTTTTTACTTAATAAATTATATGTTATTCCAGCATAGAATTGGTCTTCTTTATATAGAGAATCAGCTTGTTTACTTACAGTCTCTTGCGAAAAAGACCATTGTAAACCAATTAAAAAGATACTAATACAAACGAAAGATTTCATAATTTGAATATAAACATAAAAGTATAAAAAAAGGTGTTTTGATACATCAAAACACCTTTTTTATAATATAAAATTAAGATTTAAAAATTAATGGCTAAAAACATCTCCCTTTTTAGTGGTGTAATTAATTTTTAACGCATTTACTTTTCGTAATTCTTGTTTAATATCCATGATAGTCCCCATGTTGGCATCTTTATCAACTTTAAGAGCCGTTGTTAAAAACGGAACTAATTCTTCTCTTTTAGAAGCGCGTTCAGAAGCAATAAATGCAGCTATTTCACTAACATCAGCAAATTTGTCATTAAGCTGAATTTTAGTTTCGGTACCATACTGCTTGTAAGCATCACTTGGTTTACCTGCATAAATATACATTACCAAATCTTTTTTATCTAGCTTCTCAACCTGATCTGCATATGGTAAATTATTCTTAATCATCAACGTATTTTCTCTCATAACCGTTGCAACCATAAAAAAGAATAATAACATAAATACAATATCTGGTAATGATGCTGTCGAAATTGCTGGCAGTTCGCCTCCTTTTTTCTTATTAAATTTACCCATATAAAATGTATTATAACTTTAAAATTATTGGACCTCAGAAAGTTTTATAGGATATTCTTCCTTAATCTTTTCTAATTTTTCCTTTAATTTAGTTTTATTCCCTACCCAGTTAACATTATCATAATCGGCTTGCATTTCTATAAAAGATTTCCCGTACAATGATTGAGCTCTCTTATTTCTTAATTCGTTATAAGCAGCAACAAGTTCATTAGTTACAGATACAAACATATCATACGATGTTTCTCTATCATTTTTAAGCGATATAATCGCTTTATCTGGATTATCTGAAGAACTAGGATCTTTTTTTCCATGACAGTAATCACAACTTCCGTCTCCTCCGTTATCTAAAAACTCTACTGCAGCTGCTCTCAAATCCTTAAGATTCATTCTCTCATCCTCAACTAACAAGTCATCATTTCTGTTAATATTTACAGTGAAAATATTTTTTTGCTTAATAATAACATCTTGTTGATTGTCATCAATAGGTGGAAGCTTACGGTTAAGACCCGTGTCTGTTTCAATAGTTGTGGTTACTAAGAAAAATATTAATAATAGAAATGCTATGTCGGCCATGGAGCCTGCATTAACTTCTGGTGCTGCTCTTTTTGCCATAATATTATTTATTAAATAGTTTTTTAACTCCAGCCATTAGCATAGCAATAATTGTTCCTGCCATTAACATATAAAAGGCTACGATCCCAGCTCCTACCAAATGAGATTCATTTGCTGTTACAGGTATACCTCCATAAAGATACTCCCTAGTGTCCCCACCGGAAACGGCATAAGATATGATTAAAACAACTAGAAAAGCGCCAACACCAATTAATGTTCTTTTTAATGTAGCTGTATTTGTAAACAAACCCTTTAATGTAAATATAAGCACTAAAGCTATAGTAACAATTAAAATAGCATAGGCAATATACATGAAGGAATTTACTGTTCCACTAGATTCGCCATCCTTTATAGCCGTATCACCAGTTGCTATTATCATAGCAAGAAAGATGATTGAAAGTACGCCTACAATTCCAACAAATATAGTTGATAATTTTTTTGATATCATAATTGTATTTTTAAATTATTACTTTTTTTGTCTGATTAGTAAATCCATTAATGTTATAGAAGCATCTTCCATATCATTAACAATACTATCAATTTTAGCAATAATATAATTATAAAATATTTGAAGTATAATAGCAACAACTAAACCAAATACAGTTGTTAAAAGTGCTACTTTAATACCTCCTGCAACAAGTGATGGTTGCATATCTCCCGCAGCTTCAATTTTATCGAATGCTTGAATCATACCTATTACTGTTCCCATGAACCCTAACATTGGAGCTAATGCGATAAATAATGATATCCAAGACACATTTTTTTCTAATTGTCCCATTTGAACACCTCCATAAGCTACTACAGCTTTTTCAACAGCTTCTAAACCTTCATCTGTTCTATCTAATCCTTGATAGTAAATAGAAGCAACAGGCCCTTTTGTGTTTCTGCAAACTTCTTTTGCTGCATCAATCCCACCAGAAGATAGTGCTTCTTCAACTTCTGTTGTTAATTTTTTTGTGTTTGTAGTAGAAAGATTTAAAAAGATAATTCTTTCAATAGCTATTGCTAATCCTAGAATTAAACATAATAATACAATCCCCATAAATCCAGGACCCCCTTCAATAAAACGCTTTTTTAATCCTTGATGAAAACCAAGTTCTTCTGCAGGTGCTGCAGCATCATCTTGAGTTGTAGTTACTACCGTCGTTGCAGTAGATGTGTTTGCATTTGTCGTTGCATTAACAGTTCCGAAAGCCATTATTCCTGCAATGGCTAGGATAGAAAATAATCTTTTCATGTTCTAGATCTTAATTTTATTAGTTAAAGTGTTAAAGATATAAAAAAATAAGTAATTAAAAATAAAAATAACAGCAGAGAGGAAGGGATTCGAACCCTCGATACGCTTTTGACGTATACACACTTTCCAGGCGTGCGCCTTCGACCACTCGGCCACCTCTCTGTATTTCAATATACTCAATTACGAGGGCTCAAATAACAAAAAATTTGTTAAATGATAAAACTTTAACCGTTAATTTTAAGACAATTCTCCTCTTAAGGACGTTTCATATATGGTTTTGAATACATTAGAAGAAATATTTTGCCCTAACATGTACATTAACTTACAAATTGCAGCCTCTGTAGTGATGTCTTTTCCCGAAATTACACCTGTTTTTATTAGTTGTTCACTGGTTTCATAGTGACCCATTATTACACTTCCACCAGAACATTGTGTTATATTAATAATATGTACCCCTTTTTTAATTGTTTTTTCAAGTAAATTAATAAACCATTTTTCAGTAGTACAGTTTCCTGCTCCATAGGTTTCTAAAATAATGCCTTTTAAATTGGGGGTATTACATATACTCTTTAATAATACTTCAGTAATTCCAGGAAATAATTTAACCAGTGCGATATTTGTATCCAAATTTTTATGAACTATAAGCGACTTCTTTAAATTTGGTTTATATAAATATGTCTTATTAATTTTTAAATGAACACCTGATTCAGCCAAATCTGGATAATTTAATGACGCAAAGGCTTCAAAATGTTCTGCATTAATTTTAGTTGTTCGGTTACCTCTATATAATTTGTATTCAAAATATAAACACACCTCTTTAATGATTGGTTTATTTGCAACTTGCATAGAAGCAATTTGAATAGATGTAATTAAATTTTCTTTAGCATCGGTTCGTAAATCTCCAATAGGCAATTGTGATCCTGTAAAAACAACTGGTTTTGCTAAGTTTTCTAACATAAAACTTAATGCTGAAGCCGTGTAACTCATGGTGTCACTTCCGTGAAGTACAACAAACCCATCAAATAGTTTATAATTGGTTTCAATTATTTCGGCAATTTGAACCCAATACTCCGTATTCATATTACTTGAATCGATAGGTGTTTCAAAAGAAACAGTCTCAATTTTACAATCGAGCAACTGAAGTTCTGGAATTCGTTTTAAAAGATTTTTAAAATCAAATGCTCTCAACGCTCCTGTTTTAAAGTCTTTTATCATCCCGATTGTTCCTCCTGTATATATAAGGAGTATGTTGGGTTTTGATTTGCTCATGTTTTATATATTGAATATATCTTTTGAATTTTGAGTAGTAACACTTGCTATATCTTCTTTGGACATACTATAGATTTCTGATAGTTTTTCCAGTACCTTAATTATATAGGCACTTTCATTACGCTTACCTCTATAAGGAACTGGAGCCAAATAGGGCGAATCGGTTTCTAAAACAATATGATTTAAATCAATTTGATTTAAAAATTGATCTATTTTACCATTCTTAAAAGTTACTACGCCGCCTATTCCTAATTTCATTTTATAAGATATAGCTTTTTGGGCTTGCTCTATTGTGCCGGTAAAACAATGAAAAACACCAAATAAATCACTGTCTTTCTCTTCTTCTAAAACTTCAAAAACCTCATTAAAAGCATCTCTACAATGAATAACAATGGGTAGTTTATATTTTTTTGCTAATCTAATTTGATACCTAAACGCTTCTTGCTGAATTGCCAAAGTGCTTTTATCCCAATACAAATCAATCCCTATTTCACCAACTGCGTAAAATGGTCTTTGGTCAAGCATATTTTCAACATGCTTTAATTCCTCCTTATAGTTGTCTTTAACGTGTGTTGGATGCAATCCTGCCATCAAAAACATATGGTCTGGATAGTCGTTTTCTAATTGCAGCATGGATTCTGTGTAGGTTGAATCAATGGCTGGTATAAAAAATCGGGATACGCCTTCTGCTATAGCACGATTAATCACATCGTGCCTGTCTTCATCAAAGGCTTCGCTATACAAATGGGTATGGGTGTCTGTAACAATCATGTTGTAAAATTAAAAAAGTCGCCATTAAATTGGCGACTTTATCTATTGTATTTTATTATTACAGAAAATTAATCTAGTTTCTTTATGAGTTTTTGAGCTGCTTCATACTCCTCAGTATCTTCTGGTATGGTTTTTAAAATGGCTGTGCACTCTTCAGTTTCATGTTGTTTTAATTTACTTAAAGCCAAATACCATGTTGCTTTATATTTGTAAACTGAATTTCCTTTTTGCAAACTATCCAATAGCGTATCGGCGGTTTCAAAATTATCCAATTCTATATTGGCAATGGCTCTGTATAGTTTCAACTCTGTATTGTTCTCATCTAAAACTATCAAGCTTTTAAAAGCTTTATCGGCTTTAGCAAAATCTTTGTTATTAAATGCACTCTCAGCCGTTTGTAAAAGCGCATCATTTTCTCCTCTTACCGTTAAACTTATAGTGCCATAGTTTGAATAATCACTATACGTTGGGGTAGAAAACTGATTGAACATAAAAAACCCAAAAAGTAAAACCACACAGGCTGCAATAGCATATTTGTAAAGGTTGAACGTTTTTGTTTTTTTAACTTGATTATCCAATGTTTTACTAAAATGTGATCTGGAAATTTTTTGAAGGTTTTCCTTGAATTTCGTTCTCTCATCTTCATTTTCAAATGTGTGTTTTAAAAATGAAGACGTTTCCTTATAAAGCTGAAATGATTGATTGAATTCCGAATCGGTTTTCAATCGATCTTCAAAAGAGACAATGTCTTTTTTCGACATGTCTCCAGAAAGATAGTTTTCATATAGTATATAATCTTGGTCTTGCATAACAATTACGAATTAAGTTGGTTAAATTTTGGCGAGGCTTTTATTAACTCTGTTAATTTACCTGTGCAAAGTGACTTTTTCTTTCTAGCATAAGCATAAGTAACACCTAAACTGTTTGCAACTTCTTCCATGGATTTTATTTTGAAAGTAGCGGTTAACAACTCTTTACAAGCATTTCCCAGTTTTTGGAACATTTCTGTAAATAAGGCTTCTTTTTCACCAAAAACCAATGTTTCAAAAGCTAGTTCTTGAGCCTCGTCATCTTTAGATAAAACATCTTCATTAATTGTTACCTCTTTATTGGATGTTTTTTTTAATTCGTTCAACCATTTTCGTTTGCACAATAAAAAAAAGTAAGCATCAAAAGGACAGGTAAGCTGTAAATCTTTTTTACTGGCTTGATTGTATATAGTTATTAATGTGTCTTGAACAACGTCTTGTGCCACATCAACACTACCACTGTTTTGTTTGATGTAATTAATCACTTTAGGCACAAACTTATCATAGATAGCTTGAATGATAAAGGAATTGTTTTGCAGCAATCCATCAATATATTTCTGGTCTTCGTGTATTTTTTTTTCACCCATTAAACCCTTGTATTTGCTACTAAAGTAAAAAAACTTTGAAACAAATGGGTAACAAATTTTTAATGTGGTTGATATAAAGGTGTCACAGTCAGAAAAGCTGATTTAAAAAAAATAATTAATCCATAAAAATTTAGAAATCATGAGACAATCAATTTTAATTATCGCAACCGTAGCATTATCAATAATAAATGTAAACGCTACCAATGAAAAAAACGCCCTTAACACTTCAACTGAAGTTGTAACCATTACAAGAAACAACATTGCCCAAGTATTTGACTGGAAAGTTGAAACCAACAAAGGTGTATATTCAGGAACATCGCTTTCGCTTGAAAATGCCAAACAAATGATAGCCTTATCAAGTTCTGGTGAAGTAGTGAGAGGAACAGAGATTACAAGTTACTTCGTATTAAAAAGTGAAGTTAACAACAATACTAAAAGAAATTATTTCTGGGAAGTTGAAACCGCTACAGGACGCGCCAAAGGTTATGCCTCTTCTCAAGAATACGCTGATAGAATGATCCAACTAGTAGCTTCTGGTGATGCTATTGTTTCAAAAATAATTATCAGTCAACCTCAACAATAAAAAATAATTACCAAAACAGGGTAACAAAACTGTTGCCCTGTGTATTTAACTATGAATAACAATTAAAACCCCAATAATCATGAAAACAAAACAATTATGTAATGAACACTCAAACACTTTAAACTTTAATATTATGAAAAATTTAAAACACCTTTTAGGAACCCTTTTATTAACGGCTTTGGTTTTAACAAGCTGTTCAAAGAATGACGACGAGACTCTTGTAATTCGCCCAACGCAAGAAGATTTTAATGCCATTAAAGACAATGCGTTAGAAAAACTTGTGCAAACGTTTCAATTTAATACCGAAGATGGTGCCATCACCTTAACATCTGAAAACGGTGTTACTATTTACATCAACGGTTCTTGTTTAACCTTAAACGGAGACGCTGTAACGGGAACTGTAGATTTAGAGTTTGTTGAACTATTCAACAAAGGCAACATGCTTACTACCAACAAACCCACAATGGGAATAATGCCAAATGGTGATAAAGCCGTGTTGGTTTCTGGTGGAGAGTTTTATGTAAATGCCACTCAAAATGGTGAAGCTCTTGAAACCTCTTGCGGTTTTCAAATGATGATCCCTGCAGATTTAACTGGAGGCGTAGATAATGACATGATCCTTTGGAACGGACAAATTGATGAAGACGGTAATCTTGCCTGGGAAGAAGATAAACGCGATGGCACTAACGGTCAAGATGGTGGTGTATTTACAGAAGGCAATCAATATTACGGATTTTTCCAATCGTTTGGATGGACTAATGTAGATAGATTTTATAGTGATCCACGTCCAAAAACAACTATCCTTGCCGCTGTACCAGAAGGATATAACAATACCAATAGTGCTGTATATTTATCTTATGATGGCGAAGAAACCGCTTTAGCCAAGTTAGACACTTATGACGAGCAATCAGGATTGTTTAGTGAACACTACGGACAAATTCCGATTGGTTTAGAATGCCATGCCATTTTTGCAACCGAAGAAGATGGAAACTGGAAATATGCCATACAAGCCGTAACCATTGAAGAGAATGGCATCATCACCTTTACCGAAGGAGAAACATCTATTGCTACTGAGGCACAACTTACAACCATAATCAATGGGTTACCATAATTATCTGCTCTTAGTACTTTCCTACTTTTTATCCCAGAGGCTTCGTCCTCTGGGATTTTTAATTCATTTAAGAATTATCAAAAAGATCTGGATTTTATTTTTTTGATTTTAGATTAATAATAGTCTAACAACATAGGTAACAAAACACCAACTATGTTGATATACTAGTATAAAAAGACCCTCATGAAAAAGTTCGTTTTTATATTCATCATAGTGTGTATTATTTTATTAGTAATATGCGCCAACATCGCTATTATATTAACTAATGTCCAACAATTGTAAAACAGACTGTTAATAACGCAATTTGATAAATATCACTTTTTGTATATTTAAAACTTCTTAAAACCTCCGTAACATGAGCAAGCGATTTTCTTTTCTATGTTTATTTTTAATTGGAGTTTGCAGTTATGCCCAAAAACTAATTGCAAACGATACGATAACTCCAGTTGCCACCATTAAAAACACAACTAATGGCAATGAAGTCGTTTTTACACCAGAAACCCCTACTTTAAACCAAATTGCTGGTGCTCCAAAAGCATTCTACACCTATTACTGGGAATTTGGTGATGGTTATTACAGTACTGATAAAAACCCAAAGCATATCTATAAAAAAGAAGGTGACTATGACGTTAAATTATGGGCTACCAATAATTATGATACTGGCAAGCCTCCTACAACAAGGCCAAAAAAAATAACTGTAAATAGTATTTCTACACCATATAACGAGACGGCTTCAATGGATGAAGATTTTATTTTGAAACGAAACAGAGAACCCGTTCCCAATGAAGAGTTTGTGGTTATTTTAAGCTATAAAAATCCTAAAGACTATACAACTAACGGTAAGCTTTATTTGTTTTACAACGAACAAAAATTCAAAGCCAATAATTTTGAGCTAACAGACACAAGAACCTATCATAACGAAAAAACCAGTTCAACCACGGATTTTGTTTTTACTAATAACATTGACGACGATGGCACCTATTTGGCAGCTTCAAACAATGCGTTTATAAACATGAGAACTGTTATGCAAGATTCAACCGAAAAAACAAATCTTCCATTAACCGTTGAACAATCTAAGTCTCTTTACAAAAACTGGAGCCTTCTGGAATTTGATAATATGCAACCCAAAGAAGAGCGCAATATCTTTTTCAGCTTAAAAACAACGCCTGAAATGATTAAAGACACTAGTGCCATTATTTCAGTTAGAGGCATTTATGTGCCCGATTCCAATTATGATAATCACAAGGTGAAAGACATGGAAATGGAAATTGTAACTTCTCACGATCCCAATAAAATGTCGTCAAATGGTACCATAATGAATTACAGGTTGGTGCGTTTTAAAACCTTAAAATACAAGATTAAGTTTCAAAACAATGGTGAAGGCCCAGCCCGTACCATTCAATTAAAAACCGATATTCCAGACATGCTGGACAAATCAACTTTAAAGGTTACAGATATGTATCCTAAATGTGACATCTGCCCAAAACATGAAGTCTCATACAGTTGTTTAGACACTACATTTACAGATACTCAAGCTATCTTTACGTTTAAAAATATTTATCTACCAGGAAGCGAGCAAAAAAACGTAAAGGACTATGATTCTACCAAAGGCTTTGTAAAATATAGCATTAAGTTTGCCAAAGACTTTCACAAGAAAAAAACAAAAAGTAGGACTGCAATTATTTTTGATAAGAACGATCCTATTATAACCAATTATTCCACCACACGGTTTTTGCCCGGTATTTCCATTGGTGCAAAAGTTGGCTATAATTCATTTAATAAATTGCATAATTCTGAAAGCTATTTTTTTGGAGCTACCCTATCTCCATATAAATCGTATCGCTGGTACTGGCAAGTTGAGCTGATGAACAATTTTCACCATTATGACGCCAAAACCAATATTGAAGAAACATTTATACAAGATGCTCAAGGCTTTCGTTTTTTACAACGTACTACAACAAATACCTCTTATAAAAATGTTGATTGGGATGTCCCGGTTTTAATTAGGTACAACGTCAACAATTTTATAGGCCTTGGTACTGGTTTACAAAACACGATTTCTGTTAGCGAAAAACAAAACCAACGTGTTTTAATTGAACAATTTGAAGGGTTGGATCCCAAAAATCCTGTAATAAGTTCAAAAGAAAATAAGATTAATAAAACTAATTCGTTTACCAATTTAAGAACGGCATTACTATTTGAAGCCACCGTAGGCTTTGCCAGAATTGGTCCAAGCTTGGGAACTCGTTATGTTATGGACTTTAAAAACAATTTCGATTACTGGCAATTCTATGCCATTTGGAAATTCTAAGGTTTATTAATTATGAAACATCAAATTGGTCTGCTAATGTTTTTTATTTGTAGTATGGCTTTTTCCCAAAATCTGGAAGAAGACATTTATAAAGCAGCCGAGACATTTATTAATAACAAAAATGAGGCATCATTAACATTATTACAAAAACAAGAAACCTTATTCAAAAACCAAGCTGTCACTAAAGACGAACAATTGGCATTGGTGTTTTTGCAATGTAACAAAGGGTATTATTTAAACAACTCTGGACATTTAGAGGATGCCATTTCTACTTATGAAGAAGCCTCAAAACGTTTTTTTAATCATAATCTTTCAACACTTTCCGACTTTGATATTATAGAAAGTTGCTTAAAGCCTTTGGGTAACTTATACACCAAAACGGGCGATTATACCAATGCCATAAGCACCATAAACCAATATATCTTTTTGGCTAAAAAAAACAACGATAAAGCCCAACAAATAAGCGGCGCCATTAATCTTGCAATCCTTTACCAAAGCATCGGGAAGCATGAAATAGCATTAAAAATCACTCAAAGTTATCTTGATAAGCCAAATATTAACAACTCTCAAAGGCAAAAACTAAAATCAATCCTTTTAGACAGCCAAATTGCTCTTGACCTCATTTCCAATTCTGAAGATATTCCTAAAAGTTTAGATGATATAGCAAAATATAAAATAGAACTTGACAAAGGGCATTATACTAAAGCACTGACCTATTTTAAAAAAGCAAAAGCTTTGATTTTTAAAGCCCCTCAAGTATCAGCAAGAGATGTGGCTAAAGCTTACTTTCAAGAAGCTCAATTACATTTCTTGCTTAAAAACCCTGATGACGCTTTGGCAAATCTTCAAAAGTCCATCAAAGCTCTGTTACCAAACTTTAACGACAATGGACTCCCCAATAAAGAAGATCTGTATGCCGAAAACACCTTTATTGATATTTTTGATTTATATGCTACCCTTCAAACAGATAGCGCGATGGCCTTAAAAAGCCTTGATTTAAGTTTTTACGTTTCAGGATTATTGCAAAATAATTGGACATCACAAGAAAACAAATTACAAAATCAAGCCGCCAACAGAATTAGAAGTGAAAACTGCATTAACATTCTTCACAGAGAATTCCGTCTAACCAAAGACACCACTTACTTAATCAAAGCCTTTCAATATGCAGAAAACAATAAAGCATCGGTGTTAAAAGAACTATCTCAGAAAAAAACACTCCTTCAACAGTTTCCCAATGACAGCTTACTAATCAAAGAATTTAACCTTTTAAAAGAGCAAGAACGAGTTACCAGTTTATTGGTTAAAGAACAATTAGGAAACTCACAAACTTCAAAAATAAACGCCTTGAGCAAAACATTAAGCACTATATCCATACAGCTTAAATCATTACACAAAGCCATTTTAAAAAGGTATCCAACGGCAAACAACAACAGTATTTTCATTAAAAAACTTCAAGAACAATTAAAAAAAGACCACGCGCAATTGGTTGAATATTTTTATGGCAAAAAAACTATCTATCAATTTATTATATCGAATAACAATATAACATTAAACGCTATTCCCTTAACTATTGATACTAAACAACATATTATTGGTTTTATCCATCTTTTTGATGATGCCTCTAACATAAATAATGACATTAATGCATTTACAGCACTAGCATTTAACTTGTTTAAACTACTCAAATTCAATGGTGTTTCTAAAAGTGAGAATATCATTGTAATACCAGATGGCTTATTGAATTTTGTTCCCTTTGAAGCGTTACTAACCGCAAAAACCAATACAACATCATTTCCTAAAATGCCTTTTGTGGTTAAAACCCATAACATAGCTTATAATTCTAGTACCCTGTTTTATTTGAAAAATATCGAGACAACCAAAAACAATCGGTTACTTGGTTTCTTTCCAGTATTTGAAAACAAGAATCAAACACTTACCTATTCAATAGATGAGGCCAACGCCATACAAAAAGAAATGGATGCCACATTGTTTATGAATTCTAAAGCATCCAAAAACAATTTTATTAAAAATGCCAAAAACTACAGTATCTTACATTTGTCCACACATGCCAGTAGTGGTGATTTTGTTAATCCTGCCACTATTTCCTTTTATGACGATACCATGTCTTTACATGAACTGTACGGCTTAAATTTGAAATTTAATTTAGTGGTTTTAAGTGCTTGCGAAACGGGGATTGGTAAACTTTACAAAGGTGAAGGTGCCATGAGCATTGCTCGCGGATTTCAATACGCCGGAGTAGAAAACCTACTCTTTTCATTATGGCAAATCAATGATTTGTCAACCTCACAAATTATGCAGTCTTTCTATAATAATTACAACAAGCATCATTCTGCTTTTATGGCCAATCACAATTCAAAAATTGAATATCTGGAAGATAAGTCCATTAGTAATGTAAAAAAATCTCCTTATTACTGGAGTGCTTTTGTGTACTATGGGTCATTTAATCGAGATAAATCACAGAACTACATATTTTACATGGTTATTGGCATATTAATTACTATTCTTGTCTTGCTTTTAATTCTAAAACTGAAGAAACATGCCACAATCGCTTTCTGAATTCCTTCTTGAAAAAGGATATATTAAAATAAAACTTAAACTTGCCAAAACAAATCATTTTGAGTTAAAGGCAACTATTAATGGTGTAAAGGGTCGTTTTATTTTAGACACAGGCGCTTCAAGCTCTTGCGTTGGTTTAGAAGCTATTGAAACGTTTAAACTCGCTGCCGAAGAATCTGTTATTAAGGCGGCTGGTGCTGGTGCCATAGATATGGAAACTCAAATCTCCCAAAAAAATAATATTAAAATAGGAAAGTGGAAGAAAAAAAATGTGGTTTTAATTTTATTCAATCTAACTCATGTAAATACAGCCTTGACTAATCATAATTCAGAGCCTGTCGATGGAATTATTGGTGCTGATATTTTAAAAAAGGGTAAGGGTATTATAGATTATGAAAAGAAATACTTGTATTTAAAACCTTAAGTAAATAACAAAATTCTTACATTTATGGTCTTAATCCCTTAAATGAATGAATTCAATAGTAATCGCAGACGACCACCCGCTTCTGCTGAGAGGCCTGAGTGATTTTTTAACGTCGAAAGGTTTTAACATTATTGGTGTTGCTGAAGACGGACAAAGTGCTTATAATTTAATAGTAAAACTAAAACCCGATATTGCCATTCTTGATATAAGAATGCCGCATAAAACAGGACTAGAAATTGCTGAAGATTGCCAAAAGAATAAGTTAAGCACTAAGATTATTTTAATAACCTTTGACCAAGAAGAAGAATTATACGAGCAAGCGAAATCTCTTAATGTTTACGGCTATATTTTAAAAGAATTGGCTATTGAGGAAATTGAAATTTGCATCCAACATCTTTTAAAAAATGAACCTTATTTTAGTAAACAAATTGAAAGTTACCTTAAAAAGAGTCCTTCCAGTGATGATTCATTAAACGTATTAACTAAAACCGAGAAAAAGGTTATAACACTCATTGCTGCAAATAAGACTAGCCAAGAGATTGCAGAGGAATTATCGGTTTCAATAAAAACAATTCATAAACATAGAAGTCATATTATTGCTAAGTTAAAATTAGATAACAAACCCACGTCGCTTTCTGTTTGGGCTAATTTAAACAAGCATCAATTTTAAAAAATACGCATAAGTGCGTATTTTTTTTTACAACACTAAGATATATCTTTACGGTGCTATTAATTAATTCTTAGGGAGAATTTAAGAGAGCTCTGTATTGTAATGATACAGAGTTTTCAATTAAAAAATTTAAAAGAATAAAACACAAATATGCCTATAATGTTAAATAATAAATTTGACAAATTTTTCATGGTTACTCTATTTATCTTAATTGTTATAGTCATATCCATAAATATATTTGTTTGCTTTTTTTAATTTAATTATGTTCTTAGTTAAAAAAATAATGCTTCCTGATTTTTTCAGGAAGCATTATTTTTTATTATAAGTAAACTATTAAAGTTCTAAAGCTTTTTTAACATCATTATTCATTAATAATTCTATCGGGTTCTCCAAAGCTTCTTTTACGGCTACTAAAAACCCAACACTTTCTTTTCCGTCTATAATTCTATGGTCGTAAGATAACGCTACATACATTATAGGTCGAATCTCTACTTTTCCATCAATAGCCACTGGTCTTTCAACAATATTATGCATTCCTAAAATACCACTTTGTGGCGGATTGATAATAGGTGTAGACAACATACTACCAAAAACTCCTCCGTTAGAAATAGTAAAGGTTCCCCCTGTCATTTCATCCACAGTAATTTGTCCGTCACGCGCACGAATAGCTAAGCGTTTCACCTCTGATTCCACTCCTCTAAAACTCATGTTTTCTACGTTCCTCATTACAGGAACCATTAAACCCTTAGGGCCAGAAACTGCGATACTGATATCACAAAAATCATAAGTAATCATTTCCTTTTCGTCAATCATTGAATTGACAGCAGGATACATTTTTAACGCTCTAACTACTGCCAAAGAAAAGAAACTCATAAACCCTAAACCTACACCATGTTTTGCTTTAAAGGTTTCTTTATACTCATTTCGTAAAGCAAAAATTGGTGACATATCAACCTCATTAAAGGTCGTTAACATAGCCGTAGTGTTTTTAGCTTCTACTAAACGCTCTGCCACTTTACGGCGTAACATTGACATTTTACTTTTTGAACTTCCTCTGTTTCCTCCAGTTGGTGTTCCCATAGATGGTGTAGCTTTTACAGCATCATCTTTAGTAACTCGACCATCTTTACCTGTGCCTTTTACTTGAGAAGCTTCCATTCCTTTTTCAGCTAAAATCTTTTTCGCTGCTGGACTGGCTGTTCCTGTGGCATATGTTTTAGACTCTGTTTCTTTTTCTTCTGATTTTGAAGTTTCAGCTTTAGTCGCTTCTTCCTTCTTATCTTCTTTTGATGTAGTTCCTTCTGGTTTTTCAGCGCTGGTATCAATTAAGCAAACAATAGCTCCAACAGCAACAGCATCTCCTTCTTCTGCCTTTAAAGTAATGATTCCACTAGCTTCTGCAGGTAATTCGAGGGTAGCTTTATCGCTATCAACTTCGGCAATAGCTTGATCTTTTTCAACATAATCACCATCTTCTACCAACCATGTAGCAATTTCTACCTCTGTTATAGATTCCCCTGGTGAAGGGACTTTCATTTCTAAAATCATTCGTTATAATTTTAAGTGTCTTCTTAATTTAACTCTACTTATTTACTTCAAAAACAGCATCAATAACACGCTGCTGTCTTCTTTTATCTCGGGTACTAGATCCTGGGGCGGGCACTGAACTATATGACCTAGATATAACATCTAGTTTTACCAAATTCATTCGTTGTGCCATAAAACTCCAAGCTCCCATATTTTTTGGTTCTTCTTGTGCCCAAATATATTCTTTAGCACTTGAATACTTATTAATTACTTGTTGTATTTTTTCAAAATGCAAAGGGAATAATTGCTCTATTCTTATTAAAGCAACATCATCTCTATCTAATTTTTCTCGTTCTGTTAGTAAATCATAATAAAACTTACCAGTGCAGAAAACCAGTCTTTTTACGTTCTTCGGATCTAAAGTATCATCTATTACTTCATTAAATTGTCCGTTTACCAAATCTTCTAAAGGCGAAACAGCTTTAGGATTTCTCAATAAACTTTTTGGTGTAAATACGATTAAAGGCTTTCTGAAATCACGCTTCATTTGTCTGCGTAACAGATGAAACATATTTGCTGGTGTTGAACAATCGGCAACCGTCATATTATCATCTCCACACAATTGCAAGTAACGCTCTATTCTTGCCGATGAATGCTCAGATCCTTGACCTTCGTACCCATGAGGCAATAAGACTACAATACCATTTTGAGACTTCCATTTATCTTCGGCTGCCGATAAGTATTGATCAAAAATAATTTGAGCACCATTACTAAAATCTCCAAATTGAGCTTCCCAAAGTGTTAATGTATTTGGATTAGCCATTGCATATCCATAATCAAAACCTAGTACAGCATATTCTGATAGTAACGAATTGTATATAAACATTTCACCTTTACTTTCAGGATTGATGTTTAGCAAATTAATTCGTTCTTCTGATATTTCATCACGAAGAATCGCATGACGATGACTAAATGTTCCGCGTTCTACATCTTGACCGGACATCCTTACATTATAGCCTTCTTCTAATAAACTACCATAAGCTAAGGTTTCAGCGATTCCCCAATCTAGAGAATTTGATTCAAAAACCATATCAGCTCTACCATGTAAAATCTTTTCGGCTTTTCTTAAAAACTTAACGCCTTCTGGAACTGTAGAAACTATTTTAACAATGTTTTCTAGTTTATCTTTAGGGTAGCCTGTATCAACTGGCTGTAACATCTCTTCTAAACCTTTACGGCTAAAGTTAGTCCATCGTTCTTCCATGAATTCTCTAACTTTAGAAGATTCTTCTTCTTTAGACTTCGTGTATTCTCTTTCCAAAAAGTCTTTAAATTCATCAACAACACCATCAATATATGCCTTTTCAAGTGTTTTTTCTGAAATTAACTTGTCTGAATAAATTTTAAAAGGATTGGAATGTTTTGCAATTTCTTTATAAAGTTTTGGTTGCGTAAAACGAGGTTCGTCTCCTTCATTATGGCCGTATTTTCTATAACCTAATAAATCTATATAAACATCTCTTTTAAAACGCATTCTATAATCTAAAGCCATTTCTACAGCATGAACAACCGCTTCTGCATCATCTGCATTAACGTGTAATACAGGCGAAAGGGTAACTTTTGCAACATCTGTACAATAGGTACTTGAACGTGCATCAAGATAATTTGTAGTAAACCCTATTTGATTATTGACTACAATATGAATAGACCCTCCTGTTTTATAGCCTCTTAATTGACTCATTTGAGAAACTTCATAGACAATCCCTTGACCTGCTATAGCAGCATCACCATGTACTATAATTGGTAGTATTTTAGAATCGTCTCCTTCATAATCGTTATCAATTTTCGCTCTGGTAATTCCTTCGGCAACAGAAGCTACGGTTTCTAAATGTGAGGGGTTAGGCACCAAATTCATTCTGATACTTTTCCCATTTTGATAGGTTTTTTCAAGTGTTAATCCTAAATGGTATTTTACATCGCCATCAATATCTTCATCTTCAAAATCTTTACCATCAAACTCACTAAACAATTCCTTTATGGGTTTTCTAAAAATATTTACAAGCGTATTTAAACGTCCGCGATGTGCCATTCCTAACACACATTCTTTAACATCATACAAATCAGACGCATTAAAAAGAGCTACACTTATAGCTGGAATTAATGTTTCTCCACCTTCTAAAGAAAATCGTTTTTGACCAACATATTTGGTTTGTAAAAAATTCTCAAAAGCCACTGCTTGATTTAACTTGGAAAGAATATATTTTTTGGCACTTTCTGAATAGTTAGGATGATTATCATTTACATTTAGCTTGTCCTGCCACCACTGTATAACGTCGGGGTTTCTTATATACATATATTCTACTCCAATAGAACTACAGTATATTCTGTTTAAATGCACGAGAATTTCACGCAATGGTTGTGCTCCAATACCCAAAACCTCTCCAGCTTTAAAAACCGTATCTAAATCATCATCTGAAAGTTTAAAATTCTCTAAATCTAACGTAGGTTCATAGGTTCGTCTGCTTCTTACAGGATTTGTTCTTGTAAATAAATGTCCTCGTGTTCTGTATCCATCTATCAATCTTAAAACCTGAAACTCTTTTTGAACATATTCAGGAACTTGATTTGAAACACCTTCAATCATGTCGCTATCTAGGTCATAATTTTCAGTTCCAAAATCATAGCCTTGAAAAAAGGCTCTCCAACTTGGTTCTACAGAGTCGGGATTATGTAAATATTGTTCATATAATTCAGAAAAATATGACGTATGAGCAGCGTTAAGAAAAGAATATTTATCCATTATTTTATATCAGCAATCTTGTATTTGCAATTTTTTGTCAAAAATACAACTTTTACTAAAATTAGATATTGTTTTATACTATTTATATATATACACTATTTTAACAAAACTATTAAACAAAAATGCTTTTTAAGTGATATTTTAATGAGTTTTTAACACATAGTTATTTTTACTAGCTTTACCACTTTAATTTTTTTTATATGCAAAAAACGTTACCATATCTCTATTTATTCATTACTGTCTTATTTTTAGGTTGTGGTGAAAAAGAAAAAAAGAAAAAAGAAGGTTTTACTTATGAAAAGATACAAACCAATACAAAGCAATCGAATAATACTGTAAAAACCTTAGCATCAGAAAAAGTAGATTTAAAAAACAAAGGAATTGGACCAATTTCAGAATTAAAATTACCCGAAGATATTAACCAAAACTTAGCCAAAAATGGTGAAGCTATTTTTAAAAAAATGTGTACGGCATGCCATAGGCCAGACAAAAAATTTATTGGTCCAGCACCTAAAGGTATTTTAAAAACTAGAACTCCCGAATGGATTATGAATATGATTTTAAATCCTGAAGAAATGCTTCGAAAAGATCCGTTAGCTAAAGAATTACTTGCTGAGTTTAATTACGCACCAATGATTAAGCAAGACATTTCTGAAAGTGATGCCAGAGCTATTCTTGAGTATTACAGAACGCTCAATTAGGCTTTAAATTTATTGCGATACCACACTTTTTGCCATTCTCTTTTTAAAATTAAAAAAGACACCTGTTCAGCCAATTGAACAGTATCATCACCATCTAATTTTTTAACTTCTTGCTCTGGAACATCAATAATGTATAATAAATTTAAATATTCTGTAAACTTATGTTGTATCAGTTTATAAATGGTTTCATGAAGTATTATTTTTAAACTTGATGGTAATATTTCTTCATGAAAATCAATATCAATATTAGCTAACAAAAAGTCTTTATTGAGTTGCTCAACAAGCTTTTTATACAAGTCTAACTGTGTAGCTTCCTCAACTAATACATCAAAATTTACAGGAACTTGCATTATACGTTTCTATTCATTAATTGTTCGCCAAACTGTTTTAAAATAAACTTTTTATCTTCTGAAATATTTAACGTCCCTAAAACAGAAAATGCTTGCTGCGTATATGATTTTATTTCTTGTTTTGTGGCATCTGCAGATCCACTCGATATAAAAATCTGTTTTGCAATTTGAATTTTTTCTTTAGGATTACTGGGGTTTATACTGAATAAATGTTGCAATTGAAGACTGTCTTCAGGGCTAGACAATTTTAATGCATTGATGTATAAAACAGTTTTTTTGTTTTCAATAATATCACCACCAACTTGCTTTCCAAAGGTTTTTGGATCACCAAAAGCATCCAAATAATCATCCTGTAATTGAAAAGCTATGCCTAAATTTTTTCCGAATAGATAGATTTTATTTTGATCTTCTTCTGACGCTTCTGCTACTATGGCCCCCATTTTCATTGCTGCACCAACTAAAACAGCAGTTTTGTATTCAATCATTTTTAAATACTCCTCAATAGTAACATCATCCCTTGTTTCAAAATCAATATCGTATTGCTGGCCTTCACAAACCTCTAAAGCAGTTTTACTAAATAATTTGGCTAAAGCTTTAAACGTTTTATTATCATAATTTTCAAACAATTGATATGCCATAATCAGCATAGCATCACCCGAAAGAATTCCAGTATTTACATCCCACTTTTCATGAACTGTTTCTTCTCCTCTTCGTATAGGTGCATCATCCATAATATCGTCATGGATAAGTGAAAAATTATGGAAAACCTCTATACTCAAAGCCGCATTTAAAGCCTTTTTATAATCAGTATTAAAAACCTCTGATGTCATTAAAGTTAAAACAGGTCGTAGCCGTTTTCCTCCTAATTTTAAGATATATTGAATGGGTTCGTAAAGACTTTCTGGCTCTTTTACAATTGAATAGTCTTCCAAGTATTCAATAAACTTATCTTGGTATGTTTCTATAGATAGCATAACGCAAAAATAAATTAAAACATCACATTAAAAAGGTGGTATGTAAATTAAATATTAAAAAATCATTAAAACTTAGGAAACTTTTTTTGTTTTTAAAGTTTCCTATTGTATATTTGCGCCCATTATGAGAGAAAAAATTTTAAATAATGCCACTGAATTGTTTTTAAACTATGGGTTTAAAAGTGTAACTATGGATGATATTTCCAATCATTTAGGCATTTCAAAAAAAACAATTTATCAACATTTTCAAAATAAAACAAGCTTAGTTGAAGCTGTATCCATGCATGTATTTGAAAATATTTCCTGCGGTATTAGCGAGATTTGTAATTCAAAAAAGAATCCTATTGAAGAAATATTTGATATCAAGAAATTTGTAATGGAACACTTAAAAGACGAAAAAACGTCTCCTCAATATCAATTACAAAAATACTATCCTAAAATTTTTAGCACGCTTAAAAAGAAACAGTTTGAAATTATGCAAGAGTGCGTTAAAGATAACCTTAACAGAGGCATCGAGTTAGGACTATACAGACCAAATATGCATATAGAATTTATTTCTAGAATTTATTTTAACTGTATGCTATCTTTAAAAGACAAAGAACTGTTTCCTTTAAATAATTTTTCCATGAATACACTTATGAATTATTATTTGGAGTATCATTTAAGAGGCATATCTACCGAAAAAGGCCTATTAACAATCAATAAATTCATCAATAATCAATCTTAAAACATGACAAAAAAAATTGCTTTCATATTTATTTTCATTACAAGCATATCGGTATTTTCACAAGAAAAAACCCAACACTTTAGCCTACAAGAAGCTATAGATTATGCTTTAGAAAATAACAGAACCTCAAAAAATGCACAACGCGATATTGAGGCGGCTAAACAACAAAAATGGGAAACTACGGCAACAGGACTACCTCAAATAAATGCTACTATAGATTACCAAAACTTTTTAAAACAACAGGTATCATTGATACCAGCTGAATTTCTTGGTGGAAACCCAGGAGAATTTGCTGAACTTACTTTTGGCACTAAACAAAGCATGACTGCTACAGCTACTTTAAGCCAAAAAATATTTGATGGCTCTTATTTAGTTGGTTTACAATCTGCTAAAGTGTATTTAGAAATTTCTAAAAACGCCAAAGCAAAAACCGATTTAGAAGTTAGAAAAGCCGTCATTAATGCTTATGGAAATGTATTACTAGCAGAACAAAGTATTCTTATTCTACAACGAAACAAAGCTGTACTAGAAAAAAACCTTAACGACTTGACCCAAATGTACAAAAACGGTCTTGAAGAAGAAGAAAGTGTTGAGCAATTACAAATTACATTATCTGGTGTAGATAGTTCTTTAAAAAACACATTACGTTTAAAAACATTAGCCTACCAAATGCTTAACATTACACTTGGACTAGACGTTTACAACAAAACCGTTGTCACCGATTGTCTTGAAGATTTAACTTTAAAAAACATGTCTTTAGAGTTACTCGAATCAGATGTTAATGTTGAGAACACTATAGATTATCTTATTGCAGAAAACGATAAAGAATCAAAAAAATTATTACTTAAACTAGAAAAAAGCAAAGCGCTTCCAACATTAAACGCTTTTGTTAATGGTGGCTACCAAGGGTATGGAGACAGCTTTAAATTTACAAGTAAAGACCAAAAATGGTTTGGTTCATCCTTATTAGGAGTTAGTATGAACATTCCAATTTTTAGTTCTTTAGGACGAAGTGCTGCCACACAACGTGCTAAAATAAACCTTGCAAAGTCTGAAGATGATTTAATTGAAACCGAACAAAAATTACAGCTACAAATAGCATCGGCAAAAAGCGATTATCAATTTGCTATTGAAGATTACGATAACAAAAAGAAAAATTTAAACTTGGCTGAACGTATTGAACACAAAAACCAAACGAAGTTTTTTGAGGGTATTGCTTCTAGTTTTGATTTAAGACAAGCACAAACCCAATTATACACCGCACAGCAAGAATTTTTACAAGCTATGCTTGATGTAATCAATAAAAAAGCTGAATTAGAAACTATAACAAACTCAATCAACACAAACGAATAATTATTATGAAAAAAATAATCACTATTACTTTTTTATCATTGGCGCTTTTTTCCTGCGGAAATAAAGAAACTTCTGTAGAAGATTTGGCCAAAAAAGGCTCTTTAACAGAGTTACGCGCTAAGAAAAAAGAACTTGGTCAGCAGCAAACAGAAATAAAACGTCAATTAAGCATTCTTGAAGATAAAATCAATGAGTTGGATAATACTAAACATAAAGACATTGTAACAATTTTAACTTTAAAAGACACCATTTTTAGACATTATACCGAAGTACAAGGTGATGTAGAAACTGACCAAAACATTATAATCTATCCTCAATTCTCAGGTACGTTAACTAAAATATACGTTAAAGAAGGTCAAAAAGTAAGTAAAGGGCAACTACTGGCAAAAATAGATGATGGTGGACTTTCTAACCAATTGGCACAAGTACAATCGCAAACTGCCTTAGCAAAAACTACTTTTGAACGTCAGTCACGCTTATGGGAACAAAAAATTGGTAGCGAAATTCAATATCTGCAAGCCAAAACCAATTACGAAGCTTCAAAAAATTCTTTTGACCAATTACAAAAACAATTAGAAAAAACTAATGTAAAAGCTCCTTTTAGCGGGACTATCGATCAAATTATAACCGACCAAGGAAGTTTGGTAAGCGTAGGACAAAGTCCGTTAATGCGTATTGTTAACACAAGTAATATGTATGTTAAAGCCGATGTACCAGAAAACTATTTAGGTAAAGTAAATGAGGGGTCCGAAGTGCTTGTCGATTTTATTTCACTTGGAAAAACCTACACAGGTAAAATACGTCAAGTATCAAATTTCATCAATCCTGATAATCGAAGTTTTAGTGTTCAAGTAGCACTTCCAAATAAAGACCATGTGCTTAAACCTAATTTAATTGCTACCATAAAATTGAATGACTACGTTGCTAACAATACTATTGTGGTTCCAAATAATATCGTTCAAAAAAATGGTAAAAATGAATCCCTAATTTTTATGTTTATACCAGAAACCGATTCAACTGGCACTGTAAAACAAACCATCATAAAAACAGGCAAAGAACAAAATGGTGAAACTGAAGTATCGGAAGGATTAAAATCAGGTGATATTATCGTTATTGAAGGTGCTAGAACCTTACGCGATGGACAAGAAGTAAGCATTAAATAAAAAACACATGAGTACTAAAAACAACTATAAAGATTTTAAGCTTTCTACTTGGGCTATCGACAATCGAATGACGGTTTATGTCATCATTCTTATTGTACTAATTGGTGGATCTATGGCTTATTACAATATGCCAAGAGAGTCCTTCCCTGAAATTATAGAAACCAAAATTTATGTTAGCACCTTAAACCCTGGAAACTCTGCTGAAGATATTGAAAAGTTTATCACAGAACCTCTTGAGGAAGAGTTTAAAAATATGAGTGATGTTAAGGAAATAACATCTCAAACAGTTCAGGATTATTCAACAATTTTGGTGGAATTTGAAGAAACTGTACCCATTTTTGAAGCCAAACAACGGGTTAAGGACAAAATTGACCAAGTAAAAACTGATGTTACTTGGCCAACCCTTAGTAATGGCTCTAAGGCCGAACCCAATGCATTTGATTTGAATATTTCCGAAGAAATGCCAATCCTTAACATCAACCTTACAGGAAATTATACTTCAGATCAGTTAAAGGATTATGCCGAACATTTGCAAGATAAAATTGAACTCTTACCACAAATCAAAGAAGCAACTATTCGGGGTGTAGATGATAAAGAAGTTGAAGTTGCAGTAGACATCTACAAAATGTCTGCTGCTATGGTAAGTTTTGATGACGTCATTAATGCCATTAATTATGAAAATAAAACTATTTCTGGCGGTAATATTATTAACAATAATTTCCAAAAGAATATTCGAATTATAGGTGAAATTGATTCTCCTTCAGAATTAGGAAATATTATTGTTAAAAAGGATGGAGGTAATGTATATTTAAAAGACATTGCTCAGATTAGTTTTAAAGAAAAAGATGCAACAACTTATGCGAGAGAATATGGTAAGCCGGTTGTAATGCTTGATGTTAAAAAACGCTCTGGCAAAAACATGATTCAAGCTGTTGAGCAAATTAAAGAAATTATCAAGAAGGAAAAAGCTAATTTTTTTCCTGAAGGTTTACATATTTCTACTTCCAATGATCAATCCATTAAAACCGAAAATCAAGTAAATGATTTGGTTAACAATATCATTTTCGGAATTATTTTGGTTGTTGGAGTCCTAATGTTCTTTTTAGGCTTTAGGAATGCTTTGTTTGTTGGATTTGCCATTCCTCTGTCAATGCTTATGTCGCTCATTATATTAAGTTCGCTTGGCTACACAATGAACACCATGATTTTGTTTGGATTGGTTATGGGGCTTGGTATGTTGGTTGATAATGGTATTGTGGTGGTTGAAAATGTGTATTCGTTAATGTCTCAAGGAATGCCAAGATTAAAAGCCGCCAAACAAGGTATGGGAGAAATAGCATGGCCCATTATAGCATCAACAGCTACCACGTTAGCAGCATTTTTTCCTTTAGGATTATGGCCGGGAACCATTGGTAAGTTTATGATTTACTTCCCAATTACGCTTTCTGTAGTGCTAACCTCATCGTTATTTGTAGCATTGATAATTAACTCGATGCTTACAGCCCGTTTTATGAAAACCGAAGAAGAACCATTTACAAAACGTAAATTAATCCGTTGGAGTTTAATTATGTTTTTTGTTGGTGCTCTTTTATTGGTTGGAGGGCTTGCCATAAACTCTGGCGCTTTGGTTGGCTTTGGTAATTTATCAATTTTAACGGCTATCATGTTATGGGCTTACAAGTACTTCTTAAAAGGCGCAATTGATTATTTCCAAAACAAATGGCTTAATAAATTAGAGGATTTATACGAAACAACATTAAGCAGGGCCATCAAAGGTAAAATGGCTTATGTGGTTTTAATAGGAACCTTTATATTACTCATATTTTCATTCATACTAACAGGCATTGCCCAACCAAAGGTTTTGTTTTTTCCAGAAAACGAACCTAATCAAATTATTACTTACATAGAATATCCAGAAGGCACTGCCATTGAAAAAACCAATGAACTCACAAAACAAATTGAGCAACGCATTTATAAAACCATTAAAAAATATGAAGATGCCGATGGCTATAATTACATGGTAGAATCTGCTGTTTCACAGGTTGGTAAAGGCTCTGGAAACCCTCAAACCGAAGGTGGAAATCAAAGTGATATGCCACATAGAGCAAAAGTGACACTATCGATGCGCGATTTCCAATTACGAAGAGGTGTTAAAAGTAGTAAAGTTTTAGAAGAAGTTAGGAGTGCTGTGCGAGGCTTTCCAGGAGCTTCTGTAGTAGTTGAAAAAGATGCTGCTGGCCCACCAACTGGCTATCCCATAAATATTGAAATTAGTGGTGACGATTACGACCAAATGCTAAGTGTAGCCAAAAATATGAGAGCTTATATTGAAAGTTTAGGCGTTGCTGGTATTGAGGAACTTAAAGTGGATGTAAATAAATCGAAACCAGAATTGGATTTACATATTGACCGACAAAAAGCAGGACAATTGGGCGTTTCCACTGCATTAATAGGCAATACTATTCGCCGTTCTATCTTTGGACAAGAAGCTTCAACATTTAAAGATGGTAAAGATGATTACCCAATTAATGTACGATTTAATAATGCCAACAGATATGATGAAAGTACTATTTTAAATCAACCTCTTACCTTTAGAAATAATAAAGGACAGTTAGTACAAATTCCTATTGCCCCTTTGGTTAAAAAAACAAACATTGAAGCTTTCAATGTTATAAAACGAAAAGACTTAAAACGTGTTATAACCATATATTCTAATGTTTTGGGTGGTTATAATCCTACCGAAATCGTAAACGAGCTCAAACAAGATCTTAACAATTACGAAATGCCTTCAGGTATCAATTTCAAATTTACTGGAGAGCAAGAAAAACAAGCAGAAAACCAAGCTTTTTTAATGAAAGCTTTGTTATTTGCATTGGGAGGTATCTTATTGATTTTGGTAGCGCAATTCAGTTCTATTTCAAAACCAATTATTATTCTTAGTGCTGTTGTATTAAGTTTGGCTGGTGTATTTTTAGGTTTAATTATTTTCCATATGGATTTTGTAATAATTATGACTATGATGGGGATTATCTCACTAGCAGGAATTGTAGTAAATAATGCTATTGTGCTCATTGATTACACTCAAATTCTAATAGATCGTAAAAAAGAGGAATTGGGTATTGATGATGAACAATACTTATCCAAACAAATGTATTACGAACTAATTATAGCGGGTGGGAAATCGCGTTTACGACCAGTACTTTTAACGGCAATTACCACAGTTTTAGGATTGATTCCTCTTGCCATAGGATTGAATATTGATTTCTTTGGATTATTTACCAAATTCGATCCTAATATTTATGTTGGTGGAGATAATGTAATCTTTTGGGGACCTTTAGCATGGACCGTTATTTTTGGATTGATTTTCGCAACATTTTTAACTTTGGTTGTAGTGCCTGCAATGTTTTATCTGTCTAATCGCGCTAAAATTAAGTATGCAAAAGACGACATGTTACCTTTAGGCAAGTAAAGTTCTTAGTTTAGTAAAAGTCTTGTAAAAGAGATTTTTCTAGTTAATAAACTTTATCCTTATAGACAATAAAAAAAGCCTCAACAAAAGTTGAGGCTTTTTTTATATGCTTTTTAAATTATTTAAGATTAAAACTTAATCTAGCAAAAAGAAAACGTCCACCAATTCCAAATTGTTGGGCTCTTCTTGACCAATCAAAACGTCCACTACTACGGTTGTTATATTGAGGATCTGTTCTGTCTGGGAAGTTCCTGTAACTGTTCCTTAAGCCATCATAACAAACGGAAAAAACAGCAATGCAAACAAATAAAAGTTAAATTGTAAAGTTTTTTCATAAGTTAATTGTTAGAGTTAGTGTTAAATTATTTTGAACAAGCTTTAATAAAAATGCAAAATATTTATGTTTTTAACAATTAATATATTATTTATATTAATTGTTATTATTTTTTTTAATTAAAAATCAATAAATAATTCAATATAAAAATTATCGTATTTATTAATAAATTATATAGTTATCTTAGTTTATTAATAAGATATCTTCCTAAATTTGCAGCCTGTTTAATACTTGCTATGTTTTTAGCATTAAGTGTTTTAATTTCTATTATATGTATCGAAGTCATAATTGTGGTGAGTTAAATGCATCACATATAAATACAGAAGTAACATTAGCTGGATGGGTTCAAAAATCTCGTGATAAAGGATTTATGATTTGGGTAGACCTCCGTGATCGTTATGGCATAACCCAACTTATTTTTGATGAAGAACGTACTCCAAAAGCTATTATTCAAGAAGCAAAGCTTCTTGGTAGAGAATTTGTAATTCAAGTTAAAGGAAAAGTCATTGAGCGTAGCTCTAAGAATCCAAATATCCCAACTGGGGACATTGAAATCTTAGTCTCCGAATTGACTATTCTTAACAAAGCTTTATTACCACCCTTTACTATTGAAGATAAAACCGATGGTGGCGAAGAGCTACGAATGAAATATCGTTATTTAGATATTCGTCGTAATCCAGTTAAAAACAGTTTAATTTTTAGACACAAAGTAGCGCAAGCAGTAAGAAACTATTTGTCTAAAGAAGGTTTTATAGAAGTTGAAACACCATATTTAATAAAATCAACTCCCGAAGGAGCGCGCGATTTCGTGGTGCCTTCTCGTATGAATGAAGGCCAGTTTTATGCCTTACCTCAATCACCACAGACCTTCAAACAACTACTTATGGTTGGCGGTATGGATAAATATTTTCAAATTGTAAAATGTTTTAGAGATGAGGATTTGCGTGCCGACAGACAACCAGAATTCACTCAGATTGACTGTGAAATGGCGTTTGTTGAACAAGAAGATATTTTAAATGCATTTGAAGGATTAACACGTCACTTACTTAAAGAAATTAACGGTATAGAGGTAGAAAAATTTCCTAGAATGCTTTATGACGATGCCATGCGTTTATACGGTAATGACAAACCTGACATTCGTTTTGGAATGGAATTTGGCGAACTAAATACCGTTACACAACACAAAGATTTTGGAGTTTTTAATAATGCCAAATTAGTTGTTGGAATTGCTGTTCCTGGAGGAAACTCATACACAAGAAAAGAAATAGATAAACTTATTGACTGGGTTAAACGCCCTCAAATAGGTGCTTTAGGAATGGTATATTGTCGTTGTAATGATGATGGAAGTTATAAATCATCAGTAGATAAATTTTACAACCAAGACGATTTAGCAAAATGGGCAGAAATTACTGGTGCCAAACCTGGAGATTTAATATGTGTTTTATCTGGTGAAACTCACAAAGTGAGAACACAATTAAGTGCTTTAAGAATGGAACTAGCAACACGTTTAGGCTTACGTAAACCAAATGAATTTGCTCCATTATGGGTCATTGATTTTCCACTTTTAGAATGGGACGAAGACACTAAACGCTATCATGCTATGCATCATCCTTTTACATCACCTAAACCAGGACAATTAGAATTATTAGCTACTAATCCTGGAGACGTTAAAGCTAATGCCTACGATTTGGTTTTGAATGGAAATGAAATTGGAGGTGGCTCCATCCGTATTCACGATAAAAAAACGCAATCTTTAATGTTTGATTATTTAGGGTTTACAGAAGAAGATGCAAAAGCACAATTTGGATTTTTAATGGATGCATTTCAATATGGCGCACCTCCTCATGGTGGTTTGGCCTTTGGATTAGATAGGTTAGTAGCCATATTAGCTGGTCAAGAAATTATACGGGATTTTATTGCGTTCCCAAAAAATAATTCTGGTCGAGACATTATGATTGATGCCCCAGCTTTTATTGATGAAAACCAGTTAAAAGAATTGCATATTAAATTAGAAGGATTAAAATAATAATATCTGGAAATAATGCCCTTAAGTTCAAAAGAAACCTTTAAGAAGTTTTTAAAATGGAAATATAGAAATATTTCTAATAAGCAGTTTATAAATATTTCAAGTGCCATAATTGGCTTGTTAGCTGGTCTGGGTGCAGTTACTTTAAAAAATACTACACACTTTATTCAGCATGTATTAGAAGGGGCTATTTTAAAAGAAATTCACGAAAATCTTTATTTTATTTTCCCTGTTATTGGTTTGTTTTTCGTGTTAATTTTTATAAAATATATAGTTAAAAAGAAAGTTGGTCATGGTATCCCATCTACGTTATTTGCTATATCTAAACTAAAGGGTATCATGCCAAAACACCAAATATGGGCATCGGTTATATCTGCCCCGTTAACAGTGGGTTTTGGTGGTTCTGTTGGGTTAGAAGGACCAACGGTTGCAACAGGAGCTGCGTTAGGATCAAATTTTGCGCGTCTTTTTCACTTGAATCAAACAACAAGAAACTTATTAATTGGGGCAGCAGCATCAGGTGCTATGTCCGCTATTTTTAAAGCCCCCATAGCAGCTATTGTATTTGCTGTAGAGATTTTTAGCTTAGAACTAACTTTAGCCTCAATGATTCCTTTGTTATTGGCCTCAATAACAGCTATTTTAACATCTTATTTCTTTTTAGGCGATGATGTATTATTGCACTTTACTTTAGATGATAAATTTTTACTAAAAGATGTTTTGTTTTATGTGTTTCTAGGGGTGTTTACGTCTTTAGTTTCGGTATATTTTAGTAAAGTATATTTTGCAATTAGTGATTTTTTCAGAAAAATTGCCAGTCCCTACAAGCGGTTATTAATTGGTGGCATCCTACTAGGAGGCATCGTTTATCTTATCCCACCATTATTTGGTGAAGGTTACGAAACAATTAATAGAATTTTACGTGGAAATATTGTAGCTGTTGTTAACGATAATTTTTTTAATATCGTAGATGCTAATACCCTAGTTATTGGCTTATTCCTTTTAGGTTTGATTTTATTTAAAATTATAGCAACATCTTTAACCTTCGGTGCTGGTGGTATTGGGGGCGTTTTTGCACCTACGCTTTTTACAGGTAGTTTAACAGGTAGTTTGTTTGCCTTTTTAATGAACCATTTTTTTGGATACGACCTCTCTTTAATTAATTTTGCAATGGTTGGTATGGCTGGTCTTATGTCCGGTGTTTTATTAGCTCCTTTAACAGCCATATTTTTAATTGCTGAAATTACGGGTGGATACGAATTATTTATCCCATTAATGATTGTGGCCTCCATCTCTTTTATGATTACCAAACGTTATATCCCACATAATATTTATGCGGCTCAATTAGCAAAAAAAGGTGAGCTTATTACACACGATAAAAACAAGAACATATTGATGTTTTTAGATATTAACAGAATTATAGAAACAAATTTCTCAGTCATTACATCCAATATGAACTTAGGAGAAATTGTAAATACCGCTGTTATTCAATCTAAACGAAATATTTTCCCTGTTATTAAAGCTAAAACTAAAGAGTTAGCCGGTATTGTTCTTTTAGACGATATCAGGTCTATCATGTTTGATCAAGATTTATATGGCGAAGTAAGAGCTCGCGACGTCATGCATGCGCCTCCAGAAATTATTGATATCGACCTAGATAAAATGACCGATATTATGAAAAAATTTCAAGATAGCAGTGCTTGGAATTTACCAGTTGTAAAAGATGGCGTTTATATTGGTTTTATTTCTAAATCTAAACTTCTAACAGCTTACAGAAACAAGTTAATTGAAGTTAGTAGTTAAACTATAAACGCATGAAATACCTTATAGCATTCTTATCAATACTATCTGTTGGTTGCATCTTTACAGGCTATGTAATCGATTTTGAAAACTCTCAAAAACTGATTGGTTTTGGAGTTCTTGGATTGTTTTTTCTAGTTTTTCCGTTATTCGCCTATCACAGATGGAAAGACAAAGATGTTAAAGATTACATGCTTACCAAAGAGAACTTAGATAAAATGCGCGAACGCGAAGGCGACACCAGAAGATAATTTATTTTGGGCGTTACCCTAAAAGGGTCGGGCTGTTCGTTTCAAGTCCTCACTCGTACCTCGCTGTGGGCTTTCCGCTACCATCCCTAACGCAACTCAGACCTAATTCAAATTTCGTCTTTCAATAAAAAAACGCTTTAAAAGTTCCGAAGCTTCTTCTTCCATAACACCACCTTTTATTAACGTTTTAGGATGCAATTTGGTTTTTAAATTAATACAGCCACGCTCTAAATCTCTAGCCCCATACACAATATTAGAAATCTGACTCCAATACAAAGCCCCTGCACACATCTGGCAAGGTTCTAATGTTACATACAAGGTACACTTTTGCAAGTATTTACCTCCTAAAAAATTAGCTGCTGCTGTAATAGCCTGCATTTCGGCATGAGCTGTTACATCATTCAATGTTTCAGTCAAATTATGGCCTCTAGCAATTATTCTGTTTTCAATAACAATAACAGCACCCACAGGAATTTCGCCTTTTTTATAAGCAATTTCGGCTTCCTGCAAAGCTTTTTTCATAAAGTAGATGTCATCAAAAGGTTGTATCATACAAGCAAAAATACAATTTCATCTGATACTATTTATTGTTTTTTTTAAGTCAGATGTAATGCTTTAATTTCCTTTTTTAAATACTATTAAATTTTTTGTTATGGCATTTCAAATAGTACATTTGTAGTTATATGCAAAAATTATTAAATTCAATTAATTCACCCAAAGAGTTACGTCTTTTAAAAACAAAGGACTTACCTCAACTTGCCAAAGAATTACGTGAATTTATCATCAATATTGTAGCTACTAAAGAAGGGCATTTAGGCGCAAGCTTGGGTGTAGTTGAATTAACTATTGCCCTGCATTATGTTTTTAACACCCCAGACGACCAACTTATTTGGGATGTTGGCCACCAAGCATACGGACATAAAATTTTAACTGGAAGACGGGATAATTTCCACACTAACAGACAAATTGGGGGACTAAGCGGTTTTCCTAAACGTGATGAAAGTATTTACGATACCTTTGGTGTTGGACATGCTTCAACCTCTATTTCTGCTGCTTTGGGTATGGCCATTGCCTCTCAATTAAAAGGAGAGAGCAAACATCATATAGCGGTGATTGGAGATGCTAGTATTGCTGGAGGCATGGCTTTTGAAGGCTTAAATCATGCTGGAGTTACAGATGCAAACCTATTGGTTATTTTAAATGATAACGCTATTGGTATTGACCCAAGTGTTGGTGCTTTAAAACAATATCTAACCAATGTTAAAAAGGGCACCCAAAAACGAAATAACATTATTAAAGCCTTAAATTTTGATTATTCTGGACCTATTGACGGACATAATATAGAAGCCATTATTTCAGAATTAAAACGATTAAAAAACGTAAAAGGTCCTAAGTTTTTACATGTAATAACTACCAAAGGAAAAGGTTTAAAGCAAGCCGAAGAAGACCAAGTAAAGTACCATGCTCCTGGAAAGTTTAATGCGTCTACAGGAGATTTAATTTCGAAAACTCAGTCTGATTTTACCAAATACCAAGATGTTTTTGGTTTAACACTAGTTGAACTAGCCAAACAAAATAAAAACATTGTCGGTATAACTCCTGCCATGCCAACTGGTAGCTCTTTAAAATATATGATGGATGAAATTCCTGATAGAGCCTTTGATGTTGGTATTGCCGAACAGCATGCCGTCACCTTTGCCGCCGGTATGGCAACTCAAGGGCTCACTCCTTTTTGTAATATTTACTCAACTTTTTTACAACGAGCTTATGACCAAATAATCCATGATGTAGCGCTTCAAAAATTACCCGTTATTTTTTGTTTAGATCGTGCAGGTTTAGTTGGTGAAGATGGTGCTACTCACCATGGTGTGTTCGATTTATCATACTTAAGATGCGTTCCCAACCTCATTATTTTTGCACCAAGAAACGAAATAGAGCTACGAAATATGATGTATACAGCTCAATTAGGTTTAAATCTGCCGATTGCTATTCGTTATCCTAGAGGAAGAGGCGTAACCATTGATTGGCTACAACCCTTTGAAAAAATTGAAATTGGTAAAGGCGTGATGCTTAAAGACGGTGAATCTATTGCTGTTTTAAGTATTGGAACTATGGCTAAAAATAGTACTGAAGCCATTAATAATTGTAGCAATCCTGAAGCGATAGCACATTTTGATATGCGTTTTGTAAAACCTTTAGACGAAGCGTTACTGCATACTATTTTTAAAAAATTTAGTACTATTATTACGGTTGAAGATAATGCACTAAATGGTGGGTTGGGAAGTGCTATTCTTGAATTTGCTTCAAAAAATAAGTATACAAATTCTGTGAATACCTTAGGAATACCTGATATATTTATTGAACAAGGTAGCATTACAGAATTACAACAATCTGTTGGGTTGGATGCAGAAAACCTACGCTTAGTATTTAACAAGGCTTTGTAATAAAATCAGATCGATTTGTTTGGTTGATTTGCGAGAAAAAATTATAAATCCGTTTAAGGTCAGGTTAGATATAAAAAATTGAAAATTAATAAAATGAACGCACAAAAATTTGCTGAAAAATGGGTTGAATCTTGGAATTCACATAACCTTGATGATATTTTGAGTCACTATTCTAAAGACATAGAAATAACTACTCCAATGATTAAAATAGCAGGAGGGATAAATAGTGGTACACTAAAAGGAAAAGAGTCTGTTGCAGATTATTGGGAAAAAGCCCTAAACAAAATACCCGACTTACATTTTGAATTGATTGACGTAACAGTAAGTGTTAATTCTATTGCGCTATATTATAAATCCGTAATGAACAAAAAAGCGATTGAAGTTATGTTTTTTAACGAAAGTGGTGAAGTAAATAAAATGATTGCTCATTACACAGAATAAAAATGAAAACAATATTTTATTCTTCTCTCTATTTTCATAATTTCTATTTTTTCAACTAATGATAAAATTAGTTCTAAAGATTTAATAATAGTTTTCAATTGATAAGAGAAGAAAAATATAATTTCACTGATAATGGTTTAATATTGGTAGAGAAAACTCAATTAGGAACTGATATAAAAAGGTACAAACTTCAAATTATAAAACCATATGTTATATCCTAAAATCATGAAAATAAAATTTTAGAATTCGAAATTTCACCCCATTCCTAATCTGCGTTAGGGATTACCCACACATACTATTTTGACACATTTGATATTGTAAATACTTTGCATTTGCGGTGGTATCCTTTTTGCCATAATACACAAACGTCATTACGAGGAATGAGGCACGAATGACGACGTAATCTCATTATTAGATACTCTATATTCAAGGTTTAGAGATAAGGAGATTGCTTCACTTTGCTCGCAATGACGCAAACTTTAAATGTCTTCCCTACCCGCGTTAGAGATTAAAGAGAGATTCTTTTTACCATAATATATCCCCGTCATTACCAGGAGGCACGACGACGCAATTTTTTCAAAAGAAAGAGAAAGATTACTTCGCTACGCTCACAATGACGTAAAATTCAAACCAGTTCCAATTACGCGTTAGGGATTGAGGCTTTGTTGGAGCTACTTGCAAAGAGCGACTGCCGAAAGCCCGACCACGCCAAAGCGTGGTAACGCCCAAAATTATTAAAAGTGCATGCCCTTTATTTTCTTATAGTTTAAAATAGCATTGCTATCGGACAATAAAGACACATAATTACAAACCGACAAGAGGCGTTTGTATAAACTATCATCATTAAGTTTTATTGTTTTTGGTAATCTGTTTAAAATAAGTTTATCATAATTTGAAGTCTTACCACTAAAATTATTGTTAATAGCTGATGTATAGACACTCAAAAGATGTTTTATAATCTCATAACCTGCAATTTCTTTATCAATTACATCCTCTGATTTATAAACATTTTCTACACTTATTTTGATGATGTCATTAATTTGTGCATCATACTTACTTTTATCTAACAAGGCTGTTTTAAACTCCCCTTTTAAAATAGCTTCTTCATTGTCTATAAAAATGGTAACTACCTCATTAATTAAGGTATTTATTGCCAAAGCACGCAGATAACTTACTCGGTCTTGCGTATTTTTAAGCTGATGGTATTTCGTTGTATTGATTGTATCTCGCACTAAATTAATTAAGTATTCAAGTGCAAATTCTTCCTGAATAAGGCCTAGGTTAATACCGTCTTCAAAATCAATAATGGTATAGCAAATATCATCGGACGCCTCTACTAAAAAGGCTAGTGGATGGCGCGAAAAACTAGCGTCAGTTTTGCTCCGTTTTAACAAGCCCAATTCATCAGCTATATTTGTAAATGATTCTTTTTCACTTTGAAAAAATCCGTACTTTTTATCTGCAATATGGCTGGTTGGTTTTTTTGGCAAAGACTCCTTCGGATATTTCATAAAGGCCCCAAGCGTTGCATAACTTAAACGTAAACCGCCATCTCTTCCTTCCCTACTTTCGGTTAAAATTTTAAATCCGTTAGCATTACCTTCAAAATCGCATAAATCTTGATATTCTTTATCAGTTAATTGTTTTTTAAAACTGCTTCCATCTCCTGTTTTAAAAAATTCGCCAATTGCTTTTTCACCTGAATGTCCAAAAGGTGGATTTCCTATATCATGCGCCAGAGATGCCGCGGCTACTATAGCTCCAAAATCGTTAACTTGATAACCGTGAACCGTTTGCAAATGCGGATGTTTTTCTAATAATTTTTGACCTACTTTTCTTCCTATAGAGCGTCCTACAACGCTCACTTCTAAACTATGGGTTAAGCGCGTATGTACAAAATCTGTTTGCGACAATGGGATAACTTGGGTTTTATCTTGAAGAATTCTAAACTCTGATGAAAAGATAACACGATCATAATCTACTTCAAAACCAAGACGGGTTTCATCCTGTTCTTTTCTAATGCGTTTATTAGTATCTCCAAATCGTTTTAAGGATAATAATTGTTCCCAGTTCATAGTATAAATTTAAGCACAGGCAAGATAACTAATTTAAGTAAAAACAAAACCTAAATTTGGTAACATTAAGGTAACATTTTAATCATGGTTGTTTAATAATTAGATAACATCTTGGTAAAAGCAAAATCATTTATTTGTACCGTAATTTTTAAAGAAACAAATGAAGCGGTTGTTAATTTTATCTGTCTTTTTATTTACTAGCATAGGTTTTGCTCAAAACAATGGTTTGATAGTGGGTAAGGTTTTAGATAAAGAAGTAAATAACGAACCTTTAGTATTTGCAAACATTTCTATAAAAGGCACTTCTACAGAGTTTAGCTCTGACACTACTGGTTTATTTGTTATTGAAAATTTACAAGAAGGAGATTATACTTTGGTTTGTAGCTTTGTAGGGTATGAAACTAAAGAAATAAATGTTCATGTTAACGCTACAGAACCAGTAGAACTAAATATACCTTTAGCCGCTAGTACAGTCTCTTTAAATGATCTTGCTTCTTTATGTAATTTAGCAACTAATGATAATCAAACATCTATTGCTTCCAAATAAATAATGCATTTTTTACTTCATAAATTTTCTATGTTAACAATTACCATTTGTTAAACAGAATTTTTACTTCCCATTTCCTTTTTATAAAAAATTACGTTTTCTGAAAAACACATTCTTCCTGCAATGTTAACTTATTGTTTACAGATTAAAATTTTGCAATAAAAAGCATAACATTGGGATAACCCTATCATTACTGTTGTTTAATCTCTAGATAACATCCTATTTACATTCTGTACCTTTCTTTGCAGCATTAAATAAAAAACTAAAAACTATTTTAAAAAACCAATATTATGAAAAAATTAATTTTTACACTTTTATTAACTTCAACATTAGTTTTTACTGGGTGTTTCAAGGATGATAACACTCCAATTGTTATTGAAGAAACTACTATTTATCAAACAGGTGGTGGTGACACAAATACTGGTACTGAAGTTGTAGTTAAAGCTGGCGGTATTGCTTTAGATGAAACTTGGACAAGTGACAAAATCTATGTATTAGACAGAAAAGTGGTTGTTCAAGAAGGAGTTACACTTACTATTGAAGCTGGTACAATTATTAAAGGACGAGCTGGAACAGGCTCTTTAGCTTCTGCTTTAATTATTGCTCGAGGTGGGAAAATTAATGCTGAAGGTACTGCAAGCAAACCTATTATCTTTACTTCTGAAAGTGATAATATTGATGCTGGTGAAACTGCTGGTACTAACCTAAATGTAGATAACAGAGGGTTATGGGGCGGTTTAATTGTTTTAGGTAAAGCTCCTTGTTCTTTAAAAGGAGATGTAGAAGAAACTCAAATTGAAGGTATTCCTGCTGATGATACTTTTGGATTATACGGTGGCTCTGAACCTACAGATGATTCTGGTATAATTAAATATGTATCTATTCGTCATGGTGGCGCGTTAATTGGTGAAGGAAATGAAATTAACGGATTAACACTTGGTGGTGTTGGTAGTGGTACCGTTATAGATAACGTTGAAATTGTAGCTAATGTTGATGATGGTATTGAATTCTTTGGAGGCACAGTAAGCCCTACTAACTTATTAGTTTGGGGTCAAGGCGATGATGGTTTAGATATTGACCAAGCTTATTCTGGAACAATAGACAATGCTGTTGTTGTTTTAGGTGACGCTTCTGATCATGCTTTAGAAATAGACGGTGGCGAAGGTACAGCTCAAGCTTCTTTCTTAATGAAAAACATTACACTTTATGGTAACTTAAACACTTCTGGTGGTGAATACGCCGACTTTAGAAGTAATGCTCAAGGTACTGTTGAAAATGTGTTTGCTAAAGGGTTTAAAGATGATTCTGATGTTGAGTTAGACAATAATCAAATAGCGCAAAACTTCTTAGATGGTAAAATCATATTTAAAAATTGGGAAGTTGTAGGTTTTAACAATAGCATCTTTGTAGAAAAAGGTGGGTGTATTGAAAACTGCGATAATGCAGACAAATCTACACATGTTTTTGAGCCAAATATCATCCTAGATCCAACATTTACAGAAAGAGCTGCTAATTGGACAACAGAAGTAACTGATGGTGCTCAAACCGTTGGAGCTGTTACGTCTAACTTTAGTTGGACATATGCTAATTCTGCTGCAGGATTAGGGTTCTAAAACAAATTCTTTTTAAACAACATAAAACTACTGTTCACTAGGTGAGCAGTAGTTTCCAAATTATATATATGAAAAATATTTATATATTTCTTACACTATTTGTTTTTGGTTCTTTCTGTTTATCTGCACAAACAGGAATTGTAGCTGGAAATATCATTGATGGTGATTATAATAATGAACCTCTTGCATTTGCAAATATATTAGTTAAAGGTACGACTATTGGAACAACATCCGATTTTGACGGAAAATATCAATTAAAATTAGATGATGGGACTTACACGATTATATATTCTTTTGTTGGATACCAAACAAAAGAAATTAGCGATGTTGTAATTAAGGCAAATCAAGTTGTTAACTTAGATGTTACGTTAAATACTAATTCTTTAGAGCAAGTAGTAATTACAACAAGTATTAAAAGAAATACTGAAAATGCAGTATTAAATATTCAGAAAAAGTCTGTTACACTTTTAGATGGGCTATCAGCTGAAAATATAAAATCTAGTGGTGCTGGTGATTTAGCTAGTGCAGTAAAAAGTGTTCCTGGTGTATCTGTTGAAGGCGGAAAATATGTTTATGTAAGAGGTCTTGGAGATCGTTACACAAAATCTACTTTAAATGGTGTTGACATCCCTGGATTAGATCCTGATAGAAACACCATACAAATGGACATCTTTCCTACCAATATTTTAGATAATATTATTGTTATTAAATCTGCTGCTGCAGAGTACCCTGCAGATTTTACTGGTGGTGTAGTTGATATTGTTACCAAAGACTTTCCTACAAAATTTGAAGCCACTTTATCTCTAGGAATGGGTTACAACCCAGATATGCACTTTAATAAAAATTATTTAAGTTCTTCAGGAAGCGAAACCGATTTTTGGGCCTATGATAATGGCACAAGAGATGTACCAATTAACAGGTACCAACCTATTCCCGGTACTTTTGAAAATAAGATTCTTCTAAACTCACTTACAGGTCGTTTTGATAGTGAGTTAAGAGCAAAAAAAGAAACCAGTAAACCAAACTTTGATTTAGGCTTTTCAATTGGTGATCAATTTGATCTTGGAGATAGTAAAAAAATAGGTTACTTAGCAACGTTTTCTTATAAAAACACAACCGAGTTTTATGAAAATCGTATTGATGGGGTATATGAAGTTGATGGACAAGACAAGTCAAACAACAATCTTTTAGTCAATAGAATTTCTAATGGTAGTGAAGGGATTAATACCGTTCTTATTAATGGGCTTGCAGGTGTTACCTTAAAAACTAAAAATTCTAAATACAAAGTTAATTTACTACACATTCAAAATGGTGAATCAACTGGTGGCTTTTATACCCAACAGATTGCGCAAGCTGGTGCAGGACAAGGTCTAGAACCCATAACAAAAGATGCAATCACATACACAGAAAGCTCTGTAACAAATCTTTTAATTAATGGCACACATAGCTTTGGTGCTAATAACGATTGGGACTTTGATTGGAAATTTTCACCTACTTTTTCTAAAGTATATGATAAAGACCATAAAATAACCCCTTTGCAAGAAAATCAAGCAGGCAATTATATTATTAGTGCATCAGCCTCTACATTTCCAATAAGAATTTGGCGTTTTTTAAAAGAAGAAAACTGGGTTGGAAAAGTTGATTTAAGTAAAAAGTATGAACTATTTGGCAGACCAGCTAAAGTTAAATTTGGAGGAGGACACACTTATAAATTTAGAGATTTTAGTATTGATGATTTCACTTTTAAAAATAATGGTGCTGCTGTTGTCAATGGAAATCCTGATAATTTATTAACACCAGAAAACTTGTGGAGCCGAGATAATCCTGATGGAACGTATCTAATTTCTGGTGATATTTTTAACCCTAATGATGCCTACGAAGGAGAACAACACATTTCTTCAACATATATCTCAAATGAGTTTAATATTAGCGAAGACTTTAAATCTATTTTAGGTTTAAGAGCAGAAAATTTCACATCCTACTATACAGGGCAAAATAATACAACTGTATATGATAGAACAAAAATATTGGATGAATATGATTTATTCCCTTCTGCCAACTTGATCTATGCTGTTTCAGAAAGCTCAAATATTAGAGGCTCTTACTATAGAACAACGGCTAGACCTTCATTTAAAGAAGCATCATTGTCTAAAATTTTTGATCCTATTACGGATAGGTTGTTTATTGGAAACCTTAATTTAAAACCAACCTATGTAAATAATATAGATTTAAGGTTTGAAAATTTTGGTAAAGGAAGTCAAATGTTTGCGGTAAGTGCATTTTATAAAAAATTTAAGGATCCTTTAGAAAAAGCATTCTTTGCTTCTGCACCAAGACAACTTACTATAGACAATTTAGGTAGTGCAAAAGTATATGGCGGTGAAATTGAGTTTAGAAAACATTTAGGATTTATTACTGAAGGATTAAGCAATTTAAAATTTACTTTAAACGCATCTTATACTAAGTCTGAATTAACGATGTCTGATGAAGAGTATATTTCTAGACAAGCCAACGCTAGAGACGGAGAAATAATTGACAAAAAAAGAGATTTACAAGGTCAGTCTCCTTTTCTAATTAACGCTAGTTTAAACTATAGTGATGACAATAATGGATTTCAAACAGGATTATTCTTCAATATGCAAGGTAAAACTTTAGAAGTTGTAGGTTTAGGTGGTGTGCCTGATGTGTTTACAAAACCTTTTGAAAGCTTAAACTTTACTTTAAACAAAGCGTTTGGTGAAAATAAAAAATCATCAATAGACATTAAAGTAAAAAATATTTTAGGAAGTAAAAAGAAAAGTGTTTATCAATCTTTTAAAGCACAAGACCAGATATTTTCTTTAAGAAGCCCTGGCACTGAATTTTCTATAGGTTATACCTATAAATTTTAGAATCTTAAAACAAGTTTTATTATAAAAAAGAAAGCATCCAAAATTTAGGATGCTTTCTTTTTATTACATTATATTTCTTCTATAGCTCGTTGCCCTTAATAGATCTTTCGTTAACACTTGCTATTTTATTACTGTCATAGTCAACCTCTTTTATTGTTCCATCAATCCAATAAATCCATTTACCTTCTTTTTTACCATTTTCATAATTAGCTAAAACAGTTTTTTCACCCTCTTTATTATAACTAATCCATTGACCTTGCAATTTACCATCTAAAGTATAGTTTCCTGTTTGACTAACTTCCCCATTGTCATGATAATAAACCACTTCAATTAAATTAGTTTCTTTATTAACTTTTAAAGTTCTTTCTTTTTTTTGAGCAAAGCTTATTGTAGCAAATAAAACAATTGCGATAAACATTATATTTTTCATCTTACGTGGGGTTTTGTTTAATAATTATATAACAAATATACTTAATATTTTACATTCATAAAACATTTACATAACGTTAGCTTAACATTAAAAATATAAAATACTGTATTTCAAATAATTATGATTTTAAAACAATTAAAAACTTAACATTGGATTTTTATAATCACCTAACCATTTATCATTGTTATTGTATAGAGAATTCAAAATAGTGTATTTATAACGCTATTAAGTAATACAACTTAATTTAATGATTAATTAATATTGCCATTACAATCAAGTTATCTTAATCACTGATATTTGCATGTATTTTAAAATATATTTAAAGTTTCATATAATCTATTAGTTTTTGTCGACTACATTATCATGAATCTAATGACTGCCTTTGGCCAAGGCAGTTTTTTTATGATTTAATTTAATGTTAAGGAAACATTAAATTAACATTTGTTTTGGTTCTTTGCAGCGACAAAAACTAATAACTTTTATGAATACTAAAATTGCATTCCTTGCAATTTCACTTTTTGCTTTCTCTATTGCAAATTGTCAAGAAACAAACGCACCAAAGTTTGGAAAAGGGTTATTTAACCTTATAGGACAGGATAGTACATGGTCTATGAAGATTACAGCAAGAATGCAGTTTTTAGGTACTTCAACTTGGGCTGAAAACTCAAAAAACGAATCAAACTTATTGGTTAGAAGAGCCCGGTTAAAATTTGACGGATTTGCCTTTTCTCCAAAATTAACCTATAAATTAGAACTGGGTTTATCCAACAGGGATATCTCAGGTGCTTCTGTGTATACCAACAATAGTCCAAGATACATATTGGATGCTGTTATTAAGTGGAATTTTTATGAGAACTTTGTGCTGTGGGTAGGGCAAACTAAACTGCCAGGAAACAGAGAGCGTGTTATTTCTTCATCATCACTTCAATTAGTTGATCGCTCTTTATTAAATAGCAGATTTACTATTGATAGAGATATGGGATTGCAACTACGGCATCATTTTATTCTTTTTAATAAATTTATTGTTAGAGAAATCCTTTCTTTTGCTCAGGGAGAAGGCAGAAATATAACCACTGGTAATTTGGGTGGACATGAATATACAGGTAGGGTTGAATTATTGCCCTTTGGCAACTTTAGTAGTAAAGGCGATTATTTTGGAAGTGATTTAAAACGAGAGCAATCTCCTAAACTAGCCATCGGAACCAGTTATGATTTTAACAATAATGCTGTAAAAACCAGAAGCAATCAAGGTTCTTATATGCTAACAGATATAGGTTTTTATGAAACCAATATTAGTACTCTATTTGTAGATGCCATGTTTAAATATAATGGTTTCTCGGTGATGGCTGAATATGCTGATAGACATGCGTCAGAACCATATGCAAAAAATTCTGATGGTTCTTTAACAGGTGACGAGGTTCAGGTTGGCCATGGTATAAACTTACAATCAGGCTACTTGTTTAAAAACAACTGGGAAATTTCCGGGCGTTATACTAACATTAAACTAGATAAAGATATTACTGGTAAAAATCCAGAAAATCAATACACCTTAGGTATTTCAAAATATATTGTTGGTCATAATTTAAAGGTTCAGTCAGATATAAGCCATTTACAAATTAAAGATGACCATAATGAATTAATGTTTAGATTACAATGCGAGCTACACTTTTAAAATATAACAATTACATAACACTGTTAAACAAAACACTACAGATATTTGCAAACTATTTCTAATTAAATTATGGAAAATTTATACTTATACATGGTCATTGCCTTAGCTATTTTAGCTATTGCAGATTTGATTGTTGGCGTTAGTAATGACGCTGTTAACTTTTTAAATTCAGCTATTGGTTCTAAAGCTATTTCTTTTAGAACCATCATGATAACGGCCAGTTTAGGTGTTGCTATTGGAGCTGTATTTTCTAGTGGAATGATGGAAGTTGCCCGTAAAGGTATTTTCAATCCAGGTGAGTTTATGTTTAGCGAGATCATGATTATTTTTACGGCAGTCATGATAACAGACATTTTATTGCTTGATTTTTTTAATAGTGTCGGCATGCCTACTTCTACTACGGTCTCCATTGTATTTGAATTGCTTGGGGCTTCAGTTGCCATGGCACTTATTAAAATAGGCCATAATAATGGAGGTTTTTCAGATGTTCTCCAGTATATCAATACAGATAAAGCCTCAACAATCATATTCGGAATTTTGCTCTCGGTGGTAGTGGCCTTTACAGTTGGGGCCATTGTACAATGGTTTTCCAGGTTATTACTATCTTATAATTTTGAAAAGAAAGCTAAATGGGTTGGTGCATTATTTGGTGGCGTTGCCTTAACTTCTATTACCTATTTTATATTTATGAAAGGTATTGGAGGTACCAATTATGCTAAACAAACTTTTGAGATTATTGATGGAGAAACCATTAAAGATTTTTTAGAACATCACGTTCTTTCTATTGTTACAATAAGTTTTATCTTTTGGTCTTTATTGTCTTTTACACTAATACGTTTCGTCAAAGCCAATATTTATAAACTAGTTATCATTGTTGGAACATTTGCTTTAGCTCTGGCTTTTGCAGGAAATGACTTGGTTAATTTTATAGGCGTTCCAATTGCAGGATGGCAATCTTTTACGGCCTGGGCAAGTTCTGGGGTTTCTGCCGAAAGTTTCAGTATGGGAGTGTTGGCCTCAAAAGTTCCTACTCCAACGCTATTCTTACTTATAGCGGGTTTAATTATGGTATTAACGCTTTGGTTTTCTGCAAAAGCCAAAGATGTTGTAAAAACATCCATTGATTTAGCTAGTCAAAGTGAAACAAAAGAGCGTTTTCAGCCTAACTTTTTATCACGTATGTTTGTGAGATCAGCTATCTTGATGTCTCAAATGTCTTCATACATTTTACCAAAATCATGGCAAGCAACAATTGAAAAACAATTTGAGACTCCTGCCATTACTATCAACAAAGACAAAACCTATGAGCTTCCTGCTTTTGATTTAGTGAGAGCAGCAGTAAACCTTATGGTAGCAGCGGTATTAATTTCTATTGCAACATCTTACAAACTGCCATTATCGACAACCTATGTAACCTTTATGGTGGCTATGGGATCATCTTTAGCTGACAGAGCTTGGGGAGCTGAAAGTGCCGTTTATAGAGTGGCTGGTGTTATTAATGTTATTGGTGGCTGGTTTTTTACAGCTTTTAGTGCCTTTATAGCTGCAGCATTAGTTGCCTATTTATTAAACTTAAACATAAATGTTATGTTCCCAATCTTATTAGTAACGGCATTTGCCATTATAATAAGAAGTTATATTGCCCATAACAAAAAAAGTAAAGAAGTAAAAGCTGAAGATACTTTAACAAAAGCTGAAAGCAGTTCTATTCAAGGTGTTATCCATGAAAGTGCCGCCAACATTGCCAATGTTGTAAAACGAGGAAACAGAATATATACCAATGCTATTAATGGATTGGCCAAACAAGACTTATCCTTGTTGAAAAAGAACAAAAAACAAATTGTTAAATTATCAGGAGAAGTTGATGATTTAAGGGACAATATTTTTTATTTTATTAAAAATTTAGATGAATCAAGCGTTGGCGCTAGCAACTTTTACATCCACGTTTTAGGTTATTTACAAGATATGACCCAATCTTTAGAGTACATCTCTAAAGTAAGTCATAAACATGTCCATAATAATCATAAAAAGCTAAAATTTAATCAAATTAAGGAATTAAAAGAAGTTGATGAGCGTTTTGAATTACTGTTTACAAACATTCAAAAAACTTTTGAATTACGTTCCTTTGAACAAATAGGAATTATTTTATCCAGAAAAGATGAAATACTCAAATTGGTAACTAATAAGATTCAAAAACAGGTTGAGCGTACACGTACTGAAGAGTCCAGCCCAAAAAATACAACACTCTATTTTGGTCTTTTATTAGAAACCAAAGACTTACTAAATGCGATTATGAGCTTATTGGAAGAATACCACAATGCTCATGACAGTTCGGTAAAACCTGCTAAACTTGTAAACCCTCCTGAAGGGGAAGAATAAATTTAATATATATATCTGCTTTAAAAAAACCACCTTAATTAAGGTGGTTTTT
>JBNKYB010000015.1:0-58240 GCA_050300615.1 Flavobacteriaceae bacterium | reverse complement strand
TTTATGAAAATAGTTTTTATATCTGATACACATGGTAGGCATGAAGATGTGAAGTTGCCTCAAGGTGATGTGTTAATTCATGCAGGAGATATTTCACGAACAGGAAAAAGTGTTGAAGTTGAAGCTTTTTTAAAATGGTTATCACACCAAACACATAAGTATAAAATTTTAATCGCAGGAAATCATGATTGGTATTTTGAGAGTAATTCAAAAATTATGATTGATTCTAGAATGCCTGATAACATCATTTATTTGAACGACTCTGGATGTGAAATAGAGGGCATTAGGTTTTGGGGTTCACCTATTCAACCAGAGTTTGGTAATTGGGCTTTTAACAGAAAGCGTGGCGAAGACATAAAAGAACACTGGGATCTGATTCCTTTAAACACAGATATTCTCATAACTCATGGCCCTCCTTATAGTATTTTGGATAAAACGATGCGAAACGATTTTGTGGGTTGCGAAGAGCTGTTAAAAAAGGTTAATCAAATAAAACCTAAAATTCATATTTTTGGACATATTCATGAAGCTTATGGCGTTGTTGAAAAAAATGGTGTTAAGTTTATTAATGCAAGTCTGTTAAATCATAAGTACTACTATACTAATGACCCTGTAGTAGTTGATTTTGAAATTGGAAAAGGATTTTGGTTAAGGTTCAAAAGAATAATTGCTACTGTTTTTGAATTGATTAAGAATGTTTAAAAAAGATGTTATAAGTTATGCTGAAAGAAAGTGTTAAACATGCTGTAACGTTTGATTTTGATGATACGCTTAGCCATAAAATTGTACAGCAATTTGCAGCCGAATTAATAAATAAGGGTATAACTGTTTGGGTTTTGACCAGTCGTTATGATGATTTGCATATACATCGATACCTAAGTTATCAGACAAACGAAGACTTATACGAAGTTACTGATTCATTAGGGATTCCACGAGGAAGAATAAGGTTTCAATGTATGAAGCCTAAGGCTGAATATCTTTGTAATACTAATGTTTTGTGGCATTTAGATGATGACAAAATAGAGGTTGATCTCATAAATAAAGAAACAAAAGTAAAGGCTCTTAATGTGAAAGAAAAAGGCTGGAGAAAAAAATGTTTAGCTTTGATTGATTCGGGAGAATAGATGAAAATGAAAAAAATGAAAACCATTACAACAATATTTAGTGATAATAACAGCACCACATGTTTAATATGTAATACAACTTATAAAAAAGGTAAACCTATTATCCCTTTTCCAAAATGCGAATGTGGTAATATTTCTTTTTTTGATATCACTGAACACTACGTAAGATTCGCTTTTAATTGGTGGCAAGTAAAAGTAAGATCAAAAAAAACCTGGAGGGAGGAAATTTTAAATCAGATATTGAAAAATGGAAAACCTGATTTTGTTGTTGATTTTAAAGATGAAGAAGAAAGATTAGATTTTGATCTTTATCTATTAATGCAGGAGTCTGACAGAAACGATACAGTTTCTAAAAAAGAGGTTATGGAAATACTTAAAAAAGTTAAATAACTAGGCATGTCTCATTCATATAGGTTAACTTTTCACAAAGTTTCAAAAAGCTTTTTGTCTTAAATCTTTGTTTGTTACTTTTTGCTAACTTGGTTGCTGTAAAACGTAAACAAAAAACACTTCCCCACTTCAACAGAGCGTTACCACAGTTCAACAATTTAAATTATATTTAAGCATTATAATATTCAATAAAGTTTAAAATAAGTATTATACTACCTGTTATAAACCATTAAAAACCTTATTAACCGCATTTATCCTAGCCAAGTCATTAACCTGATGATACATATTAAAAGTTTTAATATCCTTGTGACCACTTATGCTCATAATGGTTTTATCAGCCACACCATTATTTCGCATTATGGTAATAAAACTACGTCTTGCGGTATGCGTTGTTATGCGATCATAAAAATTTTTCACAAACGTTTCCTGCTCAACACCTTTTGTTCTGGTGTATTCTACCTCATGATTAAAACCTGCTAATTTTATTATTCTTTTGATAGCCTCATTTTGCTTTTGATTGGACACCAATGGCAACTTACAATCATACTTTAATAAAATTTCGAGAGCAATTGATGTTAAAGGAATCTCTCTTGTGGGTTTAGAAGCACTTTTTTCTTCTTTCAGCAGGATACAGTTATTTTCGGTTATAATACGCTTATTGATTAGTTTTAGCTCGCCATAGCGCATACCTGTTAGGCATTGAAACACAAATACATCCTTACGCTTTGCCAACTCATCATTCTCACAGTCAAAATAATGCAGTTCCTTAATATGCTCTAGAGTTAAGGCTTCTTCACGAGTTAAAATACGTTGCGGTTTTTTAAAATCTTCAAAAGCAGTATTAAATGCAAAACCATTTTTTACAGACCAAAACATAAAGGTTTTAAATAAACCTACATTCCGGCTAAATGTATTTGTAAAATGGTTTTTATGCTCGTAACAGAAATCGGTGAATTCAGTAAAAAACTTCTTGTTTATTTTGCTAAAGGTTAGTCTATACTTTTTTACGTCTTCAAATTCAAGCAATAGATTCTTAATATTTGTATAGCGTTTAATTGTAGATTTTTTCCATTCTTTCAATTTAATTTTTTCTTCCATAAACTGATCGTAAACTTCAAAAAACGAACTAACTTTTACTACACGATGAAATTCTTTATCAAAATAGTTTTTCAACGAATCACTATCAAAATCAATATTACCCAAACCAGAAAGTGACTTAATAGTTTGAAATTTATCTTCAAACTCGCGAAGTGTTTTGGATATTTCTGTTTGATTTCTAGCGACCTCCTTCCCTACTTTATTTGGACATTTATTTTCAAAATCCCAATGCCTTGGTAAAATGGCTTTTTTAGTAGAATAGACAAATTTCTTTTTTTCTTCATTAAAATAACAAGAAAAGAGAATTAGAGTTTCATTTTGAGATTTAGGCTTCCTTAGATTAAAAGTGTACTTCATATTTTTTAAAATATTTAATTAAAATGATGCGTTGACAAAATCGTCGACAATTTTGTTATATCTTATTATTAAAAAACTTATTAACAAGACACAAAAAACAACAGTAAAATACTGTTATTTAACAACATACGCATTAAAACTGAATATTAAAAACTACACTAGCTAATAATCTCCGACTCCACTTTTAGAGTACCAAAACTCATCGAAAACCCTGTAAATTTATAATTTACAGGGTTTTGCATTTTATTTAATATCGTTTAATTTTATATAAAACCATCCTAATCGAGACCAATTCGGTGACCCCTTTTCAATTTTTTAAATAGATCTCGCTTAGCATAATACTTCCCTCATTACCAGTTATTTACGTAAAATACATGTTAGGTTTTTAGGCTTTTATTTCTTACCTTTTGAGGGCTTTAGCGAGACCTAAATTTAATTCTTATGAAAACAGACTTTTCTATGCATTTCCACCTTGTCAATTACAAGATTGCAAAAAAACGGTTAAAGCGAACCACTTAAAAACTCATTTCAGCCTAAGATACAAAAGGGTTTGCAATAACTATTGCTATGCTCACTTTTATCCGTTGTAAGTGGCTCACCTATTCCACCCTATCCACATTGTGGAACAGGACCATAATAGGTTTATTAAAAAAAGAATTACTGATGGTTTGGGATTTAAAGAGTTTTAATCAGCCAAAATAACTTTGAGCAGAATAGAGATAATCCATATAATTAAAAAGGGGCTGTTGATTTCCAATAGAGAATCAATGTTCAAATCATTTAATACTTTAGCTGCCTAATCAATATTTTAAAAGAAAAAATTAATACTTTTAATTATAGATGTGACAGAACCTTTCATTTTAAGTATAGCAAAAATTATAAAAAGGCGTAACTTTAACATCAGCTTACTAAATGATTGCTTCAAAAAAAATGACCTTATTTAAAAACATCTTTATCTGTTTCTTTGTATTAATACAATATCAAGTTTACGCTCAAAAACAAAATCAAATATATCAATTTATTAAAATAAAAGAAGGTATGCCTAAAATAGGTGTTTCTACGATTATTCAAGATGATTTTGGTTTTATTTGGATAGGAACAAATGGTTCTGGGATTTATAAATATAACGGTATAGGTTTCGATGCCTATAAATCTTCTCCAAACGACTCAACGGCTATAAGTAGCAATTTAATTCATTGTTCTTTAATTGATGATAATAAAAGGTTATGGGTTGGCACCGAAGAGGGTTTAAATCTCTATGATAAAGACAAAGATCAATTTAAAAAAATCAAAATTTCCCCCATTGAAAATACGAATATAAATATTCCAATTTTAGGGTTAAAAACAGATCACAAAGGAAACCTTTTTGTTGGAACGTTTGATCAAGGGATGTTTAAAGTCAATTTAAAAACTCTTAAATCCGAAAAAATTATAAGTCAAAATAAAACTGAAACTACACCAATATCTGTTTATAATTTTGCTATAGATAAACATGATAATGTATACGTAACAACTAGCAAAGGTCTTAAAAAATATGATGACAAAACTAAATCATTAAAGTTAGCCAAGTTTAGCGGGAAGAATGGTTTTATGACTATTGAAGATCCAACAAGAACAATTATAAAAGACATAAACAATATTCTTTGGATAGGAACATTGAACGGCATGCTCTATAGAATTGAAGAAATAGATGATTTTAACGAGGAATTTAATATTGATAATTTTAAAATTTCTAATAATATCATCTTTACAGTGATTTCCCTTCCTGACAGCACTCTAATGATTGGCACAGAAAATAATGGACTTTTTCATTTAGAACCCAATGGTAAGTTAATTAAAAATTATCTTCAAAGTAAGACTGATGAAACAAGTATTTTATCAAATTCTATTTGGTCATTATATTTAGATAAGGATAAAAGAATTTGGTTAGGGTACTATAATAAAGGTGTCGTAGTTTATGATAAACTTTATGATAAATTTAAAAATTTTGAAAGCTTAAGCAATAATTTAAATTCTTTACAAAATAGCTCTGTTACAGCAATTACCAAAGACAAAGATGGTAAATTATGGGTTGGAATGGACGGTGGCGGTATTGATATTATTGATAAAAAAACAAAAAAATTCACTCATATTAACACAAAATCAAATACCAATTACTCAGGTTTAACTACCGATTATATTGAAACTATTTTTATTGATAGGGATGAAAATGTTTGGGCAGGTAGTTGGAACGGAGGTATTTATTTTTTAAAAAAGGGCTCTAAAACATTTATCAACTACAATTCAGACAATACAAACGGACAATTAAATTCAAATATCATTTTAAGCTTTGATCAAGATTCTGAAGGAACTATTTGGATTTCTACAGTAAATGGTGGTTTAAGCTCTTACAACCCAAAAACAAAAAAATTTAAATATTACAATTCTGCACCGATTGATCAATTTCGACTTAATGATGCCTTTATCTGGAAAGTATTAGTAGATAAACATGATAACATATGGATAGGCACAACTTCTGGCTTATACAGAATGAAAAAAAATAAAAATGAACCCTTCTCAATTGAATCAATATCCGATAAAAACTTAAACGGTTTTGATGGCAACAAAATTCCAGCATATCACATTTTATCTCTGTATGAAGGTTCTAATAACTCTATTTGGTTTGGAACCAGAGGAGCCGGACTTTGCCAATATAATGTTAAAGCAAATACATTTACTTGGTATAACGAATTAAATGGTTTGAAAGAAGAAAATGTTTGTGCCATTACAGAAACAACAGATGGAAACATCTGGCTAAGTGGAAATACTGGGCTTACAAAGTTTGATGTAAAAAATAAAACCTTTACTAATTACTCAAAAAATGATGGGCTTCTATCTAATGACTTTAATATGAATGCTGTATATAAAGACACAAAAGAGACGCTTTACTTTGGAAACTATCAGGGTATTGATTTCTTTAACCCCTCTAATATAATAAAGAATAAAAAGCCTGCGACACTATATCTTTATAGCTTAAAAATATTTAATGAAAAAATTGAACCTAGCAGTAATCATTCTCCTTTAAAAAAGGTAATTTCTGAAACTAATAATATCACATTAAATAACAACCAATCCGTATTTACTTTAGAGTACGGAGCCTTAAATTATACCCGTCCAGAAAAAGTTCAATATGCATATTATTTAGAAGGCTACGAAAACGATTGGAATTATGTTGGAAAGAAAAGAAGTGCCACTTACACAAACTTAGACCCTGGAGATTACACTTTTAAACTCAAAGCCGCTAATAATGATGGGGTATGGAATAATAAACCATTAACATTAAATATTACTATATTACCTCCTTGGTGGAAAACCAATTGGGCTATAGGATCCTATCTAGGACTTTTTCTTTTAGGTCTTTATTTGTTGAATTATTACACACAAAATAGGCTAAAAGAAAAAGCGATCATAAGAAATGAAAGAATACAAAGACAGCAAGTTGATGAACTTAATGAAAAGAAAATTCAATTCTTCACAAATATTTCTCATGAGTTTAGAACCCCATTGACTTTAATGATTAGCCCTCTAGAAGATATTATAAATGACAGCTCACTAATACTTCCTGAACGTATCAAAGAAAAACATAAGGTTATTTATAAAAACACAAACAGACTTTACAGACTAATCAATGAGCTTTTAGACTTTAGAAAACTAGAGATTAATAAAGTTAAAATACGTGCAAAAGAGTTGAATTTAGTTGATTTAACAAAAGATGTTGTTAGCTATTTTAAAGAAGAAGCTCATGTAAAAAACATCAACTTAAATGTTGATTATGATATCAACAACATTTTAATTTGGGCAGACGAGCAAATGTTAGAAAAAATCATTTTCAATATTCTATCTAATGCATTTAAAGTCACTCCTGAAAATGGTAACATTAATATTGAATTACTTTCAAAAGACACCTTATTACTGTTACCATTAGCAAAAAAGACACCTATTAAAGTTTTTGAAATAAAAATTTCTGATACAGGCCCTGGACTAGACCAAGAAGAAACGCAAAGAATTTTTGAACGTTTCTATCAAGTTGAAAATTTAAATAAAACCTATTATGGAGGTACAGGAATAGGCCTTGAAGTTGTACTAAATTTTGTAGAACTACATAAAGGAAAAATAGAAGTAGAAAGTAAAAAAGGTCAAGGTACTACTTTTAAAATATTCCTTCCGGCAGGGAAAGAACATTTTTCCGAAAACGAAATAATACTTAATGATTTAAAAGAATCCATTGTTAATGAAGAGATAAATTACAATACCAAAACATCTGAAACAGACCTAGAAAAAAGTACAATTACTAATACCATACTTATTGTTGAGGATAATACTGAACTTAGAAATTATTTAAAAGAAGAACTAAAAAATGATTATAAAATTTTAACTGCAAAAAATGGAATAGAAGGCCTAAAATTGGCACAAGAGTTTCTACCAAATGTAATTATGACTGATATAATTATGCCAGAAATGGATGGTTATTTATTTTGTAAGCATATCAAAGAAGATATGAGAACAAGCCATATTCCACTACTAATGCTAACAGCTAAAGCCAGAATAGAAAACAGAATGGAAGGTATTGAAATAGGTGCTGATGCATACATGGTAAAGCCTTTTGATATGCGCCTTTTAAAACTTCGTCTTTCACAGTTAATTACCAGCAGACAGCTTATTTTTAACAAATACTTTAGCTTTATTACAGATGCTCCAAATAACGTTATTTCAACCTCACCTGACAAAGAGTTTATTGAAAAAGTATTGAATTATATTAATGTAAATTTAGGAGATCCTGATTTAAATGTAGAATCACTGGCTTCTGAATTAAATTTAAGTAGAAGCCAGTTTTACAGAAAAATTAAAGCACTTACCAATCAAACAGCAAATGAATTCTTAAGAAATATTAGATTACAAAAAGCTAAGCAAATTATTGAAATGGGTAATAATAATATTTCAGAAGTTTGCTACGATGTTGGGTTCTCATCTCCCTCATATTTTGCAAAATGTTTTAAAAACTATTTCGGAATATTACCAACAGAAGTTAAAAGTTCTAAATAGAATATTTGGAATAAAGTTTACAACTTATTATCAATAATATTAAATATTAATAGTTTATAAGTATTAACCGTTATGAAAACAAACAGATTATATTTAAAAAACTCTTTTTCAAGAATACTATAAATGTTGCATCAAATAACCCAAATGTTGCATAGCCTAGTATTCGCAAACGTTTGCATCATTTTTTCTACTTTGCGCTCTTTTACTTATATCATTTCTTTAATATAATTTTAACATTTGTTAGTGATGTTTAAAGTCACACAATGATTAAAGTCAATTCCAAACTAAAACATGTATTAGAAATATTATTAATAGCTGCCATATTGGCCTTACTAGTATTTCTAATTGTTTTTATTTTATAAATAACTCAAAAAAACTAACATTAATTCTCAAAACTAAAATCGCCTATGGTTTAAAAAATTAACAAAATAAAAAGCATGAATTCATTGGGTAATTAAAATTTAATGCTTTAAAAATTAACTAGAATTACCAAAAATTAACTAAAAAAACAAATTTATTAACTCAAACTAAATTAACTATGATAATAAAGTTTAAACTCGCAGTTCTTGCATGTCTGCTTTTTGGCGTGCAACATGTCATGTCGCAAGAAAAGACAGTCACTGGGCTTGTAACTGATTCATCTGGTATGCCAGTACCAGGAGTTACAATTATTATTAAAGGAACTACAAATGGAACTAGTAGCGACTTTGATGGCAACTATAGTCTTTCTAACGTAAGCCCTTCAGATCAAATTACGTATTCTTACGTTGGTATGACTACGCAAACTATTACAGTTAATAATCAAACTGTAATCAATGTTGTTCTACAAGAAAACCTTGAAGCTTTAGATGAAGTTGTAGTGGTTGGATACGGTACGCAAAAAAGAGGTTTAGTAACAGGAGCTAACGTTAATGTAAAAGGAGAGGATATTGCCGCTCTTAATACAGGAACTGCCATGGAAGCACTACAAGGTGTTGCAGCAGGTGTTACTGTTACAAGAAATAATGGATCTCCAGGGGCCGGCACAAGAATAACAATTCGTGGTTTAGGTACTATTGGTAATTCTAACCCTTTATATATTGTTGATGGTGTAGCTGTAGGAGATATTGATTATTTGAATTCATCTGATATAGCATCAATTGATGTATTAAAAGATGCCGCTTCTGCAGCCATTTATGGTTCAAGAGCTGCAAATGGTGTTGTTTTAGTAACCACTGTAAAAGGTAAAAAAAATAGCGCTACTAAAATTAGTTATGATACATATTACGGATTCCAAAATATATATAAAAATTTAGATCCATTAAATGCTCAGGAGTACATGTATATTATGGATGAAGGTCGTGTTAACGATGGTCTGGCACCAAATGATTGGGAAGCTATGCTTAAAAATAATACATGGTTAGAAACAAATTACCCAGGATTAGGAACACAATTAGGTGAAGAAATTTGGGCAAAACTTCAAGATGGTTGGCAAGGAACTAACTGGATTGATGAAATGACTCAAAAAAATGCACCAATTCAAAGTCATGCCATAAATATTTCAGGAGGTAGTGAAGATATCGTTTATTCTGCTGGTGCATCTTATTTAGACCAAAAAAGTATGCTTGGAGGAGATTTAGTCAATGCCGGATTTAAAAGGTTCACTGCAAGATTAAATACAACTATAGTGTTAAAAAAGAATGATGATCACCCCATCATTACTCTTGGAGAAAACTTCACCTATACCAATACAGAAAGAAGAGACATTGGAACTGGTAATATTTATTGGAATGATTTACACAATGCATTAACTCAAAATCCTTTGATGCCTGCATACTGGCAACAGTCTATTGACAGTAATGTGAATGAGTTCGGATTCACTCCTACTTTAGATGGTATAGCAAATGGTCAACACAATCCGTTAGCCGTTATGTTTTACAATCACAACTATAATTACGGTAAAGGAAATAAAATTATTGGAAATGTATTTGTGGAAATTCAACCCATAAAAGATTTAAAACTTAAAACGTCTTACGGTATTGATTCCTGGTTTGGCTATGGCAGATCAATGAACCCTACCTATCATTTAGGTGTACTTTACCAAGATAGTGTTGATGGCGCTTCACAAAATCAATATTTAGGTAACAATTATACTTGGTCAACAACACTTTCATACGACATGCAATTTGGTGATCATCAACTAAATGCTTTAGTTGGTACTGAATTGGTTCAAAACCAAATCAATAATGAAGTAAGTGCTTCTAGAAATAATTTATTGTTTCCTGGAGATCCTAAGTATGCCTATTTAAACAATACCAAAAGTCCTGAAACAATTAATGATATTAGTGCTAATGGTGCTGATTGGGCTGCTGGCGGCGGCGGTATATTATCCTATATGGGAAGAGTACAATACAACTTCAAAGAGAAATACTTGTTCTCTGCAACAGTACGTGCAGATGGGTCTTCTAACTTTGCAAAAGGTAATAGATGGGGTATTTTCCCTTCTTTTTCTGCTGGTTGGGTTTTATCAGACGAAGACTTTATGTCAAATACTTCAAGTTTCCTAGACTATACTAAAATTAGAGCTAGTTGGGGACAAAATGGTAATCAATCAATAGATAATTTTATTTATTCTTCACAAATTGCTTATGTATTTCCAGGATATTTCTTTGGTGACACAAAACCTGTTTCAGGTGTAACATCATATCCTGCAAAGGTAACTAATCCAGATGTTACATGGGAAACTTCAGAGCAGCTAAACATTGGTTTTGATGCCCGTTTGTTCAATTCAAAATTAGGTTTAACATTTGACTGGTATAAAAAAACAACTAAAGACTGGTTGTTAGTGGCTCCTATTTTAGGCACATCTGGTGCAGGTGCTCCATTTATTAATGGTGGTGATATTGAAAATACTGGTGTTGAATTGGTATTAAATTGGAATGATGATATAGGTGATTTTAAATATGGTATTAACTTAACGGGAGCTCATAATAAAAATGAGGTTACTAGAATAGCTAATACAGATGGTATTATTCATGGTCCAAGCCATATACTATCACAAGGAACTTCTGAGGTTTCAAGAGTTGAGGTAGGTCAACCAATTGGTTACTTTTATGGCTATAAAGCCGATGGGATTTTACAAAATCAAGATGAAGTTGATGCTTATGTAAAACCTACTGATGGCACACCATACTTTGCTGACCAACGTCCAGGAGATGTTCGTTTTGTAGATCAAAACCAAGACGGTGTAATTGATGAAGCAGATAAGGTTTACTTGGGTAATCCAAATCCAGATTTTGAAGCCGGTTTACAATTACATCTTCAGTATAAAGGAGTGTACGCAAATACAACGCTTACTGGAAAGTTTGGAATGCAAGTTATGCAATCATATCGTTCATTTGCAGATAATTTTACTCAAAACTATACCTCAAGTATATTCAATCGTTGGCATGGAGAAGGCACTTCAACTAGTTGGCCACGGTTGAGTTATACCTCAAATAGAAACACACAATACATTTCTGATATTTTTATGCAAAATGCAGATTATGTAAGAATTAATAATTTAACCGTAGGGTACGATTTTGGAAACAAGTTTGCTGATATGGCTGGAATAACAAACCTTAAAATGTACATATCTGTGACTAACTTACATACATTTACTAATTATGATGGTATGGATCCAGAGGTTCGTTTTAGTGGTGATGACGAAAAGTTTGGTTGGGCTTCTGGAATTGATCTTGGATTGTACCCACAAGCTAGAACCGTAATGTTTGGATTGAGTGTTGACTTTTAATAAAAAACTGAGAAAATGAAAAAAATAAAATATTTTATAGTGATGACTATTACAACAATGATTGTTGCTTCTAGTTGTACAGATAAATACTTAGATACAGAGAATCTTTACGGTAAGAGTTTAGAAAGTTATTATAAAACTCCTACCGATATAGAAGAGGCTATAGCAGGTGTTTACAATGCTATTTATACGCTTAATGTACATAGTAATGAATCTATTGCTGCAAACTTAATGTCTGACATGATGTTAGCAGGTGGTGGTCCAGATGATAAATCAGCTAAATGGGTTGATAATTTTGAAGATCCTGGAGAAGACACCTATCGTGATATGTGGACACAATCATACAATGGTATTTCAAGGACTAATGCAATTATTGAAAAAACAGCGGATGCAGATTTCTCACCATTCTTCTCTAGCCCTGAAGAAGCACAAACATATAAAGACCAAGCTATTGGAGAGGCTTTATTTATGAGAGCTTTTTATTATTTTAGATTGGCCAAATTTTTTGGTGGTGTGCCATTAATTACTACTATTGACGGAGCCAGAGATGTTCCAAGGTCTTCATACTCTGAAACCTATGCACAAATTGCATCTGATTTAAAATTAGCAATCGAAACGTTACCTAGCACTTCTTTTCCAAATATTCCTGAATCCGATTATGGCCATGCCAATAAATGGGTTGCTGAAGCTTATTTAGGACGTGCGTATTTATATTACACAGGATACATGACCAATATGGAGGGAACTTCAACCAGTGATTTGCCTTTGGTTGATGGAGGGTCTTTAAGCGCATCAGATGTCGCATCTTATTTACAAGATTGTATAACAAATAGTGGATATCATTTAACACAAGACTTTAGAAATTTATGGCCTTACTCTTATGTAAATGAAGCAGCTGGAACCACAATATTACCTTGGGCAGATGATGAAGGTTTATCATGGGTAGGTCAAGATGGGCATTCTCCAACTTTTGGTACAGGAAACTTTGAAACCATGTTTGTACAACGATTCTCATTTGGGGACTGGAATTGGGATAATGGAAATATTTACACAAATAGACTTTGCTTATTTGAATCGCTTCGTGATAACTCACTAGTTCCTTTTGGACAAGGTTGGGGATGGTGTACAGTAAACTCTCAGTTATGGAATCAATGGGATGATAATGATCCAAGGAAGGTTGGTTCTATTCTTCAAGTTGGTCAAGCAGATCAAGCAACTGATGGATATGCTGCTGATAAAGGAGACCACGAAACGGGCTTTTTTAGTAAAAAATATACGTCTTTACAGTATCCAGACGCATCAAATGACGATCAAGTAACAGGTATGTTTGTGCAGTTGTATAACTGGGGTAATGCAGATTATCAATTAATGCATGCACAAGATTTTATCTTTATGCGTTATGCAGATGTGTTATTAATGCATTCTGAAATCACTCAAACTGCTGATGGACTTAATGCTGTAAGAAATAGAGCTGGTTTAGGCCCTGTTGGTTATTCTCTTGATGCTATTAAACAAGAACGTTTACACGAATTTGCTTTCGAAGGACTACGTTGGTTTGATATTGTACGTTGGGGAGATGTTGATTCTGCATTTGATTATACTATTAATGTAAGAAACTCAGGGACACCTGCTACCTATCATGCAAATTACAGAACTGAAACTAAAGGATTAGTTCCAATACCAGAAACTGAAATGAGATTAGCTAATGGTATTTACGAACAAAATCCAGGGTGGGATTAATTGTATAATTTAAAAATGAAAAAAATGAAACTATATAAAAAAATAAATCTATTTCTGGCTTCTTTAGTGCTAATATTAGTAGCATGTGAGCCTAATGTAGATCAAGAGCATTTGAAAAACACAACAGATGTTGCTGGCGTAGAGCTAGTAGCCACCCAAAGTACAGCTGGAGGAAATGAAATCACATTACAAATGACAACTCCAGGCATTACAGGTTATTGGGATTATGTTTTAGGTAAAGGATTAACCAATAAAAAAACAATAGTTTTTCCCGTAACCGGTACATTTGATTTCAAATTTGTGGGTAGCTTAGGAGCTGAAATTTTTGAGAAACCAATTACGGTAAACATAGAAAACTTAGATACTCCAGTACCACCTGAGTGGAGAGCATTATTGGGTGACGATGCAGCTGGTGACGGTAAAACTTGGGTGTTTAACGGGACACCTGGTAATGGTGCATTTTGGTATATGAGTCCTAAAGATGGAACACCAGATCAATGGAACTCTATATGGTGGAACGCCGGAGATTGTTGCGTAGCAGATCCTTATGGGAAAATGAAGTTTGATTTAGCTGGAGGTGCAAACTACACATATTATAGTGATGCTACGGCCACAGGTCAAGAAGGCAGTTTTGAATTAGATATTCCTAATCAAACAATTAGTTTTATTGGTGCCCCTATTTTAGGAGGTCAAGATGAGACAAGATTACCTAAAGACGGTATTTATCATATAATTTCGCTTACTGAAAGTGAGCTTATTATCTGGACGCCTTTAACAGTAGCAGGAGATTCTGGCTGGACATGGGTGTTTAAACCACAATAAAATTGTTTAAATAAATAGTATCCTATTTTATTAAATTTTAGTTTGAGTTATTTAAATTAGTTTTGAGGGAGATATTACCTTTACTGGTTTTAAAAATAAAACCAGTAAAGAATATCTTTTCAATCTTATTTTAAAAAAATTAGAAATCTAATTATCAATATTGTTTAAATAATTCTCTCTATTTCAATAAAAAAAGGATTTTACAATATTGTGAAATCCTTTTTTTCATCAAACAGCACATCCTTAAACACTAAAACAAAAGATAATACAAATGAACCTAATTCCTAATCAAATCTCTAAAGTATTCCTGCTTGTCATTATAGGCTTGGCATATCTGTGTTGTAGTAATTCCGATTCGCCTCCTGACAATCCTATAGATAATACCCCAGAAGAAATAATTCCAACAAATTTAGAACTAACAGTAATTGTATTAAATACAGATGCAACAAACCCAAATGGAGATGGTTCTGGAAAAATACAATGTGTAGCAACTGCAGATAATGCGGTTAAATTCGGATTTAAATTTGGTACTGCTTCAGAAATACAAAGCACTAACGGAACCATGGATTATACATTTACGGAGCCGGGCACCAATAATTATACAATTTCTGTAATAGCTTATTCAAGCACAAACAATACAAAAAGTACGATTAAAATAATTACTGTATATGTAACCGAACCCGAACTACAGTTAGTTTGGGCAGATGAATTTGATGTTGATGGAAGCCCAAATGATACTAAATGGGGTTATAATATTGGAACAGGTTCTAATGGATGGGGAAATGGCGAAAGTCAATATTATACAGATAGAAGTGACAATGTTATTGTAGAAGACGGCTTTTTAAAAATTACAGCAAAAAAAGAAAGTTACAGCGGTTCGGACTATACTTCAGCCCGTCTGTTAACTCAAGGAAAATTTGAATTCACCTATGGGCGTGTAGATGTTAGAGCAAAATTACCACAAGGTGATGGCACATGGCCTGCTATATGGATGCTCGGGGCTAACATTGACACAGTAGGATGGCCAGCTTGTGGAGAAATAGACATTATGGAACATTGGGGATATGATCCTGGAAAGGTTCATAGTGCAACACATACAACGTCTTGCTCTGGGTCTTGTACCAGTGCTAGGGTTGGCACAACAAATTTAACTGATTTTTCTACCGCATTCCATGTATATTCCATAGAATGGAATAAAAATGAAATACGATTTTTAATCGATGATGTCTATAAATACAAATATGCTCCAACTACAAAAACCAACGATAATTATCCTTTCACTGCAAATCAATTTATCATACTAAACGTAGCGATGGGTGGATCTTGGTTTACAATCGACCCAAATTTTATAGAATCTACTATGGAGGTTGATTATGTTAGAGTTTATCAATAATTTATTACCAAACAAACAACAATGAAAAAACACATATTTACACTTGCTTGCATTACAACACTTTTTTTATCAATTATTAGTTGTCAAACTCCTATAAAAGATTCATCAAAAACATCTGTAGATAAAAAAGTAGACTCTTTATTGAGCATCATGACTCTTGAAGAAAAAATTGGACAAATGAATCAGTACAGTAGCTTTTATGATGTTACGGGTCCTACACCTTCAGCAGGAGATGCAGCCAATAAATACAAACACTTAGAACAAGGTTTAGTAGGATCAATGTTAAATGTAAGAGGAGCTAAAGAAGTTCGAGCATTTCAAAAAATAGCTGTTGAAAAAACAAGATTAGGCATTCCTTTAATATTTGGTTTTGATGTTATTCATGGATTCAAAACATTAACCCCCATACCACTTGCTGAATCTGCTAGCTGGGATTTAAAAGCTATTAAAAATTCTGCTAAAAATGCTGCCATTGAAGCCTCTGCTGCCGGTATTAACTGGACATTTGCACCCATGGTTGACATTTCAAGAGATGCACGATGGGGAAGAGTTATGGAAGGTGCTGGCGAAGACACTTATTTAGGTAGCTTAATAGCCAAAGCTAGAGTTGAAGGGTTTCAAGGAGAAGATTTATCAGCAAATAATACTATAGCTGCCTGCGCAAAACATTTTGCTGGTTATGGTTTTGGTATAGCTGCTAAAGAGTATAACACAGTAGATATGAGTTTAAACGTTTTACATAATGTTGTGTTGCCTCCTTTTAAAGCCGCTAAAGATGCTGGCGTAAAAACATTTATGAATTCATTTAACGACTTTAACGGTATTCCTGCAACGGGCAATGTTTATTTACAACGAGATATCTTAAAAAAAGATTGGGATTTTAAAGGATTCGTAATTTCAGACTGGGGTTCAATTGAAGAAATGCGACCTCATGGCTATGCTAAAGACATGAAAGATGCTTCTAGATTAGCTGTTATAGCTGGGTGCGATATGGATATGGAATCCTATGCATATGTTAAGTATTTAGCTACTTTAGTTAAAGAAGGTATAATTGATGAATCTTTAATTAATGATGCTGCAGGAAGAATTTTAAAAGTGAAATTTGAACTAGGTCTTTTTGATGATCCTTATAAATATTGTAATGAAGAAAGAGAAACAGAAATTACAGGTAACAATAAATTACATGATGCTTCTTTAGATATGGCAAAAAAATCTATTGTATTGTTAAAAAATGACAATCAATTATTGCCACTTAAAAAAGAAGGCTTGGATATTGCTGTGATTGGAGATTTAGCTGATGACAAATCAAGTCCGCTAGGAAGTTGGAGATTAGCGGCAGATAACAATACGGCTGTTTCTGTTATTGAAGGTCTTCAAGCCTATCCCGACAATAAAATTACTTACGCTTCTGGACCAAAATTATTTGAAGGTTCTCCAAATTTTGTTCAAGAGATTAAAATTAACACAACAGATAAATCTGGATTTAATGAAGCCGTAAACGCAGCTAAAAACAAGGATGTTGTTATCATGGTATTAGGCGAACACGGATTTCAATCTGGCGAAGCACGAAGTAGAACAAATTTAGATCTACCAAGTTTCCAAGAAGAATTACTAGAAGCTGTTTATAAAGTAAATAAAAACATCGTTTTAGTTATGATGAATGGACGCCCATTGGCTATAAATTGGGCCAATGATCATATTCCTTCAATCGTTGAAGCTTGGCAATTAGGAACTGAAAGTGGTAATGCCATTGCTCAAGTATTATATGGCGACTACAATCCTAGTGGAAAATTAACTATGAGTTTCCCTCAAAACGTAGGCCAAGTCCCAATTTATTATAATCATAAAAACACAGGAAGACCTAACGCTAAAGAACCAGATCAAGTATTTTGGTCACATTACTCAGATGTTAGTAATGCTCCTTTATATCCGTTTGGATATGGTTTAAGTTACACAACATTTACCTATGAAGATATTAAATTAAGTTCAGAATCATTTAACAAAGAAGGCTCAATAAAAGTATCTTTCATATTAAAAAACACAGGTGATTACGAAGGACGAGAAGTTGCTCAAATGTATATTAGAGATATGGTAGGAAGCATAACAAGACCTATTAAAGAACTAAAAGGATTTGAGTTAGTTACCCTTAAGCCCGGTGAATCTAAAGAGGTTTCTTTTACTATTGATACCAAAACAATTCAGTTTTATACAGCAAACAATAAATGGGAAGCAGAAACTGGAGATTTTAAAGTATTTGTTGGAGGAAGTTCTAAAACATCATTAGAAGCTGATTTTTCTTTTGTAGACTAATAAATAAAAAGAATATTATCTGAAACAAATAGTAATAAAAGAGTTACCTCTGTTATTATTGGTGCTAGTAAAGTATCTCATATTACAGATGCGGTTAGTATTCAAAATAATCTTGATTTCTCATCGGAAGAATTACAAGCTATTAAAACGATTTTAAGAAGTTAAAAATTATCTATTTCCATGCAACTCAAATAACCAAACAATGAAACATTCATCATATTTATTATGTATTGCGGTTCTTTTTATATGTTTAGCATGCCAACAAAAGCCTTCCTTTGAAAACAAGAAGATTTCTTTAAATGGTGATTGGAGCATTGCAGAAACAAACAATCCAGACAGCATCCCTGTTACTTTTGGAAGTACTATTCAGGTGCCTTCATTTATTGATATGGCGACACCAAAATTTCCAAAATTAGACTACCCAAATGATAGTGCTCGTTATTTCTGGTATCATAAAACATTTTCAGTAGATGCCAAAGATGCTGATGTTGTAGAATTAGAACTTAGAAAAGTAAAATATGAAGCCCATATATTCGTTAATGGCAAAAAAGCAGGACAGCAAAACATAGCATTTTCTTCTGGTAAATTTAATATTAAAAACTTATTAAATAGCGATGACACCCCAAATGATTTACTCATTAGAATAGGAACCAGAGAGAACTTTACAGATACCTTAATTAGCGGTGCCGATTTTGAGAAGAAAACATTCCTCCCCGGTATTTATGACAATGTAAACCTACTGGTAAAAAAAACGCCATATATAGATCATTTACAAATTTTACCAGACATCAATTCCAATACAGTTTCTGCCTTTGTTGATATTAATCGATTAGGAAATGAAACACCGTTTAATGTTGCTTACCAAGTTTTAGAACACAACACGCAAAAGCTTATAGCTAGTGGTGAAAAAGAGTTTACAACCAACGCAATTCAAATTGATATTCCACTAGAAAATTATGAACTTTGGAGTCCTGAAAACCCGTTTTTATATGATTTAAAATTATCGACATCTACCGACACCAAAACCACAAGATTTGGGATGCGTAGTTTTACTGTAGACAACAAAAACAAACGATTTGTTTTAAACAACAAACCTTATTTTTTGTTAGGGACCAACGTACCTATTTATCGCTTTTTTGAAGACGAAAATCGTGGCGATAAACCTTGGGATGAACAATGGGTACGAAAATTATTCACTCAGTTTAAGGCGATGAATTGGAACTCATTTCGTTTTCATGTGGGGACCGCACCAGATTTATGGTACAACATAGCTGACGAGATGGGCTTACTAATTCAAGATGAATATTCCATTTGGTATGGAAAAGATGGAGTTAACACACTTGATAAAAAAATCACTTCAAAACAATTAGCTGTTGAATATGAACATTGGATGCGAGATCGTTGGAATCATCCATCCATAGTTATTTGGGATGCCCAAAATGAAACCGTTTCGAGAATTACGGGACCCGCTTACGAAATGGTTAGAGATTTAGATAAATCAAATCGTGTTTGGGATAATGGATATTCTAGACCAACAAGACCAACAGATATTATGGAGGCACATCCGTATCTGTTATATCCATATCATTTAAAAGATGCTAAAAACCCGAAAGAAGGCATCTATAAGAAATTAATGGGAGAGGTGAGATTACCATCAAATGACCCTAACGAACAAGATCCGCCTAAAGATGGCAAGCCTTATGAAAACACTATTATTCTAAATGAATATTGCTGGCTATGGCTCAATAGAGATGGTTCACCTACAACACTAACAGACAATGTCTATTCTTTACTTTTTAAGGAAGCAGATACGCCAGAAAAGCGTTTTACTGTCTATGCCCAAACTTTAGCTGCACTTACCGAATATTGGAGAGCACATAAAAAAGTAGCCGGGATTCATCATTTTGCTGGATTAACCTATTCACGCCCAAATGAACCAAGGGGAGAAACAAGCGATTGCTTTAAAGATTTAGAAAGTTTAGAATTTCAGGATGCCTTTGTAAAGTATGCAAAGCCAGCTTTTAGTAAAGTAGGATTGATGGCCGATACTTGGGAAAAAGAGTATAAAGCTGGACAACAACTAGAGCTTCCTATTTATGTTAGCAATGATTCTGATAATCTTTGGAAAGGGAATATCACCATAGCTATTTATAATAATCAAGAAAGCATAAGTGAAAGTTCCATTACTTCAGAAGTTGAACCTTATAAGGTTAAGGTTGAAAAGACAACAATTGAGCTTCCTAAAACAGCAGGAACTTATGAGCTTCAGGTATCTCTAAATTATAACGGTAAAAAGGTTACATCATATCGAAATTTAAATATTAAATAAATATTTTTTATGTGTTATTATGATATGTAGTCTGTCCTTTGTTCTTACGTAGAGTATCAATCAAGACATTGCAACTTGTCAATAAAAAAGTTCTTGTAATTAACACTATCTATTTCAAAGGAATATTTCGTCCCTTTAAATTTTAATGATTTAATTGGTGATTTTTTTAATATGGCTATTCGCGAACTGGATAGCCTTCCTTTCAATTTAAAGTTACCACAATCAACATCCCAAGAATGATAAAAAGTTACTACTTGATTATTTTCAAGCGTTACTCTAACGTAAGACCTATTGTTGGACAGATAACTTACACAGCCCAAATCTTGTTCTAAATTAAAAAATACATACTCACGATGCCCTTGTCTATACAACTCAATAGTAAGGTTATCATTTACTTTATACGGAATAGTTCTAATAATCTTAACATTATCAATATCATCAAATTCATTCATGCTATAATTACATGTTTCACGAAGGGTATTTGATTCTACTTCTTTCGTCTTTTTTTCTTCTAAAACCTTAGCAATAAAGTCTTCATGCTTTTTTCTATTTATACTTTCTTGATTTTTTCTTAATAGTTCTTTCTTCTGATTTTCTTTAGCTTTGGCAATAGAATCTTGTAAAATCTTTTCTCTTCTAGCCTTTTCCTGAAGTGCTTGCTCTTTCTTTTTTGCTTCCTTAACTTTTGCTATAGAGTCTTGCCGCTCCTTTTCCCTTTTCTCTTCTTCCTTCCTTCTTAAAATCTCCTTTAATTCTTGCTGACGTTTTTGCTCTTTTATTACTTTGGCAATCGAGTCTTTACGTCTTGTCTCTTTTAGATGCTCTTGGTTTCTTCTAGCTAACTCCTCTAGTTCTTGTTGTTTCTTCTCTGATTCTCTAATCCTAGAAATGGAATCTTGTAGCATCTTTTCTCTTCTAGCCTGTTCTAGAAGTGCTTGCTCTTTCTTTTTTGATTCTTTAACTTTTGCTATAGAATCTTGTCGTTGCTTTTCCCTTTTCTCTTCTTCCTTCTTTCTTAAAATTTCTTGTATGTTGCGTCTTCTATTTTCTTCTTGCTTTAAAACCTCTTTTCTTTGTTTTTCTTGATAAGCATAAAACAAATCCATCATATCTTCAGTAACAACTAAATATTGAGAGTCAACAAAACCTTCCAACCCTTTATACTTTATTTTGTATTTGTCCTTACCTAAATAATCAATAACAACACATTTTTCATGATTCTTAAACTCAACCAATGACTGGGAAAGATCATTTACACTTCCATGTAAAGCTCCATCCTGTGAAAACTCTGTCTCTATATTTGTTTCTTGTGAAAATAAATTTAAAGATAAGCTTAAAGAAAAAAGAATAAAGTAAATATATTTAGTCATAAAAAACTTAAGATATTGGGTCAAGTCTGTAATGCATTTGTCTTTTTATTTAATTGTATGTTTCAAAAATAAAACAATTCTTTTACTTCAATAGTTATAAAAAAACATTACTTAAAACTACTTTAAATTTGCCGTATTTAACTGTTAAAAGCCCCATTATTATAAATTTATAATAATGGGGCTTTTAAGAAAACTCCTTACAATTACCAATATTTTTTTTCCAACGTCGTGATTTTATTTAAAATATAATCAGAATTTTTATCCATCCACGCTTTTTGGTCTTCACTTGCGTTAAAATATTGGTTTGAATAGCTAGTATACGTCTTTTGCGCTTGAATAGCATCAGTTTTTAAATATTCTGATTGTTTAAGAATATCTAATTTTTGAAGAAAAACACTTTCAGTCTTTGACATATTGAAAAGAATTAGTTAATCAGTCAATTTAATAAATTTATAGGACGCTAAATATGACTTTTGTCATATCAAAATTCTAAAAAAAGTAGGGCTTACTTCGTGTTAATTGTATTAACTAAATAATACTGCGATTGAAAAAAACTAAAATCATAAAATATTGACCTTCTTAACCTATCTTATTAAAAGCTATCAAATATTGCGTACTAAATCTTTAACGAAACGTTTTATAGAGTATTATTAATCAATTTGTTAGTAGTTAATCGATTTATAGAAACATGATCTATCCTAACAGAATAATAATTTTAATTTTAAGCTTTTCTTTAATTGCTACACTATGAAAAAACTTTTTAAAATAATAGAAAAATACACAAACCCTATATTTAATACCAGAGCTGCTGGGTTATATATCTTGCTATTTGCTGCTGCCATAGCCATTGCAACCTTTGTTGAAAATGATTATGGGACAAGTGCTGCTCAAAAAGTGATATTTAAATCGTGGTGGTTTGAATTATTATTAATTCTTTTTGGAATCTCCATTCTTGTAAACATCATTAAATTTAGAATGATTCAACAAAAAAAGTGGCCTTTACTTATGTTTCATGCGGCCATCATTATAATTTTAATTGGTGCAGGAGTCACACGGTATTTTGGTTATGAAGGCATTATGCATATTCGAGAAAATAATTCTTCAAATAGTTTTTTGTCTTCTAACACGTACTTAAAATTTAGTGTAAATAAAAATAATCAAACCTATAACTTTGATGAAGATGTGTTATTTGCATCGTTAGGGAACAATCATTTTGAAGAATCATATATTGTTGATAACGATTTAATTGAAGTTAAGGTTAAAGATTTTATTCCAAACCCTAAACAAGTACTACAAGCTAGTATTGATGGAAAGCCAACCATTAAAATAGTGATTTCTGGCATGAATGGTAGAGAAGAATATTTTATTAGCGAAGGCGAAAGTAAACGGATAAATAACATCCTATACAATTTTAATGATCAAGAGATACCAAACGCCTTTAACATTATGCTTAAAGGTGATTCCCTATCTTTTAAAACTAATACCACATATTCGCAAATGGTTATGGCTACACAAACTCGCGATACCATTTATCCGTCAGAAGCCTACCAATCATTAAAGTTACGAGCACTATACTCAAACGGAATTAACAATGTTGTGTTTCCTGAATTTAATCCTAAAGGCGTTGCTAAAATGGAATCAGAAAGTGCTAAAGTAAAAAACGAAAGTACAACTGCACTAATTCTTGATGTAACAGTAAATGGTGACACACAAGAAACCATTGTATATGGCGCTAAAGGTAACCCTGGCAGACCTCAACTATTGAATTTTAAGGACTTAAAACTTACTATATCGTATGGCTCAAAAGACATCTATTTACCATTTTATATAAAACTTAATAAATTCATTCTAGACAAATATCCGGGAACTCAAAGTGCTTCTTCGTATGCCAGTGAAGTTACTTTAATAGATGGGAATAATAATGTGAATATGGATTTTAGAATTTTTATGAATAATATTTTAAATTATGGAGGGTATCGCTTTTTTCAGTCGTCATTTGATAAGGATGAAAAAGGAACGTATTTAAGTGTTAATCATGATTTTTGGGGGACAACAATATCTTATTTAGGTTATATCCTACTAACCATAGGTATGATTTGGACCTTATTTAGTAAAAAGACCAGGTTTCATCAAGTCATTAAAAAAATTAAAAAAATACGAGCTTCAAGTTCAACATTTATGTTGGTTTTAGGATTTTTAATGTCCGTTCAATTTGCACAATCTCAAAATCAAATATCACATATTACACATTCTGCCGTGAGTGCAGAACATGCAGAGGCTTTTAGTAAACTTGTCGTTCAAGATTACAAAGGCAGAATGAAACCAGCACATACACTATCAAGGGAGTTGATGCGGAAAATTTACAGAAAAGAGAGCTACAAAGGGCTTAATGCCGATCAAATTCTGCTAAGTATTTTTGTTAATAATAAAGATTGGTTTGGCGAAAAAATTATAAAACTAGGTAAACATCAAGATTTATTAAATAAAATTGGTGTAACGGGCAGTTATGCCTCATACCAAGACTTTTTTGACAACAACGGTAATTACAAATTAAGAGATGAAGTAAGCCGTGTTTATAATTTAATTCCGAAAGACAGAGGCGTTTATGAAAAAGAATTGTTGAAAGTTGATGAGCGTTTAAATATTTTAAATATGATGTTTTCTGGTGGCATGCTTAAAATAATTCCTGTTACTAATGACGAAAACAATACTTGGATTTCCAATCATAGTCATGGAAATGGGCATGATAGCCAAATAGCTTCAAACTTTTTTAATTCGTACACCATCGCACTTAAAAAAGGTGTTGAAACTAAAAACTATGGTGATGCCAATAGGTTACTGTCTGAACTTAAAAATTATCAATTTAAAAATGGCGGCGAGATTATGCCGAGTTCAGCTAAAATAAATGCTGAAATCTTACTAAACAAACTAAATATTTTCAATAGGTTAGCCTTACTTTACTTTTTACTGGGTATAGCCTTTTTATTCTTCTTATTCTTATCGGTTTTTAAACCCAGAATAAAATTAAAAACCATTTACAAAGTCTTATTTGCTTTGGTTATAATGGGCTTTATATTCCACACCCTAGGATTAGGTTTACGTTGGTATATCTCAGGAAGAGCCCCTTGGAGTAATGGCTACGAATCTATGATTTACATTGCGTGGACAACAACCTTAGCTGGTATTATTTTTACAAGAAAATCGTTTGGAGGTTTAGCTGCGACTATGGTTTTGGCTGCGACTATTCTACTAGTTTCAATGTTGAGTTACTTAGATCCTGAAATAACGCCTTTAGTTCCGGTTTTAAAATCATATTGGTTAACTATTCACGTATCGTTAGAGGCTGGCAGTTACGGATTTTTAATGTTAGGTGCTATTATTGGGTTAATCAATTTATCATTAATGATTTTCACTACAGCTAAAAATAAAGAACGTGTAAAAACCATTATAACTGAAATGTCCTATATAAGTGAATTAACGATAACTGGTGGCTTGATTATGGTAAGTATAGGAACTTATTTAGGTGGTGTTTGGGCCAATGAATCTTGGGGCCGTTACTGGGGTTGGGATGCTAAAGAGACTTGGGCTCTAGTAACTATTTTAGTGTATGCGTTTATTCTACATATGCGAATCATTCCGAAATTAACAGGGCTATTTGTTTATAATGTTTCTACCATTTTTGGTTTAGCAACAGTTATCATGACATACTATGGAGTGAATTATTATTTATCGGGATTACACTCTTATGCAACAGGAGATCCTATTCCTATACCAAGTTGGGTTTATATTGTAGTTGCATGTATAATTGCGATTACTGTTTTAGCTTATTTAAAAAAGAGAAAGTTTAAGATTATATCATAGAATTAAAACCTTTGAAATAAAAAAGAGGCTGTCTAAAAAGCATGATATGTTTAGTTTGTCAGGTTGAGCTTGTCGAAACCGATATTGATAATCAGTAAGTTGAAATATTTCGACAGGCTCAATATGACATGAAACTATACTTTTTAGACAGCCTCTTTTTTTATAACTATTGATGTTGCTATTTTACCAGAGTTCCCTGTTCTAAAATAATATCATATTTATATCCTGCACCAAAGTCTTTATTTAAAACAACGACAGCTTTTATAGTAAATGCTGCTCCTTCTGGCACATAAGCATCAGATGTAACAACTAAATCATAATCATCCTTACTTCCGTCTTTAATATGAATCCAGTTTCTATCCATAATTCCAGCATTTATTTTAGTACAAATACCATCTAACTGAACTGTTTTGCCTTCATACTTTTTAGGATTATTAACCAATTCAGCTATTTTCATAGAACCTTTATGCTGCACAATTTTTTCAGCATGCATAGGAATAGCTTCTTTTTGCACATCACTTTGTTTTGCACTCGCTAAATCTCCAGCCATTCCTGACTTAGCCATACTTGCATGATTGGCAGAAACTAAACTTCCTACTAAATACACTTTATCAAACACTCTATTATATTCTTTACTTTCAAAATTAGTTTTTAAAAGCCCTCCTTTGTAATAATAGGTCTCCCCCACTTTTGCATCCATACTTCGAGTAGCAATCCAGTAATTTTCTGCACCTTCAGTTACTTTAAGGTATACATATTTTGATGTTGGAAGAACTTCATTGACAACTACTGAATGAAATTCATGAGACATTGCCCCATTAGAACCCGACGATTCCGAATTAGAAAACACGCCAGGTGTATTTGGTGAATTTTCAGTATTCGAAGTTATAGGAATAACTTTAGGTTCATTTTTACATGCTAAAAAAACACATGTTAAAGCTACTGTTACTGCTAATTTAAGTTTCATAATTTATTTCTTTTTTCTGCTTCTAAAAAAGCGTTTAATAATTTGAGTGTTTACTCTATAATTTGTTTCGTTGTTATATTTTGATACCTCTCCTGAGAAACTAATGGTAAATGATCTATCAATATAATATGATAGATAGGCTCCTAGATAATGCTGATTAAAATCAGGCACGTTTGTTTTGTATTTATAATTTACAAATCTATAATAAATATCGGTACTTAACCTGCTATCCAAAAATTCTCTTGAATATCTAAGAGACGTAATATTACTTTTTAAATAATTAGATGCATTTGAATTATATGTTAAAGACAATCTGCCATCTATTGGCAACTTGGACAAACTTACATAACCATACAGATTATCAGATTTGTTTTGATTATCACTTTGGAACCTTTTGCTGTAACTAAAACCACTATAAACATATTTAATAGGTCTAATATTTATACGTGCTCTAAACCCTTGTCTAGCTATATCTTCATCTAATAGTTGTTCTATGTCTGTTTCATAAGTCTTGTAATATATAATGCGCTTTCTTGAATCATAAGATAAGGCCATATTAAATTTACTATTAAAACGATAGCGGCCAGAAACGTATAAATTAGTAACCCTTATATTGTCTTTTACAGAATCATTTACCTTGTTATACAAATCAAGCTCAAGGGTTGAAAAGACGTTGAATTTTTTAAAAATAGTACTTGAATGTTGAAAATAGGTAAACCGTCTGTCAATTTCATTATGATTTTTTTGTTCTGCAAAACCTAACGTAGTTTGAGAACGAAAATTTTCATTATCTGTAAGTTGCCCAATATATCCACCATATTGCAATAAATTAGTATTCAACCCATAATCATAAATATCTGGTCTAAAACCTGCAATAGCTCCTACATAGCTATTACCAAAAAACTTTTCTGCCTGTAAGCCATCAATAGCTCCTAACGATGATATTTTATAATTTATTTTTCTACCAGCAGTAATAGATAATGTTGAGTCTACATCATACTTTACAGCTAAATTATACACATTTAAATCGCTTTTACTTAAGTTTCTAGTCGTATCTTTAGGATAAATGTTTTGCCTGTAATTAAGATAGGTTTCTACAGAAACTCTGGAATTGTTTATATGATTTGCTTCTAAAGAAAACCGCGTCATCAATCTGTGATTATCATCCCTGATTTTAGAAAAATTGCTATAACTAGCAGCAGATAAACGTCCCGTAATTTTTTCTACATAATTGGTTTTCTTAGAGGTGTCTTCAATAGCTTGTATAGAATCATTAAAACTGATGCCTATATTTTCTTGAATCTCTTCGGTCTCTAAAACTTTATTTGTTGTTTCAACTTCATATACATACGAAATTTTATCACCTTTATTAACCTGACAATCATTTGTTTTAAGACACACCACCGAGTTTGAAGACTTATTCGTTACCACTAAACATTTCTGTTTATTAGGCGCTTGAAGCGTATCTCCAACTTTAATGACAGTCGTATTATCAAATTTCACATAGGCATTTTTAGACGTAACAAACGTCACTTTCCCTATGATTGTTTGAAGATTATCTTGGGCTAATGCATTACCCGACAACACCATACACAATATGGAAATAAAATAAAACTTATATCTCATGGTAGTTTTTTATCCTTAATCTCTTCCTGTTGGATGGCATTCAAAACATGCATTACTTTCATAGATATAACCATTTACTCCACGATGGTCATTATCAACCTCACTTCTATTACTATGCTCATGACAATTAATGCAAGAAAAACTTGAATAATCATTAGGGTTTGTATGGCATTCAACACAAGTATTCCATTTACCTTGATGTTTCCCACTATATATTGGGAAATATTGACCATCATGATCAAATGTAGCAGGTTGCCAATTAGGATTAGTTGTATGACATGCCACACAATCTGTTGGGAAGTTGGCAGCTTGATGGTTAGGATCAGTAGTATTGTTATAATCTGTTTGGTGACAACTCACACAATTAGGGTCAGCATCTGCATAACTATTAGTGGTATGACATTGTTTACAATCCTGTATATCATGACCCAAAGTTAATGGGAAAAAGTCATGATTGATCGTTGCTGGTGTCCATCCTGGATTGGTAGTATGGCACGTTGCACAATCTGTTGAAAAACCAGCATCTCTATGAATTGGGTTTTGAGTATTATCATAATCTGTTTGATGACAGCTTACACAATTAGGGTCTGCTTCTGCATAATTATTCGTTTTATGACATTGCTTACAGTCCTGTATATCATGTCCCATAGTTAATGGAAAAAAGTCATGATTGATCGTTGCTGGTGTCCATCCTGGATTCGTGGTATGGCACGTTGCACAATCTGTTGAAAAGCCAGCGTCTCTATGAATTGGGTTTTGAGTATTATCATAATCCGTTTGATGACAATTCACACAATTAGGACCAGCATCTGCATAATTATTCGTTTTGTGACACTGTTTACAATCCTGAATATCATGTCCCATAGTTAATGGAAAAAAGTCATGATTGATAGTTGCTGGCGTCCATCCTGGATTCGTGGTATGGCATATTACGCAATCTGTTGAAAAGCCAGCGTCTCTATGAATTGGGTTTTGAGTATTATCATAATTGGTTTGATGACAATTCACACAATTAGGATCTGCATCTGCATAATTATCTGTTTTGTGACATTGTTTACAATCCTGTATATCATGTCCTTGGGTTAATGGGAAAAAGTCATGATTTATGGTAGCTGGCGTCCATCCTGGATTGGTGGTATGACATGATGCACAATCCGTTGGAAAACCACTTGTTCTATGATTTGGGTCTGTAGTTCCATCATAATCCGTTTGATGACAGCTTACACAACTTGGATCTGCATCTGCATAATTATCTGTTTTATGGCATTGCTTGCAATCCTGTATATCATGCCCTTGGGTCAATGGGAAAAAGTCATGATTGATAGTGGCTGGAGTCCATCCTGGATTCGTAGTATGACATGATGCACAATTTGTTGAAAAACCAACACTTGAATGATTCGGATTTTGAGTGTTATTAAAATCTATTTGGTGACAACTTATACATTCTGGCGATGCATCTGAATAGTTATTTGTTTTATGACATTGTTTACAGTCCTGTATATCATGCCCTTGGGTTAATGGGAAAAAGTCATGATTAATATTTTCAGAATCCCAACCCGTTCCTAAAGGTGTATGGCATTCAATACAATCGGTTGAAAATCCTAATTCATTATGATTGGGACTTTGTGTTGCATCATAATCTTGTTTGTGGCAACTTATACAATCGTTTCCTATTCTGTCAAATCGTATACTAGTTTCAGATGTGTGGCATTCATTACAACTTAACCCACCATGAGACCCAATTAACGGGAACCCATTTTCTTCATGTATCTCTGGAATGTTATTAACAATCCACGTTTTTGTAGTATGACATTGAGCACAATCATTCCCAACAGACATACTATGAATATCGTTATGGCAAGAAGCACATTCATTTGGTGCTTCATTAAAAACTAAACTTTCATGACATGCTTTACAATCTGTTTGCGTATGAGCACCTTCTAATTTGAAATTGGTTTTTTTATTATGATCAAATCTCATTAAATAAATATCCAACTCCCAACCTGAGGGGTTGTGACATTGATTACAGTTTATTTTAAAATCGTCACCATGTGGCGATTGTGCCATAATTGGAATGACCATTAAAAACAAACCTATTATGAGTGACAGTCTACGCATTCAAACTTGTTTAATTTATATATAACTTGAGCTTTTCCGTTTATAGTTTCGCTTTTATGACAAGCTTTACAATCTATTTCGGCATGCCTACCTTCAAGAGGGAAATTGGTAGAACTATGATTAAAATTTTCAGGAAACCAACTACTTGTAACGTGGCACCTTTTACAGTCTGTTACGCCTTCTACAGCAAAGGTATCCCCATGTTTATTTTCATGGCAAGACTCACAATTGGTGTTCAAATTAGCAAATTTTTGAGTTGTAACTACATTATTATCAGTATTTTCGATGAAATGACATGACCTACAATCAACTTCTGTATGCTTCCCATCTAACTTGAATTTTGTCTTATTATGGTCAAAACTATTTATTTTAGACCAAGTTTCATTGATATGACATGTTTTGCAATCATTATCTGGATAAAACTTTTTGCTAATAAACCCATCGTGAATATCATTATGACAATCCTTACAATCTGATCCTAAATTTGTAAATGTCCACCGTTCTTCTTTTTCACCTACATGACACGCAAAACAAGGGGTTGCTACATGAGCTCCTTTTAGAGGAAATTTTGTTTCTTGATGCTTTTCAAGCGTGAACAGACTATATTCAAATCCTTCTTGTAAAGAGTGGCACGTAACACAATCTGGAGCAATCCCATTTTCCTTAAATTCTCCTTTATGATAATCATCATGACATTTATTACATGCTGAAAAGTCTATTGCTTTTGTATACCTCCCTTTATGACATTGTTTACAATCCACTTGTAAGTGCTTGCCTTTCAAAGGGTAATCCGTTAAATCATGATTAAAAGACCTCATGTTTTTTAACGCAAAAAAACTAGTCTCATTGTGGCACTTAGCACAGTCTAAGCCAAATTTACCTTCATGCTGGTCTTTATGGCATTTCACACAATTATTTTCTTTTATTCTAAGATTGTCCTGAAACACTAAAAGAGGATTAGTTGTTTCTTTATGACAACCAAAACAATCAACTTCTGAATGTTTTCCTTTTAAAGTAAAATTTGTTGTACTATGATTAAAGCTAGCTTGCCCTTTAAATAGTTTAAAGTCGGTCTCTGTATGGCAGGATTTACAATCTCCTGGAAGCTTATTTTCATGAGGGTCTTCATGGCAGGATTTACAATCTTGAAAAGCAATTCCTGTAAACTCTTGGAAATCTTCACCATTACGTGTTATCTTTTTATGACATTTAATACAGTCAACTTCAATATGCTTACCTAGTAGCTTAAAATCTGCTTCATCATGATTGAATTTTGAAGCCGGTTTAAAAGACTCAAAATCATGGCATTGTTTACAATCTTTTGGAAGTGTATTTTGATGAAAATCGTCATGACAAGTTAAACATTCTTGGTTTAACCCTAAAAACGTATTGGTTCTCTTTCTTATCTCTGAATCTTCAATAAAATCTGGTTTATGACATTGATTACAATCAATTGTTCTGTGTTTTCCTTCTAGTTTATAACCTGTATCGTCATGCTTAAAATTATCTCGATCAAAACGAGCCATTTCAAACTTCCGTCCGTTATGATCACTATGGCATTGAAAGCAATCCTTTTTAATAACAGCAGGATTGGCATGTAACCCTTTTTTATTATTTATAAGAGACTGTATTTCTTTATGGCATTCTAAACATTTACTATCCAGTACTTTTTCTCCTATTTCATGGCATTGGGTACAATTGGTCATCCCTTCTAGCTTGGCATGGGCTTGAGACAAATCTCCAGGAGATATTTGTCCGTAACTACATGTTACCGAAAGGAACAATAAAAGAATGCTATGTTTAAGAAACATCTTCATATTAATTAGTCGTGCCTTTTCATAACGTATCCAAAACGCTTGGTAATATTAACACCAGACTTTTGTAAAAATCCTGTTGGCAATTCTCCGCCTGCAAAAATGTACACCAAGTCATTATCTAACTTCTCAGGTTGGTCATTTTCATTTATAGTAATCATGACATGATCATCATGAATAGAAACAAGATTTGAATTATAAATAACCTTAACGCTATTATCATCAATAGCTTGTTCTATTTTTTCTTTGTTTTTTGGCTTTAGCCTTGAAAACTTATCTTTTCTATAGGATAAAATAGCTTCATTTTCATCCTTTAACAATAGAACAGTTTCAATAGCAGAATCCCCTCCTCCAACTACTAAAACTTTTTTATTTTTTATTCTTTCTGGTTCTAAAAGTCTATAAGCCACTTTGGTTGATTGCTCTCCGGGCACATTAAGTTTTCTTGGGGTTCCGCGTCTACCTATAGCTAATAATATGTGGTTACATATATATTCATCACCCATTAAAGTTGTAACTTTAAACGTATCATTTTCAATAGGAGTAATTTGCTCGACCTTTGTGTTTTCAGTTATTTTTATATCATGCTCAGTTATAACTTTTTTCCAAAGTTGTAACAATTCGTCTTTTGAGGTATCATATAATTTAGCTTTACCGTAAAGCGGCAAATCCATTGGTGCGGTCATCACAATTTTTGATCTAGGAAAGGTATAAACAGTTCCACCAAGCGAATCTTGTTCTAGAGTAACACTAGTTAGTCCATGTTTTTTAGCTGCTAGCGTTGCTGAAATACCTGCAGGACCTGCTCCAACAATAAGCACGTCTATTACATTGGGTTTTGATGGTTTTTTACTTTTAACAATGCTATCTATGGCCTGCTGCCCTTGTTCCACACTATTTTTTATAAGCCCCATCCCTCCAAGCTCTCCAGCTATATAAATTCCTTTTGTATTAGTTTCAAAATTTTGATTAACATGAGGTAAATCGACACCTCTTGTTTCTGTGCCTATTCTTAGAGAAATTGCTTCAACCGGACAGGCGTGAAAACAAGCTCCATGACCTATACAATTAGCTGTATTAATAACTGTTGCAACGCCATCAACAATTCCTAAAATATCTTTTTCAGGGCAATCTGCTACGCATGCAGCACTTCCTATACATAATTTTAAATCGATATGTGGATATAAAGATACAGGTTCAAACAAACCTTCTTCTTTAGCTATGTGAACCTTTTTTTCAACATCTTCAGACTTGATTCGTTTTTTCCGTGTATAGAAAAAAACCACAATGGCACATAGTAAAAAGACTATACCATAAACAATAACTTGTTCTAAAAATACTTCGTCTTCCATTAGAATATCCATTTATAACCAAAAGCCAAGGTAACTCCTACATGAATAACCACAATTACGAGCATAATCAATGCAAAGGGTAAGTGCGCTACATGCCAATATTTAAAAAGCCTTTGCATGAGTAATAATCTATCTATCTTTTTTGATAAAGACATATCATCATTTACCAGTTTTAAAATATAATGCCGATCTTCTTTTGGGAAATTTTTCCGTTTAAGTTCTCTTTTAAGTTTTTTAATATCTCTATAAGAAGGTTTTTCAGCATTTGATATTTCCAGAATAACTTGTTTGGTTTGGTCATCAACTTCAATCTCATTCTGTATTGTTCCGGCTAAATCGGTTTTCAAACCTTTTACTTCATTAAGGGTAAGCTCTCTTCCTTCAAGTGTTCTTGGTATTTGAATATAAATAAACCGTCCTACCACACCGCTTAAAACAACCGCTACCATACTCCAAAATGCAATAGACACAATCCCACCAAATTTAAAAGCCGTATGAAACAAAATCATGATAGGTCCCAAAGTGCATAAAAAAATATGAAACTCTAATAAATATTTTAAACGAATTATTTTTGATAGAACATTATATCGCTTTCTGGCTATGTAGATAATTACACCAAAAAGGATAAGAAGTGTTCCTACTATACCTAAGCCATGACCATAAACTCCACTTGGCTTAAACCACTTGTGTTCTGGATGATAAAAGCGTTCTTCTAAAGGGGTATTATAATATGTATAGCCTATATAACTAAGGTAGGCAGTAACAATTAAAATAATTAATACCATTAAAGCTATATAAGCACTATGTATCTGTTTATTCAATGGTTAGTTTTAATTTGGGTTAACTTATGTACGACAATATATCTGTGTTCGGATTTTTCAAGAGTTTATATTTTATGTAATACAATTAAACCTTAAAAAACCCTACCACGAATACTTTTTACACTATTGTTAGTCAGGCAATTAACTAAACAACCCCAATAAAAAACCCATACTAAAAATTAGTATGGGTTAATATTTTTTTTAAAACCAAAAAATCTTCTTACATGCTATATAATTAAATTACTTACCATTTGTGCAATATTGTACAAATTTGGAAAAGCAGATTTATTACCAACTAGATTGGTCTTTTTTGCCTTTAGATTAAGTAAAGTAATTCAAAAGAAATCTCTCTAACTTATTTTGAGATTTTTTATTTTTCTTTCTTCCTTTCTTTGCTCTAATCTTTCTAATTCAAGCTTAATTTCTTGACTACGCTTGTTTAATTGTCCGATTTTTTCTTCTCTACTTTTTTGTTTTAGAATTTTTTCTTCAAGTATTAATTGTTCTTTTTTAAGTTCAATTTTTTTTAACTTCTTTTCATGAATTTTTTCTAAAACTACAGAAGCATATGCATAACCATACATACAAATAAAGAGTAAAGCTACAATTCCTAAAATAACATAACCATTTTCCATGAGGGTGAGGGATGAAATTAATTAAAACATTTAAAATTAAATTTTTCTCAAAAAAAATCGATTTTTTTAAGAATATCTAAATCTATACTCAAAAATAATGAAATTGAATCTTTGATTAAAAATTAATAGTTAAAGCACAAAAAAAGGCAGTCAAAATCAAAAAAAAAGCTTTAAATGCTTAATTTTTAATACCGTAGAGATTTAAAATAGTGTATAAAAAAACTGCTTCATTTATTTATTATGAAGCAGTTTTTAAAAAATTTATTAAATACTAAAATCTTGATAAAATCAAAATCTCATTTTACACTAACATAGTTACAGGGTTTTCAATATATCCTTTTAATGTTTGAAGGAATTGCGCTCCAGTTGCTCCATCTACAGTTCTATGATCGCAAGCTAACGACAACTTCATAGTATTACCAACTACAATCTGACCATTTTTTACAACTGGTTTTTCAACAATATTACCAACAGAAAGAATGGCTGAATTTGGTTGATTGATGATTGATGTGAAAGTATCTATACCAAACATCCCTAAATTGGATACGGTAAAAGTACTTCCTTCCATTTCAGCAGGTGTTAATTTTTTATTTCTGGCTTTACCAGCTAAATCCTTAACAGCAGCTCCAATTTGCGGTAAACTTTGCTCATTTGCAAACTTAACTACAGGAACAACTAACCCATCTGGAACGGCAACAGCCACACCAATATGCACATGATGATTTAAACGCATTTTATCTGGAAACCATTGTGAATTTACTTGTGGATGCTGTTTTAATGCTAAAGCACATGCTTTAACAACCATATCATTATAAGATATTTTGGTGTCTGGAATGGTATTAAACTGAGCACGAAATGCAATGGCGTTATCCATATCAAACTCTACACTTAAATAATAGTGAGGAGCACTAAACTTAGAGTTTGTTAATGATTTTGCTATGGCTTTACGCATTTGTGAGTTTGTAACATCCTCAAAATCTTCTTGACCCATTGGCACAAATTTACCAACTGAAGCAGCTGAAGAAGCGGCTGGCACAAAATTCTCAACATCAGACTTTACAATACGTCCATTATCTCCAGATCCTTGAACCTGTGATAAATCTATACCTTTCTCTTCTGCTATTTTTTTAGCTAAAGGAGACACAAATAATCTTCCATTTGAAGATACTGAAGCAACAGGTTTTGATGCTTTAGGAGCTTCTTGCTTTGGAGTATCAGAAACTTTTGGTGTTTCTGTTTTTGGAGCTTCGGCTTTCTTAGGAGTCTCTTCCTTTTTATCTACAGATTTATTAAAATTGGCTGCAACTCCAGAAACATCTGTTCCTGCAGGACCAATAATAGCTAATAAAGAATCAACTTTTGCAGACTCTCCTTCATCTAATCCTATCTCTAATAAGGTACCTGACTGAAAAGATTCAAACTCCATAGTTGCCTTATCTGTTTCTATTTCAGCTAAAATATCACCTTCAGAAACCTCATCACCTACTTTTTTAAGCCATTTTGCAACAGTTCCCTCCTCCATAGTATCACTTAAACGTGGCATTGTTACCACAATAACACCATCAGGCAAATCAACATTTGTAGTTGCTTCTTCTTTAGATTCTGCAGGTTCTTGAGCAGATTCTTTTGATTCTTCTTTTTTTGTTTCAGTAGAAGAAGATCCGTTAAGTAAATCTGAAATATCTTCGCCTTCCTCACCAATGATCGCTAAAAGCTCATCTACTTTGGTTGTTTCTCCTTCTTGAACTCCAATATGAAGTAAGGTACCTTCGTTAAAAGATTCAAACTCCATGGTCGCTTTATCGGTTTCAATTTCTGCTAATATATCTCCTTCTTCAACCTTATCACCTACTTTCTTTAACCAAGTGGCAACAGTTCCTTCTTCCATGGTGTCGCTTAAACGCGGCATATTTACTACTATAGCCATAGTTTATAATTTATGTTTTATAAATGGATAATCTTCTTGCTCGTAAACCACATCGTACATGACGTTTTTATCTGGGAATGGTGATTCTTCAGCAAATTTTTCGCATTCAGAAACCAAATCCTTAACGCGTTTATCAATAACTTTTAAATCATCTTCAGTTGCGTATTTCTTTTCTAATATCACATCTTTAACTTGAGTAATAGGGTCAATTTTCTTGTACTCTTCGACCTCATCTTTAGTTCTATAATGCTGAGCATCACTCATTGAGTGTCCTCTATAACGATATGTTTTTAACTCTAAAAATGTTGGACCTTCTCCACGACGTGCCCTTTGGATAGCTTCATCAAAAGCTTCAGCCACTTTTACAGGATTCATACCATCAACTGGTCCACAAGGCATTTCGTATCCTTTACCCAATTTCCATATATCAGTATGATTAGCCGTTCTAGCAACCGAAGTACCCATTGCATATCCATTGTTTTCGCAAACAAACACAACAGGTAAATTCCATAGCATTGCTAAATTAAAAGTTTCATGCAAAGAACCTTGACGAGCAGCACCATCGCCAAAACAACATAAGGTAACAGCATCACTACCGTGATACTTGTCTCCAAATGCCATACCAGCACCCAACGGAATTTGTCCACCTACAATACCATGTCCCCCAAAAAAGCGGTGTTCTTTAGAAAATATATGCATAGAACCGCCTAAACCTTGAGAGGTCCCCGTTGCTTTACCATATAATTCAGCCATAATACGTTTAGGATCTACGCCCATTCCTATAGGCTGTACATGATTTCTATAAGCGGTTATCATCTTATCTTTAGTCAAATCCATAGCATGTAAAGCTCCAGCTAATACAGCCTCTTGACCATTGTATAAATGAAGAAACCCTCTTACCTTTTGTTGGATATATACAGCTGCCAACTTGTCCTCAAATTTCCTCCAGAACAGCATGTCCTCATACCATTTAAGATATGTGTTTTTAGTGATTTTTTGCATTGACTATTTTATGTTTTACTTATAAAGAGTACAAAAGTAATACTTTGTATTCTATTGAAAAAGTCTTAATTAATTAAAGTCTAAAAAATATTTAAAAAAAAGGTGGAGACCTTCAATCTTGAATTTTTAATAATTTTTATCATAAAAAATGTTATATCAAAAAAATTAAGAGGCTACTTCAATCAAAATTTGTTAGATTTCTAATAATACTAGAGAACTTTTTTATCAAATACTAAGGGTAATAAATTTGCTAAAGAATTTGATTTTGCAATTTTACCTATTTCTCCCATAAAATAAATCTCAATAGGGGTTTCTTGCTTTATTTCATATTCTGCAATAGCTTGCCTACACGAACCACAAGGAGGGATAGGGCTTGTTGTTTGGCTATTTTTAGAACCTGCAGAAATAGCCATTCTTAACACTTTTGCATTGGGGTATTTAGATCCTGCATAAAAAATAGCGGTACGCTCTGCACACAGTCCTGATGGATATGATGCGTTTTCCTGATTGTTACCTGTAATAATTTTACTATTGTCTAAAAGTAAAGCGGCTCCAACGTGAAAATTTGAGTAAGGGGCATACGCACGTTCTCTAGCTTCAATAGCCTTATTCATTAACGAAACAACATCATTTGGTAATTCATCTAAAGTATCGTAAATGTAAAGTGTAGATTCAATTTTTACTTCTTTCATCTGTTAATTTATATTTTTATAGGTCAGATGAAATGTTCTTAAGAAACATTTTAGCTGTTTTTTTAAATTCTTTTGCACGTGTTTTATTATGCACTCTATAAAGTTAAGAAACAATTTTAGACAAAAAAACTATTGTCTTCTTGAAAGACAATAGTTTTTTTTAACGCTTAATAGTTAAATTAATATTCGTTGTACTCACCGGCTCCAATATTAAAGGTTAATGAAAATCGCAACGTATTTTCTAAAGGGCTCTGTATTTTAGAGGCAGAGAATAAATAGGATAAATCTATATTAACGACATTATATTTAAAGCCTGCTCCTAAAGCCAAGAATTTTCTTGCCCCTTTCTCTTCACTCTCATTAAAATATCCTGCTCTAAAAGCAAATGAGTCTTCATAAGTATATTCTGCACCTAAAGCCCATGTAAATTCCTTTAGCTCTTCACTAAAACCACCTGGTGCATCTCCAAAAGATTGAAAAACACCAGATAAGAAGTCCACATTTGGATCTTTCCCTTTAACAATTATGGGCTCATCATTAACAGGACTATTGGGGTAACCAATCAAATCATCTTCACCTTCATCATAAACACCATTTGAATTATTATCGGTATAATTGTATTCATTCCCATAAATTGGAGGAGTTGGCACTAATAATTTAGCAACTTCTGCCGTTACAGCTACTTTATTATAATTATCAAAAATAAAATCAAACCCTGCCCCCAGTCTTAAATTGGTGGGTTGGAAATTTTCTTTGCCGCCCTCTGTATATTTAAATTTTGGCCCCAAGTTTTGAATGGCAAAGCCCATTCTCCATCGGCCATTAAAATCGTTATAGGCTTCTTCTTCACTTTGGTAATATCCTGAGACATCTACACCAAATGTACTGGCCGATGTAGCGTCTGGATCAACAGGAGAAAGCTTTAAATCTGACCGCAAATAACGCATGGCTACTGACATAGAAAATTGATCGGATAATCTTAGTGCATAAGACGCATCCAAAGTCAATTCATTTGGTCTCTCTATAAGTGGCTTAATGTTAGCATTAGCTTGAGCTTCAGTAATAAATTCAATATCTCCCAAGGAGAAATACTTAAAACTAACCGCAAAAGCACTACGATCATCTAAACGATTAAAATAGGTTATATTTCCTAAAAATATATCATTAACCAACTTACTCAAATAAGGTGTATAACTGATACCTATTCCCGATTTTGCTTCTGAGAACACGTATTTTGAAGAATTCCATTGTTGTGAAAACGCATCTACTGATGTGGCAACGCCCATATCACCCATGGCGGCGGCTCTGGCATCTGAAGCAATTAACACAAACGGCATCCCCGTTGTTATTACTCTACTATCTTTTTGGTTTGGAATAATTGTTGTTTGAGCGTTTACTTTCACAATCAAAAAAAAGATTGCTATTGCTAATAAGTTAGTTTTCATCTAGTCTATTTAGTTTAACAAATATAAATTATTTTAAAGTATTACAAGCTTTTCAATTTTCTCTACTTTTTTATTTAGTAACTTAGAAAAAACTGTTAGCTTATAAATATAAACTCCTTTTCCTATTTTATCACCAAAATCATCTCTTCCATCCCAAACAATATCTCTTGAAAGCGAACTTGTTATAGTTGCTCCCACACTAGTTTGTCCATTTAAGGTTCTAACTAATTTTCCTGAGACCGTGAATATTTGTATTGAAACGTCTAAAGGTGCTGAACTATTGTGATTAAACCAAAATTCTGTGTAATTAACAAAGGGATTTGGATAGTTTAACACATTATTTATAACCAACTCCTGATCTTTATCAAATACAACAAACTGAATTTCGGCTGTGGAAGAGTTATTGTAAACATCCCATGCTTTTAGGGTTAATGTATGGAGTCCTGGTGATAAATCTCTAAATGGGAAACTAACAACTCCTTTCTGATAATCATCGAGTTCAGTTTGATAATAATCATTCAATATATAAGGATTAGTTTCATCACCATCAATAATAGCAACAATATCATGTCCTATACCACTAGCTGTATTTATTCCGTTAGCATCTTCAAGCTTCACAATTAATGTTGGCGATTCATTGGTTATTCCTCCAGAAACAAAGTTCTCATCATTCATATACAAAGAAATCACCGGACCAATATCATCGGTTTCAGCATTTTCGTTAACACCTCCTATTTTAACAGTATCAATATTGTAACCTGTTTGATCTTCTAGAACTTGGTCGTTTTTAGCATAAAAACTAACTTTTCCAAATCCTACAGGAATACCAATATCTTTAGGAACTACAAAATCGAATTCAAAAGTTCCATTTTTAACTGATGCTTGTCCTCTAAATATAATCTCGCCAAGTGTTGTAAAATCTAGCTTTATAAGTTGACCATTTAACCTTGTTCCATCATTAGCCAAAGTTTGTCTGTCTATTTGCTTGTCATAAATAGTAGTAGAAAGCTTACCATTATAATTACTTAAAAGATTGCCATTAACATCTGTAACTTCTCCTGCTAACTTAATATGGCTTAAGGCTTTTAAGGTATCTGTAGCTTGACCAATAGGGACATCATTTAGTTTTGTTAATCTGATATTGGGTTTGGGAAATGCTAATTTCATGGCTGGATCTCCTATAAAAAAGACTAAACGTCTTTGACTAATTCCTGAAACTGAAGGATCGATTTTTGTTAATCTTAAGGCTTCAGCCATTGAAGGATACTCATAATCTTGATAGCCATCATTAGTATTGTATGAAAACAGATATTGTCCCAACACATTATTAAAGGAAATTCCTGTGGTAACAAAAATTTGTCTGGTTGTGGTTATCAATCCAATAGCTCCAGCCTGTTTATTCCAATAAGTAAGTTCTCCTGCAGTTTCTCTTAAAGGGTTATCAAATCTGGTAAATTCACAAGTTACTGTAACAAAACAATTGAGCTTATAATAGTTTCTAAGATCTTCTATGTTAGATTTTGTTAAGATTCGTTCAGATGCCAAACCATCTTCACCACCATGCCCAAAGTAATTAATAACCAAAGTTCCATTATCAATTGCATTTACCATAGCTTCGGTTACTTCTGGATAGGTATTTCCTCCGGCAGAGGATTCTTGCTTATACGCATCTGAATGAATTTTTACAACATTCATAAATGGTTTATTCTGGGTAACCAAATTACCAACATTGTCGGTTGTTTGTTCTAAAATCCCCTCCCAATCTTGATCCACATCATCTGAAACAACAACAAAATTATTTCTCCAACTACCATAAGATTCTTTGTTATAATAAGATTCTATTTTATCAACCATTTCTTTGGCTCGTTGTGGAGTATCAGCTAATATTCTGCCAACGGCAATATCTAATTTATCACTATTAGCCATGGTTCCTTCATTGGCATCCATCATCCCGTAAAAATCATCAGACACAAAAGAATTTGTTAAACTAAAGCTATTATAAGCATTCCATGAAGGCATTATATTGGTGTTATTTTGAATTCTATCTTTATAATCAAAAGAGCCATCACCAAACAAACAAACATATTTTACTCTACTTTCAGGTGTACTAGCGTTATCATATACATATTTAATTAGATTTCGAATAGCTCCTACATCTTGATTACCTGTACTAAATTCGTTGTAAATCTCATCTAACCCAACTACTTTTACATTTAAATTGTATTGGTTTCTATCAATTTGCGCTAAACGTTCCGCTTCACTTAACATGACATTTGGAGCAACAATAATATAATCTACATCTTGAAATTGTCCTTGACTATTTAAAAAAATCGTTCCCTTTATATTTTGGTTAGCCACAGAGGTATTAGAATCTCTTTGAGGCTCAAAATAATCAGATGATGTTACAGCAACATAATTCCTTAAGGTCCCTAGCGATGCTGTAAAACTAAAATTAGCTTGCCCATCAGAATTTAAAGCATTTGATACATTATAAATATCGGTGACATCCCAAACTTCTGACATTCCTGTTGCATTAGTAATAGTATATTGACCAATACCAGAAGTTAAAGCAACCGAATTATTTTTAAACTGAAACTGCTCTCCCAAAAAATTTAAGGCTCTAGTGGCTTCAATAGAAATATAATCTAAATAACCCTGTGCACTAGGATTACCAGAATTATCAAAATTAAGATTTACCGTAATAGTTGGAGAACCCACAGTTATATTCCCACTATATGATGCTCCATTTGCTACAATAGGTGCAGAGGCAGCTGCTATTGACAATGTGGCTACATTATTTCCATTTACACCAACACTCATTGAGCTTGGGCTAGAAGATGCTACAGCAGTGTAAACCTTAAGTCTTATAGGTTCTGTTGTAACGAGACCTGGAAAATCAAATGTGAATGTTTTATTATTATCAATATCAAATCGATCTCCAAACCAACGCCTACCCAATGAAGCGATGTTATAGTCATCACGTTCGTAAAACTTATAATCCTGATATGTATTTATAGTCATATCAACGGCTCCTGTAGGTTGAACAAATGGCTGAATACGTTTACCAAAGCCAGAACTTACATTTATATAATAATAGGTCTTATCTGTATAACAATTAATATTTGTATTACTTTCTGCTTGATATCCTTTCGGACCTTTAGCATAAAACAATATATAATCATCATTATTAAAAACACCATCTCCTTCCCCGATAAATTCTATGGCATTTTCTTGAATATCCAACGGATAAGGGATACTGTTAGAATACGGTATCATATCGCCCCCATTACCAAAAAGCTTAATATTTCTAGGATTAACCTTATCAACATTAACACCTAACTGTTTTAAAAAGCCTTTTGAAAGTTTAAAAACACCTGTTGTATCAACATAAAAACGATACCATTCTCCTGAATTTAAAACTGAATTTGTAATACTACTTGTCGAATTACTTGCTTTACTTGACGATAATTTATTGTTAAAAGCAACTGTCTTATAATTTATAGTAAATCCTGTCACCTTTTTATAACCACTATTTGCGTCCTTAATAATAGGAGATAATTGAAAAAAAGCAAATTGTTTATTTCTTGCCTTTGAATTTTTTAAACTATAAGTTAGTTTATTAGGAATCTTTTTTAAATCTAAATCTTGTAACTCACTAACCGAAATATTAGAATACGTTACATTACTTAAAACAACATTAGTCTCATCAATAAATCTATTTTCCTCCCATTGAGCAACAAATAGCAATCCCTGATCCAGATTATAACTTAAATTACCTTTGTTAAACGCAGGAATCTTTATAGAATAACTTTCTGTTGATATTGTTTGAGAAGATTCCCAAATAACATCATATCTTTTTTGCTGTGAAAAGACAAAAAACGATATAAAAAAGGTAAAAAGTAAAAATCTCTCTTTCATTGACTAGATAAACGTTATAAACCTATTCATATTATTAAAAAAATAACATATTTGAAAACTGATTCAAAAATACAATAATATTTCTCTAAATTAAGCGTTATTACAACACAAAAGAACGGGAAAAAACATTAAAATCATCGTTGTAATGTCAAAAAAATAGGGTGAAATACACTTTTTTTTGGTTAAAATGTGAAAAATCGCTTGCGGTATTGGGTTTAATTCTTATATTGCAGCACCAAAATATATTAGCTTACTTAAACATATGGATATGAAAAGAGTATTAGCATTCAAGACTTTAATAGTCCTGACGTTATCTTTAGCCACAATTAGTTGTAAAAAATCAACGAGTTCTAAAAACAGTTCTAGGGCTACAGGATGGCAAATTAATAGCAAAGGTGGTTTTCAATATAACACCAGCTTTCAAGAACAAGAAACATCTCCTGGATTAGTTTTTATTGAAGGAGGAACTTTTACAAAAGGAAGGGTTCAAGATGATGTTATGCACGATTGGAACAACACACCAAATCAGCAACACGTTCAGTCATTCTATATGGATGAGACGGAGGTTACAAATATGATGTATACCGAATATTTGGACTGGATAAAACGTATTTACCCACCAACAGACGAAAATTTCAGAGCTATTTATAATGGTGCCCTACCAGACACATTAGTTTGGAGAAACCGTTTAGGCTTTAATGAAGTAATGACTGAAAACTATTTACGTCACCCTGGTTATGCAGAGTATCCAGTAGTTGGAGTAAGTTGGATTCAAGCTGTTGAATTCTCCAACTGGAGATCAGACCGTGTTAACGAACTTTATTTAGAAAAAGCAGGATATTTAAAAAGAGATGCCAAAATTACAGATGTAAATGCCGAATCAACTTTTAGTACAGACACATACATTAATGCCCCAACATTAACCTATGGTGGAAATGAAGAGGTCATTAATGGAGATGGCCATAAAAGAAGAAACGTTCAAGTTGATGCAGATGGTAACGAAACTAATATTTATGCAACCAGAGAAACTGGTATTATTTCTCCAAAGTACAGATTACCAACAGAAACAGAATGGGAGTATGCTGCTTTAGGCATGAGTGAAATACGTAATTACAATATGTACCGTGGTCGTAAAAAATATCCATGGGAAGGACAATATACACGCTCTGGAAAACGAAAAACCCGTGGTGATCAATTGGCTAACTTTAAACAAGGTAAAGGTGATTATGGCGGAATAGCAGGTTGGTCAGACGATGGTGCCGACATAACAAACAAAGTAAAATCATATCCACCAAACGATTTTGGTTTGTACGATATGGCTGGAAATGTTTCAGAATGGGTAGCTGATGTATATCGACCTATTATCGATGATGAATTTAACGATTTTAATTATTATCGAGGAAATGTGTACACAAAAAATGCTATTAATGATGATGGTAGTGTAAAAATTGTTACCGCAGAAGATATCGTTTATGACACATTATCTAACGGAAAATTAATTGCCAGAAACTTACCTGGCGAGATAATGCAAGTACCAGTTGATGAAAACGAAACTTATTTAAGAACAAATTTTGATAAAAGTGATGAAAGAAACTTTAGAGATGGTGATAGACAATCATCTCGAAAATTTGATATGAGTTTTAACGATGATGAATCTGGTAACAAGAAATCTACTACTAAAGAGATGTATAATTCTCCAAGAAATATGGTTTCTAGAGACTCTACAGGACAACTTATTAGGGAATACGATCAAAACAATAACAGAACATCTTTAATTAATGATAAAGTAAGAGTCTATAAAGGTGGCTCTTGGAAAGATAGAGAATATTGGTTAGATCCTGCCCAAAGGCGTTATTTCCCTCAAGATATGGCCACAGATTACATTGGCTTTAGATGTGCTATGTCAAGAGTAGGTTCTAAATCAAAAGAAAAAAACAAAACAAAGAGTTAAAAATAATTCTTGATATATAAAAAAGTCCTAGCATTAGTTAGGACTTTTTTTATACATTTAATTTATGAAAATAAAAGAATTACACGCCTGTTTTTTAGAATGCTCATCAGCATCAACAGATACTAGAAAAATAACTCCAAACGCCATGTTTTTTGCTTTAAAAGGCGAAAACTTTAATGGTAATACCTATGCTGAACAAGCAATCAAACAAGGTGCAAAATATGTTGTAATTGATGAAAAAGAATATATGCACTCATCAAAAACCATATTGGTTAGCGATGTCTTGGAAACACTTCAGCAATTAGCTACTTTTCATAGAGAGTATTTAAAAACACCTATTATAGCTCTTACAGGAAGTAATGGAAAAACAACAACGAAAGAGCTTATCAATGCTGTTCTTTCTAAAAAATATAAAACATCAGCAACAAAAGGAAACCTTAACAACCACATTGGAGCGCCTTTAACCTTGCTGTCTATGACCAAAGATACGGAGCTTGGTATTGTAGAAATGGGTGCAAATCACCAGAATGAAATTGAGTTTTTATGCAGCATAGCAAAACCCGATTACGGATTGATAACAAATTACGGCAAAGCCCATCTTGAAGGTTTTGGAAGTGTAGAAGGCATTATTAAAGGAAAGTCTGAATTATATACGTACTTAATAGAACATGACAAACTTATATTTGTAAACGGATTAGACCCTATTCAAGTTGAAAAATCAAAACATGCCAAGACATATAAATTTGGAAACACGTCAGGTTTTGATGTAGAGATACATTTTATCGAAGCACAACCAAATGTTTTTATTAACTATCAAAATCAAGTTATAAAAAGTCAATTAATTGGGTCTTATAATTTTACCAATATTGCTGTAGCAATCACTATTGGTGCCTTTTTTAAAGTAAAACTTAATGATATTAAAGAAGGTATTGAAAGCTACATACCTTCTAACAATCGATCTCAAGTTTTAACAAAACATTCTAACAAAATTATTCTAGATGCTTACAATGCTAATCCCACAAGTATGAAAGCAGCCTTAGAAAATTTCGAAAAGCAATCTGGAGATAAAATAGCAATACTTGGTGACATGTTTGAACTAGGCGAAGACGCTCCAAAAGAACATCAATATATAGCTGATTTAGCAGCAAAAATGCCTTTTAACCAAATTATATTAATTGGAAGCAATTTTTACAAGACAAAATCTAAATCAGAAAACATAATTAAATTTGAATCTTTTGAAGACTTTAAAACTAATTTTATCTTATCTGATATTAAAAATTCTACACTTTTAATCAAAGGATCTCGAGGGATGGCTTTAGAGCGAATATTGGACATTCTTTGAAAAAATAACCCTCTTAAAGATCAAAATTTACATCTTATTTTTTTTGCAGTGTTAAGAGCTTGTTAAAGATTTAATAGACCCTCTAAAAATTCACAAAAACAAAAACACATTTTTTTATTAGATTAATTCATTATAATTCAACCATTTAAAAAACAGACTCTATTTTATTTTTCTTAGCATAATTCTAAAAGTGTTAAAAATAATTTTTTTAAATTTTTTTAAGATTTCACAATTGATTTTTTAATTAGTTTGGTTACCGCATTTTTACAATGTACCTAACTATTAGTATTAATCTTTATTCCAAACAAATTATGTTAGTATGTACAAAACGTCTGTTTCATGTGTATTTTAGTTTTTTAGTTATTTACATTCTTTATCCAACGAATGCTCAAGCCCAAAGTGTATCGTTATATACACCCTTCACAAAAATAGTGGCACCACCCGGAAAAAATATTAACTATTCTGTTGAAGTCATCAATAATAGTAACAGTATTAAAACATCAAACATTAAAGTTATAGGATTGCCAAAAGACTGGAGTTATGAACTAAAATCTGGAGGATGGCTAGTTGAACAAATTTCTACACTTCCCAAAAAAGAAGAAAAACTATCTTTAAATGTCAATGTTCCTTTAAAAGTCAACAAAGGAGCTTATCATTTTAAGGTTCTTGCAGAAGGGTACACAACACTACCATTAACAATCATTGTTTCTAAAGAAGGAACTTACCAAACTGAATTCGCCTCCAAACAATATAATATAGAAGGTGCTTCAAATTCAACCTTCACCTATAATGCTACTCTAAGAAATGGCACAGCTGAAAGCCAAGTATATGCCTTAAAAGCTCTTGCTCCTCCAGGGTGGAATATAATTTTTAAATCGGCTGGTAAACAAATTTCATCTTTAAACATCGAAGCAAACAAAAAAGAGAACATTACTATTAATGTCAATCCACCAAGCTATATTAAATCAGGAACCTATAAAATACCTATTCTGGCAAATGCAGATAATAATGTAGCTCGTTTGGAACTTGAAACTGTTATAACCGGCACCTATGATATTGATTTGGGCACTCCTACTGGTTTGTTAAGCACCGATGTTACGGCAGGTGATAGTAAAAAATTAAAAGTATTAGTTAAAAATACTGGCTCTACACCTCTAAACAATATTAAACTAAACGCTCAAGCACCTTCAAACTGGACCGTTACGTTTACCCCAAAAGAAGTCCCTCATTTGGACGCCGGAAAAACTAAAGAAGTAGAAGCTACAATAGAAGTGGACAACAAAGCTTTATCTGGTGATTATGAAACAAAAGTAAAAGTAAGATCCCAAGATGCGTCAACAGACAAAATCTTTAGAGTAACTGTCCATGCATCTGTTCTATCGGGATGGCTTGGTATTTTAATTATTTTAATGGCATTAAGTAGTGTTTATTTCCTTATTAGAAAATACGGACGAAGATAGCTATGGAAGCAATTATAAGTTTAAGAAATCTCACTAAAAAGTATGGAGATTTTAAAGCGGTAGATACCTTGAACCTTGAAATAGAAAAAGGAGAAATTTTTGGTCTGTTAGGCCCTAATGGTGCTGGTAAATCAACTACAATTTTAATGATGCTAGGGTTAACAGAACCAGATGATGGCAAGGCATTAGTTTGTGGGTTTGATGCGACTTCAAATCCTATTGAAGTAAAAAAACAAGTTGGTTATTTACCAGATACACTTGGATTTTATAATAACCGAACAGGATTGGAAAATCTTATATATGTAGCTAGGTTGAATGGAATACCAGAAAAAAAAGCTATGGAAAAAGCCGAACAACTTATTGAAAGAGTAGGCTTAAAAAAGGCAAAAAACAATAAAGTGGGTACGTATTCAAGAGGTATGAAACAACGCTTAGGATTGGCTGACGTGCTTATTAAAGAGCCTCAAATTATTGTTTTAGATGAACCTACACTTGGCATTGACCCTAGTGGTGTTAAAGAATTTTTATTGTTAATTAGCCAATTAAGTAAAGAAAATCACTTAACAGTGCTATTATCATCTCACCATCTTCATCAGGTGCAACAAGTATGCGATCGTGTTGGCCTCTTTGTTGGTGGTAAGCTAATAGCTAAAGGAGATATTCCTACACTATCAAAAACATTGTTTTACGAAACGCCTTATATGGTTGAAGTGCAATTACTAGAGAGCCATGAGGAAAATTTAACTTCCATACAGGAATTACTACGAGAATTACCAGAAGTTAAATTTGTAGATATAAAGAAAGGACAACTTGTAATTACTTGCACAGAAGATGTCACTAGTATTATTGCAAAAACTCTAATTAAAGCCAATTTTAATATGGTTCACTTAAATAAGATTGAGTTTGGCTTAGATGATATATATCAACGTTATTTTGAGACTACAAATGAAAACCTTAAACAGACTGCATAATCCCTTATTATATATTAAAGAAAGCTCTTTTTTAAACGTGCTTTTTAAAAAGGAACTCAAAGAAAAAGAAACCAGTCCTTTTTGGATTATGGTACAAAAAGAAATATCTGACCACATACATAGTTGGCGGTTTATTGTTCTTTTGATATTAATTGTTTTTACCTGCTTCGGATCGTTATACACATCTATTGGTAGTTTACAAGAAGCCCTAAACAACCTAAAAGACCCTAACCATTCGTTTGCTTTTTTGAAATTGCTTACGGTAACCGATCATACTTTACCTCCTTTTCATGTTTTTATTGGCTTTTTAGGGCCTCTTTTAGGAATTAGTCTAGGGTTTGATGCCGTAAATTCAGAAATGAATAACGGATCTTTAGTGCGTATTATGGCACAACCTATTCATCGTGATTATTTAATCAACGCAAAATTTACAGCTGCAATTATCACTATAAGTACTTTGTTTGTTAGCTTAAGTCTTTTGTTTGTTGGCTCTGGTATTTTAATTACTGGGTTAACCCCTAGTCCAGAGGAGTTTTTAAGAATTTTAGCCTTTACGGCCTTAAGCATCTTATATGTATCGTTTTGGTTGAATTTATCCATCATATTTTCCATAAAATTTAAACAGGCAGCAACCTCAGCTTTAACATCAATAGCTGTTTGGTTATTTTTTACGGTTTTTTATCAAATTTTAGTCAATATTGTTGCTAAAGTTTTGATGCCAAGTCATATTTCAAATCCCTTGCAATTAGAAAGCTACAAAAGAGTGATTATGGGATTTATGGGCATTGTTCCAAGTCAATTATTTTCTGATGCTACAACAACATTATTAGTACCATCTGTTAGAAGTTTAGGATCTCTTTCTATGAGCCAAATGTATGGAGCTCTCCCTTCTGCATTACCATTAAGAGAAAGTCTTATTGTTGTATGGCCTCAATTAACAGGGCTTTTTGCCGCTACCATTGTTTGCTTTGCAATATCGTATTATTTGTTTATGAGACGAGAAATAAGAGGGTAAACTAATAAATGCAGCTGTATGATATTCAATAATCTTGAAGAGAAGGGTTATCATAAAATTTGAAAATGTCTTTATATCCAATTTTAATATTATCAACAATCATATAAACAGATTAATCTGTATTATATAAAAAAGAATAAATACATTTCTAAAAAGTGGGTCATACTGGATTCGAACCAGTGACTTCTACCCTGTCAAGGTAACACTCTAAACCAACTGAGTTAATGACCCTTTTCTTAGCATTAAGATAAATAAAATATCCTAAAACTAAAAAATCCTAAAGCTAATTACTTTAGGATTTTGTGGGCAATGAGGGATTCGAACCCCCGACCCCCTCGGTGTAAACGAGGTGCTCTGAACCAACTGAGCTAATTGCCCTCATAATTGGACTGCAAATATAATCTAGATTTTCAATCTGCAAAAACTTTTTATACAAAAAATTAAATTATTTCTGCAACAACAAATGTACTTCCACCTACAAATATAAAATCATTGGAGCTTGCTTTACTCAAGGCACCTTTATACGCCTCATTTACTGAGCTATAAGTCTCTCCTTTAAAACCATATTCATTCATGTTATTCTTTAAAATATGAGCATCTAAACCACGTGGTATATTAGGTTTGCAAAAATAATATATTGCATTTTGGGGCAATAAATGAATAATAGATGCTAAATCTTTATCATTAACAACACCAAACACGACATGTAATGTCTCAAAATCTTCTTCTGAAACCTGTTTCATAACATAAGCTAAACCATCTTTATTATGTGCCGTATCACAAATAACTTTCGGGTTTGAATGTATTTGTTGCCAACGCCCCATTAATCCGGTATTCTTAACAACATGTAATAAGCCTTCTTGAATCTGCTTTTTAGAAATTATATATCCCTTTTGTTGAAGTTGTTTGATTGTTTGCAATACCGTTATGATATTCTTTGATTGGTAGCTTCCTTTTAAATCACTTTTAAAAACTTTGCTAACTTCTTGGTCTGCAAACGTTATTTTTGAAGCATTCTTTTGGGCAACATCTTTAAAAATAGTTTTAGTCTCTGTTTGGGTTTCTCCTATAACCACGGGTACTTTTGGTTTTATAATACCGGCTTTCTCTAAAGCTATTTTTTCCAAAGTATCTCCTAAAAACTGTGTATGATCTAACCCTATATTGGTAATTACCGAAACTTCTGGAGTAATAATATTGGTGGAATCGAGTCGTCCTCCTAAACCAACTTCAATAACTGCAATATCTACCTGTTGTTTTGAAAAATAATCGAATGCCATCCCTACCGTCATTTCAAAAAACGATAAAGCATTATCTTCAAAAAACACTTTATTAGTCTTTATGAAATTTGTAACAAACTGCTCACTAACGGGTTTTCCATCAATTTTAATTCGTTCTCTAAAATCTTTTAAATGTGGGGATGTATAGAGTCCTACTTTATAACCTGCTTCCTTTAAAATTGAAGCAAGCATATGGCTTGTAGATCCTTTACCATTGGTCCCCGCCACATGAATAGATTTAAAATGCTTTTCTGGAAAGTTTAAATATTCAGCCAGCTTTAACGTATTAGATAAGTCGTTTTTAAAAGCCATTTTTCCCTGTCGTTGATACATTGGGAGTTGAGAAAACATCCAATGTAAAGTATCTTGATATGTCATTTATTTCTAATTACTATCAAAATTGACACTCACAAATCCAATTTGCCTTGTAGGTGCTTTAGGATCAGGTGGCCATTTATGGGATAATGCAATCTTTTTTGCCGGTTCTAATAAACAAGGTGCATTATTAGTTGTTCCTTTTATTCCTGGCGTTGCACTGACTACTCTACCATTTCTATCAACTTCAATTTCAACTACAACCATTCCATACTCGTTACAATCTTGTTTGAATATTTTCCTAGAGGGTTTTCCTCTTCCGCCCAGTCCATAACCAACACCGCCGCTTCCTGCTCCACCAGAACCAAAATAACTAGGTGCATACGGATTTCCGTCTAATTGTCCTTTATCCCCAGCTATATTATCATTTCCTTCTCCTCCAGTTGCAGGACCTTCAGATTTACTAACACCTCCTATTAAAGCATCCAGCTTTTTCTTTTTTTCTTCTTGCTCTCGCTTTTCTTTAGCGATTCTTTCCGCTTCGGCTTTTGCTTTTGCATCTGCAATAGCTTTCTCTTTTGCTTCAGCTTCTTTTTGCTTTTTTATGGCAATGGCTTCTTCATTTTCTTGAGTTAACACGTCCTCTTTAGCTTCAGAAGCCTTTGTGGGTTCTGGTTTTGAAGCTTCTGGTTTATAAGGTTCATTAATTTTCTTCGGTTCAGATTTTATAGGCTTTAATGGTTGAACTGATCCCTTTCCAAAATCTGAACTACCAAAATTTACAGCCACCCCATATTCTATAGGCGGATCCATATAAGGCGCTCCTACAACAAATAACAACAAAATCAATATAACCATGATAAGCGTTGTTAATTTAGCAGAATTCCTTTCGTGCTTGGTCTTAAAGTATTTCATCCAGTATTCAGTGTTATTCTTTAGTTTTCTAGTACATCAATAAAGATTTTTTAAAGAACTAAAGCCTTAGCCAAAGGCATTTATTTTATTTGAAATTAATAAAATCTATTTCTATGAATTAATCATTTGGTCTCACTGCCAAAATCACCTTAAACTTGTTTCTATTAGCAATATCCATAACCTTGACCACATTTTCTACAGGTACCGATTTCTCAGCACGTAACACTACGGTAGGTTTTTCTTCTGAAGAAAGCGCAGCAATCAATTCTGATTCCAAAACACTTTCACCTACACGTTTTTCATTAATATAATATGTTAAGTCTTTCTTGATACTAACAGCAACAGATTTTTTGTTTTCTGTTTTACCACTAGCTTTTGGCAATAAAATATCAATAGCACTGGTAGAAACCAAGGTAGAAGCTATCATAAAAAATATAAGCAGCAAAAATACAATATCAGTCATCGAAGACATATTGAATTCTGGCGATACTTTATTTCTTCCTCTAATATTCATACTAAGATGGTTCGTTTAAATGATCAAGAAATTCTAGAGAGTTTGCTTCCATTTGATACACAACTTTATCTGTTTTTACAACCAAATGATTATAAGCCATAAAAGCCACAATCCCAACTATTAACCCTGCAACGGTCGTGGTCATTGCGGTATAGAGTCCACTTGCCAAAACATCCATTTGTATTGTACCTCCAGCATTTGCCAATTCAAATATGGCTAAAATCATTCCAATTACTGTTCCAAGAAATCCAATCATAGGACCTGCTCCTGAAATGGTAGCCAACATACTTACATTTTTTTCTAACCCATAAATCTCTAATCTACCTGCATTTTCTAATGCTGTATTAATATCAGCTAATGGCTTTCCTATTCTAGAAATCCCTTTTCCTATTAATCTAGATACCGGTGAATTTACTTGTGCACAAAGAATTTGAGCTGAATCAATTTTTCCATTACTGACATGATCTTTTATTTGATTCATGAAATTAGAATCTATTTTTGATGCTTCTTTAATAGCAAACAATCTTTCAAAATAAATGTAAGTTGCTAAAACGAGCATTAAAAATAAAATGGCTATTATTAATTGCCCTGCAACTCCTCCACTACTAATTAATTCTATAATTGAAAGCGTTTTTTCAACTGGTTCACCGCTTGCAAGCAAATCTGCTCCTTCTTGGGTGGTTTGTAATAAGGTATTTAACATATATTATTTTGTTTCTTAGCGATTATATAACGTTGCTTTTATTGTTAAAGTATAATTAAAATAAAGTTCTGGTTACCATAAATGCTGCAGCTCCTACAAGAAAGCCTATTAATGCCATCCAAGATATCTTTTTAAGATACCAGAAAAAATTAATTTTTTCCATTCCCATAGCAACTACTCCAGCAGCAGAACCAATGATTAGCATACTTCCACCTGTTCCAGCAGAATAAGCTACAAAATGCCATAGCTCATTATCTATTGGCTCTGAAAACATTCCTAAACTAGCGGCTACCAAAGGCACGTTATCAATAACAGCAGAGCCTACACCTAGCAACAAAATTACTAAATCTGAAACCGTATGTGCTTCATAAGCATAATGAGTTTCTGTACCAAGCAAAGGCATATTTTCCTGCAATGTTGACGCAAACTCAAATAATATTCCTAAAGACTCTAAAGCTGCAACAGCCATTAAAATACCTAGGAAGAATAAAATACTTGGTAATTCAATCTTTGATAATGAATGATGTACAGGGCTATGTAAGGCATGAGCATCACTCTCTCCAGAATCAAAATCTGACATACTAAATTTAGAACTACTGTAAATTTCAGCAAAAGTAGCTACAACACCTAATGACAACATCATACCTACATATGGAGGTAAGTGTGTTATCATTTTGAAGATAGGAACGAATACAATAGCACCTAAACCAAGATACAGCATCGTAGCACTAAATTTTGATTTCTTTTTGTCTTCAATCTCTTCTATCTCCAAATCACCTTTAAAGATCGGTAAGAAAGATGCTATTAAAGAAGGGACTGCCATACATAAAAATGATGGCACCAGTAAATAGCCAATTAAATGACTAGTTGTTACTTTTTTACCAATCCACAACATCGTTGTTGTAACATCTCCAATTGGTGACCAAGCACCTCCAGCATTAGCAGCAATAATAATTAATCCGGCATAATAAAGGCGTACATTTCTGTCCTTAACTATTTTTTGTAAAATGGAAATAAGTACAATTGTTGCTGTAAGGTTATCTATAATGGCAGATAAAAAAAACGCCAAAATAGAGAACACCCACAATATTTTTACTTTGCTTTTTGTTCTAACAAAATCCTTTATAGTTGAAAATCCATCAAAATAATCGATAATCTCAACAATAGTCATGGCTCCTAAAAGAAACACTAATATTTCAGATGTTTTACCAAGATGATGTAATAGAGTTTCCTCCATAAGTTCCATCTTTTCGGCTCCAGTAAAAGAAGCAAAACCTTCCATTAACGTATGATTTGCAGAATCAAACCACTGAGGGAAGCTCTCTATTCCTAGAGCTATGAGTGCCCAACAAATAGCCATCATAACTAATGCTGGGATAAGTTTATCTATTTTTAAACTGTGCTCCAACGTAATAGCTAAATAGCCCATTACAAATACCAAAATAATTGCTGCTTCCATAAATTTTATTTAAATAAGTTGATCTAAAGCAATTTCAAATGCCGTTTCGCTAATTGCTGTTTTACTTTGTTTTTTGTTATATACCTTTTCTAAGGCTTCTCTAATTATATTTGATGTATCATTAAAAATAGCTTCATCAGTCATCTGTACTTTTCGTTCCATAAAATACGCAAAAACTCGAGCCATTCCACAATTTGATATAAAATCTGGTATTAAACTAACCCGATTATCTGTATGCTCCATTATAGGTCCAAAGAAAATTTCTTTATCGGCAAAAGGAACATTAGCACCACATGAAATAACTTCTAAACCACTATCAATTAGCTCATCTATTTGATTAATAGTTACCAATCTTGACGCTGCACAAGGCGCAAATATCTCTGCATTTAGTGACCATATTCTTTTATTAATCTCTTCAAATGGAACTAAATGATCGCTTACCAATGTATTTCCTGTTTTAGCCAAAAATAAACTTCTTATTTCTTCAAATGTAAAACCTTCTTCATTTATCAATCCACCAACAGCATCAATAATTCCAACAATTTTAGCTCCCATTTGTGATAGGTAAAAAGCAGCGGCGGCACCTACATTTCCAAATCCTTGTATAATGGCTTTTTTACCTTCAATATTACCACCGTAAATATGGTAATATTGCTTAACTGCTTCAGCAACACCAAAACCCGTTATCATGTCTGCTATGGTATATTTTCTTGAAACACTAGGTGAATAAAGCGGATTTTCAATGACTTTAATAACACCTTGTCGCAATTGCCCTATTCTGTTAATTTTATCTGCCTCTGTTGGCTTAAAATGACCATTAAAAACACCTTCTTGGGGATGCCAAACTCCACTTTCTTCTGTAATAGGAATTACTTCATGAATCTCATCAACATTTAAATCTCCTCCTGTGCCATAATAGCTTTTTAATAAAGGTGATACGGCACTATACCAACGCTCTAATACTTCTATCTTTCTAGGATCATTTGGATCAAAATTAATTCCAGATTTAGCACCACCTATAGCAGGGCCAGAAACAGTAAATTTAATTTCCATTGTTTTAGCCAGGGACAAAACTTCATTCATGTCAAGTCCTTTTCTCATCCGTGTTCCACCACCAGCAGCACCTCCTCTAAGTGAGTTTATAACAACCCATCCTTCAGCTTCTGTTTTAGAGTCTTTCCAATTAAATACTATTTCGGGTTCTTTATTTTCGAATTTTTTTAATAAATTTTTCATTTCTATATAATTATGATTCTTTCTTAGTTTGCATTAAAAAATTTGTAGTTAAAAATAAGCGTAGCTAAAGCTGATTCATAATAAAAATGTTAAATCGTTAAAGTAACAAATATAAAAAACTAAAAATCTTAAAGATTAATTTTTTGTTATTTTTAAGGAAGAAATATATTACCAGAACTATGATCTTTTGAAGCTCCAGTAACCGATTGTAGGCAATTAACTTCATTTCTAAGTTTTAAAACACCTAAGAAAGCAAAAATTAAGGCTTCTTTAAATTCAATAACTGTTTTTGTTGGAATACAAATACTGTTACCTGTATGTTCTTTTATCCTATTAATTACCAAAGTATTATGAACACCACCACCAGTTATAAGAACCGTTGCATTATTTTTATAACCCATCTCGTTTGAAATTTGAATAGCTACATGTTCAACAAATGTTCTTAAAATATCATTTATTTCAAGTTTGTACGAATCTATGATTGGAATAACATTTTCATTCACCCATTCTAAACCTAAAGATTTTGGATATGGTTCTTTATAAAAGTCTAAATCATTTAATTCTTTTAGTAATTTTTGATTTATAGTCCCTGATGCCGCAATTTTTCCCTCATCATCGTAATCAAGATTTAATTGTCTCACATAATAATTCAAAACAATATTTACAGGGCAAATATCATAAGCAACACGTCTATTATCTACACTGGTAGACATGTTGGCAAATCCTCCTAGATTTAAACAAAAATCAAATTCTGAAAACAGTAATGCATCTCCAATAGGAACTAACGGCGCTCCTTGTCCGCCTGCAGCAATATCGGCTTCCCTAAAATTTGAAACCGTTATACAGCCTGTTTCTTGCGCAATAACAGAAGATTCACCTATTTGCAAAGTGCTCTTTAAACTTATTCCATCAATTTTATCATCAAACGGATAATGATAAACAGTTTGCCCATGCGAGGATATAAAATCAGGTTTGCCATGTTTTTTTATTAACTCATTTGCTGCGTCAGCAAAACATTTGCCCACAACAAAATTCATCTGACAAATCTCTTTTAAGCTGCACTTGTTCTGAAAGAACTCAAATAATTTTTCTCTTATTTCGGTCGGATACTTAA
>JBNKYB010000014.1:0-27877 GCA_050300615.1 Flavobacteriaceae bacterium | reverse complement strand
ATGCCTTATTCACCGGAAATTTGTTCATGAATCATGTTATCTGTCAGCCTCAACCGCATTTGACTTACCTTTAAAAAAACATTAAGCCTACAATGGCTAATGCCTACCACTAACTATCACAAACTATCACATGAAGAAGTTAATTAAGCCGAACCTCTCTTATAATTAATGACTTTATAATACTCTTTAAATAAAAGAAAAAATTATACCTATATATATATTGTATGTCTATATATATACTATTATCTTTGCAAACTGAATTTAACTTATATTGATGATACATATAACCCTGCCCGATGGAAGTGTAAAGGAGTTTGAGAAAAACATTACTCCTATGGATGTTGCTAAAAGTATTAGCGAAGGATTTGCCAGAAATGTGATTTCGGCTAATTTTAATGGTACAACTATTGAAACCGCTACGCCTTTAACCACAGATGGCTCTTTGGTTTTGTACACCTGGAAAAACGACGAGGGCAAAAAAGCTTTTTGGCATTCATCTGCTCACGTGTTGGCTCAGGCTTTAGAAGAATTATACCCTGGCATTAAGTTAACCATTGGCCCTGCCATTGAAAATGGGTTTTATTATGATGTAGATTTTGGTGAGCACAGCATTTCTGAAAAAGATTTTAAAGCTATTGAAGATAAAATGTTAGAAATAGCTAGAGGCAAACACGAATTTAAAATGCGTTCTGCCAGTAAAGCTGATGCCCTATCATTATATAAAGGTAACGAGTTTAAAACCGAGTTGATTGGAAACTTAGAGGATGGCACCATTACCTTTTGTGATCATTCTACGTTTACCGACTTATGTCGTGGTGGCCACATTCCTAACACAGGCATTATAAAAGCTGTAAAAATATTATCGGTTGCTGGTGCCTATTGGCGTGGTAATGAAAATAACCCCCAACTTACTAGAGTTTATGGTATTTCATTTCCGAAGCAAAAAGAACTTACCGAATATTTAGAAATGCTTGAAGAAGCAAAAAAGCGTGATCATAGAAAATTAGGTAAAGAGTTAGAACTTTTTACATTTTCACAAAAAGTAGGTCAAGGTTTACCTCTATGGTTACCAAAAGGTGCAGCCCTACGTGAGCGTTTAGAAAACTTCTTGAAAGCAGCCCAAAAGAAAGCGGGTTACGAAATGGTTGTAACGCCTCATATCGGCCAGAAAGAATTGTACGTAACTTCTGGACACTATGCAAAATATGGTGCTGATAGTTTCCAACCTATTCATACGCCTAAAGAAGATGAAGAGTTTTTATTAAAACCTATGAACTGTCCACATCACTGTGAGATCTACAATAGTAGCCAATGGTCTTATAAAGATTTACCAAAGCGTTACGCTGAATTTGGTACTGTGTATAGATACGAACAAAGTGGTGAATTGCATGGTTTAACCCGTGTTAGAGGCTTTACTCAAGATGATGCACACTTATTCTGTATGCCAGAACAATTAGATAAAGAGTTTAAAGATGTTATAGACCTGGTTCTTTATGTATTTGGCTCTTTAGGTTTCGAAAACTTTACAGCTCAAGTTTCTGTAAGAGATCCTGAAAATCCCGACAAATATATAGGTGATGTTGCAAATTGGGAAAAAGCAGAACAAGCTATTATTAATGCTGCAACCGATAAAGGTTTAGATTTTGTAATAGAAACAGGTGAAGCTGCCTTTTACGGACCAAAATTAGACTTTATGGTGAAAGATGCTTTAGGAAGACGTTGGCAATTAGGTACTATTCAAGTAGATTACAACTTACCAGAGCGTTTCGATTTAACGTATAAGGGCAGTGATAATGAGTTACACAGACCTATTATGATTCATCGTGCTCCGTTTGGAAGTATGGAACGTTTCGTAGCATTATTGCTAGAACATACTGGTGGTAATTTTCCGCTTTGGCTAATGCCAACACAAGCTATTATATTGTCTCTTAGTGAGAAATATGAAAAATACTCCGAAAAAGTTTTAAATTTGCTAGAAAATAACGAAATTCGCGCCCTCGTAGATAATAGAAATGAAACGATTGGAAAGAAAATTCGGGAAGCCGAAATGCAAAAACATCCATTCATGATTATTATCGGAGAGAATGAAGAACGTGAAAACAAAATAACTGTGCGTCAGCATGGTGGAGAAGATTTAGGAATGATTTCCATAGAAGAATTCTCCAAAATTATAAAAGAAGAAATAAGTAAAACGCTCAAACCGTTCTAAAAAGAAGTTTAATTTAAAAAGATAACGCCATAGCAATTAGAAGAAGAAATGTACCCAATAGAAGGGTTTCACAAGAGGATAAACACAAAATAAACTCTAAAATTACTGTACCAAATGTACGTTTGGTTGGAGATAATGTAGAAATAGGAGTCTATTCAACTAGAGATGCATTAAAAATAGCTGACGAGCAAGGATTAGACCTTGTTGAGATTTCGCCAAATGCAGACCCTCCTGTTTGTAAGGTTATGGATTATAAAAAGTTTCTTTACGAACAAAAGAAACGTGATAAAGCTATAAAAGCTAAAGCTACAAAAGTAGTTATTAAAGAAATTCGTTTTGGTCCTCAAACAGACGATCATGATTACGAATTTAAAAAGAAACATGCTGAGAAGTTTTTAAAAGAAGGAGCTAAACTTAAAGCGTTTGTGTTTTTTAAAGGACGTTCCATCATCTTTAAAGAGCAAGGACAAATACTATTGTTAAGACTTGCACAAGATTTAGAAGAGCTTGGAAAAGTTGAACAAATGCCAAGATTAGAAGGTAAACGTATGACAATGTTTATTGCTCCAAAAAAATAAAAATATCTGAACTATTCAGAATTGAAAATAATTAAGCGAAGTAATTAAAAACTAGGAGAAAAAAGATGCCTAAAATGAAAACAAAATCTAGTGCCAAAAAACGTTTTAAGTTAACAGGTACTGGTAAGATTAAAAGAAAGCACGCTTTTAAGAGTCACATCTTAACAAAGAAGTCTAAAAAGCGTAAGCTAGCGTTAACTCACAGTGGATTAGTTCACGATAATGATGTTAACAGCATTAAAGAACAATTATGTTTAAAATAATCGTTCTGGTTAAAACAAATTAATAACCCTGGAGTTAGGCTCAATTAAAAGAGGCTTTTTATTAAGTCCGCCTACTACAAAAAAAAGTAAAAAATTATGCCAAGATCAGTAAATTCTGTAGCAAAAAGAGCCAGAAGAAAAAAGGTTCTTAAACAAGCAAAAGGCTACTTTGGAAGACGTAAAAACGTTTGGACAGTAGCTAAAAACGCGGTTGATAAAGCGATGCAATATTCGTACAGAGACCGTAGAAACAAAAAAAGAACATTCCGTGCATTATGGATTACGCGTATTAACGCTGGAGCCAGACAATACGGTATGTCGTATTCTCAATTTATGGGAAAATTAAAAGCTAATGATATTGAATTAAACCGTAAGGTTTTAGCAGATTTAGCTATGAATAACCCTGAGGCTTTTAAAGCTGTAATAGAGAAAGTAAAATAAGGCGCTTCGCCTATTGTAAAACATATTATTCGCTTAATAAAATCCGGTTCGAAAGAATCGGATTTTTTTTTATATTAATAATATTCAACAAACATTAAATATAAGAAGAAACCTTATTTTTGCAGCTTAAAATTATCAACTATGGATTTATCCCAAATCAAATTAATTGCTACCGATATGGATGGCACACTGCTTAATTCAAATCATGAGGTTAGCATCTTGTTTTTTGAGTTATTTAAAGAAATAAAGAAGCATAACATTTTATTTGTTGCCGCTAGTGGAAGGCCTTATTACAGCATAGTAGACAAATTAAGTAGCATTAAAGATGATATTATAGTCGTAGCAGAAAATGGCGGTATTGTTGCCAAACAAGACACTCTATTGCTGTCCACACCTATTAAAAAAGACAATTTATCTAAGGTAGAATCAATCGTTGACTCAAATCACCATATTCATCCTGTTTTTTGTACTAAACTAAAAGCCTATTTTAAAAGTGCTTCTAACGGTCATATCAACTTATTATCAGAATATTATCCAACCTTTACTGTTATTGATTCAATTGACGATATTGAAGAAGAAATCATAAAAATAGCTCTCTATCATGATCAAGATTCCGAACACTATATTTATCCGCTTGTAAAAGAACTAGAATCTAATTATAAACTAAAAATATCAGGAAAAAACTGGTTAGATATCTCAGATGATTTGGCTAATAAAGGGCATGCTCTTGAAATGCTTCAAAATATGTATCATATCTCTAAAGAAGAAACCTTAGTATTTGGAGATTACAACAATGATCTTGAGATGCTAAAACTAGCTTCTTATAGTTTTGCGATGGAAAATGCCCATCCTAATGTAAAAGAAATTGCAAACTTTGAAACCAAAAGCAATGATGAATTTGGTGTTGAAACGATTTTAAAACAACTCATTGAAGCTAAAAATAACTTACTTGTTTAAAAAGTACAATTAGTTACCAAAAGCAGTTACCACTAATCGCCTAGAACCACCATAATTTCTATGTTCGCATAAATAAATACCTTGCCAAATTCCCAAATTTAATTTTCCGTTTGTTATTGGTATTTGTACTGAAGAGCCTAACACAGACGACTTAATATGTGCAGGCATATCATCAGAACCTTCATAAGTATGCTTATAATAGGATGCATTTTCTGGAATCATCTTATTAAAGTGACTTTCGAAATCGGTTCTAACTGTGTAATCTGCATTTTCATTAATCGTTAAACTTGCAGATGTATGCTTAATAAATACTTGCAATTGCCCAATGTTAATTTCCTTAATTTCTGGAATTTCTTCAATTATAATATCTGTTATTAAATGAAATCCTCTTGGGTATGACTTTAGTTGCAGCTCTTTTTGAAAAAAATTCATCTAATAATTTATGTTTTCTGTTTTTTCTTTCTTGCAGCAGGAAATAACACATTATTTAAAATTAAACGATACCCCGGAGAATTAGGATGTAAATCCAGCTCTGTTTTTGCATCTCCTACTCTATGCTGGTAATCTTCAGAATCACGGCCTCCATAATAAGTAAACATTCCTTTTCCTATAGTTCCGTGAATAGAGTATGATTTGTCATTCATTTTACATTCTTTCAAACGTAACTATTACTTTTATTTCTTTTGCCTCTAAAAGCTGCTGTTTTTCCTATAAAACTTTTGATTGATTGGCTGTAAACTTGACAAAGCTTTTTTAGAAATTATAAATTTCTTTAAGAATATCAATAAATCCATTTCAATTTAAAAAGTAAATCTATACAAAAAACCTATAAAATAAAAGTCCCTTTTACAAGGGACTTTTAAATTTGAGTTTACATTAGACAATAAATAACAATTGCAAAAAATACACGATACATAACTACAAGTAGTATTTTTTAATCCAAACTTTCGAAAAAACTCACTTTACTGTTTTATTATTTTGTATGTATTTATATTTCCTGATGTATTGGTTGTTTTTAACAAATACATACCATTTGCGTAATTAGTAATATCAATACTATTCTCGCCTATATTTATAGCTTTTTTAACTACTATTTTACCTACTATATCGTACACTTCTATGGTTACGTTTTCTTGTGTTGAAATTGTAAAAATACCCGTAGAAGGATTGGGGTAAACTTTAAAACTATTCACATCAAAGTTTGAAGCACTTAAAGTAGTTACATCTACATTTACAGGAACACGATTGCTAACTTCAGAAGTAATTTTCTTAATCTTATTATTTTCCATATCACAAAACACTAATTCATTAGCATGGAATGTTACACCTGAAGTATATCCAAATTCTGCTGTAGTAATATCTCCATCAGTATCACCCAAAGTTCCACCAGCATAATTAGTTACAACACCAAACTGATCTACTTTTTTAATAGCGCTATTATCAGTATCTGCAACATAAATCATATTCATATTATCAATACCTATATCCTCAGGATAGTTAAACCCTCCTACAATTGTACTAATATCTCCTGCTGGTGTTATTTTTCTTAAATTTCCATTATCGTATTCTATTACAATTAAATTTCCATCAGTATCGAACTCCATTCCTGCAGGCCCTGCTATAGATGCAGCTGTTCCTATTCCATCAGTTGTATTTGAAGAACCGTCTCCTACAAACGTAGTAACATTTCCAGCTGTATCAATTTTACGAATTCTATTATTACTTTGATCTGAAACGAAAATTTCACCCATAGCATTAACAGCTATTCCATCAAGGTATGAAAATTGAGCTGCAGTACCATTCCCATCTGTATAACCATTAGTACTTCCAGCAAGAGTAGTAACATCTCCAGAAGGTGATATTTTTCTTACCTTATAATTTTGTGCATCACAAACTAGTAAATTTCCTGATAAATCAAATGCAAGTTTTGTTGGAAATCTAAATTGTGCCGAAGTTCCATTTCCGTCTGCATAACCCATTGTACTTCCTGCAAATGTTGATACTACACCAGATGGTGTTACTTTTCGAATTCTATGATTATGATAATCGGCTACGAACATGTTTCCTGAAGTATCAAAAACAACATCATTAGGGTCATAAAATTGTGCTGTAGATGCATCTCCATCTTGATTACCCTGAATAGTACCTACAAAAGTTGAAACAGTTGCTGATTGTGAGACTTGTTCCACATAATAAACACCGTTAGTTAACACATCTGTGCCTGGTAAAGCAGTTCCTCCTGTATTATTTGCAAACCATTGTGCTGTAGCTCCTGTACTTGGTGTTGAAACTAAATTAGCAACTGTACTTGCAGGAGGTAGTGTTTGTGTATTGTCTGAAATTCGTTTAACGGTTACCGCTAATCTGTCAGTACTTTCAACGCCTCCAACAGTTTGTGAAGCATAATAAATGGTTTGATCAACTAATAAAGTAGTAGCAGCTGATAAAACAGAACCTCCAGTTGGAGAATCGTACCAAATGATATTACTACCTATTACTTGTATATCGTCAATGATTTTATCATCTCCTGTATAAACTTGTGTTGTCCAAGTGGTTGTAGGTGCGGCAGGACTAGAAATTGCTACAGTTACAGAAACACGGTTACTTGTTGAAGCTTCTGTAATTCTTTTAATTTCAAAAATAAAAGCATCGGCAACCACAATTTTACCATCAGTTTGAATAGCTACTCCATAAAGCATATAAAATCCACTGCCTAAAGTTACCATATTAGTGCCATCTGCATTCATTCGTTTTATTGCACTATTACCCGAGTCAGCCACCACAATTTTACCATCAGCTTGTATGGCTACTCCATAAGGAGCAGAAAATCCACTACCTAAAGTTACCATATTAGTTCCATTTGCATCCATACGTTTTATTGCATCATTACCAGAATCAGCCACCACAATTTTACCATCAGTTTGAATAGCTACTCCAGTTGGATTAATGAATCCACTACCTAAAGTTACCATATTAGTGCCATCTGCATCCATACGTTTTATTGCATCATTACCATAATCAACCACCACAATTTTACCATCGGCTTGTATGGCTACTCCATAAGGGGAATTAAATCCACTTCCTAAAACTTCAATATTAGTGCCATCAGCATTCATACGTTTTATAACATTATTGCCAAAATCAGCCACCACAATTCTACCGTCAGGTTGAATAGCTACCCCATGAGCCAAACTAAACCCACTACCTAATGTTTCAACACCAGCAACTGTTTGTTGCTCTACATAATAAACACCGTTGGTTAATACATCGGTATCAGGTAAAGCAGTTCCTCCTGTATTATTTGCAAACCATTGGGCTGTAGCTCCTGTACTTGATGTTGTAACTAAATTAGCAACTGTACTTGCAGGAGGTAGTGTTTGTATATCGTCTGAAATTCGTTTAACGGTTACCGCTAATCTGTCAATACTTTCAACGCCTCCAACAGTTTGTGAAGCATAAGCGGTTCCTCCATCAAGTAAAGGAGTAGTAGCAGCTGGTAAAACAGAACCTCCAGTTGGAGAATCGTACCAAATGATATTACTACCTGTTACTTGTATATTGGCAATGGTTTTATTATCGCCAGTATAAACTTGTGTTGTCCAAGTGGTTGTAGGTGCGGCAGTAGTAGCAACATTTACTGTAACTACAATTTCTACTCTATCGCTTTCACAACCATTTGCATTTGTGCTGCTTACCCAATACGATGTGCTACCTGGGTTTACTGTGCTTGGTGTAGGTGCACCAGATAAAAGTGTACCAGCAGTATCATACCAGTTTAAACCTGTTCCGTTTGCTCCTGCGGTTGCAGTTAACGTTGAGGCGGTATCGCCTTGGTTGTAAACAACTGATGTTGTTGCTGATGGTATAGAAGGAATTGTTGAACCTGTTGTTACTGGCGAACCTGCCAACCAATTTGAAGTTGCTCCATTTAAAGCAAAATTGGACAATGTTCCGTTGTTTGCATTTGTTGTAGCATCTGTTAAAGTAGTAACTCCTGAATTATTTGCTTGATCAACACCTTGATTAAACTGATAATACGCTACTAAACCCATTTCATTTCCTTGTAATTCACAATTCTTTGAAGCGTTTATTTGATCAATTGTTCTAGCAGTGTTCCAAATACGAACTTCATCCATATTACCAGTGTAGACTCTTCCTAGCATTTGAAGATTTTCACCTAGAGAAACATTATAGCTAGAATTGTTAATATTTGAAGTTCCTGCTAATTGGCTTTCTAAAGAACCGTCAATATATATTTTAGCAAAAGCTCCATCATAAGAAACAGCTACATGATGCCAATTTCCATCTGTAACAGAAGTTGTTGAATAAAAATCTGTAAATGCTCCAGAACCAGTAAATGCAATAGTTCCTGTTGATGTTAATGCTACCCTCCAACTATCATCTCCTTTTGCAATTAATGCATCCCATTGATCTGACAGTGTGTTTGAATTCATCCAAAACTCTACCGTCATTTGATTGGTAAAATCAAAAGCACTTTCATTTGAAATTGTTACATAATCATCTACACCATCAAAATTTAAATGGGTTGCAGGTTTAGGTACATTTACAAATGTTTTAAACCATAAACTATAATAATTAAATGGTGATCCGTCGGAATAGAAAAGCCCGTCTGTATAATCGGGACCACCTCCACCAGTACCATGTATGTTAACTTTTCCTGTTAAGCCTTTTACATCAATTGTATACATACTTCCACTTGTTATTGGAACTGTAGAAGACAACACAATTTCTAATTCATCATAATTGTTTGTTGCGGGAGCTGTAGTTATTGAAAATGTAGTGGAGTTTAAAACAGTTCCACCATATCCATTCCCATCAATAATTCTCAATTGAAAATCTCCAGCAACAAAATATGCTCCCCAGTTTCCAACTCTAATATTGATTTGTGATAAATTTCCAGTCATACCAGCGGTAAAGGATTGTCCAACATCTTGAGTAGATGAAACATTAAACGAACCTCCGCCAATACTTAAAGGCGCATTTTCTTGATCTAAGGTTTGGCTAAAGCCAAAAAAACTTATAAAAAGTAATAAAATTGAATAAAAATACTTTTGTTTCATAATTAAAATAATAGTTTATGAAACAAAAGTATTTATCTACTTAACACAGATAATTAAAATGTTATGAGTGACCATTTTTTGTATGTGAATGACCATTAATATTATTTTTATAGCTTCTGGAAATTTTTAATTCTTCATTATTTATAAAAACACTAGATGCTGTTTTCTTTTCAATTTTAGTTGAATTTATTAATACAGAACGATGTATTTTACAAAACTTATTTTGATCTAATAGCTTGTTTAAACTTTCTAATGATCGTCTTAAAGAATATGTTTTTAAATGAGTATGTAAGTCTATGTAATTCCCATCGCTTTTTATATAAAGAATATCATCATATAAAATTTTAATTTCTTCAAAACCATCTTTTATCATTATAAAATTAGTCTTTATTTTTTCTGTTGCTAAATGTATTGCAGCCAATAAATCAATCTTTTTTATTGGTTTTGTTAAATACGAAATTGGAGCTGTTGTAATTGCTTTCTTTATTGTTTCAGAATCTTGCTGAGCAGTAACATAAATAATTTGTGCTTCTGTATTTTTATTTTCTGCCAGTTTTATTCCTTTATCTTTTCCATCTACATTAATATCCATTAATATAATTTCTGGATTAAATACATTCATTTTATTTGTTGCTTCTTCACTGTCGTTTGCAATTTCAATTTGTGAAAAGCCTGTTTCTGTCAACATATCGAAAATATAATCGGAAATTAAAATTTCATCTTCAACAATTAAAATTTTTTTAGACAAATCCATTATTAAATAGGTTTATTAAATGAGAAAGAAAACCCTTTTGTTGTATTAATAGTATAATTTACTTTTATCTGTCGACACATTTTTATAACCAGTTTGGGGTATAATGTCTTTCCTATACTATTTCTACCGTTATCTGAATAGGAAAAACATAGTTGATTTTCGAGGCAATTTAAATTAAATTTTATTCTTTTAAGTTCTTGCCTTTCTTCAAAAGCGTGCTTAATTGAATTTATAAATAATTCTGTAATCATTATACCAAAATACATTGCAAGATCAGTATCTATTTGTTGTGATTCAACTTTAAAATCAATCTTAATATTATTTTCTATAAATAACTCAATAAAATTTGATTGAATTTCATTTAAATAGTCTGCAATACTAATCTTTCTTTTGTTTTTAGATTTGTACAAATGTCTATGTAACGTTGAAATGGATTCTACTTTTGACAAAATTTTTGTAAGATTTTGTGAGTTTATATCCTCTTTCTTTTTTAATTCTTCTGAAATTAAAATAATAATGAGTTGTAAATTATTATTAATTCTATGATTGGCTTCACTTAGTAAAAATTTATTTTTACTAGAAAGCTTATCAAGTTTTCTATTTTTAAAATTGATTTTTCTATTGTAAAAAATTAAAACTATTAATCCAATAACTACTAATAATACAACAAGCAGAAAGAGTTTTTGATTGTTTTCAGCATTTTCTAATTCTTTATTTTTTAGTTTTAGTTCACTTTTATTTTGTTCATCTAAATTTTTTAACTCTAAATCTTTTATATAAAGATTTGCTTTAAATCGCTCAAACTCAAGTTGCTTTTCATTAGCTTTTTTTTGATATGAATAAGCACTTTTAAAATCGTTATTCATTGCAAATAATAAAGTTAAAAAATCATAAAGTCTATAAGCCTGGTAAACATCGCTATTTAATTCAATAGCTTTTTCAGCTTCTTGAAGGATTTTAATTGCTGTGTTTTTATCATTTTCTTTTGTTTGATAGTATCTTGCAAAATTTATACTATTATCAATAAAAGGTGAAATTAGATTGTTCTCTTTTGAATATTGATTTGCTTTATTATAATATTCTAAACCTAATTTATCATCAATTCTATACTCGTAAACTTGAGCAATTTCATTTAAGGTATATGCTATAACTTCTTTGTTTTTTAATTTTGGTTCCAACTTTAAAATTTCATCCACTGTATCAAATATAAATTGAATTGTGTCTTTATTTCCACCATTAAATTCGTTAAAACAAGATATTTTTCTATTTAAATAATAAGCAAGAATATCTAAATTTTTAATCTTATTTTTTTTTATAAATAGTTCAGCATTACTTAAAATCTTATGGTTTAAATTTTTGGAATGAGTATGCCTAGTCATTTCCATTTTTAAAGCATATATCAAAAGTATACTATCAGTAATCTTAGTTTTTAAAATTTTTTTTTCCGCTATGTCTAAATAGTAGAAACTACTATCTGTTTTTCCTGTTTTTTTTAATAATTTTGAATATGTAATATCGTATTTTGCACTATAATCTTTATTACTTTTCATAGCTCTATTTAAAAATAATCTAGCCGAGTCCAATCTATTTCTATTCAACAAACGGACAGATTCCTGATACAAATTATCGGATTGCGCAATTGTAAAATTTGAAATTAAAAAAACAATAAATAGTAAGTAGCGCCGCATTACGTCTTTTGTTTCTTTTTTCTTGCAGCAGGAAATAACACATTATTTAAAATTAAACGATATCCTGGAGAATTAGGGTGTAAATCCAGTTCTGTTTTAGCATCCCCTACCCTATGTCTATAATCTTCTGGATCGTGACCACCATAAAAGGTAAAAAAGCCTTTACCCTTTATACCATGAATATATTTAGCCTCTCCGTTAGATTTATTCTCTCCTAGAACCAGCACATTAGATTTTATTTCATCTCTAGTAAAAGATGTTGTTTGTCCCATAAAGCCCTTTATTAAAGCTGTATGATTTTGGCATAACATAGTTGGAATAGGATCCCATTTTGCTGAAAAATCCATCAACGAAAAGTAATCTACTGTTCTTGAAATCATCCGTTTTTGAGTCATGTCTATAGATGAAAACTCGTAAACATTCGGGTCGCGTTCTAATGTAAAATTGGTAAATGCAAATGTTTTACTATAATCTATTTTACTTTGGTAATTAGGATCGCTTGCATCACCATCAAACATCGGTTCGCAAATATCAACCCCTTCGGCCGATAAGGCAATATCAAAGCTATCCGTAGCACTACACATAGCAAACATAAAACCACCTCCAATAACGTAATCTCTTATTTTTAAAGCTACAGCTAATTTTTCTTCAGATACTTTATTATATCCTAACTTATTTGCCAAAGCTTCAGCTTCCTTCTTCTCTTCAATGTACCAAGACGCCGTTTTGTAAGCACCATAAAACTTTCCATATTGTCCTGTAAAATCTTCATGATGTAAATGCAACCAATCATACATTAATAAGGCATCATTTAAAACTTCTTCATCATAAATGGTTTCATATGGAATCTCTGCATAGGTTAAAATCATGGTTACGGCATCGTCCCATGGTTTTTTTCCATAAGGCGAATACACAGCTATTTTTGGTGCTTTTTCTAAAACAACAGCTTCCATATTTTGACTAGGACTGCTGATTTCTTGTAAAATCTGGTCTGTTTTAGAATCGGATATCACTTCAAAAGACACGCCTCTTATTTGGCATTCCATTTCAATATCCTTCAAATCAGGCAGTAAAAATGCTCCTCCCCTATAATTTAGTAACCATTTTACTTTCAACTGCTTTTCAAGAACCCAATAGGTAATTCCGTAGGCTTTTAAATGATTTGCTTGACTATCTGCATCCATTGGAATAAGAATATAGGAAGCGTAGGTTTTAACTGAAAGAAATAAAATAATTACAAATACAAGCGTCTTTTTCATAGATTGAAAGGTACTCAAAAAATATGTTGCATTAAATTACTTTAAGGAAAAATTATGTGTTAAAATGGTACATCATTATCATCATCCCCATTAAATGAACTTCCAAAGGCTTGATCTGGACTTGCTTTAAAGTTGTCTGCTTTAAAGGTATCATCATTAGCAGCAGCATTCATTTTACTGTGGAACTCAAAAGGTGAATCAAAATCATCTAAATTATCAAACTTACCTAAATGTCCAATAAATTTTAAACGGATATTTTCCAGCCCCCCATTACGGTGTTTAGCCACAATAAATTCTGCTTGACCTTCTGTAGGAGAACGCTCGTCGTCATCCCATTCATCAATTTTATAATATTCTGGTCGATAAATAAACGATACAATATCGGCATCTTGCTCAATGGCTCCAGATTCACGTAAATCTGATAGCAATGGTCTTTTACTTCCTCCACGAGTTTCAACAGCACGAGATAACTGAGATAATGCTATAACTGGTACATTAAGTTCTTTAGCTAAAGCTTTTAGGTTTCTGGAAATCATCGAAATTTCTTGCTCTCGATTTCCTCCATGAGAATTTCCGCCAGTCATTAACTGTAAGTAATCAATCATGATTAATTTTATACCATGTTGTGATGATAAACGTCTGGCTTTAGCACGTAAATCAAAAATAGAAAGCGATGGTGTATCGTCAATAAACAATGGTGCTTTTTCTAAACCTTTAACTTTTACGTTTAGCTGTTCCCATTCGTGTTTTTCAAGTTTTCCTGTTCTCAATTTTTCAGAAGACAAGCCTGTTTCGCTTGAAATTAAACGGGTTATTAATTGAACCGATGCCATCTCTAAAGAGAAAAAAGCTACCGGAATGTTTTGATCGACCGCTATATTTCTTGCCATCGACAAGGTTAGTGCTGTTTTACCCATCCCTGGACGTGCAGCTACAATAATTAAATCAGACGGTTGCCAACCAGATGTTAGCTTGTCTAATTTATTAAACCCGGTTGGAATACCACTTAAGCCTTCTTTATTTGAAATTTCTTCAATTTTCTTTTTAGCCTGAATAACTAAATCTTGAGCTGTTTCACTAGATTTTTTAATATTTCCTTGGGTAACTTCGTATAATTTAGCTTCTGCTTTGTCTAATAAATCAAAAACATCTTTAGTTTCATCATAAGAATCTTCAATAATTTCACTTGAAATTTTAATCAAACTACGTTGAATAAATTTCTGTAAAATAATACGAGCATGAAACTCAATATGTGCTGAAGATGATACTTTTTGTGTTAAAGAAATAAGATAAAAATCGCCTCCGGCAAGTTCTAATTTTGAATTTTTCTTTAACTGTGTAGAAACGGTTAATAAGTCAACTGGTTCGCTGTTTTCAAACAATTGAAAAATGGCCTCAAAAATATGCTGATGGGCTTCTTTATAAAATGCATCAGGACTTAAAATATCAATAACTTCATCAACACCCTTTTTATCAATCATCATTGCCCCAAGAACAACTTCCTCTAAATCAATAGCTTGAGGTGGTATTTTACCTTTTTCAAGACTGATTAAGGTACTTCTATCAACTTTATATCCTTTGATTTGTTTAGGCTGTTCCATAACTACGAAAGTAACTAAAATGAGGGTAGTTTTAAAGAAAAAATGATATTGGATTATGAACCGTTGATTAACAATCTAACTGTTAATAACTTAAAAATATTGTCAACAACCATAAAAAAAATCTGAAGTAATTAACTCCAGATTTTACTATGCTATGGTTTTAAAAGGATTATCATTTAAAGACACCCATTTCTAAATATTTATTCATTCTACTTTCTATCATTTCTTTTGGTGATAAGTTTTTAAGAGCTTCATAAGATTTCGTAATAGCATTACTAACAATGTTATATGTTTGTTCTTTATCTCTGTGAGCTCCTCCAAGTGGCTCCTTAAGAATCTCGTCAATTATCTTCAATTTCTTCATATCTTTTGCCGTAAGCTTCAAAGCTTCAGCAGCTTGCTCCTTATATTCCCAACTGCGCCATAATATAGATGAGCACGATTCTGGAGAAATAACCGAGTACCATGTGTTTTCTAGCATTAAAACCCTATCTCCTACTCCAATACCTAATGCACCACCTGACGCCCCTTCTCCAATGATAACCGTGATAATAGGTACTTTTAAGCGTGTCATTTCTAAAATGTTTCTTGCAATGGCCTCACCCTGTCCACGTTCTTCTGCTTCTAAACCTGGGTAAGCACCTGGGGTATCGATTAAGGTTACAACAGGGATACCGAATTTTTCAGCAGATTTCATTAATCGTAACGCCTTTCTGTATCCTTCTGGATTAGCCATACCAAAATTTCGATATTGCCTTGTTTTAGTATTATAGCCTTTTTGCTGACCTATAAACATATAACTTTGGTCTCCAATTTTACCTAAACCACCTATCATAGCTTTATCATCTTTTACACTTCTATCTCCGTGGAGTTCTAAAAACGTATCTCCACAAATAGCATTAATATGGTCTAAAGTATATGGTCTGTTAGGATGACGTGATAGTTGGACACGTTGCCATGGTGTTAAATTTTTATAAATATCAGTTTTAGCTTGTTTTAGCTTGTTTTCTATCTGTGAACAGGTTTCAGTAACATCTACTTCACTTTCTTCACCAATTAATCTACATTTTTGTAATTGATCTTCAAGATCTTTTATAGGAAGTTCAAATTCTAAATATTCCATAAGAATTTACAGTTTTAAAAGGATGTTTGGTTTTTTAGTTAGCTTACAAATATAAAAACTTTAATGATGATACGCCCTAAGAATACTTTCTTTTTAAGATTCTCTTGTTTTTTAATATCCCGTTAAGCATGACAGTTGTAAGTATCATAGCTGCTCCATAATAAAATGTTATACTCATTCTTTCTTTTTCAGGAAACAAAATAATGGCAATTAAAATACCATAAACAGGTTCTAAATTATACGTTAATACAACTGTATAAGGGCTTATGAGTTTCATAACATGAACAGAGGCAATAAACGCATAAGCTGTACATATAGAAGCTAAAATAAATAAGTACTTAAAATCTGAAATACTTAATTTAAAAAACTCTAAAGAGAAGCCATCTGTAAACAACATTATAAATAAAGAAATAAAAATAACACCGCTTATAAATTCATAAAAAGAGATTGTTGTTGCTGAAGCCTTTTGCAAAAATTTACCATTTAGTACAGCAAATAAAGACGATAAAAAGGCCGATGTTATACCTAAAACTATACCTGTAAGATATTCTATTTCACTTTTTGTAATCATAAAAATGCCTATAACTACAAATATTCCAAATACAATTTCATACCAAATAATTTTACGCTTAAAGATTATGGGTTCTATAATTGATGCAAAAAAAGCTCCCGTTGAAAACATAGCTAACGCAATTGATATGTTTGCTGCATCTATAGCTCCAAAAAATGTAATCCAGTGAAGTGCAATGATGCATCCTGCAATAAAAAACTTGAACGCCAATTTTGGTGATACTTTTATATTAACCTTGGTTATTTTTATAAAAGCAAACATTAGTATAGAGGCCATCGCCATACGAAACCAAACTAAAGGAATTGCAGTAACAGAAATTAATTCGCCTAAAATAGCAGTAAAACCAGCTATAAAAACCAAAAAATGAAGATGCAGGTAATTTTTTAGCTTAGCGTTTTGCATTTTGTAACAGGTAAATAGCTAAAATACCAAAAATTACATTAGGAAACCAGACCGCTATTAGAGGTGGGAAATTAGATTGCTCTGCCATAACGCCGAAAATTTTATCAAAAAAGACAAAAATCATGGCTATACAGATACCTACCGCAAGATTAACGCCCATTCCTCCTCGCCTTTTTATAGAAGATACTGCCACGGCTATAATGGTTAAAATAAAAACAGAAACTGGAAGACTCCATTTTCTAAAAAGTACTAATTGATAACGGCCAATATTTGAAGAACCTCTTTCTTTTTCTTTTTTAATAAACTTTGTCAATTCATTATACGGCAATATTTCGGCTATATAAATAACAGGTGTTAAATCTTCTACATCAAAAGAAAATAATGTGTCTTTTTGTTTTTCAATATCTATGATATCATTATTAACACCTATGGTTCTTTTAACGTAGTCTGTTAACTTATATGTTGTATCTTTTTCAATATATTTAATACTTTTAGCGCTAATTTTATACTTTAATTTATTGTTTTCAATATGTTCTAATGTAAAATTAGTGCCCATTTTGTTTTTTGCGTTAAAACTACTTACATAAATAAACTCATTGTCATTTATTTGTCTAAACACATCGCTATCTTCTGTGGTTTTTCTATAAGGATGCAAGTATTTGTAATCAAACTCATTAAACCCTTTACTGGCTATTGGAGCTAAATACATTCCTAAAAACAATGCTAATCCTGCAATAACAGTTGCTCCTAGTAAATAGGGTCTTAAAAATCTTGTAAATGATACTCCTGAACTTAAAAAAGCTATAACTTCTGTATTATTAGCTAATTTGGAAGTGAACCATATAACAGATAAAAATAAAAACAGGGGAAACAATAAATAGGCAAAGTATACTGTAAAATCTAAATAGTAAATGACTATCTCTTTGAATGGAACTTCATTATCTAATAATTTGCCAATTTTTTCAGCAAGATTTACTGTTATTCCAATAGGAATGAACAGTAATAACATCATGAAAAATGTAAATAGATAACGTTTTAATATGTACCAATCTAATATTTTCAACCTATAAACGTTTATTCATTTGATTTACCATTTTGTTTTTCCATTGATGGAAATCTCCTGCTAATATATGTTTTCTTGCTTCGCGAACCAACCATAAATAAAAACCTAAATTATGAATGGTTGCTATTTGCATTCCTAACAACTCATTAACAGAAAACAGATGTCTTAAATATGCTTTGGTATAGTCTGTATCAACAAATGTTATTCCCATTTCATCAACGGGAGAAAAATCATCTTTCCACTTTAAGTTTTTAATATTCATCGTTCCATGAGCAGTGAAAAGCATTCCGTTTCTAGCATTTCTAGTTGGCATTACACAATCAAACATGTCTATACCTAACGCTATATTTTCTAAAATATTTATTGGAGTTCCAACCCCCATTAAATATCTAGGTTTATTTTCTGGCAAAATACCACAAACAACTTCTGTCATGGCGTACATTTCTTCTGCTGGTTCTCCTACCGACAGCCCTCCAATAGCATTTCCTTCTGCACCAGCATTGGCTATATATTCGGCAGATTGGATACGTAAATCTTTATAAGTACTTCCTTGAACTATCGGAAAAAATGCTTGATTATACCCATATTTTAAAGGAGTTTTCTCTAAGTGATTGATGCATCTATCTAACCATCTATGAGTCATGTGCATAGATCTTTTTGCATAATGATAATCGCAGGGATAAGGTGTACACTCATCAAAAGCCATGATAATATCAGCCCCTATGCTACGTTGAATTTCCATCACATTTTCTGGAGTAAACGTGTGATAACTTCCATCTATATGTGATTTAAATTTAACGCCTTCCTCCTTAATTTTTCTGTTAGCAGACAACGAATATACTTGATAGCCTCCTGAATCGGTTAAAATATTCCGATCCCAATTCATGAATTTATGAAGGCCTCCTGCCTTTTCTAACGTGTCCGTTTGAGGACGAAGATATAAATGATAGGTATTACCAAGAATAATATCTGGGTTAATATCATTTTTAAGTTCTCGTTGATGTACCCCTTTTACAGATGCCACAGTACCAACAGGCATAAAAATTGGGGTTTCAATAACACCATGATCTGTAGTTACTACCCCTGCTCTAGCCTTACTTTGTAAATCCTTGGCTTTTAATTCAAATTTCATATTCAAAAAATCATCAGTCGGCAAACCTACATATTTTTTTAATTTTAATTTAATTTTATCCTATTAATATGTTGGATTACTCATTCAAATTATTCTAAAAAAATTTAGAAGTAAAGATAATTACCTTGATTGTTATTAACAAAACTCAAACTTGTTAACACAAACAATACCAAGTATTAAAATAGAACTATATAAGTTTGTAAAACTACCATAATAACTTATTTTTGTCGCGTTTAAAACAAACCTTTAAGACATGCTAAACACACAACAATTAAAAGATTTAACCACTCAAGTTAGAAGAGACATCTTGAGAATGGTTCACAAAGTAAATTCTGGTCACCCTGGAGGTTCATTAGGTTGCACCGAATTTCTAGTAACCTTATACAATAATATTATGGACAGAAAAGAAGGCTTTGATATGGATGGTATTGGAGAAGATCTTTTCTTTTTATCAAACGGGCATATTTCTCCTGTTTTTTATAGTGTATTAGCTAGAGCAGGTTATTTTCCTGTAGAAGAATTAAGTACATTCAGATTAATAGATTCTCGTTTACAAGGTCACCCTACAACCCATGAAGGGTTACCTGGCGTAAGGATAGCTTCTGGTTCTTTAGGACAAGGCATGTCGGTTGCTTTAGGAGCTGCGCAAGCTAAAAAAATGAATGGTGATAACCATTTAGTTTACACACTTCATGGTGATGGCGAATTACAAGAAGGACAAAATTGGGAAGCCATTATGTATGCTTCTGCTAAAAAAGTAGATAACCTTATTTCTACAGTAGATTTAAACGGGCAACAAATTGATGGGTCAACTGACCATGTATTGCCAATGGGAAGCATTAAAGCTAAATTTGAAGCTTTTGGGTGGATTGTTGTTGAAATTGAAGAAGGAAATAATATTGATGCTATTTTAAAAGGAATGGCAGAGGCTAAATCTCAAACCGGACAAGGCAAACCAGTTTGTGTTTTGCTAAAAACAGTGATGGGCAACGGGGTTGATTTTATGATGTACACACATGAGTGGCATGGTAAAGCTCCAAATGATGAGCAATTGGCTATTGGATTAGCACAAAATCCTGAAACTTTAGGAGATTATTAATTCCCAATCAAAAAAGAAAATGAAAACATATACATATACAGAAAAGAAAGATACAAGAAGTGGTTTTGGAGCTGGTTTAGCTGAATTAGGAAGAACCAACCCAAATGTTGTCGCACTTTGTGCCGATTTAACACCATCCCTAAAAATGGGTGAGTTTATTAAAGAAAATCCAGATCGTTTTTTCCAAATAGGAATTGCAGAAGCTAATATGATGGGCATTGCAGCTGGTTTAACCATTGGTGGAAAAATTCCTTTCACAGGTACCTTTGCTAACTTTTCTACAGGTCGTGTTTACGACCAAATACGTCAATCTATAGCTTATTCTGGTAAAAATGTGAAAATATGTGCATCACATGCTGGATTAACACTAGGAGAAGATGGTGCAACTCACCAGATATTAGAAGATATTGGGTTAATGAAAATGCTTCCTGGCATGGCTGTTATAAATCCTTGTGATTATAACCAAACAAAAGCAGCAACTATAGCCATTGCTGATTATGAGGGGCCTGTTTATTTGCGTTTTGGAAGACCTTCCGTACCAATTTTTACACCAGCAGACCAAACCTTTGAAATAGGCAAAGCTATTAAATTAACAGAAGGAACCGATGTTACTATTGTGGCTACCGGCCATTTAGTTTGGGAAGCTTTAGAAGCATCAAAAGTCTTATTTGAAAAAGGGATCTCTGCTGAAGTTATAAATATTCATACCATAAAACCTTTGGATGAAGCCGCTATTTTAGAATCTGTTGCAAAAACAGGATGTATTGTTACTGCAGAAGAGCATAATGTTTTAGGAGGCCTAGGAGAAAGTGTGGCTAGAGTTTTATCTTTAAACAATCCAACACCACAAGAATTTGTTGGAACCAACGATACATTTGGAGAATCTGGAACACCAGCTCAACTTATGGATAAATATGAATTGAATAGTGCTGCTATAGTTTTAAAAGCAAAAAACGTTATTAAAAGAAAATAATATTTGTTTGGCAACGTTTTTGATTAAGTAACTCAAAATCTAAAAACGAATATTATGAAAAATTTAAAAAGTGAATTCAATGCGAGCAAAAAAATATTTTTACTCGCATTATTTTTTGTATTTGTATCTGCATCTACTTTTGCTCAAACTGGAAATGGCTTCGGTATTAAAGCTGGATTAAATTACAATTCAAATGGAACTTATTTTGAGTCTATTAGCTCAAACGCAAAGCATCCTGACAGAAACATAGGATATCACCTAGGTGTATTTGGGAAAATAGGGAATCAACTCTATTTTAGACCCGAACTAGTCTATACAAGTACTAAAAGTGACTATGATAGTGATGACTTTAAAATGCAAAAACTTGATGCTCCTTTATTGGTAGGCTTAAAAGTTCTTGGTCCTATTAATGTATTTGCTGGCCCTTCTTTTCAATATATATTAGACACAGAATTTGATGGTATTGCCATTAATGATGTTAAGAATGATTTTTCGGTTGGACTTAATTTTGGTATTGGTTTAAGCTTAAATAAAGTAGGTATTGATTTACGCTACGAACGTGGTTTTAGCGATAATGAAGCAACATTTATAAGTAACAATGGTATTGGTACTAGTAGGCTAGACACCAGGCCAGATCAGCTTATTTTAAGTTTATCACTCATGCTTTAAAACAAGTCTTAATTTTCAATAAAAACAAAAACCTCGCTTAGCGAGGTTTTTTGTTTTATACTATAATAATTCTTCTAATTGGTGGCATCTAAATAATCTGGAGTACCATCTCCATCTGTATCAGTAAACGTTATAACTGTTCCTGTATAAGTGCCATCTTGCTCTTTCACTATTTTATTAAGAAGCACTTGATTTGACTCTAATGGCATATTCTTTATTTCATCTACCGTTCCTTTAGTATATGTTTTAATAATGATTTCATCTTTTGTTAAAACACCATCTCCATCATCATTATTATCAGCATAATTAGGAATGTTATCTCCATCTGTGTCGTCATCTAAGGTAAATTCTCCATCGCCATTCAAATCTTCCAAATAAGAAGGAATGCCATCACCATCATGATCGTTTTGATACATTTGTAATAATTCAAACTTAAATATTAAAGGCGAATATGCAGGAAAACTAGGTCCTGGACTAGAAAAATAGGCTAATCCAGAAGGCAAAAACATAACTCCCAATCCTTTGTTCATATAATCCAGTGTTCCATCTTCATTTTCAACAAATGATTCTGCTGTATTAAATTCTGGAAAAACTCTTCTCCATCCCTCAACAACTACTTGCGTAATTAAATCAGCATAATATGGAATAATGGTATTACTATCAAATACATTGTCATCAAGAGTAAATCCTTCATAAAGTACTCGTATATCGTCCGCAAATGTTGGAGAATCTCCGCCTCCTTGATTTAATTTAAGAATATAAAAATCATAATCTGTTTCTGCATATACAACGCTCTTTTTTTCAACGGCATCCATAAGCAACGTACTTCCATCTGGAACAGTTTCGCCATCAGAAAGCTCTGTTATTACTAAATCATCAATACTTGGGTCTGGATTTGAAACAAAGTCACCAGAATTATAATAATGGGTTTCTAAATATCCTACTATAGAATCATTATCAATAATTTGCTGTTCGCCTCTATCTCTTGGTGGTGTTACTTCTGTAGTATTGTTATCTTTTTTACAAGATAAAAAACCAAAAGTTAAACATAAAATATATAAAGTGACTTTTCTTATTCTCATTATTGCTTATTTTTGAGGTCGCAAGATACAATTTAAATATAATTTTGCATAACAACATTAACGTAGTTTTCACATTAAAAATATGCGAATAGATAAGTATTTATGGTGTACTAGGTATTATAAAACAAGAACACTTGCAACAACTGCCTGTAAAAAAGGACATGTAAGAGTTAATAACGAAATTGTTAAACCCAGCAGAGACATTTATCCTCAAGACCAAATTGATTTAAGAAAAGATCAAATTAACTATAAACTGATTGTTAACGACATTCCTGAAAGCAGAGTTGGTGCTAAGCTAGTAGATATTTACAGAACCGATAAAACACCTAAAGAACAATTTGAAGCTCAAGAATTTTTAAAATATTCAAAAGACTATTACAGAAAGAAAGGTGCTGGTAGACCTACAAAAAAAGATAGACGAGATATAGATGATTATATTGATGATCCATCGGATACTGAAATTTAATAAAAAAAGACCGCATTGATGCTCAACCTATCCATTAAAAAAGTAAAATACCCAGATAAAATTGAGTAATTTTATGCTTTAATTTAATAAAAGTAATTATGACCGTTGAAAAAAACATTATTCTAACGCACAATCAAATTAATAATAAGATTAGACGTATTGCTTTTCAGATATACGAAAACAATGTAAATGAAACAGAAATTATTTTAGCTGGCATTGATAAAAACGGATTCATTTTTGCGAAAAAATTAAAAACTGCGCTTCAAAAAATTTCTGATATCAATCCAATACTTTGCAAAGTAAGCATCAATAAAAAAAATCCTTTAGAAGACATTAAAACCTCGCTCCCTTCAAGTGAGTATGAAAATAAATCGTTAATCTTGGTAGATGATGTTTTAAACTCTGGTACCACTTTAATTTATGGCGTCAAACATTTTTTAAACGTTCCGCTAAAACAATTTAAAACTGCTGTACTTGTTAACAGAAACCATAAAAAGTATCCTGTAAAAGCAGATTTTAAAGGCATATCGCTTTCAACCTCTTTACATGAGCATGTTCATATTATATTAGAAGGTAAAGTGTTTGAGGCTTATTTAGATTAAGTATGGTATAATTTCTTTAGCTATTTTATTTCTAGATTTATTATCGATAGAAATTTTAAATTCGGCCTGTTCATAATAAGGTGCTCTTTCAAACAAATGTTTGCCTATAAATTCGGTTAACTCTTCTTCTGTTTTCAAATGTGCAATTAGTGGACGCTTGCTCTTTCTTGTTTTTAGTCTATTAACTAAAAAAGAAATAGATGCTTTTAAATAGAAACTTTTAACGTGACTAGCATTTTGTATTATAGACATATTTCTACCATAACAAGGGGTTCCTCCTCCTAATGAGAGTACCACATTATTTTTTTTGTCTATTATTTCATTTAAAAATAAAGTTTCTAGCTTCCTAAAATATATTTCACCTTTGTTTTTAAAAATATTTTGAACAGATATTCCTTCATTACTTTCAATATAACTATCTAAATCAATAAAATCGTAATGTAACTTTTCTGCTAAAATCTTTCCAATAGTAGACTTTCCTGAAGCCATATACCCAATTAAAATCACAATCATAAACTCGCTTTGAATTGATTATTAAAAACATACGTTAAAGCTTGACAAAAAAACAAAAAATTCTTCAAAAAAACCCTTGTTTTATTAATTAAACATTTTATATTTGCACCCTCATTAGAGAAAAACATTTTGACCTGGTAGCTCAGTTGGTAGAGCATCTCCCTTTTAAGGAGAGGGTCCTGGGTTCGAGCCCCAGCCCGGTCACTTTTTGGGAAACCAAATAAAACAAAAACCTTGCTAATTATATGATTAGCAAGGTTTTTTGGTTTTTTGGTTTTTAGTAAATCATTTTGATTCGATTTGGTTTTAAAAGTTCGCAAATCGTCAACATAACGAATATGTAAAATCTGTGTTGACGATTACATTTTTAACAAACTGACAAACAAGCAAGTAGTTGGTTTGACTTTCATCTGTAAATGTTTAACAATTTCAAGGACAACATCCATGAGAACTTCGTCAACATTTTCTACCCCTTTTGGATTAGACTTGCAATAACGATGCTGTAAGAGAACCTGCACTTGCTCTAGAGAGAGACATCAAATGGGTAGGACCTTCTTATTTAAGTCCTGTAGAACACCAATATACACTATGCCTCGTACCTCCTCCAGACTATATTATCCATTTTTACGTGTATTAATTTGCTTCATAATATCATCCATCATTTCAACCTGTACTTTTTGAATGTTGAATAATTCCTGTTGTTGATGTATGATGAGATGGTCTAATTTTTCGTGCAAGGTTCTAATTTCAAGTTCTGCCTTTAGGTTTATCATATAATCTTGTTTGGCACGTTCTCTGTCTTTTTCTTCTTGTCTGTTTTGGCTCATCATTATAACTGGTGCTTGTAATGCGGCCAAACAAGATAAAATAAGGTTTAATAATATAAACGGATAAGGGTCAAAACCTTTGTTAGCCAATAAAATGACATTTGCTGAAATCCAAATAAAAATAATTAATGAAAAGATGATGATAAATGTCCAACTACCACCAAAACTCGCCACTTTATCTGCTAAATTCTGACCAAAATTGCCTAATGTTGATTCATCCTCAATATAATCTGAAATAAGTTCTTTTTTTTCGATACTTTCCAATACATCTTCCTCTAGTTCTGAGAGTTCACCTGCTTCTTTTAAAAGATAGGTTTCTAAATATTTTTGTCGATAATAATTTAATTCCGAAATTGAAATCGCACTATGCTTCGTAAATTTAGGATATTCTTTTTGTATTAAATTGTAAATAGAAGGACGTATAGTTTTACCCAATATCATTTCAGATATAGGAAACTCTTTATTAGATATGGTACTTTTAAACATTTTTATTAATTATTTTATTAGGTTGGTTTAAAAAGTGGCAACTTTTCCTAAAGTTAAGCCTTGTACAATAATTGAAAATATAACCATAATATGGTTTATGGGGACAAAGATATTTAAAGAGGTGATTTTTGATAACTGGCACTAGCATCATTAAATAGTTGGCTCTCACAATATTAATTTCCAGCATTTTATTGATACCACTTTTTTAAGCATTCCCATTACTGTAATTTAATAAAGCTGGAGGATGGTTTTAGATTTTTCTAGTTGTTTGTTAAATAAATTTTCGTCAATGGCTGCGTTATAAAAAGGAATCATCTCACTTAATAGTACTTTAGCCTCAGATGTGTCAAGTACTTCTGGAAAGGCCTTTTTCATTACATCTAGCATAATTTTTACAGCTGTAGATGCTCCAGGTGATGCGCCTAGTAAACAAGTTATCTTTCCGTCTTTACTACTTACTAACTCTGTTCCAAACTCTAGTTTACCACCTTCAAATTCATCTTTTTTAATCGTTTGAACACGTTGACCTGCAACTAATATTTCCCAATCTTCATCCTTAGCATCTTTTACAAAAGTACGTAATGCATCCATTCTATCTTCAAAAGACATGGCTAGTTGTTTTACCAAATATTCGGTTAAAGGCAAATTATGCCAAAAAACACCCCAAAGCGAATGAAGGTTTTCAAATTTTATGGATTTAAATAAATCCAAATTCGAGCCTTCCTTTAAAAACTTGGGACTGAAACCTGCAAAGGGTCCAAAAAGTAGTTCTCGTTTTCCATTAATAAATCGTGTATCTAAATGTGGCACAGACATTGGTGGGTCGCCAATACCTGCTTTACTATATACTTTGGCATTGTGTTGATTAATGATATCTTGGTTTTTACAAACCAGCCATTCTCCACTAATTGGAAAACCACCATAACCTTCTTTCTCTTCAATCTCAACTTTTTGCAACAATAAAAGACTTCCTCCCCCCGCACCTATAAATACATGTTTTGCTTCTAAATGGTCTATACTGTCTGTTTTTAAATCTTTCACTTTAACCGTCCAATCTAAATCGGTATCTGGATCGACATCCATGACTTCCTTATGGCATTGTACTTTTGTATTAAATTCGGTTTCTAAAATGTGATATAGTTGTTTGGTTAGTGCTCCGTAGTTAACTTCTGTACCACGTTCTATTCTTGAAGCAGCCATTATTTCTTCTGCATTTCTACCATGCATCATTAATGGAAACCATTGTCTCATTTGTTCAATATCCTTGGTAAACTGAATAGAATTGAACATATAATGTTGCTTCATAGTTTGGTAGCGTTTTTCAAGATAATTTACATTGTCTTCTCCCATTATCCAACTATGATGTGGAACTTTAGAAATAAAATTTTCTGGTTTTCTTATAAAGTCTTTTCTAACTAAATAAGACCAAAATTGTTTGGACATTTCAAATTGAGTACAAATATCAATGGCCTTATGTATATCGACAGATCCATCTTTATTTTGTGGTGTATAATTTAATTCGCAAAGTGCCGAATGTCCTGTACCAGCATTGTTCCAAGCCGCAGAACTTTCTTGAGCAACATCATCTAAGCGTTCTAAAATCAACACTTTTAAGTCGGGTTTCAATAACTTTGATAGCAACGCTAAAGTTGCACTCATAATACCACCACCAACACATATTAAATCGTAATCTTGATTATTCTTTTTAGTCATTATTTAAAATTAGTTATTACTTAAAATATATCAATATTACTTGAATAAAAGCATATATTATGCTACCTAGGTAGCACTTTAAAATCGCTAAGCAATGTAGTTTTGATATATGATTTAAAAATATGAATTCATTTTATAAACTATTCAAAAAAAATAAATAATCATAAAGAAGTCAATTTTATTTCTTGGATTATTGATGTAAAGAATCTCAAATTCAAATTAAAGATCTTTTAGGATAAGGACAACATAAAAAAATCCAATAAAAATAACGAATAACTGATTTAAGGATTAATTAGTATGGCTATGAGAACAACTTTATTAACCA
>JBNKYB010000013.1:0-70064 GCA_050300615.1 Flavobacteriaceae bacterium | reverse complement strand
TTTATAAAACCTATAAATAGTTTCATGTTGTTGTCTTTATTGTTTAACAGATACGTGCCGTTAGCTATTAATCATCCTCTTGCCAATTTTAAAAACACATCGTTCATGCTAGTTACTTTAAATTGCTCCTTCAATTTTTTAGGGGTATCTAAAGCTTCAATTTTTCCATTAACCATAATTGAAACTCGATCACAATATTCGGCTTCATCCATATAATGTGTTGTAACAAAAATAGTAGTGCCTTCATGTGCTGCTTTGTAGATCATTTCCCAAAACTGTCGTCTGGTAATGGGGTCTACACCACCAGTAGGCTCGTCTAAAAACACAATTTTAGGATTGTGAAGTAATGCTACTGAAAAGGCTAGTTTTTGTTTCCATCCCAAAGGGAGAGCACCCACTAAGTTATTTGCTATATCATGAAGCCCTAACTCTTTAATTAAAATGTTTGTTTTTTGTTTAATGGTGGCTCGAGATAACCCATAAATTCCACCAAAAAATATAATGTTTTCCTTAACCGTTAAATCGTCATATAAAGCAAATTTCTGGCTCATATAACCAATATTCTTTTTAATAGATTCTGCTTGTGTAAACACATCAAAACCAGCTACGTTTGCAGCTCCAGATGTGGGGCTGGAAATACCAATAAGCATCTTCATCGCAGTTGTTTTTCCTGCACCGTTTGCTCCTAGAAAACCAAATATTTCGCCTTTTTTAACGTTAAAAGATATTTCATTTACTGCTTTAAAATCACCAAATTGTTTTGTTAAATTAGTAGCTTCTATTACATGTTTCATGTGTTTATATTTATTGTTTTTAGCGGTCACATGTTGTTCGCAAATGATTATTCCCTTAGGTGATAATGTTCGTAGTTTGCTCGTCTCATAAAACTCATTTTGCTAAAGCCATAAAGGTGTCTTCTATGGTTGGATTTGTAATTTCAATGCTAATATTATGGAGTCCTTTGTCTTTTAAATAACTATGTAACTCATTGACGTCAAAATCATTCCTAGTGTCTGTATAATGAACAAATTCACCGAAAGGATAGGCACTATGAGCGTATTTAAATGTTTTTAAACTATCTATGAGTTGGTACATATTATCGCTTTTTACATTGTATAGTTTCTTTGAGTATTCATTAACAATGTCTTTTGGTGTTCCAATTTTTAATAATTCACCATTTTGGATAAAAGCAACCCTATCGCACAATGCAGCTTCATCCATATAGGGTGTCGACACCAATATAGTAATGCCCTTTTGCTGTAATCGGTTTAACATATCCCAAAACTCTTTACGGGACACAGGATCAACGCCTGTGGTTGGCTCATCTAAAAACAGTACTTTAGGTTTGTGAATTAAAGCACAACACAAGGCTAACTTTTGTTTCATTCCTCCAGATAATTTTCCGGCTCTACGGTTTTTAAAAGGCTCTATTTGAACGTAAATATCTTTTATTAAATGATGATTTGCTTCAATAGTTGTTTTAAAAATAGTTGCAAAAAATTCTAAATTTTCTTCGACCGTTAAATCTTGGTATAATGAAAATTTCCCTGGCATATAGCCGACACAATTCCGTATGTCTTTATAATCTTTTAAAACATCATAACCAGCCACAGAAGCTTGTCCTGTATCGGCTATTAATAACGTTGTTAATATTCTGAATAAGGTAGTTTTTCCTGCACCATCAGGCCCTATAAGTCCAAAAAGCTCGCCTTCACTAACATTAAATGAAATATTTTTAAGAGCTTGAATGTTTTTATAAGATTTACTGATATGATCGACAGAAATACTCATAGATGCTTATTTTTGAACGGTAATTTTAGGTTCCATTGTTATTTTTGAAGTAATGGAATTTGAAATTAAGCATGCTTTTTCAGATTTTTCAAGAATTCTCAAAGCCTTATCCTTCTGGTTTTCATCACCGATAAAGACTTCGGGAAACAGTAATACTTCACTCATAACAAACTTCCCATCTACTTTCTCTAATATCCCTTTTGAACCACACTTAAAACTAATAAACTCAAATTTTGAGTATTCAGAAATAGCTAAAAAAGTCGTCATTAAACAACTACTTACGGCTGCGGTAAATAAATGTTCAGGCGACCAAATATTTGGTATTCCTTTATCAAAATCAGGTGGTGTAGCAACTTCTATACAGTTTTTTTCGTTAGAACCACTTTTACGTAGCTCTGGTGAACACATCATTCCTTTTCGGTCTTGTGTCCACGCTATGTCAACATTATATTCATGTTTATCCATGGTGTTTATTTTTAAAGGTTTATATGTATTAATTATTAAGCCACATTTCTGCTGGCATGCCAATCTTTAAGCTGCCATCGTTTTTTACGTCTATTTTAACAGCATATACCAAGGCAACTCGCTCTTCTTTTGTTTGGATTATTTTTGGAGTAAACTCTGCTTCTGAAGAAATCCAAGTAATGACACCTTTATAAGATTTCATAGCGTCTTTGGCATCAATTTTAACGGTGACTTCTTGTCCAATTTTTATTGAAGAAAGCTGGGTTTCGCTAATGTAAACTCGCAATTCCATAGTATTTAAATCGGCTATTTTATAGAGTGGTTTACCAAACGAAGTAACTTCATAAGGCTCTGCATATTTAACTAAAACGGTTCCGTCTATGGGGTTGACAATCTTACTTTTTTTAAGTTGGTCATCAATTTGTTTTATTTGTATATCTAGGTTGTTTAATTCATTAACAATTGGAGCGTTTTGAGTTTCAATGCTTACAATCTTCTCATTAATTACATTAATTTCCCCATTAATATCATCTAGTTGTTTTTGGGTTGCAGCATTATCCTTTAACATATTTTCAATGCGTTGTCTATTCTTTTTGGCTGTTGCTAATTGCGCTTTTAAAACACTTATTTGAGAGAGTACACCTTTTGATTTAGATATTGTTGTGGCCTTAGCAACAACTAATTGTTCTCGTTTTAATGACAAGGGAATAGTATCAATATAACCCACAAAGGTTTCCTTTTTAAGGGTTTCACCTTCTTGAATAGTAAACATTTCTAACTTTCCATTATTTTCTGAAGAGATAGTAACTTCAGTTGCTTCAAAATTTCCATAACCATCGGCTTTTTCATTGCCTTTGCTACATGAAAGCAGGGTAAAGGTTAGGCTGAATAAAACAAATGTGATTTTTATTGATGTTTTCATTTTTATTGTCCTTTAGTAATATTATAATTTGCTTTAACTAGTGATAGTTGAATTTTATGCGTTTTTAAATTAGTTTCGTCCTCAAACAAATTCGTCAACTCCGTAATGTAGGCAGAAGCAGTAATGACACCATTTTTTAATTGTGATTCTGATGATTTTAATACCGCTTTCTGTAAATCAATAATTTCATTGTCAGTAGCAATAAAACTTTTAATTTTTTCCATATCAGATTCTTGCTGTTTTAACTCGGTATTCGTTTTTAAGTTAAACACTTCAGTTTCGTTATTAATTATATCCTTGTTAATCAGTAAAGATTGTCGCTTTTTTTTGTTTGAATTCCAATCAAAAACCTTCCAGTTAAGCTTTAATCCAACTATGTAAAATTCTGTAAATGAATTGTCAAGCATGTTTAAACCAGGGTTTCCATAACCGCCTGTAGCAAAACCAGATAGTTTGGGCATGTTTTCTTTAGAAAGCAATTGTTCATTAGCTTGAATTTGTTCTTTTTTAAGATTAAACAATTGTAATTCTGGGCGATTAATGTTGCTTTCTAAGTTTGCTGAAAGGTCTGGATTTGTTAAAACAATACTAGGATTAATAGTTGTGCCAGTTAATGAGGACAAGGTTTCAAACAAGCTCAATTTGTTGTATTTAATCTCAGAAAGCTGCTGTTTAATTTTAAGTAATTCGGCTTCCAAAACTTTATCAGAAGCTGGTAAAATAGTACCGTTTTCTATACCAGATGTTACTTCTTTAATTCTTTCAATAAGTTGATTTTGTTTTGCTGCTAATAAGGCCTTTTTTTCTTGTAATAGTACAATAGAAAAATAGAGTTGGTTGACTTGCTTTTTCAGCTGATATAAAGAGACTTCAACTTCCTTCTGCTTTGTTTTTAAGTTTATCGATTGGGCTTGCAAAGAAGCATTTATAAGTCCTCCGTTATATATTAACTGGTTTATAGATGCGGTAGCTTTGTATTGATCTTTATTGAGGGGTTCAATGCCTGTGCTAGGAATAGGTACTTGTGTAACATCTGATTGGTAGGTAGCTTGTGCCTCCAAGTTTACCTGAGGTAAGGCTTTGTTTTTTATAACGTTTAAATCGTAAGCATTTTGCTGTTCTAAAAGAGCTTTTTGCTTTGTTAACGGATAGTTTTTGTCAACTAATTGGTAACAATCATCTAATGATAATTGGTTTTGGGCAAAAGTTCCAAAAGATACTAGCAAAATACTATACATTATAAAATGTTTCATAATATTATACTTTAATTGAATTAATTATAAAATTAGCAACATGTGTTTTTCGTTCTTCTATAAGTTGCTTAAATTGATTGTCATCAATATCCCCAATGGTTTTAATAAGTGGTTTGCCTATAAAAGGGAAGACGTTTAATGATAATATATTGATGAATAATTGTTCAGCCTTAATTGGTTTTATTTTACCACATTTTACTTCATCATCAATTTGACTTTTAAATTTTTTTAAATTAGGAAATCCTGGATTTTGTTTCATTTGCATGATGAATTCTGGATTTCTATTAATTTCTTGAATGATAAAATTTGGCAAATATGGGTGCTGAATGATAAATGAAATGTAGTTGTACGTGAAGTTTTTAATTTTATCTTCAATCGATGAGTCATCATTTAAAATCTCACCCAGTTGTGGTGCTATCATTTCAAAAGCCGCTTTAAAGACAGCATCAAAAAGCATTTGTTTACTTCTGAAATAATAATGTAGCAGAGCTTTATTAATACCGGCTTCATTTGCTATTTCTTGCATTCTTGCTCCATCCATGCCCTTTAACTGAAACACTTTTTTTGCAGCACTTAAAATATTTTGTTCAGTATTTTGGTCTTTTTTATTCATCATTAACTAAATAGTTTAACCATTTGGTTAACAAAAGTAATATTTTTTTCAAACTAGAAAAAAAATCAGTCAAAAAAATAGTTAAAAGGCATTGTTATAGCTTAACAAAAGCTAGATAAATTTTATAAAAAGAGTTTATGTTTAAGGCATAAAACCTATTTTTGTGTAAAATTTAAGCTTAAATACATTGAGAATAAATAATATATCGTTTCAAAATGTCTTAAAACAGTTTTACCGATTCGTTTTTATATCAAGTTTACTAGGACTTTTTCTGTTTGTATTTGATTATGGTTTTGATCAATCATCAAAGGTTCAAAAAGTATTAAATGCGTGCTATTTTATAATTGTAATTTCAGGTATTCTTACTTCAGTGTTAAGGTATACAAGAAGCGAGAAAGAAATAAAGAGAAGTGTTTTAGCGTTTGATATTATAAGTATCTTTATTGCAATTGCAGTATTGTATGTTCATTTTTTTTCAGAAGAAGCACATCATCATTTAACCTTTCTGTATAACGATAACTGGCTTAAGTTTGTTATTATATTAACCTTTATTCGTGAGTTTTCAGAGCAAAACATCAATTTTAAACGAACTGTTTTAAACCCTGCACAACTCTTTATCGTTAGTTTTTTAGCGATTATTTTTATTGGAGCTTTAATGCTAATGCTTCCTAAAGCTACTTATACAGATATTTCATTTTTAGATGCATTATTTACCTCAACTAGTGCTGTTTGTGTAACCGGATTAATCGTAGTTGATACAGGTACCTATTTTACACTTTTTGGACAATCTATTATTTTAGGATTGATACAAATAGGAGGTTTGGGTATTTTAACGTTTGCTAGTTATTTTAGTTATTTTTTTAAAGGAGGTTCTACTTATGAAAATCAGTTGACCTTAAGTGATGTTACCGGCTCTAATAAACTAGGAGAGGTTTTTTCTACAATGAAAAGAATTCTGCTCATAACGTTTTCAATAGAATTAACAGCTGCTATTTTAATTTTTACAAGTTTAAATAAAACGCTGTTTGGGTCTTTCGCCGATCGTATGTTCTTTTCGGCGTTCCACTCAATATCAGCCTTTTGTAATGCAGGTTTTTCTACGCTTCCAAATAATTTATATGAAACAGGTTTTAAGTATAATTACTATTTACAAAGCATCATTATTCTAGCTTTTGTTTTGGGAGGTCTTGGATTTCCAATAGTTGTTAATATTTTAAAGTATTTGAAATACTTTTTCACAAAACGCTTGTTTTATTTTGGTGACAAAAAATATCCCTATAAACCATGGGTTTTAAATTTAAATAGTAGAATAACCTTACTAACAACGTTGTCATTAACAGTTGTAGGAACTATCGTATTTTTTATAAATGAATATAATAACACACTAGCAGACCACCATGGTATTGGAAAGTTTGTTACGGCATTGTTTGGTGCTGCTACTCCAAGAACAGCGGGTTTTAACACCATAGATATGTCTGCTTTAAATTTTTCAACCATCATGATGATTTTCTTATTAATGTGGGTTGGAGCCTCTCCAGCGTCTACTGGGGGTGGTATAAAAACAAATACTTTTGCCATAGCAATATTAAACTTTATAAGTTTAGCAAAGGGTAAAGCTAAGATTGAAATATTTAGAAGAGAGATTGCAGATGTTTCTGTTAGAAGGGCTTTTGCAGTTATTTCATTATCTTTATTGGTGATTGGTGTAGCCATTATGCTAATTTCAGTTTTTGATAGTGATAAAAGCTTATTAGATATAGCTTTTGAATGTTTTTCAGCTTATAGTACCGTTGGATTAAGTTTAGGAATTACAGCAAAATTAAGTTCATTAAGTAAATTGGTTATTATAGCAGTTATGTTTGTTGGAAGGGTTAGTATGTTATCCATACTAATTGCAGTTGTTAAAAAGGTAAAACAGCAAAACTACAGATATCCAAAAGAAGAAATTACAATAAATTAAAATAAGCATATGAAATATATCATTGTTGGATTAGGAAATTTTGGAGCGTCATTGGCAATGAAATTGACGGAAAAAGGGAATGAGGTTATAGGCATTGATACGGATATGAATAGGGTAGATGCGTATAAGGAAAAAATATCACATACTATATGTATGGATGCTACAGATGAATTTACGGTTTCTGGATTGCCGTTAGCAGACACCGACATGGTTATTATAGCTATTGGAGAGAATAAAGGTGCTAATGTTATGGCGACAGCACTATTTAAAAATTTTCAAGTAAAACGTTTAATAAGTAGAGCTATAGAACCGTTACATGAAAAAGTATTATATGCCATTGGCGTAGATGAAATCGTGCATCCAGAAGAAGAATCAGCCGAACGATGGGCTAAAAAGTTATGTTTAAAAGGAGTTGTTGATTCCTTTGAATTAAGTGATGATTATAGTATTGTTGAAGTAAATTTACCGTCAAAATATAACGGAAAAACTATTAAAGAAATAGGCATCAGAGAAAATTATAACTTGTTAGTATTAACAACGATATCAAATAGAGAAGAAAAAAGTATTATTGGCAAAACCAGAAATATTACAAAAGTGCAAGGTATGGCACTCCCAAATGATGTTTTAAATGCCAATGATATTTTGGTGGTTTACGGTTCTAATGATCATATTAAAGAGTTCTTAAAAAAATAAGGGCTTTGTGTATAACAAATAAACCCTCTTATTGCTAAAATAAGAGGGTTTGTTATTTCTATTAAAATTTAGTTTAATCTATAACTGTAACTAAATCTTCAACAGGTTTTCTTACTTTTTCTAAGTTAACAAGCCAATCATTTTTTTCGTCTCTGTAACCAATTGGTAATAAAACAGCACTTCTTAGACCTTTTTCGCGTAATCCCAAAATTTTGTCAACGGCATCAGCGTCAAATCCTTCCATAGGTGTTGAGTCAACGCCTTCAAATGCAGCCGCAGCAATAGACTGAGAAAAGGCAATATATGCTTGTTTTGCTGCATGGTTAAAGTTTTCTTCTGCATCTTTTTGTGGGTACGAATTCAATAACATTTGACGATAGTTTTCCCAACCTTCATTTTTAAAACCGCGAATATCATTGGTTAAATCGAACATTTTATTAATTCTATCTGCCGTATAGGTATCCCAAGCAGCAAACACAAATAAATGAGAACAATCTGCCACAACACTTTGGTTCCAAGCAACAGTTTTAATTTGCTCTTTTATGTCTTTATTGGTAATTACAATAATTTCAAAAGGTTGCAATCCGCTTGAGGTCGGAGCTAAACGAGCCGCTTCTATAATACGGTCTATTTTATCTTGAGGTACTGTTTTACCATTCATTGCTTTAGCAGCATATCGCCACTGTAATTTTTCTAATAATTCCATAATAATTCATATTTTTTTAATTGAGAATTGTTTTAATAGTCCCAAAAAGCATAATAACCTAACAAAGGTATTTAATTGGATGTTGCCGGAGTAAATTATATGGTTTTTTTAAGATTTATTAACAATTTACAATGTATTTAATTGTAATTGTTATTCATTGATTGTTGAAAGTTTAAAAAGTTTAGCTTGTTCCAGTATTTGTATGGTAACTTGGGCTATATTATACAGTAAAACATATTGTATTTGTGTTGTGTCTTTATTAAGGACGAGCAATTGAGAGCTAATATCTTTTAATGAATTTTCAATAGGTTGAATTTTATTGTCATCTTCAGAAGTTAACCAGTTAAATGCCTCATTTAAAGCTTTTAAAATATCATTTTCAAATGCTAAAATATGCATAGGTTCTTTTTTTTGCTGTTCTCTATGAGCACCTAAAGCTGATAAATAAGAAAGTAGAGCATGGTTTAAATAAGTTAGTGAAAAAGCTGTTTTATTAAGTTGTTGCTGTTTTTGAGGATCTAATTGCATATTTTGCCAAACCTTTACCAAGGCATTATCAGCACGATGAGCTTCTCTTCTGGCTATTCTATACGTTAAATCGTCTGTTGTTTGGTTTTGATATTCATTCAATATAGCTTTAAAATAAGCTGTGTTTTTATGGATAACGTCTCTTAATAAGTTTTGCAATTTTTTATACTGCCACTCTGGCCATAAAAAACGAACTACTATAAACGAAATAAAAGCCCCAATAAGTGTGTCTATTAAACGAGGGGTCATGACATCTATACCTTTATTTGCAATAATATTAAAGGCACATAATACAAAAATGGTAATAAAAACAACCCCTATAGAATAACGGCGTTTCATCCAAATAAAAAATAGATATGCCGATGTAATCATTAATACAATTTGACCAGAAAACGAAAACAATCTAATTACTAAAACACCAATAATAACGCCTGATAAAGTTCCTAAAGTTCGTTGCAATAAGCGTTTTCTTGTCTCGCTAAAACTAGGTTGCAATACAAATAAAATTGTAAGTACAATCCATTCTCCTTTAGCTATATTAAAATACTCAGAAATAGCAAAACCTATTAAAAAAGACAGACTCAGTCGTAAAGCATGGCGCATTCTAGGGTGCCCAAAGTGTAATTGTAATTTCAACCGTTCTAAATAAGAACGTGTTTCTTTTTCTAATTTAGGTAATGAATCCCGATCATAATTATTATTAATATTCTTTAAGGTTTCGTGAGATTGTGTTAAATTATTAATCAATAATCTTATAGGAAGCGTCCCAGTCAATTCGTTAGTCTTTACTAAGTTATTCAATGTCTCAACCAACCAATCTAAAGCTATTGGATGGTCGTACGGACGACTTGTAAGTAAGCTTTTAGCAAAGTTCTGTGTAGCCAAAGAGAGTTCGTTTAATAATTGACGGATACCTCCAATTAATTGACTGTTAGCAGGATTTTTACTTAATAAATCATACCGTTCATGACTCGATGTAGCCCGCTCATGCAAACTTTGTAAAACCATGAAATAATGTAAATAGGGCTGTAAGATTTGTTTATTTTTAATGGCCTCCCCATAGCTGTTTAAAACATCTTTACAAGCATCTAATGCTTCAACTATTTGTATATTTAATAAAGCGAGTTTGGTTCTTATCTCTTTTTCTTTTTTTTCATCGCTTGGAAAAAGTTTTCCCTTTTCTTTTAAATAGTTTGAGAGCGCATAAAAACCTCTTGCTAATTGTTCGTTTAGAAGACTAAATGGCCTTAACAGTAACAGAATATATGAAAAGCTGCCATAAATTAATGCTCCTGATGTAAGTAGTATGGGTTGTATATACCAATTAGGACTTATTTGAGAACCAATCATTGTGTAGATTCCTATGAGTAAAGCTCCAAATGTGACCCCTCTAAATCGCTCATTAATACCACCTATTAAAATAAATACAATAGTTGAAAGCGCAAGTCCTATACCTAAGAGAATAGGGTATGGTTGTAACAATTCTACAGAAAAACTAGCTATGGCAAAACTTAAAACCTTTAACGCCATTGACTTTAAGCGTCCGTTTGGATGATCGTCGGTCTCAGAAAGGGCGCCAGCGAGTGCCCCTAAACCTAAGGTAATCGCATAAAAAGGCAATCCTAAAATCACCATTAAAATAACTAACGTACCAATTACTATAGTTCCTTTAAAAGCTAACAGCCTATTTGGATTTATTAGAAATGAATCTCTATAAGAACTATACCAAGTTATTTGTTTTAAGTAGAAAGAGAATCGCTTCATTTTAATGACTATTCTTAATTAAACTTCAAAAATAAGCAATAGAACACAGAACCAAACAGTTTATTTGTCCTCTTTAAGCGATTTTATCTACATAATTAATTCTTCAAGAAATATTAAAAAATAAGTGCTGCGTAAATTATAATTTTTCATTTCATCGACTATATTTTGAGTTCATAAGATTTTTTAGGGCATTAGAGTTTAATCATTTAATTTCGAACTAATTAATCCATTTACCCTTATGAAAAAGCTAAATTCACTTATTTGTTTAGTTTGCATTATTGGTGCTTACCAGTCGTTTTACGCACAAGAATATGCTTCTGTTTTAGATAATAATGCATTTATACCAGAAAGAAATAGTGCTGTTTATGATTATTCTGAAAAGAGTTTAAATAAGGAAGCTATTTCTGTTTCAGAAGTTATTGAAAAACCTGCAGATTATAAGAGACGTAGTCCTATTTACGATTTTTCTGAAACTAATTTAAACAATGTAGATACGATTCCTGACTATATAAACAAAGAAAATAAAATAAAGATTACAGGAACTATTTATAAAAAAGATGGGGTAACTCCTGCAAGTAATGTTCTTCTATATATTTATCAGCCTGACGAGAATGGTGTTTATGAAATGAAAAAAGAAAACCATAAACGTTATGTATACCATAGAGCTTGGGTAAAAACTAATGCAGATGGACGATATACGTTTTATACGTTTATGCCTGGTAGATTTTTACACAGCAAAGAACTTAAGAATATTCACAGAGAAATTAAAGTACCAGGTAAAGCTGAATATGCATTGGATGCCTTCTTTTTCGATAACGATCCTTTAGTTCAAGGGCTATCTGATTCATGTCGCTCACAATTAAATAAAAGCGTTCTTAAACTTGAAAAGAAGAAGGATATTTATGTAGCTACTAAGGATATTGTTTTAGAATAAAACAATCATTTTTTAAAAAGTATAAGACTTTAATTTAGGCTATTTATTGCCCTTAAAAGATTAGACTTACTATTAAAAAGCTTAAATTCTGTATCTATTTTTTTAAGCTGGCTTTCTATTAGTTTAGCTTCTCTATAATTAACCAAAAATAAGGAACCTTCGCCTAAATTAAATTTGCGTTCTTCACTTTTTACCAATTGTCTATAGTCAATAACCAAATTTAAAAGTAGTTGATTTTGTATTTTATAAGATTCTATTTCTTGTAATGTTGCATCAATTTTATTTTTTAAACCAACCTTAGTTGCAGAAATATCAAAGTTTATATCTTGTAATTTGAGTTTTGTTAACTTTAAATCTGCACGTTCTTTACGAAGGAATAATGGAAAACTAATGATTAATCCACTCTTGTAATTTGCTGTATTTAATAAATTAATGTCATTATAATCCGTCGTTAAAAAATTATATTCTAAGTCAACTCTAGGTAATAGATTGTTTGTTTTTAATCGTTTATCGATAGTTAATATGTCCTTTTTAAATTGAAGTTCCTTAAGTTTAGGATGATTTTCAATAGAAACATCAGATATGTTTAAAATTGAACTATTTAAAACTAAATCAATTTTGGTAATGGTTTCTATATCGGGTGAAATACTATCTGTTAATTCTATGGGTAAATTATTTTCTAACCATAAATAATTTGAAATTTCTAAGGTTGATTTAATGTAACCAATTTTAGCTTTTTCAAAATCTAACAATCTATTTTTTAAGTTTATATTAGCTTCAAGCGTATCAATAGCTGGTTTATCTCCAGCCAAATAACTCGTTTTCACATTGTTTAGTCTAGTTTCAGCATTCAATACAAAATCTGAAAAAATAATTTGTGATTGATAATTTTTAAGCCAATTAAAATAGGAAGTTATAGCATTATATAAAATTTCATTAACAACTTGGTCTTGTTTTGCTTGTGCTTGTTTTGTGTATAGTTTAGCTTGCTTTAGCGTCGCCATTCTATTATTAGTTAGTAACCCCTTTGCAAGGGATACCGAAACTCCAGCACTATATATACCATCTATCGGGGTATTATATTCTGGGTTTAAATAGGTGCCTTCATTATTTTCGTATTTTGCTTTTAACTCAATTCCGTACCAAGTTGGAATTTTAAAAGTAGCATTAAGTTTATCGTAATATTCTGTGTTTTTGAATGTTTTTCTATTATAATCAACTTCTATTTTAGGGTCAAAAGCGCCTCTCGATTTCAGCAATTTAGCTTCACTTTCGTTAGTTATAAGTTTTGCCTGCTTTACAATAGGGTGAAATGCTTTTACATATCCTATGTATTCTTCCAAAGATAATATTGTGCTATTCTCTTGAGAAAAACCACCAGAAAAATATATGAAAAATAATATGGCAGCTAATTTTTTCATGAACTCTTCTTTTTACTTTTTGAACTATCTACGGTTTTAGTTGGCTGATAGAAGTTAGGAGGGAAGCTATTAATTTGCCTCCACAATTCAAACCAAATAGGTACATTGTCTAACAAAGCAATAGTTTTTGCTCCTGAACCAACACGAATGGCATCTGGCCAACTCACATCGTTTTCATCTGGCTTTATTAATACACGATACATGCTATTGGTGCTAATAAAGTTTTCAATAGCAACTATTTTAGCACTGTAGGTTCCGTAAGACACATTGGGCCATCCACTAAAAACAATAGCTGGCCATCCATCAAATTGAACTCTAACATTTTCACCAACATGTATTAATGGTAAATCTATTGGACGCACATACATTTCTACAGCTAATTCGTAATTTGCAGGCATAATACTTACCAGTTGTTCTCCTTCTTTAAACGTTTCTCCAATACCAGACATTATGGCTTTATTAATATAACCATCTTGTGGAGCTGTTACAAAAAGAAGACTACTTCGCTTTGTATAGTTTGCTAAACTGGTCTCTAACTTTGATACTTGTGCTTGGGTATCAAAACCACTTGATTGGGCTGTGTATAAGTCGCTTTCTGCTTTCGCTAATTTATCGGCATAGGTAGCATTAATAGTAGATATGGCAAGTTGACTATTTATAACCTCGTTTTTTGTACTTAAAAATTTATTCTCCTGTGAAATTAATTTAGCATTTGCCTCTTGAAATTTCGAACGCTTTTCTTCAACATCTTTCACAGCCTTTAATCCGTCTTTCTGCAGCGTAAGCGTTCGCTCATATTGGGTTCTAGCAATATCTGCATTTATTTTGATGGCTTCTAAATCTATACTATCACTTTTTACTTTTAAGCGAGCTTGCAATAGCTTGTTTTTTGCTTGTTCTAATTTTAAACGACGTTCTTGTTGTAAGGCAGAAATCTGACTCTCATAAGCTATAACTTTGTTTTTATAAGCAACTACAGACGACGATTTAGCTGAAAGCTGATCATCTGTTCGTTGTGCTAACTTTTCATCAAAATAATCACTTTTTGTTTCTGAAATACGAAGTATGGTATCTCCTTTTTTAACAAAATCACCTTCTTGCACAAACCATTCTTCAATGCGTCCTGGAATCTGTGACTGTAGAGTTTGAGGACGTTGATTAGGTTTTAATGTAGTTACTGTTCCGTTACTCGTAATGTTTTGCGTCCACGGTAAAAAAAGGATAACTAATAAAACAATAGCCAAGATTAATAAGAATTTTTTAAATACTTTATGATATTCTTTTGTGAATATGTCTTTGCCTGATTTAAACTTAGTGAGGTCTATAAATTCTGAAACCCTATTATTTGATATATTCAACATAGCTTACAATTTACTTTCAACAATAATTCCTTTTTTTAATGTTATGTTTTTGTTGCACTTATGTTTCCAACTTTCGTTGTTACTAACAACAATGAGGCTCCAAGGTTGAGACTTGTCCGTTAAAAATTCAATAATTTTTTTGGCTTCTTGTTTTTGAAATTGATCTAAGGGGTCTTCAAGAATAAGCAGTTTTGGTTTTTTTACAATCGCTCTTGCTAATACTAATTTTTTAGTCACCGTATAGGCTATTTGTTTACCTTCTGGATTTAATATAGAATTTAGACCTTTAGGTTGTTGTTTTAAAAAATCAGTTAACCCTAAGTTTTTAAAAGTTTCATAAATTAATTCGTCTGAAATATCTACATTTCCAAATGTAACATTTTCTCTTATGGTGCCTTCAAAAGGTGTTTCTTCAGAAAGCGACAACCCTAAAAGAGCTCGATATTCATTAATAAATAAACTTTTAACAGAAAGGTTATTAACATACATATAACCCGATGTTGGCAAAATTAATCCTGAAATAAGTTGTAATAAACTTGATTTGCCAGCACCACTTTCACCTTCAATTAAAATTCTGTCTTCAGGGTTTATTGTAAATGAAACCTCATTTAGAATTGGGTTGTACCTGTTGTCAACAGAATAGGACACCTCGTTAAGTTCTATGGTTAATGGAGCTTCTTTTTTAATTAATTCTCCGTTTTGAGGTTCTATAGGTTTATCTACAACTTGTCCTAACTTTTCAATTGAAGTTAATACATCGTAAAACGATTCTAACCCTAAAATTAGTTTTTCGACAGAATTAATAATTAAAAGTATAATTATTTCTGCAGCTACAAACTGCCCAATATTCATTTGCTGATTTAAAACTAAAAAACCACCAATTAACAAAAGACCAGCAGTTACTAATACTTTAAACCCAATCATTTGTTTAAATTGTAGCATCAAAATTCTAAAATGTTTCTCTCTAGATGTCAAATAATCGTTCACAAGGATATCGCTTTTTTGTAGTGCTAAAGTGGTTGTTCCAGATAATTTAAAACTTATTACAGCGCGCGAAATCTCTTGCAACCAATGAGCTACACGATATTTATTTTTAGATTCTTTTAAGCTGGTTTCCAGACCTATTTCTGCCGTGTATTTAAATACAATATAAATTAAGATTAATAGCAATAACCCAAAAATGATAAAAAATGGATGGTAGAACGATAATAGGACCAAGGCAAATATAATTTGTAAAAAGGCAGACGGTACATCTATTAAAATTTTTGATAGTCCTTTTTGGATCGTTAATGTATCAAAAAACCGATTGGCTAATTCTGGAAGATAAAAATTACGTAATTCTTTCATTTTTATCTTTGGAAACCTATAACTTAATTCAAAAGAAGCCCTGGTAAAAATTCGCTGTTGAATGGTTTCAATAATGCGCATTTGCATTAGCTTTAAGATTCCTGAAAATGCAACGCCACCAGTTACAAGTATTATTAATACTATCCATGAGGCCGATATTTGAGCACCTTGTAATAAACTTATAATGGCTTGAATGCCCAATGGTAATGATAAAGCCACAAGACCTTCGAAAATAGCATAATATGCAATTTGAAAAATATCTTTACGCTCTAATTGTAATAAGCCCAAAAAACGTTTCCAAGGTGATAGAGTTTCATTTTTCATCAGTTAATGCTTTTAGGGTTAAATCGATAAAAAACTCTGTGGGTGTAATTTCATCGTTACAATTTGTGATAGATTTAAAATGAATTTTAACAAACTGTTGATGCAAAGCACTTTCTATTACAGAACTAGCTAAGGTTAATGGATATTTATAGGACTTATTATAGGTTGACATGATTTCAGAAATTCTTTGAACAACACGTTTGTAAGGCATGAAGCTACCATCTTTATTTTCTACATCAACATCTTTTGTTAAATATGATTTTGAGTTTTCATTAATAACAATTTGATTGAGCAACACCTCATTAATATGACTATACTTACTATCCTGTTTGGTTGTTCTAGAAATTATTTCTATAGCTTTTATTAATTTATCTTTAGTGTCGGTAATACTGTAAGTCTCTAGTACAAGCTGATATTCTACCCAGCTCCAATACCATGATGTTAAATAGATGAGAAGTTTATGTTTACTTTCAAAATAGCGATAAATAGAACTTTCGTTAGAGCCTATTAATAGCCCTAATTTTTTAAAATTAAAGTCTTCAAAACCAATACTTTCAAGTAGAATAATACTGTTTTCTACAATTTTTCTTCCTAGCGAAGAGGATTCAGGGTCTTTTAAATAAACACCTGGAGGAACTTCGATTTTAATATTTGACAGTAATTTATCCATAACTAATATTTTATATTGCAATATTAATAGTATTACTATTAAAAACCAAATTATAAGAATAATTTATATTTCATATTGCTGCACTATATAAAGTTTTGAGAAAGTTTAATGCTGCTTTTTAAAAGAATTGTTTGTGTCTATAACAATAGACACATTTAGCCTTTTAAAATTTAGTGTGCCTACTTCAAACAAATTTTCTTTTTTAAGCCTTAAAAAGTTAAACTTTCTTTAAATCTGTTAATGAACCGTAAAGACTCTTGACATACTCCTTAATTTTCTGTATCTTAACTATAAAAAAATGAAATCTAAGTTTCTTATTATTGGTATATTAATGGTGGTTGTCGCTTCGTGCTCATCATCCAAATCTCTAATCACTGAGGCGCAAATCAAAACATTGGATTCTATTATGGCTAGGCCAAAATTCAGTATTAAATCTGATTGGGCTTATCCACAAGCTACAAATGCTATGCAGCAAGTGGCTAATACAGGATTATTAGGACCTGGAAATGTTGCAAATGCTATTAACTTAATTGGCAACTACAATTTTTTAACAATTTCTGGTGATAGTATTTCATCACATTTGCCTTATTACGGTGAGCGTCATATGCATGTGGATTATAATGGAGGCGACTCTGCCATTGAGTTTAAGGGGTTGGTAAAAAATTACAAAGCTTTAAAAAATAAAAACGAAAGCTATACTGTAACTTTTGAGGCAAAAAGTAAATCTGAAACATTTAATACAACCATTACCATATTCCCCAATTTAAAAGCCAATATACTGGTGTGGGGGAGTACCCGAAATCCCATAAGGTATTCTGGAGAGCTCTTTAAACCCAAAGAATAAATATTTATCATATTTGCACTATGTATTCGGCTATCACCAATCATTTAAAGCACTATGTAAATCCAACAGAAAGAGACCTGCAATTATTTCAATCTTGTTTAAACTCAATATCTGTAGACAAGGGCCGGTTTTTGTTACTACCCGGTACGCAAGTTAAACATGAGTATTTTGTTTTAGAAGGATGTTTGAAAGCGTATTATCAAGACGAGAAAGGTCATAGCCACATTATTCAGTTTGCTATTGAAAACTGGTGGATTGGAGATTTTGATGCCTTTTATAACGGTGTGCCTTCGCTATTACATATAGAGGCTATTGAGCCATCAAAGCTACTTTCTATAAATTACGATAGTCTTCAAGAACTTTTTAAAACAGCTCCAATTTTTGAGAGATACTTTAGACTGCTTACTACCAATGCTTTTATTTCTCAACGAAAACGAATTTTATCCTCATTAGAAAAAAACACAATGGAGCGCTATCTGGAGTTTTGTGAATCCTATCCAACTATTGAAGATAGAATACCAAATTATGACATTGCTAATTACTTAGGCGTATCAGCTGAAAGCTTGAGTAGAGTTCGGTCTAAGATAAAACGTTAATATTTTCCTAATTGACCTATGTCAATTAGATTGGCAATTAAGAGTTGTATTTTTGATGTCATTCATATGAACCTAGTCTTTTCTATGAAAGATTAGGCAATATGTAAACAGAAAAATTAGCCGATTTATTAATCAAAAAAAAATTATAATAATTATGAGCAAACAACCCTTATTAACCCCATACAATAAAAATATTCATCTTAAAAACAGAGTTGTTATGGCGCCTATGACGAGGAGCCGTGCAGACAACGAAGGCAAAGTACCTACTAACGATTTACATGGTTTGTATTATGAACAACGAGCTTCAGCAGGATTAATTATCACTGAAGGATCGCAAGTTTCAGAAGATGCTGTGGGTTATATTAATACTCCAGGCATTCATACCGATGCACAAGTAGAAGGGTGGAAACAAGTAACCAAACGGGTGCATGATAAAGGCGGAACTATTTTTATACAATTATGGCACGTGGGGCGCATGTCTCACCCAGATTTTCATAATGGCGAATTGCCTTTATCGGCTTCAGCTATCAACCCTAATGCGCAGTCCTATACACCAGAAGGCTTTAAAGATACTGTAACACCTAAAGAAATGACTCTTGAAGACATTAAAACCACTGTAAACGATTTTAAACAAGCAGCAGCCAATGCTGTAAAAGCAGGGTTTGATGGGGTTGAAATACATTCATCTAACGGATATTTATTTCATCAATTTTTCAATGGTACTTCAAATAAAAGAACAGATGAGTATGGTGGAAGCAAAGAAAATAAAGCCCGTTTCTTTTTTGAAGTGTTAGATGCTATAAAAGAAGTTATTCCACAGGAAAAAATTGGCGCACGTTTTAATCCGTCTTTAAATGGTGTTTTTGGAATGACTATGGATGAAGATACCATACCAACGTTTGAATATATTATTAAAAAGTTGAATGATTACGATTTAGCTTACGTACATTTATCTGAACCCTTCACGGATGTTTCAGATATTCCGTATGCAGTTACAGAAATTGCGAAGCATTTCAGACCTTTGTACAATGGTACTTTAATGATTAATTCAGAATTTAATCAGGAAAGCGGAAATAAAATTATTGAAGATGGTTATGCCGATTTAGTGGCCTTTGGAAAACCATTTATTTCTAATCCAGATTTAGTAGATCGCTTTGAAAACAACCTAGAATTAGCTGATTGGGATAATGACACATTTTATACCCCAGGAGCAAAAGGCTATACAGATTATCCTAAAGCGTCTAAATAATACATTGTTTAACTTAAAATAGTAACATTATGAAATTTACAAGAAAAGCAAGCGCTGTATGGAAAGGCAGTGGCAAAGAAGGAAAAGGAAGTTTAACCACAGGAAGTAAAGTTCTTGAGAATACACAATATTCATTTCACACACGTTTTGAAGATGGTGAAAAAGGAACCAATCCAGAAGAATTAATTGGAGCAGCTCATGCCGGTTGTTTTGCTATGCAATTAAGCTTTTTATTAAATGAAGATAACTTTACAGCAACCACTTTAGATGTAGATGAAACAGTTTTATTTGAAGATGGAGCCATTACTAAAGTAAGCTTGAATTTAGAAGGAGATGTTCCTGAAATTGATGCGGAACAATTTCAGCAAATAGCTCATAAAGCTAAAGAAGTATGTCCAATATCTAAATTATTGGATACAGACATCGAGTTAAAAGTAACTTTAAAGAACTCATAAATTATATATCAATAACAATAAAAGCCTATGGAATCTTATTTGTGCTACCAGTAATAATGTAAATATTTAAAAAGTTAGTACATAGGTTTTTAATTAAAGTCATTTAAAGCAGTATTTAAATTAATTTTGAATACTGCTTTTTTAATAAATACACCTATTTCAATCAAACCACCACATAATAAAACGACTTTTTTTATGCCCTTGTGACATAGGAATACTATGGTAATTAGCGGTTACTTTTTTTAGTTGCTTTTCTATCTTTGTAAGGTTATCTGCTTTGGCCACTAGACTAGTAAATACACGTACTTGGCTTTTAAACAAAGCGCTTTCCTTTATTAACCGTTTAATAAATAATGCTTCACCGCCATTGCACCAAAGTTCGTTAGCTTGTCCCTTAAAATTAAGTGAAAGATCTTCTTTGCTGGTTGTAGTACCTAAATTTTTAAGTTTTCTAAGCGATCCTTTTATGGCATCTTCACGAGAGGTATGAAAAGGGGGATTGCAGATAGTAAAATCAAATTGTTCTTGAGGATGAATTATATTTTTTAAAATAAAACTCTTTGTGTCCTGATGGCGAATTTCAACCTTGTTTTGTAGTGCTTTTGTACATTGTATATTTGCTATGGCGACATCTGCAGCTTTTTTATCACTTTCTGTGCCAACCATGTTCCAGTTAAAATATTGTGCGCCTAAAATAGAGTAAATCCCATTAGCACCAGTTCCAATGTCTAATCCTCGTAGTTTGGAATTGCTACCGATGTTGAACTTTTCTAAAAGTACCTCTTGAAGATGTAACAGATAATCTAATCGTCCAGGAATAGGAGGGATGAGATACCCAGATGGTAATTGGTAATCAGAAAGTTTAAAATCGGCTATCAATAACGCTTTATTCAATTCGTAGACGGCATTTGAAGAACTAAAATTAATGGTTTCTTCTCCAGAAGGATTTAAAACGATATGTTTTTGTAGTTCAACATGGTGTTTAACCAATCGCTTAAAATTATAACGGTCTTGATATGGGTTTTGTGGGTGCATCTTTTAATGGTTAAGCTTCATTTTTAAACCGAAGTTAAGTTAAAAAACTTATATAACCGTATGGAAGGGAAGTGGTATGTATTGTTTCTCTATGATGCAAATGAAACACTCTTTTTACGAAACGACGATAGGAGAGTAGTAGAATGTGTGTGTAATGGTTTCTTTTCATAAATGTTTAAAAACTAAATACAGAAATTCTTTTTTCATTGCTTAAAATTATTAAATTCGTACTATATGGACTTTATAGATTTATACGCTGGAATTGGAGGAATAAGATTTGCTTTCGAAGCTCATGGAAACGATTGTCTTTTCTCATCTGAATGGAATAAATATTCACAAATAACTTATAATGCTTTTCATGGAGAAATGCCATTTGGTGATATTCATGAGATAGAAAATATTAACGAACAAATACCAGATCATCATTTATTAACTGCTGGATTTCCTTGTCAACCTTTCTCTTTGGCTGGAGTTTCAAAAAAAAATAGCCAAGGAAGATTACATGGTTTTGATGATCCAACTCAAGGAACGGAATTTTTTAAAGTAAAAGAGATATTACGAATAAAACAACCTGAATCTTTTCTTTTAGAGAATGTAAAAAACCTAAGAAGTCATGATAAAGGGAGAACATTCGAAACAATTTGTCGGGCTTTAACAGAGATTGGATATACATATGCATTTAGAATAATTGATGCAGCACATTGGGTACCACAACACAGAGAAAGAATTTATATCATTGGCTTTAGAAATGATTTAGGCATATCAGTTGAACAGATTGAGAATTTATTTCCTGAACCACCAGATCAGAGAATATATGAATTAGGTGATATTATAATACCTGAAGACGAGATAAGAGAAATCTATGGCGATAAATATACTTTGGGTCTTGGAACATGGAATGCTTTACAAAGACATAGAGATAGACATCAAGGTATTGGTAATGGCTTTGGTTTTAATATGATTCGTAGACCTTTTGCAAATAATATTACTAGAACAATGTCTGCTAGATATTATAAAGATGGAGCTGAAATATTATTAGAACAAGAAGGTGAAATACCGAGAAGAATTACTCCTTTAGAGGCTTGCAAACTTCAAGGCTTCCCTGAAGAGTGTTATAAATTTTTTAATGGAGAAGTAGAGCAACCTGTTTCTGATGGACAAATTTACAAACAATTTGGTAACTCTGTCGCTGTTCCTGTATTAACTGCAATTGCTGAAAATATGACTAATTTTATAGAGGAAAATGAATTGCTAGAACCAAATCCAAATAATGTTATGTTAAACGAGATTTAATGGAGAATATTTCTGAAATAATACAATCAATAAATAAATCATCAGAAACATTTATTAAAATTATTTCTGCAAATGATGCTGGTGAGACTGGTGGACATCAAGGCGGTATTTATATTCCTAAAAATTCAATTTCTATATTTTTTGATAAACCCGGGGTTAAAGAAGAAAATAAGGAAAAATTTATTAATATAACTTGGTATGATGGATTACTATCAAAAAGCCGAGTTATATATTACGGTAAAGGAACCAGAAATGAATATAGAATCACAAGGCTGAATAAAAAGTTGACTGTAAATAGTCTTTTTGTTATAATTAAAGTTGATGAATTTGATTATAAAGGATATTTAATAAATGAAGATGATTCAAAAGGCTTTTTAGAAAATTTAAATTTAAAAAAAGATGATATTGTTAAAGGATTAACAATATCAAATTCAATATTTAAAGCTGAGCAACAAACAGAAATAGATTTTGATTCTAATGATAATGATCTTGTAAAAGAAAAGCATTTTAAGCCCAAGGCTCACATATTGACTCTTTTAGGTGAAGAACTAATAAAGAGCCCAGTAATGGCCATATATGAATTGATAAAAAACTCTTATGATGCAGATGCAAAAGTTGTTGATGTATATTTTAGAGATATTGAGAATATTGAAAAAGGAGCTATCATAGTTGAGGATAATGGAACTGGATTAACTGAGGATGTTATTGAAAATGTATGGCTAGAGCCTGGTTCAGATTTCAGAAAACCAGTTAATAGTGTTACTGGTCTAAGGGAAATTATTAGATCGCCACTTTATAATAGGGTCCCAATGGGTGAAAAAGGGATTGGTCGATTTGCAGTTCATAAATTAAGCAGAAAAATCCTTTTAATATCGAGACCAAGGATAATTGAATTTGATGAGAAAACTAATAAAGTCATTAAGAATGAACTAGCTGATTACGAAATTCAACTATATATTAATTGGTCTAAATTCACTCAATCCAAACATTTAAAAGATATACCTGTTAAATGGAAGGTTAAAAAAGACCCAAAAGAATTTAGATTTAAAGAAAGAAGCGGAACTTATATTCATTTGAGTGGATTAAAAGAGACATGGAATAAAGGAATGTCTCGTTCACTAAAGAGAAGTACACTTGCCATGCTATCTCCTAAAAATGATTTAAATTTATTCAAAATTAATTTAGAGTTTGGTAATAATTGGCTCTCTGATTTCCCTTCGACAAGTGATGTTTTAAAAGAGGCTCCTTATAAAATGGTAGCTCTGCTTGATAAAAATTATAATTTGACTTTTGAATATGATTTTAAACTAAATAACAACTCAGATATAGGAATACGAAAAATTATTGATAGCCCTAATTATAATAAATCTGTCAAAGGTTTAATTAGGCCTTTTATGAGAGATTATTTTGAGGATAAAGAATTAGATGAGGATTTAGTTGATTCTGCACTTGAAAAATATGATGAAGGAGAAATACCTTTTGGAGAAATAATGATTGAATTCTATTCTTATGATTTAGATTCTATTTCATTAAAAGACACTTCATCTAATCCAGGGTTAGTCAAATCAATTTTAAAAGATCATTCAGGTATTAAAGTTTTTAAAGATGATTTAAGAGTTTATAATTATGGTGAACCCGGAAATGATTGGTTAGGACTCGATTTAAAAAGAGTTAATGAAAAGAAGTGGTTCTCAAATAATCAAAACATAGGTTATGTGTACCTTAATTCTGAGCAATCTACTTCTTTAATTGAAAAAACCAATAGGGAAGGCTTTGTAGATAGTTTTGATTATGATCAATTTGTGGTAATAATTGATTGGATTTTATTACAATTTAGAGAAGAGAGATTAAAGGATAGAGAGATTTGGTTGAAATACAATAAGAAGAGTAGCTCAGGTTCATTTGAAGATAGCGTTGCTTCCTTTAAAGCTTTAATAACCTCTACTGATTTAGATAATGATATTAAAAGAAGTAAATTATTAGCGGAAGCTGATAAGATTGAAAAAGAATTTAAAGAAAAACAAGATACTTTATTACTTCCTGCTGGTGTTGGTCTAACAGCTTCTGTTGCACTACATGAAATAGATAAATTAGTTCCTAGAATGGAGGAGTCAGTCAAGTCTTCGCCTTTTAATATAAAGACAATTACAAATCAAGTTACTGAACTTAAAGGATATGTAGCAGGAATCCTTTCTATGCTTAAAAAAGGTGGAGATAATGAAATTAACATAGAGAAATCAATAAAGCAAGCAATTGCCAATTATGAGCTTAAACTTGAATTAAGAAAGATTCGTTGCACGTTAGATATTGATAATGATGCAACCACTTTGCTATGTGATAATAGGTATTTCATCACGATGATGATGAATCTTATTGATAATAGTATTTATTGGTTAGATGCGATTTATTCCGATAGTAAAGGTATATACATTTCCATTTTCCGAGAAGAAAATAATACTCATATAATTTTTGCAGATAATGGACCAGGTTTTACTGATAGTGTAGAAGAGATTGTTAAACCATTTCATTCTAGAAAAAAAGGAGGTATTGGTTTAGGATTATATATCATTGATACTCTAATGATAAAATATGGAAAATTAAATATTCATTTGACAATTCCATCTTATATAAAGAAAAGAATTCCTAATAATTATAATGGAGCGATCATTGAATTAGTATTTAAAAATAAGTAAGATGACAACATTTGGAGCGCAAGTTGCAATAGTAGATGATAAACCTAATGAAGTATTAGAAATTCAAAGGAACCTAAAAGATAGAAATGTAGGTTATAAATTTTATGATGCTGCTCCAGATAAAGTATCTTTTCCTGACAAACCAATAGAAACGTTGGACACCATATTTTTAGATTTACACTATGGTGATAGAGGTGTAAGAGATTTCGATGAATATAAACCAGCAAATTGGATAAATAGACTTATTCCAGAAAATCACAAATATTTCCTTGTAGCATGGACGTTAGATACTGATGATTTTGTTAAAGTTTTGACTTTATTATCTCAATTAAATAAAACTCCCTATGCATTTTTTGCCGCTCAGAAAAACAGATATCAGCAAGGGGATACATATGATATAGAGAGATTATTTTCTGATATTGAGAGAACCCAAAATGAAATAAAAACAATCAATACTGTTAAAGGCCAAATAATTGCAATAGAAGAAGATAAGGTCATTGTTAAATGTAGAGTTTCAAATGATAAACCAATTTTTCAAGTCAGAAGATTTGATCTGGAATTATTTAATAAAGGAAGTTTAAAACCTGAAATAAACTCATTTATAAATATTCAAATATCCACTGAGCCTGGTATTAGAACAATAGAGTTATTCATGACCAATGAGGACTTAAAGGACTATTTTGAGGTAAATGACTTTTTTAAAGATTTAAATGACCCTAAATTATTTGGCGGATAATTATGAAAATTACTTTTAAAGATGTCGGACAAGGTGACTCTATTTTATTGGAATGGAATAATGATGATTTGGATAAAATTGGTATTATAGATTGCAGTAAAAAAGGAAAAAGCAATCCAGTTTTAGACCATATTCAAGTTAAAGGATATAAGCAGATAGAATTCTTAATCTTATCTCACCCTCATGCTGACCACTATTCTGGAATGTATGAACTGCTAAATCATTGTATAAAGAATAACATTGCTGTAAATAGCTTTTATCATACATCTATTGGAATTGGACCAAATTACTGGAAATATTTTGAGATAGATACTAAAGACAATGAATTATTTGGTAAACTAATGCGACTTATTGTTGAGCTGAGCCAAAAGAATATTATTGAGATCAGGTATCTCAATTTAGACACTCGAATTGATTTATTTCCAGATGCATTTTTGCATTGCGTATCGCCATCACATGATGAAATTTTAGAGTGTCAAAAAATTATGGAATTTGACCCTGCAACTCATAAGAAGGAACAAAGTTCAGCTGCAAACTATTTATCAACAATTTTTAAGTTGAAAATAGGGGATAAATATGCATTATTGACTTCTGATGCAGAAAAACTTGCATTTCATACTATTATACAAAAAAGAGATAAACTTTTTAAAAATGAAGAACTTATATTATCACAGATGTCTCATCATGGATCATATAAAAATTATGATGACAATTTTTGGAGTATGGCTTTGAAAATTGATAATTCTCCTGCCGTGGCATCTGCTGGGAAAAATGACAAGTATAAGCATCCTCACTTAGAAACTTTGCAAGCATTTAAGGAACATAATTACAGTATTCATTGTACTTCTAATTTATATGGAATGGAAAAGTATGTTGAATTATTGACAGAGATTAGCTATATCGGTTGTAAAATGGATACATTTAGTGAAGAAGCTGAAGAATATTATATTTATGGAGATAAGGTATTCATTTGGAATGATCTTATTAAATAATTGACCTCATAATAAAATTTTGGGTAAAACTATACAAGGGATTTTAAAGCAGTGTTTAACGAGTAAGTGTATAGAAACCTCTCAAAATACCAATGGGAATATTTGTATTATAATTTATAGTATGTAAAAGATTTTTTTTATATATTTGCTTCATAATGGTATTATTATTGTAATAATGATACTACTTAATTGTTAAACTAGCTATTCGAGGTTATACCCAAACCGTTTGAGAATAGCTATTTTTTTGCTAGTTATTTTGAGCAAAAATCGATTTTAAGCCCTCGTCTTAAATTATAAGTGGTAACATATTCACCACCTTCTAAAGCTTGCTTAAAATGCTTATTTACAAGTTCATCATTATTTATTAGTAATCTATATGTACGAGCAGAATGCAAAGATGATTTCTTTGTCTTTTTATCTGTAACTCGTATTAAAAAATTTCTATTTATATCTTTAAAATTCATATCTAAAATTTTAATCACTACGTTGGCAGCTACGCTGTTGAACGCGGGGGATTAACAGTAGGAAGGAAAAAAAATTAACGCATATCTATATAAGTTAAAACTCCTTCCTTCCAATAGATATATGCTATCTGGTTTCCTACAATTCCCTTTTTATGTCCTAATCTTTTATACTCATAAACTTTAGCATAATAAAAGTTATTTTCTGAACTTACTCTATTTGCAAGTGTAGCTAATTTTGTTCGACTTATTCTCCACCATTTATAACTGGTCCTTCCTTTTTCTCCTAGGACCACTTTTACCAGTCCTTGTGATATTGTACTCATAATTTAATTTGTTGGGAATAAAAAAAGGGTAAATGCTTTAAAAGCGCTTACCCTATATGGAAGTGTATTTCGTCATGTTTTTAGTCTTAATTGTTAATACCCAAGACGAATATAATAAAAAATATGATGTCGTACACTTCTTTTTTTTAAAAATCGTTAAACAACTGGTTTTAAAAGCTCTGTCATCTACCCTACCCTAGTGGTTGATGAAATTTATTTTATTTTCACGTAATTTTGTTTCCCAGGCCTTTTCTGCAGAAAACAAAAATTACGTGATTTTTATCTGAAGCTTTTCCGATCGGTTGCAGAACCTCTTTTATTAATACGTGAAATTATTCAGCTAATCCTTCTTTTAATTTAATCAATGAAGCTGCTCTACATTGTGCAACCGTTGGAAAATTACCCCAAGCTAATTGAGGTGCATCATCTAATGAAATATAAAATGGTGCTTCTCCTCCAGTAGTTGCAAAATAAGTCAATACATCGTTTTCCTGTAAATCTTCAAAGAAAGACAATACATTGGCAAATGTCTGTTCTTCCAAATTAGCTAAATCTTTAACAACCGCAGTTCTATTATTAGTAATTCTAATTGGTGTTACTATTGAATAAGAATTGTCATTTGAATCTTTAACCAAATAGTTAGTTACATGGATTTTCCAAGCTGGATATTTAAATCTAATCTCATAACCTTGAAAATTTGCCCATGACTGCACTAATGATTGATTATAATTAAAAAGAACAGGTTCTTTGCCATTGTATAAATAAACATCATCTTTTGCAAAAATGTCAATGATTAATGGAGGGTCTAAAGATTGAGTGAAACCACCATAATACATAATATCTTCTTGATTCTTAAATTGAGAAGAATCATAAGCAATGAAGGGTTTTATCTCTAAAACTTCATTTTGTATAAATAAAGCTGCTAAAGCTTTTTTTACGCAACACATTTCAAAATTTAAATCCATAGCTTATTTTTTTAATCTGATTTTTTCGTAAGTTCTTGTATAATACATGCCCAACATTGCTAAGAGTATAGTAATTAATTGAGTTAAATCTAACTGTGGCGGAGCTTCGGCAGTTGAGCCAAATATTTTCATAAAATAAATTATAAAATCTCTTAAAATGAATTGATAGGCTAGGGCAGAACCACATACCCATCCTACAAACGGTCTCCAACCCGAAATAAAAATATTACTGTTTTGGGCTTCAACCTTATTTAACTCAATTTGTGATTTATTGAGTTCGTTCATTTTGTTCTGTAAAGCTAATTGAAACTCAATTAATTTCTGTTCTTTTCCTTTGAAAATATCTTTTAATCCCAAAGAATCGGATAACTCTAATATTATTTTAAATATATCAAACATTGTTTTTAGCTGCTATTCGTTGAACTAAATTTATAATGTACTTCACAAATACATAAAGCACATAAATCCAAACAAAAAGTACGATAAAGTACCAAAGTCTAGTTTTGGAAAAATCTGAAATTGCATCAAACATTTTATTTTTGTTTTTTATTATTATAAATCTTGACTACATTTAACACTAAAGCTGTAATAAGCACTAAAATTGTTAAGGTCTCTTTTACATCCAAAATTGACATTATTAATGCCAATGAATTATAAATTAAATTCGGGAACTTCATGCGCCTATTACATTTTTAAAGTAAGGCACCTCTTTTTGAATTTTCTCTATTTGACTATCTGACAATTTTTCAGCAAACCACTCACTTAAATTCAAAGATTCTCCCAAGAAAAATTCACCACCCAAACCAAAATCTTTAACACCAAATGCTCGACTAATCTTATAGTAATCAGCCTTAGAAGTGTTTTTTAACTGTTCTATAATCAAACTGGTATCACTACCCAAACCAGTACTTAGCCAACCGTCTAAAGCATCTAATAATTGAACTGCTTTAAAATTTGCCTGTTCATCCGTCAAATGTGAGCCTATTCCTTTAAATAAAGTAACGATATAGTTATACGCTTTGAAAAATATACTTTTGAAAAGAAATAAAAACAATAAAACAACTATCGTTAAAGCTACAAAAGCCCAAGGATTACGAATTATTTGCATCCACAATCCTCTTCTTTGTTGTTCAACTTTTGGTTTATTTCGTCCAGTATTTGAGCGTAATTTGTCTCTCCTTGATTTTGTGATTGTTCGCTTGGAACTTGATTGTTTGTGTTTTGTGAACCGCATGTTTTATCTTCGTCTAATAAGTGATAAATTAAAAATCCAATTAATACCGCCGTTGTTATCATATTTAATTAAGTTAATTTTAAAAATGGAGTAGGGTCTACAAGTATACCCATACAACGAGCCTCTACATGTACATGATTCTGCATACCTTGTCCGTAGTGAGCTGCTATATTTTGAACGAATCCAATAGGTGCACCTTTAATTAGTTCCTGACCAACTTTAACACCTAAATCATAATCTTGTGTTGTGTAAAATATTCTAAATCTATATACACTTAACAAGTCCTTACCTTTAAATTCAACATATTTAAATACTGGTGTATCTTTATATACTTGCCCTATTTTAGTAATTTCACACTCAAAAGGAGCAAAGACATATTCACCAGCTTTTGCCAATAAATCAACTCCTTTGTGTTTTCTTTTACCTCCGTCACGAGAAGCTCCAAAATAACCACACCCCATTGGGTCGCATTCTCTAATTGTATCAAAAGGTTTTTTAGTAAAATTTAATTTCATGAGATTATAAATTATTAAAAACATAGCAAAAAGCAGAGCAAATATTACTATGAACGGAATTAATACGTAATATTTTGGGTTCTTAATCATAAAGAAATTTTAAAAGTTTACTACCTGTTAAATAAAGTATTGCAGGCACTATAACTATAACGCCTAAAAAGATAAAAAATATGATGCTTTTTGTATTCATTATTCTGGTTTATTAGTGTTATCAGAAATATCTTCTAAGGTTTCTTTAACCGTCTCTTTTTTAGCTTCACCCCATATCTGGTCTAATTCATTATCCAAAACATCTAAAGCTTTCCCAAAAGCTCTTACAGTATCTCCAATTTTACCGAGACCTCGCATCCATTTGATACCCTGTCTTATTTTATCAATTATGAACATATATTTTAATTTTGATACAAAAAACGCCCCCGAAAGGACGTTTAAATGGGTTTGCTATTAATAATTAAAAACCTTTAGATGTTTTTCTTTTTTCCATCTTAGTTACTTTTATCCAAACTTCGACACCTTCCTTTTTACTTTCAGAAGGTTCTAATTTATAAAGTTGACCTTTTATCTCTATAAATCCCTTTGGAAAACCAGTTTCTTTTTTATCTTTACATCCAACAACTTGATACTCATTACCAAATTTGTCTTTACTTATATAATTTCCTGCCATCTTATTTTTTAGTTTTAATTGGGTTAACTCTTTTACCGTTTAATGGTTTAAAAGGCACTTTTTTTGTTTTTGATTCGTTTTTTTTTGCCATGGTTTTTATTCTTTATTTACGTTTTTTCCACCAACTCCACAATAAAATAAGGAGAAGAAATGATAAAACAATTAGTAAGACTTTGCCTAAAGTGAACACAAACGTGCCAATTTTAAATAGGACTTTATTCAGATATTCCTTAATTTTTGTCATCATATTATTTACGATATTTTTTTGATTTATTTCGATATGACTTATTGCCATATTTGGAACGAGGTTTAAACATAGATGCAATCAATCTAAACAACCAGTAAACAACACCTATGACGAACATTATCAAAAAGATAGTACTCATTCCTGCATAGCTAGCAGCATTCTTAATTGAACTTAAAGGAGCGTTAATAATTGGTACAACCTTATCCTTAATTGAATAAACCGCATGTGGTTTCATGATATTAGAACGACCTTTCCAATTAATCTCTATTCCTGTTGGTCTAGGCTTAGTTACATCACTAACCACTTCACTAATTTTAACATCATATGTTGAGCTTAAATCTTGGAAATATTGATTTAACTCAGAACTCAATTGTGATGCTGCTTGTGCCTTTAAAGTGTTTCCTTTTTTACTGCAAGAAGCTTTAACTTGTGTCAAATGAAATAATTGATGTTCTTCTATTGACTTTAAATCCTCGGACAATTTTGTTGATAAAGTAGAAGCATTAACCAAATTCTTTGAAATAACTGAATTTTGTACCGCCTTTAACTTATTTGTAAAAAATGGAAATAAAGAATTTTGAGCCCAAGTTTTAGCTTCCGCAGGTGATGAACTAGAATTCCAACAAGACAAATCAAAACCATTAGCAAAAACAGAACCTAAAGTATTTGAAAAAACTGGTAACGAAAGAACAGCATTTGCAGCACCTGAAATGGATGTGACAGAGTTTAAAACCCCTGTTAATCCTCCCCCTGACGATGTAGCTGCAATGTTTGAAGTAGTTGAACCACCACCGCTGAAAGTTTCGAAATCTGTATGTGGTAAAAGCATAAATTAATTTGTTTTTAAGCTGCTATTTTGTAAAAAATAAACTCTCCGCCTGTTTTATGAATAATACATTCAGTAATTCGACCTATTGGTATTACTGGATTAAGAGTACCTACATGGAAATTGTTTAGTGACAATAATCCAGCAACTCCTAATTGGTCTGTTACATCATACTCGCTAAATGTTGTGATACGATTCTCGTCAGACATTGTTTGTAATTGATTTGTATCAAATTGCACTTTTCTCTTTTTACCTTTTGAATCTGTAACACCCACCTCTAACAAATCAGGCAACCCATTTGGAAAGAATAAATGAGAATAACCATCAAAATTAAATGCTTGGTCTGTATCACTTACTTTAATATCTGCCTTTTTAACAGTAATTGGATGACCTTCGTTTATATCATCTACATTAAATACATCGGTTGAATCTAATGTTATACCGTTAATTTGAACAATGAAATAATCATCTTCATTGAAAAGAAGAACGCCATCAAATGAAAATGGTAGTAAGAAATTTTTAACGGTATCGACTGAAATTTGTTCAACAATACCACGATATTGTAAACCATTGAACATGTCCAACAATTGACTAACTGGTAATTCTGGTATTACATTAGAATCTCCATCTGCCGCGCTATGAAAATCTACTCTTATTGTTGAATCTAAAGCAATCTCGCTAAACATTAGCCCTTTAGATGGGTCTTTCATGCGATGAGTGTAATTGTCTACATTTCCGATTGTAAGGATTTTTGCCATTTTATAAATTGTATTTATTTATTGTTAATACAAAATTTGGCAAAAAAAAGAAGCGTTTTTTAAAATTGAATAATTTTGATAAAAATTGATAAAATTTAAGAAATATTACTTTCTCTTAAATTTTTTTCTTTTAGGGATAAATATAGGTTTACAAGAGGGTTTACTGAAAAAAGATATTCTTTGATTTTCCTTACTTAAATCATCAATAAATTTTTTTTTATGTCTTTCAAATTTGTAATCGTTTTTCATTTAATTTAAATTTTTAACGTGATTTTCGAGTCAGGAAACGAGCTGCAGGATTAAATAATCACGTGATTTTTTTCTGCAGGAGACTACAGATCTACAAGAACCTTATTTCTTTAAACGTGATTTTAATTCTTTTTCAAGACTAAAATAATCGTCCAAATCAGTTTTAAGAGAATCATATTTTTGCTTTACATAGTTTAATTCCAATTTTAATTTATGTATTTCATTTTCTAAATAAAGATGACTTACAACAGCTTTACGAACTGCCTTTGTGTTAGTTGTACAGAAAGTGTAAGTTTCTTTTATATCATTTATACATTTTTCGAACTCATCATCGATATTTCTGATATCTATATTCATAGATTTTAATTTCTGTTAGAACATGAACCAAGACCGATATAGTCGACTAAATGATTCATTGTTATAAAATTAGACTTTACGTTATACTCTTTTTTAATGTCTTTGATAAGCCTGTATGCGGTTGACAAACTTATACCTAACTCATTTTGAATGTCTTTTGCGGTGAGTGTTTTCATGTCTTTTTTTGTTTTAGTAAATAGATAAAAAAATGTATCCAAAATAGGAGAGTAGCAAAGCTTACGCATACTAAGATTCCAATAAAAGCAATGCCAAAAAATATTAATATTTCATTCATAGATTAAATTTTAATTGAATGTTAGATTGATTAAACTCCATTTGAGTCTCTTTTATGACTGGTTTATAGCAATGGTAGTCAGATGATAGATTTACCATTTTCGCCCATTTAACACATCTACCGATGTTTGATTTTCTTTCTGTAAATCCTATAAATTCACAATTTCGACAAGCTCTTTCTTTTTCCATGATTTAACTTATTATTGGTACGTTATCTGAATTAATGACTACATCAAAATCAATATTATAAAGCTCTAGGAGAGAGGCGATACCATCAAATCCACTTTTTAAATAGCTATTTATTACGTGCGGTTGAAGCTTCTTTCTTGCTATTTGTAACCATATTATGTATTGAATTTTTAATAATATTTCTTCGATTTTGACATCTTTTAATAGTTCTTCGTCGGTTTTATTTTTTACCTGTGGATATTCCTTAGATAATTTTGGACTAATTGCCAATCTATGTTTACCTTTTGTAACTGCAACATATTCCCTAAACATACAACGATAAAAATGTCTCTGGTTTGGATTTTTATAATCTTTTAATGCAACCTTTTTAAGCATTTGAAATGGTGTTACTCCTGATGACTTCTTTATTATTTCGGCTGTTACTTCTTTAACAACATCCCATTTGCCCATATATTCTGCAATATCATTATCATAGGCTATTTTTTCATCTTGTCCTATTCTTTTTGCATTGTTATCTCTAAAAACTACCCATCTATCGATTAATTCTTTTTGAAATTCTGAAATTTCATCCTTTGTTACGTCATTGTAGAAATACAAAATGTGTAGATGTGGATGCCAACCATTTATATTACCATAGGTAATTTCTAAAGCTTTCACTTGTCCTATAAATTTCACACGTTGTTTAATAAACCATCTAGTATTTTGAAGTTTATTATAATTAGTGTTTAATTTTTTTAATGTATCTTCTAAAGAATCTTTCTTCTTATGAGGTATAGTTAATGTTACAAATCCAACCTCTCTATTGGTCTTATTATGTTCAGTTATGTAATCATATAATTGCTGTTGCCTTCCTTGCATTATTTTCATTGAACAAATAGGACAACGCCAAACCAAACCACATTCAGACAAACCTCTAAATGCCAAAGTATCAAATTCAGTCTTTGCCAATTCAATAAATTCACTTTTGAATTTCATATTTAACCCACAAAATTCATGTCTTGGTTTTTTATCATTTTTGATAAATTCATCCAATTCTTCTTTTAACATTATAGCCTTACCTTCGTCCCTCATCTTGTATAAAATATTTCTATAATAATTATTAGACCGGAGTATGAAATCCGTATAATTAGCAAGGGGGGAATCTGAACCATTTTTTGTACTTATTCGTTCATTTTCTGAATCTAAAAATGCCCTTTCTAATTCGTTGACATTCTGTGATTTAACCATAACTATTGACTTATAGTTAAACCTTTGATTGTCAGAGTTTTATTGTTGTTTTGTGTACTATAATTTATATTATGTAAAATAGAATATTTTAACATCCACTCTAATTATCTTATTTAAAACAAAAAACCCATACAACATTGTGTATGGGTTTTAATATTAAAAAAGTTAGAAAGTCTCATACTATAACCATTCTAAAAAATAGTCCATCATAGCTTCTTTAAGCTCATAATGCAATTTAATATAGGTTTGCATATCTTCTCTAAGTGTATGCTGTGCATCTTGAAATTTAGCATCTACATTGTCCAAAGCATTCGGATGTTCTAATTTTGTTTTTTTATTTCGTATGCGGTGTAATAATTTTGATATCACATCGCGCTCAATCATTATTTTGTTTTGAAATACTTCTAATTCTCTCAGAGCCTGTGGTCCAAATTCTCGTCTAGCTATTTCTTCTAGTTTTTCTTCAAATAAATCCATCTCATTAGAATGAAATTTTAACTCACTTCTCCAAATGTCTAGATTGAATCTTAGGTCACTTAAATATAAAACTTTCGTTTGCATGATTACGTATTATTTAGATTATTAATTCTTAACTAGTTGTTTTTGTACGTTTGTTGGCACTGCTTGGTATGCAGAAAATTTAGTGCTAAAAGTTGCGCGCCCTTGAGTTAATGATCGTAAATCTGTAGAATAGCCAAATAACTCATCTGAAGGAATTTGACAGTTTAAAATTTGATAATTATCGCTCGTTTCATATCCTTGAATCACAGCGCGTCTCGATTGTAAATCGGTCATCACTTGTCCTACCATATCCTCAGGAACTTTAACTATGAGCTCGTTTCTAGGCTCTAAAAGTTTTGGATTGGCATTTAAAAAGGCTTCGCTAAATGCATGAGCACCAGCTATTTTAAATGAAATATCATTAGAATCTACCGAGTGCATTTTACCGTCATATACCATGACCCGTATATCTCTTATATACGAACCTGTTAAAGGACCGCTTTCCATAACTTCTAACACACCTTTCATTATTGAAGGTAAATACCGTGTATCAATAACACCACCTACAATACAGTTGTAAAAGACTAATTTACCTCCCCAACTTAAATCGATGTCCTCTTTACCTCTTATATTAAAACCTTCAGGTTCGGGCATTCCCTCATACCAAGGTTCTATTTTAAGATGAACTTGTGCAAATTGCCCAGAACCTCCCGATTGTTTTTTATGGCGGTAATTAGCAGTTGATGACCTTTGAATAGTCTCTCTGTATGGTGTTTTAGGCTTTTCAAATTTAGCTTCGACGTTATAAATGTTTTTAAGAGTCCAATCAATTGTTGCTAAATGCAATTCACCTTGACATCCTAAGAGAAATTCTTTAGTTTCTTTTGAAAATGATAAGCTTACCGTTGGATCTTGAATATGAATCTTTTTAAGGGCTTCACTTAGCTTTTCGTCATCTGTTAGTGTTACTGCACTTACAGACAAAACAATTCTGTCTTCTGGATATTTAATATGCTTTAATGTGATGGGTTTTTTGCCACTGTAAAGCGTATCATTAGTTTCTGTAAACTTTAATTTTAAAGTAGCTCCTATGTCCCCAACCGTTAATTTTGAAACGGAATGCCGTTCCTTACCATCCATAATAAACAGTTGGTTTATAACCTCTATTTCTCCTGTTCTAGCATTGGTTAACCGATCGTTGATACTAACTTCACCAGATTTAACTTTAAAAAACGTGATTTGCCCTAAATTAGTTTGATAAAGCGTTTTAAAGACAAATAAGGCTGTAGGACCATTGGTTTTAGGAGATAACTCCTCACCTTCTATAGTTTGTTCAGGTTTTAAATCTGCAGCAGCAGGTGCTACATTATCTATAAATCCCATTAAGCGACCAGATCCCATATCATTTAATGCCGATGTACAAAATACAGGATATAAATCATGGTTTAGCATACCTACCTTTATACCTTTTCGCATTTCATCTTCATTAAGCGTACCTTTTTCAAAAAATAATTCTAATAATTCGTCATCATTTTCTGCCGCTTTTTCAACCAATTCATTATGCAAGTAATTAGCCTGTGCTTTTTGATCTTCTGGAATAGCTAATTTTTCAGGCTTCCCTCCTTCATCTCCAAATTTATAGAGTTTCATTTTAAGAACATCAATAATGCCTTGTTTACCATCAATCTTTATAGGATATTGAATAATGACTGCATTATTGCCAACAAGAGATTGTATGCCTTTAAAACTATGGTCAAATTTAGTATCTGGATGATCTATTTGATTCACAACAAACACCGTTGGAATATGGTATTTATCAATATAATTCCAAATAATCTCTGTGCCTACTTCTACACCTTGCCGCCCGTTAATAGTCGTCACAACGGTATCGGCCACACGGATAGAGGCAATAATTTCTCCAATAAAATCATCTAACCCTGGTGTGTCTATAATGTTTATTTTATAATTACGCCACTCGGTGTGTAACGGAGTGGCGTAAATAGAAGCGCTGCGTTCGTGCTCTATGCTGTGGTGGTCTGAAACCGTATTGTGGTCTTCAACAGTTCCTCTGCGATTAATAAGACCTGCTTCAAATAACATGGTTTCAGAAAGTGTTGTTTTGCCACTATTGTGAGCCCCTACCAAAACAATGTTTTTAATATGCTTTTCGTCAAATATTTTCATGTTATTGGATTAATTGTTATGAAAATAAAACTAACTCCTTTAAATTAATAAAAAAATGATTTAAGTCAGCTAAAAACTTCAAAAAAATATGTAGTTATATAACGTTACTTATTTTATTATACATGTTAAAGCTCTCTTAAACTTTTAATAAATAATTTTAGATCATTTGAGAACCTTATATTTGTGTGCTTGAAAAAGAATTGCTAAAAATGAAAGAAAAACCAAAGACGACTAAATCTCGCCTGCACTTATTACACCAGTATTATTCGTACACAGGCTTTTATGAGTTTGTTTGTCAAGCTGTAAAAAAAGCACTACCGTATATCATATCTATTGTTATTGCAATATTTATATTAAATAAGTTTTTTAATATAAATGAGGCTCTTGTTCATATTACTGAAATTCTTCCTGTATCTGGAGTCTTAATTTTTTTCTATGTTTCGGAAACTTTATTAGGTCTTGTTCCTCCCGAAATATTTATTGCTTGGTCTGGTAAATTAAATCAGCCATGGTTATACCTAGGCATATTGGCATTCTTATCATATTTTGGAGGGCTTTGTTCGTATTGGATTGGTGTTGGAATCACCAAAATCCCAACCATCCATAGTTATTTAGAACAAAAAATGACAAAGCAGCTGAGAAATTCTAAAAAGTGGGGCGGATTTTTAATTTTGGTAGGTGCACTATTACCACTACCCTTCTCAATATCTTGTATGGCTGCAGGGATTATTGAATTTCCTTTTAAAAGCGTAATAGGTTATGGCTCTTTACGGTTATTGAGATTTCTTCTTTATGGGCTTGTAATTTTTCATGTGTTTTAATGCATTTCAATTAGTACCTTTGAAAAAAATTACAATTAATGGTTACATTTTTAAATATTTTTAGATTGGTTGCTCTTTTAGAAGGTGTTTCTTATCTTTTATTGCTGTTTATAGCAACTCCTATAAAATACTTGGCAGAAGACCCAAAGTATGTAAAACTGCTAGGGATGCCACATGGATTGCTGTTTATAGGATATCTTATTTTAGCATTTATGCTTAAAAATGAAACTAACTGGAATAAATCGCAATTCAGCTCTGTATTGCTGGCTTCCATTATTCCCTTTGGGACCTTTTATGTTGACAGAAAATATTTAAATAATAGCAAAAAATATGAATAACTTAAAACATTTACTTTATAATTATTTAGTGTCTGTTGATGTTACAGAAAATACTGCTAAGTATATTAATATGATTGCGTTAGCACTCGTGTTATGTTTATTTGTTTTGATTATTGATTTTATTATTAAAAGAATATTAATTCAGGTTTTTTCACAGTTTGCATCAAAATCAAAAACCAACTTTGATGATTTATTAGTCTCTAATAAAGTGCCTCGTAACATAGCGCATGTTATTCCATTTTTAATCATGATTAAATTCATGCCCCTTGTGCTTTATGATTTTCCAGATACTGAAAACTTCGTTGAGAAAGGGTTGGAAGTTTTTGCTATTCTATTATCACTATGGATTGTAAGAAGTGTTTTAAACGCTTTAAAAGATTACCTAAAGACCTTACACAGATTTAAGGATAAACCCATAGATAGTTATATTCAGGTATTTATGATTTTTGCTTGGGTTTTTGGTATATTTTCGGCCATAGCTATTATATCTGGAATTGAATTTATAAATTTTATTACCGGATTAGGGGCTGCCTCGGCGGTAATTATATTAATTTTTAAAGACACTATTTTAGGTTTTGTAGCCAGTATTCAAGTATCTATAAATAATATGGTGCATATTGGTGACTGGATTACGTTTGAAAAATATGGAGCCGATGGTGATGTTATTGAAATTAATTTAGCAACGGTTAAAGTTCAAAACTGGGACAAAACGATTACCACTATCCCAACTTATGCATTAATCTCTGATTCGTTTAAGAACTGGAGAGGAATGATAAATTCTGATGGCAGACGTATAAAACGATCCTTAAATATTAAGTTTAGTAGCATTAAATATCTATCTAAAAATGAAGTAGATAAGCTTAAAGAAATTCATCTTATAAGCGGGTATTTAGAGAGACGCCAAAGCGATATCGAGACTTACAACACAAGTAACGACATCAATAAAGAGTTAGCTTTAAACGGAAGAAACCTAACCAATCTAGGTGTATTCAGGAAATATATTGATACCTATTTAAATAACCATTCGGCCATTAATAAAGACATGATGATAATGGTTAGGCAATTAGAACCTACAACACAAGGTATTCCTTTAGAAATTTATGCTTTTAGTAGTGATAAACGTTGGGAAAACTATGAATATATTATGGCAGATATTTTTGATCATTTAATTGCAGCTGTACCCTATTTTGATTTAGAAATTTTTGAATTGCCTACAGGCTCTAGTTTTGAGTCTAAACCTAGTACGTAATTAATAAAGGTAAACAATATATTGGTTGAAATAAAAATGGATTCAAAACTAAAAGTAATGAATCCATTTTAAAATATATGATAAAATATTAATTTCTAGATATTTGCAGCTAACCAGTCTCCTACTTCTTTCGTTCCGTAAGCTTTGCCACCATCAGCTAAATCTTCGGTAACAATACCTTCAGCTAATGCTTTATTAACAGCATCTCTAATTGCTTTACCTTCTTCAGGTAAATTAAAGGCTGTTTCAAACATCATAGCAGCCGATAAAACAGTTGCCATAGGGTTTGCTATGTTTTTGCCTGTTGCCTGCGGATACGACCCATGAATAGGTTCGAATAATGCAATATCAGCACCCATAGACGCCGATGGCATTAACCCCATAGATCCTGAAATAACAGAAGCCTCATCGGTTAAAATATCACCGAATAGATTTTCTGTGATTAATACATCGTAACTATTTGGCCATTGTACTAAACGCATTGCTACGGCATCAACAAATTCATAACTTACTTCAACCTCTGGATAATCTTTTTCCATAGCCTGAACTGTTTCTCTCCATAAACGCGATGTTTCTAAAACGTTAGCTTTGTCAACACAACACAGTTTTTTAGAACGTGTCATAGCCAATTCAAACCCTTTTTTTGCTAAACGTTGTACTTCTTCTCTGGTGTAAACACAGTTATCAAAAGCGGTTTCACCACCGTCTCTTCTTCCTTTTTCACCAAAGTAAATACCACCGGTTAATTCGCGTAAAAATACCAAATCGGTACCTTCAATACGTTCTTTTTTTAAGGGTGATTTATCAATAAGCGACGGAAATGTAAATGTTGGTCTCACATTAGCAAACAAGCCTAATTTTTTACGCATTTTTAACAATCCTTGTTCTGGTCTTACTGGTGCAGACGGGTCGTTATCGTATTTAGGATGTCCAATAGCTCCAAATAAAACAGCATCCGAAGCCACACAAATATCGTGCGTGCTGTCTGGATAAGGTTCGCCAACAGCGTCAATAGCTGCGGCACCTGTTAATGCTGGTTTCCAAGTAATTTCATGTCCGAACTTCTTAGCAACCGCGTCACTTACTTTTACTGCTTGATCGATCACTTCTGGACCAATTCCATCTCCTGCTAAAAGGGCAATATTAAATTTCATTCTATTTATTTTTTAACTTTAATTTTATTTATTTTATAATTTGGGCGTTCCCCTAAAAAGGGTCGGGCTTTGCGCTGTATCTTTTTAAAACGCTATTGCAAAGCTAATTCGTATTTGCTACGATCATCTCCTAAATTTGAAGAGATTACTTCGTCGTACCTCCTCGTAATGATGACCCTTTTATAATGTTTTAAAAAGGATGCCGCTGCAATCCCTAACGCAACATTACTTACTACTGTTTAGTTAATTATAATATTCAGCATTTTCTCAGTGGCTTTAATCGCCGAAACCGTTTGATCGGAGTCTAAACCACGGGTTTTAAATTCTTTTTCATGGCTTCTCCAAGTAATAATAGTTTCACACAACGCATCAGAATGACTTCCTGGTGGAATTCTAACAGCGTAATCAATCAAATCAGGTAGAATCAAATGTACCTTTTTAAATATCGTTCTAATGGCATTCATAAACGCATCAAATTGTCCATCTCCTTGTGCATTCTCTTCAAACGTTTTTCCGTTAATGGTAATGGAAACCGTTGTTGATGGTCTTAAGCCTTTTGAATGTGTTAACACATACGATTCTACTTTTACCTTTTCTTCATAGGTATAATCTAAAACATCCGAAATGATATACGGCAAGTCTTCTTTGGTAACCACTTGCTTTTTATCGCCTAATTCTATAATTCGCTGCGTAACTTTCTTGATGTCATCATCATTAAGTTGAAGTCCTAATTCTTGTAAATTCTTTTGAATATTAGCTTTTCCAGACGCTTTTCCTAAAGCATATTTACGTGTTCTTCCAAAACGTTCTGGCATTAACTCACTAAAATAAAGATTCTTTTTGTTATCTCCATCTGCATGAATACCAGCTGTTTGCGTAAATACATTGGCACCAACAACGGGTTTGTTTGCCGGAATCATAATACCAGAAAATGTTTCAACCAACTTACTAACCGTGTATAACACTTTTTCGTTAACACCAATTTTTAAGTTTGGTAAAAAGTCGTTTATAACGGCGATAGTACTCGACATCGGCGCATTTCCTGCGCGCTCACCCATACCGTTAATGGTTAAATGTAAACCATCGGCACCTGCTCTTAAACCTTCAATAGCATTAGCAACTCCTAAATCGTAATCGTTGTGTGCATGAAAATCGAAATGTAAATTCGGGTACTTATCTTTAATTTCTTTAATAAATAAGTACGATTCACTTGGTGTTAAAACCCCCAAGGTATCAGGCAACATAATCCTCTTTAAAGGTTGCGTTGCTAAAAACTCTAAAAACTCAAAAACGTACTCTTTAGAATTACGCATACCATTGCTCCAATCTTCTAAATAAATATTGGTTTCAATACCTTTAGAACTTGCAAGGTTTATAGCTTCTTCTATTTCTTTAAAGTGTTGATTGGTAGTCTTTTTTAGTTGGTGAGTTAAATGATTTAATGAACCTTTTGTTAAAAGGTTTTGAACCTTTGCGCCAGCTTCAATCATCCAATCAATTGATACACCATTATCAACAAAGGTTAGCACTTCAACAGCATCAATATAACCGTTTTTACTAGCCCATTCGGTAACGTTTTTAACTGCTTGAAACTCACCTTCAGACACTCTTGCAGAGGCAATTTCAATGCGGTCAACCTTTAATTCTTCAAGTAGAAGTTTCGCTATGGTTAATTTTTCTGAAGAAGAAAACGACACACCCGAGGTTTGTTCACCATCGCGCAGTGTCGTATCCATTATTTCAATTCGTTTAGCAGTCATTTAGAGTAGCAAACCGTTAGCAAATGTTTCTATTTCACCTTTCATACTTTGAAGATAGTCAATATCATCAAAGCCATTAAGCATATTGTCTTTTTTGTAAGTGTTAATTTCAAAAGATTCCTGAGCACCAGTGGCTAATAGTGTAATGGTTTGTTCTGGCAGATTTACTTCTATCTCTGTATTCGGATCTTCATAAATCGCATTAAATAGTTGTTCTGAAAATTCAGGACTCACCTGAACGGGTAAAACCCCAATATTTAAACAGTTATTTCTAAAAATATCTGCAAAGAAACTAGACACAACACAACGGAAGCCATAATCGTAAATTGCCCAAGCAGCGTGCTCTCTTGATGAACCTGAACCAAAGTTCTTACCACCAACTAAAATTTTTCCTGAATAAATAGGGTTGTTTAGCACAAAACTTTCTTTTGGAGTATCATCATTGTTATATCTCCAGTCTCTAAATAAGTTATCGCCAAAACCTTCACGTTTAGTTGCTTTTAAAAAACGTGCAGGTATAATTTGATCGGTATCTACATTTTCTAACGGTAACGGAACCGCAGTACTTGTTAATATGTTGAATTTATCGTAAGCCATGTTTTATTTTTTAACATTTTGCCTCTAGCTATTTGGCTTTTGGCAATTTTTATTAATTAGTCATTTTTTTGCTAATAGCAATTAAAGCAAATCTCTAGGGTCTGTAACCACACCAGTTACTGCTGCAGCTGCAGCTACTAACGGACTAGCCAGCAAGGTTCTTGAACCAGGTCCCTGACGTCCTTCAAAGTTTCTGTTAGAGGTACTCACTGCATATTTGCCAGCAGGTACTTTGTCATCATTCATAGCTAAACACGCCGAACAACCAGGTTGTCTTAAAACAAAACCAGCTTCTGTAATAATATCTAAAATACCTTCTTCCTTTATCAATGCTTCAACTTCGTGCGAACCAGGAACCAACCATGCTGTAACATGATCTGCTTTTTTTCTTCCTTTTACAATCGATGCAAACGCGCGAAAATCTTCAATTCTACCATTGGTACAACTTCCTAAGAACACATAATCAATCTTTTTACCAATCATTGCTTCGTTTTCTTCGTAACCCATATAATCTAAAGATTTTTTATAGGTTGCAACACCACCTTCTAAAGCTTCTGCATTAGGAATGTTTTTAGAAATCCCCATTCCCATCCCCGGATTGGTTCCGTAGGTAATCATAGGTTCTATATCACTAGCACTAAATGTTAGTTCTTTATCAAACGTTGCATCAGCATCTGTTTTTAATGTTTTCCATTGCGCAACAGCTTCATCCCAAGCATCCCCTTTTGGTGATAATGGTTTGTCTTTTAAATACGCAAAAGTTGTTTCGTCTGGCGCAATCATTCCGCCACGTGCACCCATCTCAATAGAAAGGTTACAAACCGTCATACGGCCTTCCATAGTCATGTTTTCAAACACATCACCGGCATATTCTACAAAATACCCCGTAGCTCCAGATGTCGTTAATTGAGAGATAATATATAAGGCAACGTCCTTTGGCGTCACACCTTTTCCTAATTGCCCATTTACGTTAATGCGCATTTTTTTAGGTTTTGGTTGCATGATACATTGTGTAGACAGTACCATTTCAACTTCAGACGTTCCAATACCAAATGCAATAGCACCAAAAGCACCATGCGTAGAAGTATGAGAATCTCCACAAACAATAGTTGCTCCCGGAAATGTAATTCCGTTTTCTGGACCAACAACGTGAACAATACCATTTTTTTGATGCCCTAATCCCCAATGGCTAATGCCATATTCGTTAGAATTATCTTCCAATGCTTTTAATTGATTAGCAGATAATGGATCTTCAACTGGTAAATGCTGATTTATAGTTGGTGTATTATGGTCTGCAGTAGCAAATGTACGCTCTGGATATAACACTTTTAAACCTCTAGTTTTTAATCCGAGAAATGCTACCGGACTGGTAACTTCGTGAATAAAATGACGGTCTATAAAAAACACATCTGGACCACCTTCAATTTTCCTTACTACATGTGAATCCCATACTTTATCAAACAATGTCTTGCTCATAAAAAATTTTAATTTGATTTTAAATTTAGATAACGCTTTTGTGTATAAGCCATGTTACTTACAAAAGCCCTCAAATTTAGGAAAAACTACATTTTTTTTCAGCATATAATAAAATTTAAGCCGATTTGCAGTTCATTTTTATAAGATTATTAATGTATTTGATTTAAATCGATTTTATCTCAACAGAATTGATAGTTTGCTTATAAATTTTAAAGGCAGAATTTTCTATTCTTACTTTAACCGGTCTGCAACAAATTCAACCTCTGTCTTCCCATGTGGTTTTGCTTTGCCGTCTTCACCTAAATTAACCATGACGATGTTAGATATTGTGATAATAGTTTCGTGCGTCATTTTGTTTCTAACTTCAGAGCTAAGTGTTATAGAGGCTTTTCCAAATTTAACCACTTCAATACCAATTTCAATAATATCACCTTGTCTTGCAGACGACTTAAAATCGATTTCACTCATGTATTTAGTGACTACTTTTTGGTTTTCTAACTGAATAATGGTGTAAAGAGCGGCTTCTTCGTCAATCCATTCTAATAAGCGACCTCCAAATAAGGTTCCATTGGGGTTTAAATCTTCGGGTTTTACCCATTTTCTAGTATGAAATTTCATATGTTGTTTTTATAATAATTTTTGTTGTACGTTATCATTGGGAATTGTTAACGAATATCCCAATTCTTGATTCAATTTCCTAATAAAATAAGCCGAAAGTAACGGCGATTCTTTTTCTATATTTTGATGGATAAAAAAATCTATTTCTTTAATCCCTTGTTCTTTCCAATCTTTTATTCGTGAAATCCAATCATCTAATCGGTCATAATCACTAGCATGATTAGCTCCAACATATCTTACAAAAGCGGTTGCATTGGTTAAACGCATATGAATTAAATCTCGCCTTCCTGCTGTATCTACAATTACATTAGTGACATTGTTGTTTTCTAACAACTCATATAAATCTTCTGCAACCTCCTTGTCATTATACCAATCAGTATGTCTAAATTCAACGGCCAGCGGGATCTCTTTAGGCCAATTCTCGACGAAAGCTATAATTTTATTAAAATCCTTCGGACTAAAATTATTGTGCATCTGTAAAAAAACAGTTCCTAGTTTTTCTTTTAAATTAGAGGCATTGTAAAGATAATGTTCAACAACTTCTTTGGTGTCTTGCAATCGTTTCCAATGACTAATTTCTTGATTTAGTTTTGGGAAAAATTTAAACCCTTTGGGAGTTTTGTCATACCAAGTTGCAAATTGTTCAGCAGGAAAAATCCTGTAAAATGTAGCATTTAGTTCAATAGAATTAAACTGAGATGCATAATAAACCAATTCGTCTTTTGTGCCTCTTGGATAAAAATCTTTAAGGTCTGCTCTATTCCATTTAGCGCAGCCTACATAAACTTCTGGAACATTATCATCTAAAAACTTGTTTAAAACAATCTTAGTTTTTGGATGATCTTTTGGTAAAGTAAAATCTATTTGTTCAGGATTATTGACACTGCCAAACTTCATATAATTAATATTTTTTACGAATAATTAGAATTGATTACAAAAGTATGAAATTACAATTGTTGATAAACTAGTTAAAAACTATAAAACCAATAATTAAATAGCATTTTATTAATCAATAATTTTAATGAAAACCTTCATGCCATGAACACAAGACAAATTAACCTAGAAAGTATTCGCCCTAAAATTTCATCAGCTACAATTAATGACACTATGAGTAGTGATGAACGATTTCAAAATTTAGTAATTAGGCCTATTGTTAAGTTACAAAGCGATTTGTTTAATGAAGTTTTTAAAAATTACGCTAATAAACATAAAGGCACTTTTTATGATTTATCGATTGAAAAGCGGATTGGTTATATTGAAAATGCCATACAAAAAGACATTAAGTTTCGTAATTCTCTGAAAGGAATTGTTATAGGATTGTTTACTGTTGATGAATACAAGCTCTATATTCAAAATTCTTCAGCCTTAAACAAACGAATGATGCAAATTGTAAAAGAACGATTAATAAGCAATATTCAACTTCTTGAAAGGCCTGAGTTTTTAAAAGCGGTATAGTTTTTAATGATGAAACTTATTTAATTACCTGAATTATATAATTGAAACACCATTTAAATCGGTTGTAAGAACATCGCTCATGTAATCAAAATATGGGCGAATTGCTATGAAAGCCTCATTTACTGAGTTTATAAAGTTAGGCTCCAATACCTCTTTATCTGTAAATTTTTTGGTGAATACGAATTGTTTCTTCCTGATTAAATCAATAGCTTTATGCTCTTTATTGAATCCTTTTGGAGCGGTAATTAATTCGTCGCCTTGCAATTCTCCCCAAACACTTTTTAAGGTTTTATTGTTAAGAATATCTCTAATCTCTTGGTCATCCATTTCAAATTCTTTTCTAATTCTTAGTAAATCCTCTTTATTAGGATCCCAAAAACCTGTAGCAATAAAACTTTCGTTGTTAGGTTGGATATGAACATAATAACCACCACGCAAATGAGGTTTTACTCGATTAAATGAACCACCAAAGTGGGTTTTATAAGGTAACTTATTTTTTGAAAAACGAACATCTCTGTAAATTCTAAACATCTTGAATGTATCAACATCATCATGTGTTTTTAACAGCTCAAAAAGGCTTGAATAGACACTTTTAATATCTGCTTCAATAGATTTAAATTCTTTTTTATGCTCGTTAAACCAGTCCCGATTATTATTCTTCTCTAGTTTCTTCAAATATTCAAAAACATTTTTTTCTATTGTCGTGCTCATTATATTTTTCTTATGTTATTCAAAATCAATTTTATTCAATATTAAACCAGATGCCGGTGCAATATAATCCATAACCTCTTTGCTTTCAGGTTTTAAACTCTCCTCAATATATTGCAAGGTAATATCGCCTCTGCCTAATTTTATTAAAGCACCCATCATGAGTCGAATTTGGTTACGCATAAATCCTTTTCCGCGAACTCTTAACATATAGCTTTTTTCAGGAAAAAAATTAGCTGTAAACATGGTGTTTTCAATTAGCTCACAGGTTTCAATGGTTCTATGGTAAACACCTTCATTGGTTGCTTTATAGCAATACGTTTTAAAATAATGTGATCCTTCAAAACATTTAGCACCATATTTCATTAATTCAATATCAAGAGGTTCTAAAATTGTGGTCATTATGGGAGCACAAAATGGATGATTTTTACCACCTTGCGTAAACAAATATAAGTATTCTTTAAGTTTTGAATTATTGATAATGTTGAAATCAGAATCTACTTCTTTAATGGTTAGCGCTCTAATATCTTGTGGAAGATTATGGTTAAATAGTAGCAAAAATGCCTCCAAGTCTTCTAATGGCTGCTCCAAAAACAGCTCAAAAGCAGCCTCTTGAGCAGATACCATGGCATCGGTTCTTCCTGATCCTAGACTTTTAAAAGGTTTATCTTCAAGAATAAATTTTAAAGTTCTATCAATCATTAAATGAACCGTTTTTAAATGCGGCTGCTTTTGCCAACCATGAAATCGGTAACCTAAAAACTGAACGGTGATAAGGTAAAAGTGTTTTTTCAAAGTTTTTTGTTTAAACTTACTTATGCCGTCCTTTTAATTCTTCTTCAATGTCTTTTAAAGTAAAACCTTTTGCCTGTAGCAACATGAGGTAATGAAACAGTAAATCAGCTGATTCGTAAATAAATAACTCATCGTTAGTATCCATAGCTTCTATAACAGTTTCAACGGCCTCCTCGCCTACTTTTTGAGCCACTTTATTAATGCCTTTTGCAAATAAACTAGCGACGTAAGATTTATTGGTATCTTTATTTGCAATGCGTTCTGTAATCACATTTTCTAAGGTTGAAAAGAAGCCATAATTGGATTTGTTTTCTTCTCCCCAACACGTGTCAGTCCCTTTGTGACATGTTGGACCAACTGGATTTACCTGAATTAAAAGAGTATCATTATCACAATCGTTTTTAATATCAACCAAATTTAAAAAGTTACCACTTTCTTCTCCTTTAGTCCATAATCGTTGTTTACTTCTACTAAAAAAAGTAACTTGTTTTGTATCGATGGTTTTCTGGTAAGCCTCTTCATTCATATAGCCCAGCATCAACACATTTTTTGTTGTGGCATCTTGAATAATTGTAGGTACTAATCCGTCGTTGTTAAATTTTATTTCCATGATTTTAAAATATGATTACCAATTACTTTCTAGTGATCTGGCAATCGATTTGATATATTTTGTTTCAATTTTAAGATTACTTCGTCGTTCCTCCTCGTAATGACGATTATATTCTTACTTCTATATGATTTTTTTTCAATTCTTTTTTTAATTCTGGTATAGGAATTTCACCAAAATGAAAAACACTAGCTGCCAAAGCTGCATCAGATTTTCCTTTTTTGAATGTATCAATAAAATGTTGCACGTTTCCTGCGCCTCCTGATGCAATAATAGGAATATTTAATTCTGAAGACAATTTAGCCAACGCTTCGTTTGCAAAGCCATTTTTAGTACCATCGTGATTCATAGAGGTAAATAAAATTTCACCTGCACCACGTTGCTCGACTTCTTTAGCCCATTCAAACAAATCAATATCTGTTGGAATACTTCCTCCAGCTAAATGTACTTTCCATTGCCCATTAACCTCTTTTGCATCAATCGCTACAACCACACATTGACTTCCAAACTTATCGGCCAATTCATTCACCAAATCAGGTCGTTTTACCGCCGATGAGTTAATTGAAACCTTATCAGCACCACATTGTAACAAAGCATCTACGTGTTCAACAGACGAGATACCGCCACCAACCGTAAATGGTATATTCACTTGTTCAGCCACGTGTAACACCATTTCTAAGGTTGTGGCACGACCTTCTAACGTTGCCGAAATATCTAAAAACACCAATTCGTCTGCACCCACATCAGCATATTGCTTTGCTAATTCAACAGGATCGCCTGCATCGCGCAAATCAACAAAATTCACCCCTTTTACGGTGCGTCCGTTTTTAATATCTAAACAAGGTATAATTCGTTTTGTTAACATAACATTCTTTCAAGTAAAAAGTGAAAAGTGAAAAGTGAAAAGTTTTAAAACTTTATCATTTTACTTTACAATATTTATACATATTTTTCAAGTTCTTTTAAGGTAATTCTATTTTCGTAAATAGCTTTTCCAATAATAACTCCCTCACAACCTAATTCTTTCAGCATCGGAATTTCTTCAATGGTTGAAATACCACCAGATGCAATAAGTTTAATGGATTGTCCGCTACTACTACTCGAACATTCCTCAATAATTTCTTTATATAAATCTGTCGAAGGCCCTTCTAGCATGCCATCTTTTGAAATATCGGTACAAATTACATACTGTATACTTTTACGTTGATAGCTCTTAATAAATGGAATAACGTCTTGATTGCTTTGTTCCATCCAGCCACTAATTGAAACTTTACCGTTATCGCTATCGGCACCTAAAATTATTTTAGTAGCACCATATTTTGAAATCCAACCTTCAAAAGTGTTGGGATTTTTAACAGCTATACTACCGCCGGTAATTTGTTTCGCCCCAGAATTAAAGGCTATGTGTAAGTCTTCATCTGCTTTTAGTCCGCCACCAAAATCAATTTTTAAACTTGTTTTTGATGCGATTTGCTCTAAAACTTTATAATTAACAATGTGCTTAGCCTTTGCTCCATCTAAATCGACTAAGTGTAAATATTCTATACCCGAAGCTTCAAATGCTTTGGCGACTTCAAGCGGGTTTTCATTATAAACTTTTTTTGTATCATAATCGCCTTTCGTCAAGCGAACACATTTTCCATCTATAATATCTATGGCTGGTATAATTCTCATTTTTTTTATTTTGGGTATTGGTTGATGGGTTTTAGTTGTTGGTCATAGGGTTTGATTAATGATTATTGTTCTCTGAATTTTACGCTTCTCCAATAACCACAAACTATAAACCATAAACTATCAACTACAACTTTAAAAAATTCTCTAAAATTTTTGCTCCTGCTAAACTACTCTTTTCTGGGTGAAACTGAACCCCATAAAAGTTATTATGTTGTAAGGCTGAAGCATAATTAAGTCCGTAATCTGTTGCTGCAATGGTTTGATTACAATGCTCTGCATAAAAACTATGAACCAAATACATGTATTCGTTTTCTTTAATGCCTGAAAATAAATCTGACTTTAAATTTTTTATCACATTCCAACCCATTTGCGGTACTTTAACATTATTTGAGAAGCGTTTTACTTCAGTATCAAAAATCCCTAACCCTTTGGTATTACCTTCTTCTGTGCTGTTGCACATAAGTTGCATGCCTAAACATATACCCAGAACAGGCTGTGTTAAGTTTGGAATTAGTGTGTCTAATCCTGTTTTTTTAAGCATTTTCATAGCACTACTAGCCTCGCCTACGCCAGGAAATATAATTTTATCGGCAGCTATTATTTCATCAGGATTATTTGATAATATAGCATCAATACCCAAACGTTTAAAAGCAAATTGAATACTTTTAATATTTCCAGCTCCGTAATTTATAATCACTAATTTCCCTCCTCCAACTCCTCCTGAGGAGGGCTTTATTTGTGATATATTATTATCTTTTTGTTGCATTACTTTGTTTTTACTTCTTTTCTTTTGGAAGGTTGGGATAGAATTATAGCATTCCTTTTGTTGATGGCAAAATCATTTTTTCGATATCACGTTTTACAGCCATTTTAATAGCTTTGGCGAAAGCCTTAAAAATAGCTTCAATTTTATGATGCTCATTGGTGCCTTCAGCTTTTATATTTAAATTACATTTCGCACCATCGGTAAACGATTTAAAGAAATGATAAAACATTTCGGTAGGCATTTTTCCAACCATTTCGCGTTTAAATTCAGCTTCCCAAACCAACCAGTTTCTCCCACCAAAATCAATAGCAGCCTGCGCGTAGCAATCGTCCATTGGTAGGCAAAACCCGTAGCGTTCTATCCCTAATTTATTACCTAACACTTTGTGGAACAATTCCCCAAGAGCAATGGCTGTATCTTCAATTGTATGGTGTTCATCAACTTCTAAATCGCCATCTACCTGTATTTTTAAATCTAGTTGTCCGTGTCGGGCTATTTGATCGAGCATGTGGTCGAAAAAAGCAATACCAGTATTGATTTTACTTTTCCCTGTGCCATCAAGGTTTAATTGAATAGCAATTTTAGTTTCATTAGTATTTCTAATTAAACCTCCACTCCTATCATCTGCTTTTAAAAACTCATAAATTTTTGCCCAATCATTAGTTTCTAAAGAAATGTAGTTGTTAAGTTCTTCACGTTTAACAGTAATTTCGTCAACCCCTAAATGCGTTTCATCATTTATAAAAATACCTTTAGCACCTAAATTTTTAGCTAATTCAATATCTGTTAACCTATCTCCTATCACAAAAGAATTTTCTAAGTCGTATTCGTCTGAAAAATATTTTGTTAATAATCCCGTATTAGGCTTTCTGGTAGGCGCATTATCTTTTGCGAAGGTTTTATCAATAAATTGTTCTTGAAAGACAATACCTTCACTTTCAAAGGTTTTAATAATAAAATTATGTACTGGCCAAAACGTATTTTCTGGATACACCTCTGTACCTAAGCCATCTTGGTTGGTAATCATGACTATTTCATAATCCAATTCTTTTGCAATCTTCCCTAAATATTGAAATACTTTGGGGTAAAATTGTAACTTTTCAAAAGAATCAATTTGTTCGTCAGCGGGTTCTTTTATGATGGTGCCATCACGGTCTATAAATAATACTTTTTTCATAAATTACTCACTTTCAAGTTGATAAAACATTTTAATTAATCTTTTGTTTTCAATATGAGTTCCTACCGTAATTCGTAAACAATTTTCACAACCATATTGTGTAGTTCTGTTTCTAATAACGATGCCTTTATTTATAAGTTGGTCGTAGCGCTTATTGGCATTATCGACTTTTATTAAAACAAAATTAGCATCAGAAGGATAAATTTTTGAAACAAAACTCAAGTTTTGGAATTCATTTATTAAAACTTCTCGCTCCTTAAGAATATCGGCAATCTGATTTTTTGCTAAATTTCGTTGGCTTAAATTTTCAAACGCCTTTTGTTGTGTCAATTCATTGACATTATAAGGTGGTTTTATTGCGTTTAAAACTGAAATGATTTCTGTGGATGCAAAGCAAAGTCCTAAACGAATTCCTGCCATTCCATAAGCTTTTGATAAAGTTTGGGTAACGATTAAATTAGGAAATTCTTCCAACCTGCTTAACCAACTTTGCTCTTTTGAAAAGTCTATATACGCTTCATCAATCACAACAATACCGTTAAACTCTTTTAACAAACATTCAATAGTCTTTGATTGAAAACTATTTCCCGATGGGTTGTTAGGTGAGCATAAAAACAAGAGTTTACTGTTGGTATTAGCAACATTTAAAATAGCATCAACCTTAGGCTCAAAACTACCCGACAACGGAACTTTTATGATTTCAATGGCATTTAAATTTGCCAAAACCTCATACATACCGTAGGTTGGTGGTAATATAATAACATTGTCTTTATTAGGCTCACAGAACATCCTAAAAATAAGATCTAAAACTTCATCACTACCATTTCCTAAAAGGATGTTTTGGGTTGAAACGTTTTTAATTTCAGATAATAAAACTTTCAACTTATTTTGATGTGGATCTGGATAACGGTTTACGCCATTTTCATAAGGATTCTCATTCGCGTCTAAAAATACCATATCAGAAGGAACACCCTGAAACTCATCTCTAGCCGACGAATAAGGTTTTAAAGCCTTGATAGTTGGCCGTATTAAATTTTGAATGTTCATCTCTTTAAATCTTTTAATCTAATCGAAACAGCGTTTTTATGAGCTTGCAAGCCTTCAGCTTCGGCCATAAGTTCAATTGTATTGCCAATATTAAGCAAACCTTCTTTAGAAATTTTCTGAAATGTCATACTTTTTACAAAGCTATCTAAATTGACACCCGAATAAGCTTTTGAAAACCCATTAGTTGGCAAGGTGTGGTTCGTTCCAGAGGCATAATCTCCTGCACTTTCCGGCGTGTAATTTCCAATAAAAATAGAGCCTGCATTCATAATACCATTTACATAATAATCTTCGTTTTTAGAGCAGATTATAAAGTGTTCTGGCCCATACTCATTAATCATTTCGAGTGCAAGTTCATCATTTTCAATATAAATAAGCTTTGAATTTGCAATCGCCTTTTCAGCAATCGCTTTACGCGGAAGTACATTGAGCTGTTTTTCAACTTCATCTGAAACTAAATCTATTAGCTTTTTGGATGTCGAAACCAAAATCACCTGGCTATCAGTACCGTGTTCTGCTTGACTTAATAAATCCGACGCAATATATGACGCATTCGCAAATTCATCGGCAACTACTAAAAGTTCGCTTGGTCCCGCAGGCATATCAATTGCAACACCAAATTTTGTTGCCAATTGCTTTGCAACCGTTACAAACTGGTTACCTGGCCCGAAAATTTTATACACTTTTGGAATCGTTTCCGTTCCAAAAGTCAAACCTGCAATAGCCTGAATTCCTCCAACTTTAATGATTTTAGTAACACCGCAAAGTTGAGCTGCAAATAGAATTTCGGGTGCTAACTCCCCCTTTTTATTTGGCGGCGAACACAATACAATCTCTTTGCATCCTGCTATTTGGGCTGGAACAGCCAACATTAACACGGTTGAAAACAAAGGAGCTGTCCCTCCTGGAATGTATAATCCTACTTTTTCAATAGGACGTTTTTCCTGCCAACATTGTACGCCATTGGTCGTTTCAACATCAATTTTAGATGTTTTTTGAGCTCTGTGAAATACTTCTATGTTACGTTTTGCAACTTTTATGGCTTTTTTAAGGTCACTTGAAACTTTAGAAACAGCATTTTCAATCTCTTCCGTCGTTACAATGTTCGATTTTAAGTTGATACCATCAAATTTCTGGGTGTAATTATTAATGGCTGCATCGCCTTGCTTCTTAACATCGTTAAAAATTTGAATTACAGTGGCCTCAATATCATCAACAGTTTGCGTTGGGCGTTGTAATAATTTTTGCCACTGGGTTTTATCTGGATTATTAATTATTTGCATAACTTCCTATCTATAATACCATTTTTTCAATTGGACATACCAGAATGCCTTGTGCACCATTGGCTTTCAATTCATCAATAACATCCCAAAATTCGTTTTTGCTAATAACCGAGTGAATGGAACTCCAACCTGCTTCAGCTAACGGCAACACGGTTGGACTTTTCATACCCGGTAATACATTGATAATATCTTTTACCTTATCATTTGGAGCATTAAGAAGCACATATTTAGACTCTCTACCTTTTAGTACTGACTTAATTCTGAATTGAATGGTATCTAAAATTGTCTGCTTTTCTTCATCTAAAACAGGAGACACCGCTAAGACAGCTTCAGATTTTAGAATCATTTCTACCTCTTTTAAATTGTTTTTAAACAAGGTACTCCCACTAGAAACAATATCGCAAATTGCATCGGCCAATCCAATATTTGGAGCTATTTCAACAGAACCGTTAATAATATGCAGATTTGCTTTAATGCCATTTTCATCTAAATAACTTTGAACGGTATTTGGGTATGAAGTCGCAATACGCTTTCCATCTAAATCACCAATCTGTTTATAGTTCATAGTTTTTGGCACCGCAATACAAACTCTGCATTTAGAAAACCCTAATTTTTCAACAATATTAATACCATCTCCTTTTTCGATAAGCACATTTTCTCCGATAATGGCGGCATCAACGACACCGTCTTTTAGATATTGAGGAATATCTCCATTTCTTAAATAGAAAACTTCAACTGGAAAATTCCTTGCGGATGCCTTTAATTGATCAATTCCATTATCGATGGAAATACCTATATCCTTTAATAATTCCATAGATTCGTCGTGTAAACGACCTGATTTTTGTACTGCAATTCTTAATTTACTCATTTGTTTGTTTTTATGAGTTTGAAACAATCTTAACGTGGAATTAAAAAACCCGCTTGATTGTCTCAAACGGGTTTAAAATATATGTTGAATTTATTCAATACATTTTCACTTCGCTTGAGGGCAAATTTGAAAATGATGGTGATGATTTTGAATAAAACTCATGATTTCTTTTTTAATCGTAACAAATATCTAAAATTTAAATGAATGTTTGCAAATATTTGGTTTTAATTTTTTAGGAATTGAATATTTTTAGGTAATATGCATTATAATTTAAGTAATCATAAATATTTACGTAATTCAATAAAAATTATGAAACAACGATTGTTATCAATAGCCATTATCTTCTTTATGATGAGCACTCATTATGGGTTTACTCAAGAATCTTCTAAAGAGATCCTTATGAAAGCCACAGAGCAAGCTCAAAAAGAAAATAAAAACGTTTTTATTATGTTTCATGCCTCTTGGTGTGGTTGGTGTAAAAAAATGGATAGTAAAATGAATGATCCAGCTTGTAAAGCTTTGTTTGATAATAATTATGTTATTGAACACTTAGTGGTTAAGGAATCTCCTGCCAACAAAAAACTAGAGAATCCTGGTGCAGAAGATTTATTAGCACAATATAAAGGTTCAAACTCTGGTATTCCATTTTGGTTATTCTTTGATGAAAACGGAAAGTTTTTAGAAGATTCATTTGATTTAAAAGGTAACAATTTAGGATGCCCTGTCTCTAAGGAAGAAGTGTCGCTGTTTATAGATAAATTAAGAAAAACATCCTCTTTAAATGAAGATGAACTTGCCACAATTGCTAAGGTGTTTTTATCAAAATAGCTAAAAATAAAAAGGGCTGAAATTCAATGTTTCAGCCCTTTTTAAATATTTTATATTTAGTTATTGATTTCCTAGAATTAAAGGTAATCCACTGTCTCCAGAACCAATAACAATCACTTTACTATTAGGAGATTCTGATAACTTTATAGTTGCTTCAATACCTTTATCCTGTAAAATTTTATCTGTTAATGAAGCACTTAATATACGGTTAGCATCCGCTTTACCTTGAGCTTCAATTTTTACTTTTTCAGCTTCTTTTTGAGCTGTAACTAATCTAAATTCATATTCTAAAGATTCTTGTTCTTGTTTTAACTTACGCTCAATTGCTTGCTTAATAGTTGCTGGTAAGGTTACATCACGTACCAATACTTCATTCAACTGCACATACTGTTTTTCAAGAATCTTCTTTGTTTCAATAAAGATTTCATCTTGAATAATGTCGCGTTTACTAGAATATAATTGTTCTGGAGTGTAACGCCCTACAACACTTCTTGCAGCACTTCTAATAGCTGGTTTAATAACACGGTCTAAATAATTTTGACCAAGAGATTGGTGTAAATGTCCTAAGTCATTATAAACTGGCTCATACCATGCAGAAGCATCAATTTGAATCTCCAAACCATTTGAAGATAGTACTCTCATTTTTTCAAAAAGTTCTTGTTGACGAACTTCATAAACAAATACTTTGTTCCAAGGGGCAACCAAGTGAAATCCTTCACCCATTGGAGGTTTATCTGTTACAACTCCATCTCCAAAGGTTTCAAATAATACGCCAGCCTCACCGGAATCTATAGTTACTGCAGATTTTGCCAATACGACAATAAGTATGATGGCTGCAATAATAATTGGTATTCCTATTTTTGGTAATTTTTCCATAATCTATGTTAATTTATATTAGTCCGTTATATTTTCTTAAAAACCATTCAATAGTTAGACTTATGACTATTAAAAAGAGAAGATATTTCCAATCTATCAAAGGTATGGTATTTTTATGGCTTTTCTGAATAGTTTGGTATCTATTGTCTAGTATTAAATCGGTTATTAATGATTGATTTTGTGCTATAAAATAGCTTTTACCTAAACTATTAGTAGCAACTTGTTTCAGTTTTGTTACATTGGCATTAAAAAATTGTTGCTCAACGTTGTATTCTAATATTTTAAAACTTCCTGATTGGGATATATTTTCATTAGTAGCACTTACAACAAAACTATATTCCGATGGCTTTAAACTACTTAAATCTACCTGATACATATTATCCTTAATAATAAAAGGAAATGTTTGTTTAGTATTGGAAAGAGAATCTTTAACCGTAATCTGGAGCCCTTCACGGTTATCAAAATTATAGTTTTTATCAAAAAACTCAGCTTTAATAGTAACACCATTATTACCATTGTAAAACGATTCATAATCAACATTCAATCGTTTCTTTGGTTTGTTAGTAGATAGATATTGAATCATTTTATTAATGAAATTATCAAAGGCAACAAACGATTTATTCTCTATAAAACTTTGCGCTCTCCATTGCCAGATGCCTTCGCCAAATAAAACAACCTCTCGTTTGCCATTAACTTCAAAAGTACTAAGCAATGGTTTTGTTGAAGATTTAGATTCAATTTTCTTATATAAAACTGTTTCAAAAGGAACGGAAAAAGACACGTTTCCAAAATTTGACTTTAAAGGTGGAAACGATTCAAAGTTTATATCTTGAATCAGAAAAGGAGCAAAACTCTTATTTAATTCAGCTTGAACATCATCTGTTTGATTTGTTATCTCTTGTGAAAAATAAGTTGTATTTAAATTTAAAAAATGAAGATCTGTATCTGTTCCTATTATTATAAAAACACCTTTATTGTCTGCTTTTAGAGATTCTATTATAGGTTTAAATGTATTATTTGGTTGATATAATATTACTGATTGAAATTGATTCTTTTGTGATAAAAAATCATTTGGTTTTAAAATGGTAACACTATGTTGCTCGTTACTTTCAATGCTATTTTTTAAGGCTCCAATATCTGGGTGCGGAAAATCACTCACTATGGCAACATTTGTTTTTTGATCTATTACTTCAACAGCAAATATTTTTGAATTATTGATTGTGTTTTTTTCATTACTAATTGGAGTAATTGTGGCTCTATAGGTTTCAACCCCAACTCTATTAGCCGGTAGCGTAAAGTTTAAGAGTTTTGAATTGTTATTTTTTGAAAAACTAACAGATTCAGAATATACCAGATTTTTTCCTGAGCGTACTTCAAAACGAGAATTAACAGCATTGTTGCCATTATAAGTAACAATACATTCAACTGGAAATTGATTCTTAAAAAAAGCGTATTTATTAACATTTAACTGCTGAATGCTTAAATCTGTGTAGGTTACTGTATCTCCTAAGATTATTGGATATATCGGGTGCTTATAATTTGATGCTGTGTATAGATAATCATTACCATAAGTTTGATTTCCATCAGTAATTAAAAGCATGGGGGCTGTCTCATTTTTATAAACCTGAGACAATTGATTGAATGCATTATCTATATTCGTTTCTTGTTCTGAAAAGGTAATTGAATCTGTTGCTTTTAAGGTATTTCCAAAGGTATAGGTAGTAATATCAAACTTTGTATTAAGTTCCTTATTCTCTTTTATGGTTTTTAATAAACGTAAAACGTTACCATCTTGTTTTAAATATTTTATGGAGCTTGAATTGTCTACAGCAAGAATTAAATTTGGCTTTTCCTTATAAAATGTCGTATTATCAAATTTTGGATTTATAATTAGTAATAGTACCGAAAACAACGTAACAAATCTTAACAATAAAAAAAGCATGTTCAATTTAGACATGCTTTTTTTATTGTATTTATATTGGAAAAAGGCTAATAATAGCGCTATAATTCCGGCAATGATGATATATAATAGTGTAGTAATTGTCATTAACTATGTTAGCATTCCTCCATCAACGTTAATTGTTTGTCCTGTGACATACGCACTCAAATCGCTCGCTAAAAAGACACATACATTAGCAACATCCTCGGGAGTACCTCCCCGTTTTAAAGGAATTCCTGCTCGCCATCCTTTTACTACTTCTTCATCAAGCTTCGCTGTCATTTCAGTTTCAATAAAACCAGGAGCAATGACGTTGCTTCTTATATTTCTTGAGCCTAACTCTAAAGCCACAGATTTCGAAAATCCGATAATTCCAGCTTTGGAAGCAGCGTAATTAGTTTGACCAGCATTACCTTTAACACCTACAACAGAACTCATATTAATGATTGACCCTTTTCGTTGTTTTAGCATTGTTCTTTGTACAGCTTTTGTCATATTAAAAACAGATTTTAAATTGACTTCAATGACTGAGTCAAAATCCTCTTCACTAATACGCATAAGCAAATTATCTTTGGTAATACCAGCATTATTGATTAGAATATCAATGCTACCAAATTCAGCAACCACTTCGTCAGCCAATTTTTGGGCTTCGTTAAAATCAGCAGCATTACTTTTATAACCTTTAGCTTTAATTCCAAGGTTATTCAATTCGGTTTCTAATTCATTGGCTGCTTCAACAGAAGAGCTATATGTAAAAGCTACATTAGCACCTTGTTGAGCAAAAACCTGAGCAATACCACGGCCTATACCCCTACTAGCTCCTGTTATTATGGCTGTTTTTCCTTCTAATAATTTCATGTGTTTATTTTTTATTGACTAGATGTAACATTCTAAGACTTATTCTTCTTTATAACTAAATTTTAGTCATGGATGTTCCTTTTAATTGAAATATTTTGTTACTTATCAAAGATAGCAAATACAAACTGCATCAAATAAAAAACCTCACAAGATTTATTGTAAGGTTTTTTTAAATATTTTGTTTTTATTATAATGAGGCTAATACTTCAGCAACTTTCTTTCCTATCTCAGCAGGTGAATTAACCACGTGAATACCACAATTTTTCATAATTTTCTTTTTTGCTTGTGCTGTATCATCACTACCACCAACAATGGCACCAGCATGCCCCATAGTACGTCCCGCAGGCGCCGTTTCGCCAGCAATAAATCCTATAATTGGTTTTTTACTTCCGCTATTTTTATACCAAGTAGCAGCATCTGCCTCTAATTGACCGCCTATTTCACCAATCATAACAACGGCTTCTGTTTCTGGGTCATTAATTAACAACTCAACTGCTTCTTTAGTAGTTGTTCCAATAATCGGATCTCCTCCAATACCTATCGCAGTCGTAATTCCTAATCCTTGTTTTACAACTTGATCGGCAGCTTCATAAGTAAGCGTTCCAGATTTAGAGACAATACCTACTTTTCCTTTTTTAAATACAAATCCTGGCATGATACCTACCTTAGCTTCACCTGGTGTAATAACTCCAGGACAATTAGGACCGATAAGACGACAAGACTTATTCTCAATATATTCAGCAACTTTAATCATGTCTGCAACAGGAATTCCTTCTGTAATTGTAATAATAACTTTAATTCCTGCATCTGCAGCTTCCATAATAGCATCTGCAGCAAACGCTGGTGGAACAAAAATAATGGTTGTGTCTGCACCTGCTTGTTCTACAGCTTCTAAGACGGTATTAAATACAGGCTTGTCTAAATGGGTTTGTCCTCCTTTGCCAGGTGTTACTCCCCCAACAATGTTGGTTCCGTAATCTATCATCTGGCCAGCATGAAATGTACCTTCACTACCTGTAAACCCTTGAACTATTATTTTTGAATTTTTGTTTACTAAAACGCTCATTTTTCTTTTATTATTTAACTGAAACTACTACAAAAATACTTTATTGCAATTAGTTTTAAACTATTTTACTTTATTTTTTTGAGTTCTGATAAAATATTAGGGATTTGCTTTATAGATGCCATTTCTTTAAGTTCAATTCTAGCTTCTTGAGCAGGCGTTCCCCAATAAGTTTTATGACCTTCTAAAGATTTGCTGATTCCTGCTTGGGCATGTACAACAGCTTTTTCGCCAATAGTGATTCCACTGGTACAACCAACTTGACCCCAAATGGTTACATCGTTTTCAATTATTACACAACCAGCAATACCTACTTGAGATGCTATTAAACAATTTTTACCAACAACGGTATCATGACCAATCTGGATTTGATTATCAAGCTTAGAGCCTTCTCTAATGATAGTATCACCAGTTACGCCTCTGTCAATAGTACAAAGTGCCCCCAAATCTACATGGTCTTCAATAACAACACGTCCACATGATTTTAAACGATCATAGCCTTCAGGACGCTTTTTATAATAGAATGCATTAGCCCCTAAAACAGTTCCTGAATGAATGGTGACATGATTACCAATAACAGCATCATCGTAAATACTAACATTTGAATGTATAATACAATTATCACCAATTACAACATTGTGTCCAATAAAACAATTTGGTTGTATAACGGTGTTTTCTCCTATAATTGCTGAATTCGATATGGATGATTGTGATGCAATAAACGGTTTAAAATAATTGGTAAGCTTATTAAAGTCTCTAAAAGGATCATCACTTATCAATAATGCTTTTCCTTCTGGACATTCAACTTTTTTATTAATTAAAATAATGGTTGCTGCCGAATTTAAAGCTTTGTTGTAATACTTTGGATGATCAACAAATACAATGTCTCCAGGAGTGACAACGTGTATTTCGTTCATTCCTAATACTGGAAAATTTTCGTCCCCAACAAAATCACAATCAACCAGTTTTGCAATTTGTTTTAAGGTATGTGGCTTTGGAAATTTCAATTAAAGCTATTCTTTAACACGTTCTTTATAAGTTCCCTTGTCTGTTTCTACTTTTATTTTATCACCTTCGTTAATAAATAAAGGGACATTTACAGTTGCACCAGTTTCAACGGTAGCAGGTTTTGTGGCATTGGTTGCCGTATTACCTTTTACCCCAGGTTCTGTAGCGGTTACTTCAAGAATAACACTTGCTGGCATCTCTACAGAAAGAGGCATATTGTCTTCTGTATTAATAATAACTGTAACAACTTCACCTTCTTTCATCAAATCGGGAGAATCTAAAGCATTTTCAGATAATTGAATTTGTGTAAAATCTTCTTGATTCATAAAATGATAGAATTCCCCATCATTATATAAAAATTGAAATTTATGGGTTTCTACTCTAACATCATCCAATTTATGTCCCGCAGAAAAGGTGTTATCTATAACTTTTCCATTGGTTACACTTTTCATTTTTGTTCTTACAAAAGCAGGCCCTTTTCCTGGTTTTACATGTAAAAACTCAATAATTTTGTAAATGTCGTTATTGTATTTAAGACACAATCCGTTTCTAATATCACTTGTAGTTGCCATATATTAATTTATAAAGTAGTTTTTAGTTTTTTTTAATTTGATTTGAAGTAGCCTTTCATGATACCTCTATGGGAATTCTTAATGAATTGAAGAATCTCATCACGTTCTGGCGTTGCTTCCATTTCGGCTTCAATAATTTCTGAAGCTTGTGTGTTATTATAATTTTTTTGATAAAGTATTCTATAAATATCTTGAATTTCTCTGATTTTATCCGATGTGTACCCTCTTCTTCTGAGTCCAACAGAATTTATTCCTACATACGATAGAGGTTCGCGAGCTGCTTTAACGTATGGAGGGACGTCTTTTCTAACTAATGAACCTCCAGTAACAAAGGCATGATTTCCAATAGAGACAAATTGGTGTACTGCTGTCATACCCGCTAAAACCACATAATCACCAATGCTAATATGTCCCGCTAAAGTACTATTATTTGAAAAGATACAATTATTACCAACAACACAATCATGTGCAATGTGGCAATAGGCCATAATTAAACAATTATTACCTATAACAGTTTTCATTTTATCTGCAGTACCTCTATTAATCGTAACACATTCTCTTATTGTAACATTATCTCCTATTTCAACAGTGGTATCTTCATCGTTATACTTTAAATCCTGTGGAATGGCAGAAATGACTGAACCAGGGAAAATATTACAATTCTTTCCAATTCTTGCTCCTTCCATAATGGTAACATTACTGCCTATCCAAGTGCCTTCTCCAATGGTAACATTATTATTTATAGTTGTAAAAGGCTCAATAACTACGTTTTTTGCAATTTTTGCTCCTGGATGTACATATGCTAATGGTTGATTCATTTTTATAATTTTAATTTTATAAATTGGTAAAAATGTGTTCGCAATTTAATGTTTTCATTTTTAAGAAAATTACAGCCATTGCTTGGTTCATTTTTATAATTTTAATTCATTTAACTATGAAATGTATTTGGTAAAATAATTGCTAGAACATTTATAATGTTTAAAATGGTCATGATTATTTTCCTTTAGATATTTGAGCCATAAGCTCTGCTTCTGCACAAAGTTTACCGTTAGCGTAAGCGTAACCTTGCATGTGGCAAATACCACGACGAATTGGTGTTATTAATGAACATTTAAAAATTAATGTATCTCCTGGTACAACCTTTTGTTTAAATTTAACATTATCCATTTTCATGAAAAAGGTTAAATAATTCTCTGGGTCTGGTACCGTATTCAATACTAAAACACCACCTGTTTGCGCCATAGCTTCTACTATTAATACTCCAGGCATCACGGGTGATCCAGGAAAATGCCCGGCAAAAAAGGACTCGTTCATAGTCACATTTTTGGTAGCAATCACGAAATTATCTGTAAGCTCAAAGACTTTATCAATTAATAAAAAAGGTTGTCTATGAGGCAACATGGCCATAATTTGATTAACATCCATTAAAGGAGGTAAATTCAAATCGATTTTAGGCACATTATTGCGTCTTTCATTTTTAATGATTTTAGACATTTTTTTTGCAAACTGAGTGTTTACAAAATGCCCTGGTTTATTAGCAATTATCTTTCCTTTTATATGGGTGCCTATTAGAGCTAAATCGCCCAAAACATCTAATAATTTATGTCTTGCTGCTTCATTTGGATGGTGTAAGGTTAAATTATCTAAAATACCGTTTGGTTTAATAGAAATATTATCTTTTTTAAAGGCTACTTTAAGTTTGGCTATTGTTTCTGGTGATAATGCTTTATCTACATAAACAATAGCATTATTTAAGTCTCCACCTTTTATTAAACCATGTTCTAAAAGCATTTCAATTTCATGCAAAAAGCTAAAAGTTCTTGAATTTGAAATATCTTTCTTGAAATCTGATATTTTATTTAAAGTTGCATTTTGAGTTCCTAAAACTTTTGTGCCAAAATCTACCATTGCTGTAATCTGGTATTCTTTGGATGGCATGACTAAAATTTCACTCCCTGATTCTTCATCTGTATATGAAATAACATCTGAAATAATATACTCTTCCCTAAAGGCATCAAGTTCTTCAATTCCGGCTTTTTCTATAGCTTCTACAAAGAATTTTGATGAACCATCCATAATAGGAGGTTCAGAAGAGTCTAATTCAATAATAACATTATCTACATCCATCCCCACCAAAGCGGCTAATACATGTTCTGACGTTTGAATAGTGACTCCGTTTTTTTCCAAACAAGTACCTCGTTCTGTATTAGTTACAAGAGTTGCGTCGGCCTCAATTACGGGAGCTCCTTCTAAATCAACACGTTTAAATGCCAATCCAGAATTAGCTTTTGATGGTTTGAAAGTAAGATTTACGTTTTTTCCTGTGTGCAAGCCAACACCCGATAAAGAAATCTCTTTCTTTATGGTTTTTTGCTTTATTTCAGTATTAACTATTGCCATTTATTTTTTTTTCTATTTCATTAATATCTTTAACAATCTTTGGTAAGTTCTTAAAGTGAACATACGATTTATTATAATCTCCATAAGTAATAGCCGGAGATCCTTGTAATACTTCGTTATCTTTTACATTGCGCCCTATGCCAGATTGTGCTTGTATTTTAACATTATTACCAATTGTTAAGTGACCAACTATACCTACTTGACCACCAATTACACAATTTTCACCAATTTTTGTAGAACCAGCAATTCCTGTTTGAGCTGCAATTACTGTATTCTTTCCAATCTCAACATTATGTGCTATTTGAATTTGATTGTCCAATTTAACACCTTTTCTTATAATAGTAGATCCTAAAGTAGCTCTATCAATGGTCGTTGTAGCTCCAATATCAACAAAATCTTCAAGAATCACATTTCCTATTTGTGGCACTTTACTGTATTCACCATTTTCACCAGGGGCAAAACCAAAACCATCAGCCCCGATAATGACACCTGAGTTTATAACACAATAATTACCAATGACAGTTTCTGAATAAATTTTTGCTCCAGCGAAAATAATTGTATGATCTCCAATAACAACGTTGTCTCCAATGAAAGCTCCTGGGAATATCTTCACATTATTTCCTATTTTAACGTTATCTCCTATATACGAAAACGCTCCTATATAAATATTTTCACCATAAACTACATCATCAGAAATATGGCTTGGTTGTTCTATACCTGTTTTGTTTTGTTTAATTAAGTTATAATATTCAAGTAATCTTGAGAACGATTTATAAGCATCTTCAACCCTAATTAAAGTTGTATTCAACTCGTTTTCAGGTTTAAAAGATTTATTAACAATAGTTATTGATGCTTTTGTTGAGTATATATAAGGCGTGTATTTGGGGTTTGCTAAAAACGTTAGCGATCCCTCTGTACCTTCTTCTATTTTAGCTAATTTAGAAACTTCTACTTCGTTATTCCCTTCAATTTCACCTTCTAAAATTTCTGCTATTTGTTGTGCTGTAAATTTCATCAGATAAAAAATGATTGTATTAAAAAAGGGGCATATGTAATTAGCGTAGAGAAAATTTTATTAAATGTTAACGTTCCAGCTGTATTCATTTCGCTCTCTAAGTTTGTTTTTTAGTTTAATTGTGGCAAAAATATGAAAAATGTCCTAAAGTTTTTCTTTAGGATAGCATATATAATATTTTGTGACTGGTTTTGACAAAGCTTTTAGATTAAATAAATCTGATGCTTCTGTTATATCTTCTATCTTTCCAGATTTGTGTAAAATATTAATATTTTGGGTTTTGGGCATATAGGCTTGATTGGAAATAGTCCCCATAAACACAAAATACTCAGCCTCTTTTTTAGTTATATGGTGTGTTGCAATTAACTTTTCAAGATGCTTTTGAAGTTTTTCTTTCTTTATTTCCTTAGTCTTCACTTTTATTTTAAGTAAATCTCTGTTAATAATCATTTTGCACAAATTACTTAAAACAAAATCTGTATGATGTTGCCATTTTTTCATGGCTGAAATAATATCGAAATCATCAAGTTCAGAAAACAATTTCACAATAGTTTCGTTAAAATCGGTTAATGTAATGTTATGCTCTAAAAAATAGTTAAGAGCATAACTTGATTCTAATTCAATACCAGACTTTTTTAACTCTTTAGCACGTTTTAAAACACGTATTAACAATTGCTCTGCAACAATACCCGTTTTGTGCAAATAGACTTGCCAATACATAAACCGTCTGGCATTCAGGAATTTTTCCACACTATAAATGCCCTTTTCCTCAACAACTAAGCAATCATTCACCACATTTAGCATAGTAACAAGGCGTTCGCTACTAATATTTCCTTCAGCTACCCCAGTATAAAAACTATCGCGCTTTAAATAATCTGCTCTGTCCATGTCCAATTGTCCAGAAACCAATTGACACATGAATTTTTTGGGATAGGTTCCCTTAAAAATTTCTATGGCAAGCGTTAAATTTGAGTTAAATTCTTTATTTAATTGCTCCATAAACAATAGTGAAATTTGCTCATGTGACAAGCCTTTTACTATGGTATGTTCCATCGCATGCGAGAATGGCCCGTGTCCAATATCATGCAAAAGAATCGCTACATAAAGTGCATTTTCTTCATCTTTAGAAATAGCAACTCCTTTAAAACGAAGTACATTAACGGCTTGTTTCATTAAATGCACACAGCCAATTGCATGATGAAATCTGGTATGATGAGCACCTGGGTACACAAGATACGACATACCCATTTGAGTAATTCGGCGCAGTCTTTGAAAATACTTATGCTGTATTAAATCAAAAATAAGCGCATTGGGAATCGTAATAAAACCGTAAATTGGGTCGTTAAATATTTTAAGTTTATTCAAACTTTAAATTTTAATGTTAAATTGTTACAAATATATAGATATGACTAGCATATTTCTCATTATATAACTAAAAAAACATGCCAAACAATATATAAATTTTTATAAATGAATACAATACATATACTCTGGATTGATGATGAAATTGACTTATTAAAACCTCATATTTTATTTCTTGAGCAAAGACACTATCAAGTAACTACTTGTAAAAGTGGCTCTGAGGCCTTAGATGTTTTAGATGATGTGAATTTTGATATTGTTTTCTTAGACGAAAATATGCCCGGGCTCTCAGGTCTTGAAACATTAAATGAGATTAAAGAAAAACGTGATACACTTCCAGTAGTGATGATTACAAAGAGTGAAGAAGAATATATCATGGAAGAAGCTATTGGCAATAAAATTGCCGATTACCTTATAAAACCTGTTAATCCAAACCAAATTCTTCTAAGTTTAAAGAAGAATTTAGACCATTCTAGACTAATCTCCGAAAAAACAACCTCTAACTATCAACAGGAATTTAGAAAAATAGCCATGGATTTATCGATGGTTAATACTTTTGATGAATGGGCTGCTTTATATCAAAAACTTATTTATTGGGAAATTCAATTAGAAGATATTGAAGATATAGGAATGTTTGAGATATTAGAATCTCAAAAAATTGAAGCCAATGCTTTATTTGGGAAATTTATAGATAAAAATTATGAATCGTGGTTTGAAACTAATGCAGATGCACCAGTCATGTCTCACACACTTTTTAAAGACAAAATTGCACCAGAGTTGAGTAAAGATCAACCTACATTACTAGTTGTAGTCGATAATTTACGATTTGACCAATGGAAAGTTTTTGAACCCATTATTAATAATTATTACAAAAAAGAAAGTGAAACGCCATTTTACAGTATTTTGCCAACGGCCACCCAATACGCAAGAAATGCCATTTTTTCTGGGTTAATGCCAAGTGATATGGAAAAATTGTTTCCTCAATATTGGAAAAACGATACTGATGAAGGTGGTAAAAATCTTTATGAAGCAGAGTTTTTAGAAAGCCAGATGAAGCGCTTAGGATTACGTGATTTAACGTATGAATATCATAAAATAACCAATTTAAAAACCGGAAAAAAATTGGTTGAAAACTTCAATACGCTAAAAAACAATGATTTAACGGTAGTTGTTTATAATTTTGTCGACATGCTTTCGCATTCTAAAACTGAAATGGAAGTGGTTAAAGAGTTAGCATCAAATGATAAAGCCTACAGATCGTTAGCGTTAAGTTGGTTCAAAAACTCTCCCTTGTTAGAAATGATTCATCAAGCTCAACAATTAGGGTTTAAGCTTATCATAACAACAGATCATGGAACGATTAATGTAAAAAACCCATCTAAAGTAGTTGGAGATAGAGACACTAGCTTAAATCTTCGTTACAAAACCGGTAGAAGTTTAACGTATGAGGCTAAAGATGTTTTGGTTGCCAAAGATCCAAAAAAAATACATTTGCCATCAATAACCATGAGTAGCTCTTATATTTTTGCAAAAGGTGATTTGTTTTTTGCCTATCCTAATAATTATAATCATTACGTGAGTTATTATCGAAACAGCTATCAACACGGCGGGGTTTCTCTAGAGGAAATGATTATTCCTTTTGTTGTTTTCAACCCTAAATAAATCCGTATAAAGCAAAAAACATCGATGAAATACATGATTTGTTAGGTTTTTTAAAATATTAATAGTAACATTGTATAAAAATTAAATGCAGTACACCTTAAATTCGATCAATGAGGTAGCTAAACAGGTTATAACCTGTTTAAACTCAAAAATCATAGTATTACATGGTGATATGGGTGTTGGAAAAACAACATTGATAAAGGCGTTGGTTAAAGTATTAGGAAGTGATGACGAGGTAAGTAGTCCAACGTTTTCAATAGTTAATGAATATTCAATGGAAAATGATACAATTTTTCATTTTGATTTATATAGAATTAAAGATTTAGAAGAAGCCTATAATTTTGGTATTGAAGAGTATGTATACTCCAATCATTGGGTTATTATAGAATGGCCAGAAATTATTGAAAGTATACTTCCTGATGAAATTGATAGAATAGATTTAGCAT
>JBNKYB010000012.1:0-23839 GCA_050300615.1 Flavobacteriaceae bacterium | reverse complement strand
CCCAGAAAACAGGGTTGGGCTTATTTTAGGAGCAAGCAAATATACTTCTAACGGACAAATAAATTTGTATTACAAATACAGATTAGAAGCTGCCATTTCATTATACAAATCTGGTAAAATTGAGTATATACTCATTAGTGGCGATAATAGTAAAAAAGATTACGATGAACCCACCAATTTCAAAAACGATTTAATATTAAAAGGTATTCCTGAAAACAAAATCTATTTAGACTATGCAGGTTTTAGAACCCTAGATTCTGTAGTAAGAGCTAAAGAAATTTTTGGATTAACTACTGTCACTATCATCTCTCAGAAATTTCATAATGAACGCGCCATATATCTAGCCAAACATTTTAATATAGACGCCATTGCTTTTAATGCAAAAGACATAAAAGGCAGGTATGGTTTTAAAACAAAACTACGTGAATATATAGCAAGAACAAAGGCTTCATTAGATATACTTTTTAATGTTGAGCCAAAGTTTTTAGGCGAAAAAATAGAAATTATATGAAACTAAACATCAACAAAACATACCTAATAATTACTATACTACTTTTTACAATTGAGGTATTAATAGCTATTTATTTAAAGTCTGGTTTCATTCGGTATAGCTTCGGAGATTTTTTAATAGTGATATTTATTTACTGCTTCTTTAAAAGTTTTATCCCCAACAATAATTTTAAAATTGCAATGTTAGTTTTAGCATTTGCTTTTTCAATAGAGTTTTTACAATTAGTAAATATTCTTGAAATACTTAATCTTCAAAATAATCATTTTATAAAATTAATCCTCGGAAGCACATTCCAAATTTCCGATTTAGTAGCATATACCCTTGGTATTAGTACCGTTTTAGCTATTGAATATAAAATTCACAACCTATGATAAAACAACTCATCTTTAATCGATTTAAAGTATTTTCTTTAGTAAGTGTTTCCATGCTTTTAAGTATTGTTTTACTTATGATTAGAATGAAGTTAACACATTCCTTTTTCTACTTGTTTTTAGTCTGGAATTTATTTTTAGCAGTCATTCCCTTTGCTATTACAAGCTATTTAGTGAGCCTTCCCAAACTGAATAAATTAAGTAGTGCATTATGGTTTGGGCTATGGTTGCTTTTTTTACCAAACTCACCATATATAATTACAGATTTACTGCATTTAAAAATAAGTACAAACCACTTGTTATGGTTAGATGCTTTGGTGGTTTCTGCATTTGCCCTAAATGGTTTATTAATGTTCTTTTTTTCGTTAATAGATATGGAACACGTACTTAAGCAATTCATTAATAAGAAATATATAAAATTTCTAACTTTAATAATTCTTTATCTCAGCGGTTTTGGAGTCTTTATTGGCAGATTTCTTCGTTACAATTCTTGGGAAATTATTAAAAACCCATTAAGCTTATTTAGAGATATTTTTAATATCTTATTAAAACCAAGTTTAAATTTAGAGGCTTGGTTATTCACCATTTTATTTGGCTCTTCTTTAAGTGTTGGGTACTGGATGTTTAAACAGCTATCAAAAAAAGGGGGTTAAACACTAACCAGCTCTATTCTTTTCTTGAATTTTTCTAACTATTGATGCCGCTGCATTTCGGGTAACTAATCTGGGTAAAATGGCCAAAAATTTATTAAACTTTCCTGGTATGGCATAAGTTTTTCCTTTTTTCATATACTTGTAACCATAGGCTGCAACTTCTTTAGCCGATGCCATATTAAATGTTATTTTATTATTGTTAGCATCTTCTGATACTGTTTTTTGAAACGATGTTTTTGTTGGTCCAGGACATAAGGCTGTTACTGTAACACCTGTTCCTTTAAGTTCATTGGCAATCGCTTCAGAAAAAGACAACATATAGCCTTTTGATGCATAATAAATTGCCATTAATGGTCCTGGTTGAAAAGCAGCAAGAGACGACATATTTAATATCTTTCCAGAGCCACGACTTACCATCCCGTCTAATACCAGTTTTGTTAAATGAGTAGTTGTTAAAATATGAACATGTAACATTTCGGACTCCCGCTCCCAATCGGTATCAGCAAACGAGCCAAATAAACCAAAACCTGCATTATTAATTAAAACATCAATGGGCTCGTTTTTTATATCGTTTATAATTTCTTTAGCTACATTTTTACTGCTTAAATCCTTAACTAGAGTTACAACCTCTACATTAAACTGATTCTCTAATTCTTTCTTAACATTGCCTAGACTTTTAGAATCAATATCTACTAAAATTAATTTATGCTTGTCTTTTGCTAGTAGTATTGATAACTCATAGCCTAATCCAGAAGCTGCACCTGTTACTAAAGCAGTTTTAACCATAAAAATTAATTTGATAATTGTATACGTTACAAAGCTAAGGTTTTCTAACAAACTCCCTTTACAATAGCAAATAAGTCATAGCTAATCTATGTAAAACATATTAAATAAAAACGTCCTGAAAATAATTTTCAGAAGGTTTTATTGTTTTATTCCAGACCATCTATATAATTCTGTAAATAAGCAAACCGCTCTGTAAGCTTACCGTTTTCGGTCATTTTAGCTCTTTCCAGAATACCATCTTTATCGCCATTAAAAAAGGCTGGTATAACATGTTGTAAAAACATCTCTCCAAAACCTTCGCTGGCGTCTTTTGGAAGTTCGCACGGCAAATTATCTACCGCCATAACCACAATAGCGTTTTCGTGTTTATAATCTATTTCGGTTTCAGTTTGTGGGTCGTAACCATAAATGGGATCTGCAATGGTTGAAGCCCTCAATGTTGTTGCCACGGGCCCATCAACATCGCAACTTATATCGGCTACCACTTTTATGTTAAAGTCTGGCGATTTAACATTAGCTCTGGTATATAAATAGGGTGCGCCATCTCCATAAAAGTGCCCTGCAATGTAAAAATCTGTCACTTTTGCAAAGCGCATAAAATTAGAATCATATTCTTTAGGATTATCAAAGAAATCAAACATATCTTTCACTTGTCCATCTTTTCTCTTATTGTAATCTAGAACATCAATTTTACAATAAACAGGTTCTTTAAAAGTTTTATTTAAATAAGCTTCTACAGATACTTTTTTAATAGACATAGCATCCAACATTTCTTGTGCACCATTTGAAACTTTTCCGCTTCCAGTAAGTAGAATTTTAATATTTGGAACGGAAATATCATTAAGTTTTGCTATTAAATCTTTTTGATCATGCAACGTTTCGGCTTTTGGTAAACTCCAAGAATTAAACTTTAAACCCCAAGCCCTAAAGCCGTTATAGGTTCCTACAATACCTGCATAGCGACCAAAGCCTATTAAACGAAATCCTTTTTTATTAACAATGGTTTCATGATCATACAACTCAATATTTTTTTCTAAAATGGCTTTTAAGAGTTTTCTATTATATGGCTGTTTTTTTATGGTATGTGAAAAGAAAAAATATTTTTTATTTGGAATAAGCATATCAACGGGCACCTCTTTAACCCCAATCAAGACATCACAATCGCCCACATCTTGTGTTACTTGAAGCCCTTCTTTAGCATATTGCTCATCTGAAAACACCCTAATATCACTAGATTCAATTTTAAAGATTGCTTCGGGGTATTGTGCTTTTGCTTGTATTAATTCTGATGGTGAAAATACAACACGACGGTCTGGTGGATTTTTACGTTCCTTTATGATGGCAAATTTTATACTCATTTGATAATGTGTTTTTTGCTAATTTGATAAAAAAAAAACAAACTGACAACTAATTGGTTTGGTATAAATTTTGTAGACTATATATTGGTGTAAAATCTTTTTGGTACCTTTGCACTCCGCGTTAAGGATGGAGGCTTTGTTGAAGCTCTTTTTTGTTTTTCTCAAAAAAAGCGACTGCCGACAGCCTGACCCGATAGGGTAACGCTATTATACTTTTTAATTAATGGGGTCGACTGGTTTTGACAGCGAGATTAATTGAACGGTAAGCACGTCGTGTAATGACTTTGAGACACGTAAAAGGCTAGGTCGAACTTTTAAACGGCGAGAATAACTACGCTTTAGCTGCTTAATCTGAATTTATAGTAAGATTAGCCTAGGCACACAAGGTGTGCAAGCTTTATGTCTCCAGAAAGCCTTGGTTAACGGCGTTCTATTTTGAGGCATCGTAAATGTTAACATAGATTAGGTAGTGCTTTGATGCCCTTTCGAAACTAAAAAAGCTAAGTTATAAGTAGGTTGTCTTTAACCAGCTTATAATCGAAAAAACAAGAAAAGAATAAACGTGTAGAAAGCCCTTTGGTTACTTGTTTGGACGAGAGTTCGATTCTCTCCGACTCCACTTTTAACCCTCATAAACACAGTGTTTATGAGGGTTTTTATTTTGCGTTGACAGAAACGTTGACAATCTAATCCAGCTTTAATGGTTTTCTTGTTTGTCGCTAATTTAGTAGTTTTATTGTAATCACACCTAATTATATATAAAATTATGGACTTATTTAAAATCATCTCTCTTTCTGAAAAAGCTATAAACTTTACAAACAAGTTTTCAAATCGACTTTCTTATATATGTCAGTACAAAAAATTGCATTCAAAAAAAATTGACTTTATCATTTTCTTTACTACAATATTATTTATTAGTGTTTTTTATTTCATTTTATCATTAAATGAAAATAATTTGCTCGTTAAATGCATTTATATATTTACATCACTGTCTCTTTTCATGCTTACAATTCCAACTTTAGGGACAATTATCATATTATTTAAATCTAAAAACTCTAGCAATATTAAAATTTACAAATACAAAACTCTACACAAAAGGATTATTTACGATGAATTACCTTCTCCTCTTTTTAAAACAGACATTAAGAAAAGTAAAGCAACAGATAACATACTCTCAAAGACTTTTGAAGAATTAATTTCGGATATTGAGAAAAGAGAATTTTTCGATTCAGAAAAAAAATGCTTCATGCTTAAAAAATATAATATAGAACCATTACAGAGTTTTCAAATACTTCTCTTATACTTTAAAAAAAAATATAATTTAAATCAAAACACAACCAAACAGCATATATATGATTTGTTTAATGATTATTTCAACTTAGAAGGTAAAACAATGACCTCAAAAAACTGGAAAGATTATTCAGAATATATTGAATTAGAAGACGATAATAAAAATAAACACATAGGTAAATACGAGTTTTATAAAGATTTATTAAAATTAAAATAAAAGTTTTGGTCAGCAACCGAGTAAACCGTGTAAACCTGATGTAACAGATGGTATAATTGTAGTGTTAAAAGCAAAACATACAATTATGAGAGACCCAAACAATCCCTTCACAATTATTAATGACCAGCTTACAGAACTACGTAAGTTGGTATTAGAAATTAAAAACAGTCCCAAAGAGGATTACACAAACAAATACTACACTTACCAACAAGTTGCTGAACTTCTACATGTGGATTACCAGAGCATAAGAAATTATGTGAATGCTGGATTCTTAAATGCTGAAGAAGTTGGTCCTAGAAAAAAATTAATACATCACTACCAAATTTTCAATGAAGATCAGTCATTGAAAAACTTCAAATATAAAAGAAAAGCCTAGAGCTGTAACTCTAGGCTATTTATTTTTTATTAAACAGTACTAACATCCGTTTATAATTCAAATATACGGAATATTCATAAAAACTATGAGTGAACCTAAAATTATTTCAATTGACAGAATTGATTTAGAAAATGATTTTCATCAATTAATAGATAAAAACACCAACCCTTTCCCTATTGATATTTTCCCAAATATAGTACAGGAAATTATTTTTGAAGCTAATGAAAAATATCAATTTGCTTTAGATTACTTAGGAGCAGGTATTTTAACTGCAACTTCTTCAGCAATTGGAAATTCTATAAAAGTTAAAGTTAAAAATGGATGGGAAGAAAAATCCAATCTTTTTACTGTAATTGTTGGTAGACCTGGAGACTCAAAAAGTCATGCTTTAAACTTTTGCTTTAAACCTATCCACATTAAAGAGAATTTATTGTTTTCGGAATATTCATACCAATTAAAAGCATATGAAGATGAATTAAAATCTGACGCTAAAACAACATTAAAAAAGCCATTTTTAAAAAAGTATTTAATAAATGATTATACTCCTGAAGCTTTAATACTTCACCATTCTTACAATAAAAAAGGTCTTTATATTTATGTTGATGAATTGAATGGTTGGATTAAAAATTTTAATCGTTATAACAATTCTGGTGAAGCAGAAACTTATTTAAGTCTTTGGAGTGGTACAACAATATCTACTGACAGAGCTTCAGGTAAAAGCTTACGAATAGCAGATCCCTTTATTGGTATTATTGGAAGCACCCAAATATCTGTATTAAAATCATTTGCTAAGGACGGTAGAAATTCAAATGGTTTTATGGATCGTTTGTTATTTGTATATCCTGAAACACAAAAAACTTTAAAATGGAACATCAATAAGGTTGAAGATAGAATCCTCGAAAATTACTTTTCTATCATAGCTAACTTGATTGAAACTTCTGAAAACACAGAAGAATCAATCTCGATTCCATTTGAAAAAAAAGCAAAACAACACCTATTTAACTGGCAAAACAATAGACCTGAAGATTACCTTTTTGAGTATGAAAGAAGTATTGAGATCAAGTTACAACAGTACGTAATTCGTTTTGCTTTGATTTTACAATCAATTCATCATGCAGCTAACAATAAAACCTTAGATAGAGTTGAGTTATTTGCTGTTAAAGGAGGTATTAAACTCTTTCATTATTTCTATAACAGCGGCTTAAAAGTTAGACAAGAAATTATTAAAAAAGCATATATCGAAACTTTAACCGTATTACAAAAAGAAATTCTTAATGACTTACCAGATGATTTTACAACAGCAGAAGGCTTACGAATAGCTTGTAAAAAAATAAATAATAAACCAAGAATAAGTGAGAGACAGTTTAAAACCTATTTAAAAGACTCAAAATTGTTCAAAAAAATAGCTCATGGTAAATATGAGAAAATAGATCTATAGAAAAATACTTCACTTTCTGCACTTTAGAGAATAAAAAACTCAATATCAACTACTTAAACCGTTTTCAAAGTGCAAAATTAGTGCAGAAAATGCAAAACGACTGCATTTTGAAAATGCAGTCAAAGTGCAGTCAAAGTGCAGTCAAAGTGAAGTCAAAAAATCATTAAAACCTCTGTGTTATCTAGGAAATGCAGAAAGTGAAGTAAAGCGACCTATATGTATAAATACTCCTTACATAATAAATCAATTAAACATAAATGTCCTGAATGCGATTTGAACACATTAGTTCTTTATGTTGATAACGAAAATGGAAATTATCTATCTCCTGATGTAGGTCGATGTGATAGAGAAATTAATTGTGGGTATCATCATACTCCAAAATTATTTTTTCAAAATAAGAATGAAACTTACACACCCTTTACTAATAAGGTTACTGTTAATGAAACTATAGAAACTCATTTCCATAAAAAGAACCAGCTTTTAGAATCCTTAGGTAATTATGATAAAAACAATTTCGTTCAGTTTTTAATTTCAAAATTTAATACAGAGAAAGCATCTAGCGTAATTAAAGAATACAAAATTGGTACATCAACCTGGTATAATGGCACAATTTTTTGGCAAATTGATTCTCAAGATAATATAAGAGGAGGCAAAATCATCATATATAGTAAAACAGGAAAACGGACTAAATATATCAACTGGATTCATTCTCTTAATATTAAAAATAACTTGATTAAAGCCTTTAATCTAAAACAATGTTTGTTCGGCGAGCATTTGCTTTCAAAATACACCAAACCAATTGCTTTAGTAGAGTCTGAAAAAACAGCATGCATTATGAGTTTGATATTTGAAAAATATTTATGGTTAGCTACAGGGTCATTACAAGGATTAAACGAAGAAAAAATTGAAGTATTAAAAAACAGAAAAATAATCCTCTATCCAGATTTAGGTATTGAAGGAAAAAATGGTTCGCCTTTTACTCAATGGAACTCAATCTCTAAAAAATTAAAACCTAAAGGCTTTGACATTCAAATATCATCTTTATTAGAAGAAAAAGGAACAATAAAAGAACGAGAAAATGGGCTAGATATAGCTGATTATTTTTTAAAAAGCATAGAACAGAAACCTAAAAAAATCATTTCAAAAGCAAATCAAAAGTTTTTAAAAATGTATATGAAAAACAAACATCTAAAGACATTGGTAGAAGTTTTTGATCTAACAGACGTAAACGGAAACAAGCTAAGGTTTGAGTAAGTTTTCAAGATGTGTGATGTGGGCCCAAAAGCCTCACATCACAAATCTTGATTTTCTCCCTACGGTCGCAAATGGAGCAACAACATGAAAAGAAAGAATACTATAGTAACAAAGTTTAGAACAAACTCTTACGAGAAAAAACTCATTAAACTTAGAGCTAAAAAAGCAGGATTGTCTCAAAGTGAATTTTGCAAAAAAGCAGTTTTAGAAATGAAAATAACTGAGCGACTTACTGAGGAACAAATAGAACTTTACAAAATGCTAATTACCTATCATAATAATTTTAAAGTCATTGGAAATCTTCTAAAAAATAAAGACTCACATTTTTACAAAAAAGTAAATGACCTTGCTGATGAAATAAAAAATCACCTTCAAAATTTCAAATAAAATGATTGGTAAAGGAAAATCCATTTCACATACAAAAGCATCTATTGAATATGGTTGGAACCAGGAAAAAGATGCTGAAATAGTTTTTAAACAAAACTTAGCTGGTGCAACTCCAAAAGAAATAACAAATGAATTTAAAATCATACAATCCATGAATGCAAACTGCAATCGAAACACTTTTAGTTATGTATTAAGTCCTTCTATCGAAGATGGCAAAAAATTAGATGCAAATGGATTAAATAAAATTACAGATGCATTTATTAAAGACTTAAAATTAGAGAACCATCAAGCCATCGCTTTTGTTCATAATGATAAAGATCATAAACATATCCACTTATATGTAAATAGAATCGATTTTAGAGGCAAAGCTTTTAACGATAGTTTTATTGGTAAGCGTTCTCAGAAGGCAGCAGAACGTGTTGCTGAAAGATTAAATTTAAAAACAGTTAAACAGATTCAGGTTGAGAAATTAAATGGATTAAAAGCTGTCCGTAACGAAATTAATAAGCTGCATATTAAATGTATTACAAAAGGCAAGCCCAAAAGCTTTCAAGGTTATATTAATATAATGGCTAATGAAGGAATTAATGTAACGCCAGTTATTAATAAAAAGAATCAATTGCAAGGCTTTAGGTATCAATTTAAAGGTGTAAACCTAAAAGGTAGCGAAGTACATCGTAGCATGTCTATTAACAAAGTAGCACTAGAACTACAGTTTAATAGTAATTTCAAAAAACAATATTTACAGAATAGCGGTATACAAATATCTCAAAAAATTGTTCAGTTACCCGCAAACATAATGATTACAATAGACAAATCTATTGCGAAAAAAATAATAGGTCAAACTCTAAATCTTTAAATTATAATGGCAAAAATTGATGAAATAACAGCATTGCTTATAGATGAATTAGAATCTTTTGAAAAGGCAATAAATACTCTAAAAAAAGAATATGAAAAAATAAAGAATGTAAAACTGTCTGTAGATACGTCATTACTAAATCAAGAATTTTCAAAGATCATGCAAGTCATGTCTGAAGAATATTTGAAGCAAAGAAGTCAATTAGAATTAACTCAAAAGAAACTGAATAAAATCATCATTTTTCCAAAGTGGATGATAATTTTATTCAGTTCCTTTTTTTTCATATTTATTATATCTTTTTTCTTTAGTTTTTATCAATTTAAAAATATTGAAAACTTAAAGGAAAGAGCAAATGAAGCAGGAAAACAAGAGATTATAAGCTATATGCAACAGTTTTTTGAAGAGAACCCTAAGGCACTTGATACATATAACGAATGGAAAACAAAATAAGATGCCAAAAATAATACTCATTACCCATCAAAAAGGAGGCGTGGGCAAAAGCACACTAACCTTTAATTTGGCTCAAAACATTTCGGCTAATACTAAGGTTGCTGTTTTGGATTTTGACTTGCAGGGAAGTTTATCACAAATAAAAACCATGATCAGTGATTTTGAAATCATTTCCTTCAAAGGGGAAATAAAATCAATTATTCTAATGAACTATGATTTTATATTTATCGATACTCCTCCATATTTATCTAATCATTTACCAGATTTAATCAATATAGCAGACTTAATTATTGTCCCAATCAAAGCTGGAGTTTTAGACCTCTTGGCTATAAAAAACACTCTAGAAATTATTGAGCAAGAAAATAAATTACAACAAACGTTAGTAGTCTTCAACATGATTAAAGCAAACACAACTTTAACCTTAGATATATTAATAGGATTGGAAGAATACAAGGTACCAATTGCTAATACTCATATTAGTGATTTGGTTGCTTTTACTAGATCTGTTTTGGTTGGTGGTGTTCATTCAGATAAAAATGCACAGAAGCAATTAGATAGTTTAACAAAAGAGGTCTTAACAAGATTAATATAATTCTATAAAAATACATTTATATAAAACTACAATTCTAGCATTATGGAAAAACAAAATATCAACGATTTAATTAGTCGAGCAAAGGCTAATAATCAAACCAAAACCATTCAAAAGGTTATTCCTGTAAAAGAAAACAAAAGGGAAGAAATTCAATTTTCTTTTTACATTGATAAGGTACTTTTAAAAAAACTAAAGCAAAGAGCTTTAAACAATGATGAGAGTATTAAAAACACCATAACGACTGCTATCGAGAATTATTTAAAAACTAATTAAGAATATAAAATATCTGTTTATCTTGCATTAGATTTACAGATGTAAAAGACATATAAACATATAAAAGCGTTTAGCTTTTGATTTGGTAATAGAAACTCGCCAGGTTTTTAATATCCTCCAATATCGAAGTTAAGACGCCCTCGTCAATGGCGAGGGCTGTTCTTATTTGGAGGATGGGTTTCTGGCGAGACCTCTATAACCTATAAGTTACAGTTCCTCGCTTTTTTTATACTCTTTATTTATGAACACAAAATTTGATAAAATCGCCAACATAAAATTAATCATATCCGAAAAATGTCCTAAAGAACATATTGAAATACTGGAGACATATTGGGCTCTTTATAATAGTGAATTTATAAACACGGCTAAACAAGTGAAGCAGCAATTTAATATTGATCAATCTGAGCTTACTAGCCTAAATAGAAATTTTGCTGAATTTTCATTTTACATATTTTGTAAAGAATGCTATTCCTATGAAAATCATACTGTTGTTAGCCAATCTGCTTTCAAAATTATTGTAAACAAATACACTAGCACCAATCAAAAAAATTGTTGCCATAATTGTGAAGCTATTCAAAAGCAACAAAAAGAAAAAGAACAGCAAGAAGCCTATAAAAACTTACTGCATACATTAAATGATGCTATTAAAAACAAAAATTGGCTAACACTTTCAAAATTTGATAAAGAAGTCTTATTAAAATGCTTAGAAGTAAATTTTGATGAACTTAAGCAGTATTATGGTAAGATTTTAGGGCAATTTAACTTTATTAAGTTTATACGAGCCTTAGAGCGTCTTGAATCTGTTAATCTATTGGTGCTCTATAGAAACACAAACTACAATAACTATATTTATCAATATAAATATCTAGATGCGCTCAAAAAGTTAAAAAATGAGATTAGTATAAAACACGAAAACTCTCCAAATTATAACAATACTAATGACGTAATTAAACTAAAATTAACTGTAAATGAGTTTCAAAACCACCCAGACAGCCCTAAATACGCTGGAATTGTAAAATTTCCTGAAAAAATAGTAATTCAGCCTAATGTAGACTATATTTTTGGGCATTGGCAAAGGGCTAACAACAACTTATACCTGACTTTAGCACCTTTAGAAAATTTAGAAAAACTACCACAACAAAAACTTTTATCTAGAGCACCATTAGACTTACAAAAAGGTATCACCGAGTTTATTAATAATTTAGGGCGAAATTTAGATTTTAAGTAGTAGTTTTTTTTCTAGGTTAATTTAAAATAAAAAGACATCTATAATTATAGTTTTATATATTTATAGGCACAATAAATAATAGTTATGGTTACCAAAACTCAAGATATAGACTACCAACAACTTCATGAGGATTATTTTCTTTTAATGGAAGAATATAGTGGCACAGAGCTTTATAAAGAAATTATTGAGTTTATGTATTTAGCATTTCCAGAATGGACATCTAATAAAGGTATTGGGACTTGGGCGGCAGAATTTGTTTTGGCCGCCATTCAAAATTTAGAGTACCTTTATGATGACGATAAGCACATAACTAAAGAAAATACTTTTAAAGACCTATATTTAACCTTGGTTGATGATTTCAACGATTTTAAATCAAGTTATACGTTTTCTTTTCAAGATCGTGTTTTAAATGATTTTGAAAACGAATACACAGAATTTTTAGAAGATAACGAACATTTACCTGAAACCTACTTTAAAGCTTTATACAATGAGCTATATAATAAATTTTATGAGGTACAATCAAAAAAAGTGATTTATAATTTTAGAGATGAGGATACCTTACCTAAATTTTAAAATCACATTTCATATCACTCCTTGCCACTATTTTTAAAATACACTATATCAATCAATGTCAGAAGAACAAAAAAAGTTACTTGAAAAACAATTATGGGCTATTGCCAACCTCTTACGAGGTAAAATGGATGCAGATGATTATAGAAACTACATCTTGGGCTTCATATTCTTTAAATACCTTTCAGAAAAACTACACATATACGCTAACAAAATATTAGCACCTGACAATTTAACTTACGAGCAATTAGATGAAAATTCAGATAATGGTAAGTTGTATATTGAAGCTGTTAAAAAAGCCTGTATAAAAGAATTAGGTTACTTTTTAAAACCAAGTGAACTATTTACATCGATTGCTCAAAAAGGCAATAATCTTTCAGAAATAGTTACCAATGATAATGACGAAGCTAAACAGTTTTTTATCATTGAAGATTTAGAGCGTATTTTAACGAACATTGAGCAAAGTACAATGGGTACAGAATCAGAAGATGATTTTATTAGTCTTTTCGAAGATTTAGATTTAACATCTTCTAAACTAGGGCGTAGTGTTAAAGCTCAAAACGAAACCATTGCAAAAATTATCACGCATTTAGATGAAATTGATTTTCATTTAGAAGACCAAAAAAGTGATTTATTAGGTGATGCCTATGAATATTTAATAGGGCAATTTGCGACCATTTCAGGTAAAAAAGCAGGAGAATTTTACACACCTCAAGAAGTGTCAACCATATTAGCAAGAATTGTAACAACACGAAAAAAACGTTTAAAATCAGTTTATGACCCTACTTGTGGTAGTGGGTCATTGTTATTACGTGTGGCTAGAGAAGTAGATGAAGTTGGGGGGTTTTACGGTCAAGAATTAAACCGTACTACGTTTAACCTAGCAAGAATGAATTTAATAATGCACGGTTTACATTATTTGGAATTTGATATAAAACAAGAAGATACTTTAGAAGAGCCTCAACATATGGCAATCGACCTAAAAGCAGAAGCTATTGTAGCAAATCCACCGTTTTCCGCAAAGTGGAGTGCTAAAGGTATTTTTAGTACAGATGACAGGTTTAGTCAGTATGGTAAATTAGCACCTAAAACAAAAGCAGATTTTGCATTTGTACAGCATATGATTCATCATTTAGATGAAAACGGTATAATGGCAACCGTTTTACCTCACGGTGTATTATTTAGAGGTAGTAGTGAAGCACATATTAGACGTTATTTAATAGAAGATAGAAACTACATTGATGCAGTTATTGGCTTACCTGCAAATATCTTTTTCGGTACAGGTATTCCAACGTGTATTTTGGTGATTAAAAAATGTAGAGAAGTTAATGAAGATGTTTTATTTATTGATGCTTCACAAGGTTATGAAAAACAAGGAAAAGACAACAAATTATTACCAAATCATATTGATGATATTGTAGATACATATACCAATAGAGAGGTTATAGATAAATACAGTTATAGAGCTACTTTACAAGAAATATCTGATAACGATTACAACCTAAACATACCACGTTATGTAGATACATTTGAAGAAGAAGAACCTATTGATATTAATGCAGTTGCAGAAGAAATACAAGCGTTAGATATAGAAATTGCTGAAACAGATAAACGTATTACATCTTACTGTAAAGAATTAAATATTAAAACACCTTTTTAAATATGGAAAAACAATTATTACCACAATTGAGGTTTCCAAAATTTGATTTAGGGTATAAAAGGGTTGAACTTAAAAAAATTGCGACTTTTAATCCTAAAAGTGAAGAGCTTCCTGAATCTTTTATTTATATAGATTTAGAAAGTGTGAAAAATGGTCTGTTGTCTAAAGAAGAAAGAATTAATAAATCTGGTGCACCAAGTAGAGCACAAAGATTGTTAAGAAAAGATGATATTATATATCAAACAGTTAGACCTTATCAAAAGAACAATTATTTCTTTCATAAAAATGCAAATGATTATGTTGCTTCTACTGGTTATGCTCAAATAAGAACAAAGCAAGTTTCTGAATATCTCTACCAATATTTACATACAGAAAAATTTGTAAATAAGGTTTTAGTTAGGTGTACAGGCACAAGTTATCCAGCAATTAATTCTACTGACTTATCGAAAATAAGTATAAATATTCCAAATATTACAGAACAACAAAAAATAGCATCATTTTTATCGGATGTTGATGACAAAATTACCCAACTAACCAAAAAGAAAGACCTTTTAGAGCAATACAAAAAAGGCATAATGCAAAAAATCTTTAATCAAGAATTAAGATTTAAAGATGATAAAGGTGATGATTTTCCTAAATGGGAAATGAAGAAATTAGGTGTTGTTTGTGATGTGAGAGATGGTACTCACGATTCGCCTAAATATGTTAAACAAGGTTATCCTTTAATTACTTCAAAAAACCTTAATTCAAATGGCAAATTAGACTTTGATGATATTTCATTTATTAACGAATTAGATTATATTAATATAAACAAAAGGTCTAAAGTTGATATTGGAGATATAATTTTTGGTATGATAGGTACAATAGGAAATCCTGTGCTATTAAAAGAGGAGGGTTTTGCAATTAAAAATGTTGCATTAATTAAAGAAAAAATTGATTTATTAAACGCTTTTTTAATTCATTATTTAAAATCGAATCATATTCTAAAACAATTCCATATAGAGAATTCAGGAGGTACTCAAAAATTTGTTGCTTTAGGAGTTATTCGTAATCTTAAAATTTTAATCCCATCTATTGAAGAACAAACCAAAATAGCCAATTTCTTATCAGATATTGATTTAAAGATTGAAGCCATAAATACTAAAATAGAAAACAGTAAAGCCTTTAAAAAAGGTTTGTTGCAAAAAATGTTTGTTTAAAGTATCTTTAATATACCTATTTCAATAAATAAAATAAATACTTAATATTAATATCTAAATTTAAATTAATATAAAAATGAAATTTAAAACCAATCAACCTAAAACGAGATATGCTATTAAGTTTTTATTTACTTCTATGCTGTCATTTTTATTTTGTGCTTTCGCTTATAGTCAGAACCCAACACTAATAAGCCCTAAAATTAAACATGATAAGGATAGACCATTAGTGGATAACATATATACCGAAGTGGAAGGAGATAGTATTAAGAAGCCATTTACCAATGTAATGCTAAATATTCTATTTTCAAATAAAGTAGGTACTGCATTTGGGGGTTCTAACGATTTATCATTAAATAAATATTTTGCGTCTGTAGACGAAACAGATAAGTCTATTTCTTTAGGTATTAATTTTGACTCTCGTTTTGGGGAAGAAACTAAAAAACTAACTTGGGTATTTAGTGGTAGTTTAAAGTTTAAGTCTGCAAATAAATTTGCTACAATTTATGATAAAGATGGTGTCTTCCAGAAAGATAATATAGGAGCAACAATAAAAACAACTTGGATAGGCAGAGGTATAATCAATTATAAAAGTAATGATAGTAAAAAGCGTTTAGATGCAATTGCTAATTTCAGAAAAGTAAATTATAAAAAGTATGATGATATAGTTGCAAAATATAATAAAGATGAGTTACCTACCATAAAAAAGAACCTTACAGAAGCACAGAAATACGATGAAGAATTAGAACCTATTGATAGTTTGTTGCAAGAAAAACACGATGAATTATACATAGAACTTGCTAAAGACGAAATAGAATTTCTTGAAGATAATAGTATGTATCGTTATTTATGGGACCATTGGCTGTCTTTAGAAGCATTTTTACCTTTCGGTAAAAACACATATAATGTAACTTCAGATACCACTATTGCATTTGAAGAAGAAAGGTTTTATGCATTTAACCTTAGTTTATCTTACAATACAATGTGGCAATGGTCTAATGGTCAATCTTTATTTGTAAAGGCTATAGCCTCAATTAGAAATAACAATAACATTCTGGTAAATGATATATCATCAAAATCTTTTCAGACAACTTTAGTAGGTGCAAATGGTGAAGTAATTATTAATAATTCTGATGACGTTTATATTGCAGATTTTAAACAATTTGAAACCCCTTCAATTACAATCGAGCCTGCTTACTTTTTTTGGAGTAATAATACTTTTGATTTAGGAGTTAGCCCTTTAGTAGAATTTAATTTTGGAGATTATGATAAAACTAATTGGAAATTGGGTATACCTATAAGTTTAAAGGATAAAGAAGGGAAGCCAAAAATAAATTTTGAGTTTCAATGGAGAGAGCAAAATACATTTACATCAAATATTCATACTGTAGGGTTAAGTACCAGTTTCTTATTTGGTGATTTAATTAACTAAGTTGAAAAGTAAGCAGACTTTTAAAATGAATAATTACAACAAATATTTGTTTAGCAGTTAGTTATGGATTTCAAGAATAAGGATATAATCAAATATTTAGACGAAATAGACAAACATCTTAAAACATCAAGTAAAGTAAGATTTGAGTACAATGTTTTATGGTCCAGGCAATTTAATGATACCCCAGCTGTCTATGCTATTTTTAAGAAAGATGTATTAATCTATATAGGCGAAACAGCGAGTCTTAAAAAACGTATGTCAGATATAAAACGTACGTATAACCATACATTTAGAAAGCAAATAGGAATTAGAGAGTTTAATACAATAATAAACAATAAAGGTGTTTTTTCTGATGATATTGAGACAGCTTTAAACAACTATTTTGAAGAAAATATTTCATTGACTTACTACTATATCAACTTTGGTAGGTCAGAAGCAGAAAGCTATTTAATTCATAAAAATAAAGGAGAAAATGCTGACCTATTATTTAATAAAATAGGTAAAAGAGACCTTAAAGTTATAGAAGCTTTAAAGTCTTAAATAAATAATAAAAATGAGGATAAGCCAATTTCAAAAATATTCACAAAAAGAAAATACGGTTACGAATAACGTATTGTTGATGCTTTCAAGACTTAACGACCTTAATATAGAATACTATAAAACTATTATAGAGCGATTAAATGAAGGCAGTTTACAACAGTCTTACTATCCCCAACCTATTTTTAGACAACAAGTAGGTAGTAAAAATGGTATTATCGACGGACATATTGAAGTAAAGCCCTCAAAAATTATAATAGAGACAAAGCTACACAGTAAGGAATTTATCAATAAGCTTATCAAATACGCTGAGGTTTTTAATGAAAGTTGTCATAATCAATTATGGCATTTAAGCTCTGTTAAGTTTAGTGATAATGAGGTTGTTGAAATTAACAAAAGACTTAAAGTAACTTATCCTAATTTAAAGATTCAATTCAATAATCTTCTGTTTAGTGATTTGATAGACAATTTAGAGGGTATCTACGAGGAGAATACTCACGATATGGAATTACGCTTACTTCTGGAAGATTTCAGCAATTATTGCATCAGTAGTTATTTAATTTCTAACGAAGAGTATAAATTGCTTTTTGTGCCTACAGGTTTCTCATATGAATGGAATATGAAACATAAAATTTACTATTGTCCTACACATTGGCATAGTCAAAAATTTAAATTTTTTGGTTTGTATCATTGGAAAACAGTACGCTCTATTTCAGAAATTGAGACGATTATAATTGCAAACTATAATGTTGATACTGATGATTTAAAAGTACATAGTAAAGGGCATACGCCAGAGCAGATTCAACGACTACACAACGGTTTAAAAGAGTTGGAAGAAGACCACGAAGGTTTAAAATATTACATATTACCTGAAAACAATTTTTATGAAACCGATTTTAGAAAAATTTCTCACGGTGGGATTCAAGGCTATAGATACAAAGATTTGAGAGATTATATAACGCTTAATGATTACAATGATATACAGCTTATTGCAAATGAATTAAGAAAAGTTAATTGGAAGTAAACCTATAATATGACAACACAACCAGAACAAGTATTAGAAAATAATTTAGTAAGCCAATTAATTGGCTTAGGTCATAAGTCGGTTACTATAAAAACAGAAGATGATTTATTAAACAATCTAAAGTTACAATTAGAAAAACATAATAAGACCACTTTTACTGCTTCAGAATTTGACAGAATACTAATTCATCTATCTAAGGGTAACATCTTTGATAAGGCTAAAACGCTACGTGATAAATATGTACTTCAAAAGGACGATGGAGATAAAGCATATATAGAGTTTATAAATCAAGACTTCTGGTGTCAAAATCAATTCCAAGTAACCAATCAAATTACAATTAACGGTAAACGAGAAAACCGTTACGATGTTACAATACTTATTAATGGCTTGCCTTTAGTGCAAATAGAATTAAAACGCAGAGGTATAGAACTAAAAGAAGCTTTTAATCAAATACAACGCTATCAAAAAGAATCGTTTGCTTTTAATAATGCACTTTTTAATTATGTACAGATTTTTGTTATTAGTAATGGTGTAGATACCAAGTATTATGCAAATAGCCAAAAACAGAGTTTTAAATTTACGTCGTTCTGGAGTGATGAAAAGAATAAAAAAATAACCCAATTAGAGCCTTTTGCAAATATCTTTTTAGAGCCTTGTCATATTGCTAAAATGATTACTAAACACATAGTTTTACACGAAAGTGACAAAACACTTATGGTATTAAGGCCTTATCAGTTTTTTGCAGTAGAGTCAATAATCGATAGAATAAAGAATAGTGATAAAAATGGCTATATATGGCATACTACAGGTTCAGGTAAAACACTAACATCATTTAAAGCAAGTCAAATAATAACTCAAAATCCTAAAATTAAAAAAGTAGTATTTGTAGTAGATAGACAAGATTTAGATGACCAAACAGTTAGAGAATTTAGAGCATTTGATAAAGATAGTATTGATGGTACAGAGAATACCAAAATGCTTATTAGTCAATTTTTAGATAATAACAGACCGTTATTAGTTACAACAATTCAAAAACTAAATAGTGCCATATCAAAGGCTAAATTTAGAAAGCAAATAGAAGTTTTAAAAGATGAAAAAATAGTATTCATTTTCGATGAATGTCACCGTTCGCAATTTGGTGAGACACATAAACGTATTGTAAACTTCTTTACTAATCATCAATTATTTGGTTTTACAGGTACACCAATTTTCGTAAAAAATGCGATTAGTAAAAAAAGCATCAAACAAACTACTGCAAATCTATTTCACGAGTGTTTACATCAATATGTTATTACAGATGCTATTAGAGATGAAAATGTTTTAAAATTCTCTATTGAGTATTATAATGTATTTAAGTCAAAAGAGGGTATAGATGATACTAAAGTAGAAGATATAAACAAGCAGGAAGTTTATGAAAGCGATGATTATCTAAATACCATTGCAAATTATATTATAGCAAATCACAATCGTAAAACACATCACAGAACGTTTACAGCAATGTTTTGTGTGAGTAGTGTAGATATTCTAATAAAATACTATGAACTTTTTAAAGCAAAAAAGGAAGCAGGAGAACATAACTTAAATATTGCTACTATATTTTCTTATAATGTAAATGAAGAAGACAAAGATGCTAATGGTCAAATTCAAGAAGAAGATGTAAATGATGATGCTCCTGTAAACAAGCATTCTAGAGATAAATTAGACGAGTTTATTGCAGATTATAACAAACAATTTGGATCTAAACATTCTACAACAGATAGTGTTGCTTTTTTAAACTACAAAAAAGACATTTCTAAACGTGTTAAGAATAAGCAGATTGATATTTTATTGGTGGTAAATATGTTTTTAACAGGTTTTGATAGTAAGTCCTTAAATACGCTCTATGTAGATAAAAATTTAAATTATCACGGTCTAATACAAGCCTATTCACGTACTAATAGAATCTTAAACGAGAAGAAGTCGCAAGGTAACATTTTAGCCTTTCGCAACTTAAAGCAAAACACAGATGATGCTATTGCTTTGTTTTCAGACAAAAAAGCAAAGGAAACCATTACAATCGACCCTTATGAAGAACAAATAAAAAAGTTCAACAAAGCATATAAGGAATTAATGGCTATTGCCCCAACCGTTGATAGTATAAATGATTTAGAAACTGAAGAAGATGAGTTAGCTTTTGCAAAAGCGTTTAGAGAAATAATGCGTCTTAAAAATATATTGTCATCATTTATTGAATTCACATTTGATGATACCTATATGAAAGAGCAAGAGTTTGCAGATTACACAAGTAAATATTTAGACTTACACGATAAGATTAAAACGAATAATCAAAAAGAATCAGTATCTATTTTAGATGAAATTGATTTTGAATTAGAATTAATACATCGTGATGAAATTAATGTAGCCTATATAATGCGCCTATTGGCTCAATTAAAAGAGGCAAAACCAAAAGACCAGGCAAAACAGAAAAAGGAAATTATAGATTTAATTGCTGGTGAAGCAGAATTAAGAAGTAAGCGAGTATTAATTGAAAAGTTTATACAAAACAATCTACCTAAGATTTCTGATAGCAATGCTATAGAAGATGAGTTTAAAACTTATTGGCAAGAAGAAACCAAAAAAGCACTTCAAGAGCTAAGTAAAACAGAAGCTCTACAACAGGATAAAGTAGAAGACATCATAAACGATTATTTGTTTACAGGAAGAATGGCAACAGAAGATGAAGTAATAGAAGCATTAGAAAAACAACCAAGTGTCCTACAAAGAGAATCCATAAGCACCAGAATAACAGAAAAAATAAAGGATTTTGTTAAGACTTTTATTAATGGTGTAGATAATTAAATTAATATAAAACACCAATATTAGATTAATAGATAATTTAGTTCAATATATATTTATGAACGCATTTAAATACTATGGAAAACAAAGTAATACTGCATCTTTCCGATAATTTTTATACTGATTTTTCAGGTATAAAAAAGTTGTTTGAATTTTATAAATCTGCATCAGATTATTATAATGAAACTATATATATTGACTTTTATCACTTAAATTGGTTTGATGCCAATTTAAGTGCTTTGTTTGGTAGTATTTTAGCAAAATTAAGTAAAGAAAACAATCTTAAATTCTCTACAGATTTGAAATTTTTAGAAGAACATTTTGATGTTTTATTTAGAAATGGTTTTCTGCGTTCCGAAAATGCTATTTCAGATGAACAACAGTCAACGGTATCATTTAAAAGTTTTTTACCAACTGATAAAGATGGTTTTGTAAATTATATTGAAAATGATTTATTGAATCATAGAGGTATGCCAACATTTTCAGAGGAAGAGAAAGATAATATAATAGAATCCTTAATTGAAGTGTTTTGTAATATCCAAGCGCATTCAAAGTCTGAAGAACCATTTTATGTATGTGGTCAATATTATCCAAAACAAGGTTTTTTAACCTTTTCAATGGTTGATTTAGGTGTAGGTTTTCTTCCTGCAATTGAGAATAAAACAAATGGTGTAATCGATAATGATTATGAGGCTATTAAATGGGCGCTGAAAAAGAAGAATACTACAAAAGTAGGTAAACCAGGCGGATTAGGTTTATATGATTTAAATACTTACTTTAACAAAACAAAAGGGAATTTTCAGATTATATCTGGTGATACATTTTGGAGTTTGGAGTTGGAGACAACTGTTATAAAAAAGTTTCATTTTCCCAACCCTTATGTCGGCTCTATTTTAAATTTGTTTTTCAATTACAATTAATGTATATTTGCATACACGTAATTCGTGTTCTAAAATTTTATCATACTATATGAAAATCAACGTTTTAGATATTATCAATTCAGAATTAGCAACAAACATTACCGATGGAACTGCTGTTTTTGAAGCAATCAAAGAATACAAACCTTCAGAAATCATAATATCATTTGTAGGTGTTAAACGTATTTCTACCTTATTTCTTAATGAATGTATAGGTCAGTATGCAATGCTTAACCCAGTGAATATTCAAGAGTTAAAATTTGAATATCCAATGGGTAAAGAAATGTTTGCTCACAAAGTTGATGATGTCATTGAAAATGCCTTAATGGGAGATGAGTACGATGCATTAGTAGACAATGCTCTTCACTCAATGTAATTATTTATGTCTTATTCATACTTTAAGGCATCTTCTCATACCGTAAATAATCAAGAAAAGTATTTTTTAGATGCCAATATTTGGTTAAAGGTTTTAGTGCCTAAAAACAAGTTTTCATATAAAGATAAGGCTTACTTATTTTTTTTTGAAAAGTTAGTTAGCAATACAAAGGCTCGTATTGTATTGCCTGCTTTGGTAGTATCTGAAGTTATTAATAGAATTATAAGAGAAGTACATTATAAAAAGCATATTATAGCAATTCAAAAAGTTACCCCTACTTTTGTGCCACCTGAGGGATATTATAAAAATGTATTTCGTAATAGTCAAGATTATCAAATAGCTTATAATTTGATTTGTGACGATATTAAAAGTTACAACACTTCAATTGACTTAATTAGTGATGAATTTGGTAGCACATTTAAATTCAAGCACGTTATGTCAAATCCACCTATAAATCTTGATTTTAATGATTATTACTATTATAACCTATGTAAAAAGAAAGGTTATTTTTTAGTTACTGATGACAAAGATTTTTGGGTTGAAGATGTTAATATTGTTACAATGAGTGATACACTTCTAAATAAACACATTGCAACTTTGATACATAAAAGCCCCACAAAATAAAACCCAGTTTTTTCGTGCCTCAAAACCCTCTGTCTTTTATTTTGTTCCCCTCGCCAACGCATTGTTGTTTTTAAGTCACAGCATTAGTACCCAACGCTCAAATAACACATTACTTTTTAGTCGTTCCTAAAAAAAGTAATAAGCTAATTAAACCGTTTAAGCAACAAAATTGTACGCACTCATAGACTGTAATGACTCTTGTGAGCGCATATTTTAGCCTAGTTTAATCGGGAAGCCAAAACACCACAATAGTTTTTATGTTATGGATACTGAAGAAAAACCAATCAAATTTGAAATAGGCTTTAATAATTAGCTTTTTGTTTTTGAAAGTTTGTTTTTTGAATATGAAAACACAAAAACCTATACTGTAAATACTTCTAAAGCAAAAGGTATAGTGAGAGAAATTTACAATTGGCTATACAATAATACGGTAAATCTAAGATTTGATTTTTCTACAATTAATTTAGATCAAATACAGCAGGGTTTGTTTAAAATTATATTTTTACTTTATGAAAATAGTTTTTATATCTGATACACATGGTAGGCATGAAGATGTGAAGTTGCCTCAAGGTGATGTGTTAATTCATGCAGGAGATATTTCACGAACAGGAAAAAGTGTTGAAGT
>JBNKYB010000011.1:0-9749 GCA_050300615.1 Flavobacteriaceae bacterium | reverse complement strand
TAAATGAAGACATTAAAACAAGTTTTAGCACTAATTGTAGTTGCCGTTTTTTGTTCCTGTGCAAAGCAAAAAGTGTTTACAGAAAAGGATATCCAAATAATTCCTAAACCAGCAGAGTTGCAACTTTCAAACGGTATATTTGAGTTTTCAGAGAACACAAAATTTGTGGTCGTTAATGACTTTCAAAAGGAAATTTCTAATGCATTAATAAACAAGTTTGAAAAGGCTGCAGGATGGAAACCTGAAGTTTCAGATGTAGCTCCAAAAAGCAATTATGTGCAATTTAAAGTTGATGATAGCTTTGAAAACGAAGCATACAAACTAGATGTAAATAACGAAAACGTCACCATTACAGCTAAAGATAATGCAGGTTTTATTTATGGATTGGAAACGATCCGTCAATTACTCCCAGTTGCTATTGAAAGCAAAGATGTTGTTATTAATACAGAGTGGATTATCCCTAATCTAACCATTAAAGATAAGCCACGTTTTCAATACCGGGGACTGATGTTGGATGTTTCACGTCACTTTTTTAATGTTGATTATGTAAAGAAAACTATAGATCGATTGGAAATGCTTAAAATGAATGTATTGCATTTGCATTTAGTTGATGACCAAGGGTGGCGTATTGAAATTAAGAAATATCCAAAATTAACGGAGGTTGGAGCTTACAGAAATGGAACAATCGTAGGACATTATCCAGGAAGTGAAAATGACAACAAAAGAGAAGGAGGATTCTATACTCAAGAAGAAATTAAAGACATTGTTGCCTACGCTGCAAAAAGGAATGTGACAATTATTCCAGAAATTGAATTACCAGGTCACAGTAGTGCAGCTATTGCTGCCTATCCTTATTTAAGTTGTTTTCCAGAGGAGCCAACCACAGTTCCACACAATATGATGTCTGAAACTTCTAAAGAACTACAAGAAAAAGGACAAATAAAAATTGTTCAAGAATCTTGGGGTGTGTTTAAAGACATTTATTGTGCAGGAAAGGAAAACACGTTCACGTTTTTAGAAAATGTATTAACTGAAGTGTTACCATTATTTCCATCAAAATATATTCACATTGGTGGTGATGAAGCCATAAAACCGCATTGGAAAATCTGTCCCAATTGTCAAAAAAGAATGAAAGATGAAGGTCTTAAAGACGAGCATGAACTGCAAAGCTATTTTATAGAACGAATAGAGAAATTTGTTAATTCAAAAGGCAAAAAAATAATAGGATGGGATGAAATTCTAGAAGGCGGTTTAGCACCTCAAGCCACGGTAATGAGCTGGAGAGGTACCAAAGGAGGAATTGAGGCGGCTGAGCAAAGTCACGATGTGATTATGACACCTGGAACACATTGTTATTTTGATCATTGTCAAGGACCAGAAAACGAGGAGCCTTTATCCATTGGAGGTTATTTACCAATAAGCAAAGTTTATCAATTTGATCCTGTTGTAGAGACGATGACGCCTGAAGAAGCAAAATATGTCTTAGGTGGTCAAGCAAATCTTTGGTCTGAATATATACCAACAACAGAACATTCTGAATATATGATTTTTCCAAGACTGGCAGCTATGTCAGAAGCCTTGTGGAGTCCAAAAGAATCGCGCGATTGGGATGATTTTTCTTCGAGAATTGAAACTATGTTTAAACGTTATGATTATTTGGGTATCAACTATGCTAAAAGTATGTATTTAATAACCTCTGAGGTAAGTGTAGATTTAGATAAGAAGGCTGTTTATATATCGTTAAAAAACGAGTTTCCAAACCCAGATATTCGTTATGTTTTAGGTGATAAACCTATGGATGAAACTGCTACAAAATACACAGATTCAATAGCACTTAATGAAACAACTATTGTAAAAGCGTCATTGTTTAAAAACAATAAACCAGTTGGTAAGGTTTTTACAGATACTATCAAATTTCATAAAGCGGTAGCGCACAAGGTTACTTATTTAATACCATACAGTGATAATTATAAAGGGGCTGGTGCTTTTGGAATGGTTAATGCATTGCGTGGAACCGAAAATTTTCATGATGGGCAATGGCAAGCATGGTTGGGAGATGACATGGGAATTATTATAGATTTAGAAAAAGAACAAACAATACATCAAGTAACAGTTGGCTCGATAGAAAGTCAAGGATCTGGTATTTATTTTCCAACATCTGTAAAAGTATATGTTTCTGAAGATGGAGAAAGTTATAAAGAAGTTGGACATATTGAACGCCCATTTGCAATCAATTCAAAAGCAGAGTTAAAAGATTTTAAAATTGATTTTGACCCCATAAAAGCAAAGTTTGTAAAAGTGATGGCAACCAATTTAAAAACGACACCAAGTGGAGGTGATGCTTGGTTGTTTGTTGATGAAATATTAGTCAATTAAAAAGAATGAAGAGTTTAAAGATTATATTGATTTTATGTTTTCTAACGATACATCAAGTTGTCGGGCAGGAAAATGAATTGCCCAAAGACCAACGCTTGGCATGGTTTAAAGATGCCAAATTAGGGGTCTTTATTCATTGGGGAATTTATGCTGTAAATGGGATTGATGAATCATGGTCTTTTCATAACAATTACATTTCATATGAAGATTATATGAAACAATTGGACGGTTTTACAGCAAAAAAATATGACCCCGAATATTGGGCTAAATTAATCAAAGAAAGCGGCGCAAAATATACCGTAATCACCACAAAGCATCACGACGGTGTTGTCCTTTGGGATACCAAACAAGGTGATTTAAGTGTAGTGAAAAGAACACCTGCAAAAAGAGATGTACTAACACCATTTGTAAAAGCCGCTAGAAAAGAAGGTTTGAAAGTAGGCTTATATTATTCGTTGCTTGATTGGTCAAACCCTAATTACCCTAATTTTTTAAGAGATAAAAAACGATATACAGATGATGCAAAACGATGGGCAAAATTCATCAAATTTAATTTCGGACAAATAGAGGAATTAACAAAATTTAACCCCGATTTGTATTGGTTTGATGGTGATTGGGAACAATCGGCCGAAAAGTGGAAAGCCAAAGAAATTCGTAATTTGTTATTAGAAAAAACGCCAACAACCATCATCAATTCTAGGTTGCAAGGCTATGGTGATTATGCCACACCAGAACAAGGCATCCCAATAACAAAACCAGATAGCAAGTATTGGGAGTTGTGCATGACCATGAACAATTCCTGGGGCTATCAACCAAACGACACCAATTACAAATCTGTCAATCAAATTATTCGCATTTTGGTTGATTGTATCAGTATGGGCGGTAATTTACTATTGGATATCGGCCCTAAACCGGATGGCACTATTCCACAAGAACAAATTGATATTTTAAAAGGTCTAGGTAGATGGACTAGCAAACACAAGAGTGCTATTTATGGTACACGTGCAGGCATTCCTTTTGGACATTTTAATGGGTATACAGCGTTGTCAAAAGACAGAACCATTTTGTATTTGTATGTTGATAACAAACCAAACGGTCCCTTGTTAATAAAAGGCTTGAAAAATAAAGTAAACAGAGCTTGGGTAGTTGGTAATGGTACAAAATTAAAAACTAATGTCGTTGGAAAACAGTACTGGAGTGACGTGCCTGGGTTGTTATATATAGATTTACCCGAAGATGTGCAAGACCAAGATGTGACCGTTATTGCCATACAATTGGATGGAGAAGTTGATTTATACAGAGAAAAAGGACAAGTAATAGAAAGTAATTAAATGGAAGGATTAGACAACAAGATTAAATTATTAGTGTGTTTTATGGCATTACTTATTATATCATGTAATCAAGTAAAGGATCAGTCCAATGCAAATTGTATGGTACAAAATACAGATTTGGTAGATTTTGTAAATCCATTGATGGGAACCGATTCAGATTATAGTTTATCCAATGGAAACACCTATCCGGTTATTGCAATACCTTGGGCAATGAATTTTTGGACACCCATGACATCTAAAATGGGAGATGGTTGGACTTACAAATACGATTCCAATAAAATCAGAGGCATTAAACAAACTCATCAACCCAGTCCTTGGATTAATGATTATGCAGCTTTTTCGTTAATGGCTGTTACAGGCGATTTGAAATTTCAAGAAGACGAACGTGAATCGTGGTTTTCACATAAAGCTGAAGTTGTAAAACCCTATCATTACTCGGTTTATTTAGCTGATTATGATGTAACAGCTGAAGTTGTTCCAACAGAAAGAGCGTCGCAATTTAAGTTCACATTTCCAAAGTCTGAAGCATCATACATTCTTCTTGACGCGTTTTTTAAAGGGTCAATGGTAAAGATCATTCCCGAAGAACGTAAAATTATAGGCTATTGTAGAAACAATAGTGGTGGTGTTCCAGATAATTTCTACAACTATTTCGTAGCCGAATTTGATAAAGATTTTGAAATCACAGATACATGGACCGATGGCTGGAAATTAATCGAGAATTCAACTGCAAGTGAAGGAGATCATGTTGGAGCTATTATTGGATTCAAAACCAAAAAGGGTGAAGTTGTTCACGTTAAAGTAGCATCATCATTTATTAGTCCAGAGCAAGCAGAATTAAATTTAAATAGAGAAATTGGAACAGATACGTTTGAACAAACCAAAGAAAAAGCAAAACAAGCTTGGGAAAAGGAATTAAATAGAATTCAAATAGAAGATGATAACATAGACCATATCAGAACATTTTATTCATGTTTATATCGTGTTTTGTTGTTTCCAAGAAAGTTTTATGAGTTTGATAAGAACAATGAAGTTGTACACTACAGTCCGTATAACGGGAAAGTACTTCCAGGCTACATGTTTACAGACAATGGTTTTTGGGATACGTTTAGAGCGGTGTATCCATTTTTTAATATGATGTATCCAGATTTGAATAGTCATATTATGGAAGGTTTGGCAAATGCGTATAAAGAATCTGGTTGGCTTCCAGAATGGGCCAGTCCAGGGCATAGAGATTGTATGATTGGGTCTAACTCAGCTCCCATAATTGTAGATGCCTTTTTAAAAGGGAATATTAAAGAGAAAGACGTAAATGTGCTGTTTGAAGCTATTTTGAAAAATGCAACGGTTGAAGCAGGACGACCTGTAAAATCTGTTGGTAGAGAAGGGTTAAACTATTACAACATGTTAGGCTATGTGCCGTATAATGTAGGAATCAATGAAAATGTAGCACGAACTTTAGAATATGCTTATGCCGATTTTACTATTGCAGAAATGGCCAAAAAACTTGGAAAAACAGAAATAGCAGATAAATACTTCAAACAAGCTATGAATTATAAAAATGTGTTTGACCCTTCAACAAATTTAATGCGTGGTAAAAATGAAGATGGTAGTTTTCAAACACCATTTAATCCTTTAAAATGGGGCGATGCGTTTACAGAAGGGAATAGCTTGCATTATACGTGGTCAGTATTTCAAGATGTTCAAGGGTTGATAGATTTAATGGGAGGCAAAAAACAATTTGCTTCAAAATTAGATGAAGTTTTTGAAATGCCGCCAACGTTTGATGATTCCTATTATGGACAGACCATTCATGAAATTAGGGAAATGCAAGTGGTTAATATGGGAAATTATGCGCATGGCAATCAACCCATTCAACACATGATTTATTTGTACGATTATGCAGGAGAACCTTATAAAGCACAAGAAAAAATACGAGAAGTACTTACCAAATTATACGCTGCAACACCAGATGGTTATTGTGGTGATGAAGATAACGGACAAACCTCCGCTTGGTATGTGTTTAGTGCTTTAGGATTTTATCCAGTAACTCCAGGTATTAATCAATATGCGATTGGGAGTCCTTTATTTAAAAAAGCAACACTTCATTTAGAAAACGGTAATACTTTTGAAATTGATGCAAAAAACAATTCAAAAGATAATTTTTACATAGAGTCTGCAAGTTTAAATGGGAAACCCTATTCTAATAGTTTTGTAACGTTTGAAGATATTCAAAATGGGGGAACATTAGCATTTCAATTAGGAAGTTCGCCCAATAAAAATTGGGCAAGCAAACCTGAAAATGTACCATATTCTTTAAGTAGTCAAAAGAAGAAAAGTAATTAAATAGTAACAATAATTAATAGCATTAAAAATTACAAAAATGAAGAATAGAATAGCAATTATCATCATGTTATTTACTGTCAAGATATTTTCGCAAGCCATTTACGAAGATGAACGATATGTACCTGAAACAGATCCATTAGTTTTAAAAAATTTAGATGAATGGCAAGGAAAAAAATTCGGATTGTTAATGCATTGGGGAACATACAGTCAATGGGGTATTGTAGAATCGTGGTCTATATGTCCTGAAGATTATGATTGGTGTGAGCGTAAAAAGGGAAGCAATCCTCAAAACTATTTTGAATATGTAAAAGAATACGAAGGCTTAAAGAAAACCTTTAATCCAACAAAATTTAATCCAGAAAAATGGGCTAAAGCTGCTAAAGCTGCAGGGATGAAGTATATGGTATTTACCACAAAACACCATGATGGATTCAATATGTTTGATACTAAGTATTCAGATTATAAAGTAACAGACCCTGAATGTCCTTTTAGTAGTAATCCAAGAGCTAACATTGCCAAAGAAGTTTTTAATGCTTTTAGAAATGAAGGCATGTGGGTAGGAGCTTATTTTTCTAAACCAGATTGGCATAACGAAAACTATTGGGATCCGTATTTCCCGCCTTTTGATAGAAATGTGAATTATGATCCAAAACTGTATCCAGAGAAATGGCAAAAATATGTAGACTTCACACATAATCAGATTTTGGAATTGCTTACAGATTATGGGAAAGTAAATATCTTGTGGTTAGATGGTGGCTGGGTAAGAAAAAGAGATAGTCTAAATATTAAACAAAATTATGATGAAAAATTTGCAGAGAATACATCTGGCGATGGGTTTATAAAACACAGAGTAGTTGATCAAGACATCAAAATGGATGATTTGGTGGTAGAAGCGCGCCAAAAACAACCAGGACTAATTGTAGTTGACAGGGCAGTTCACGGCAAAAACCAAAACTATTTAACACCCGAGAACCGTGTTCCTGAAAAAACGTTACCGTACCCTTGGGAATCTTGTATTACATCGGGAGGTGGATGGTCTTACACACCAGATGCTAAGTATTTAACTGGAAGACAAGGCATTCATATGCTTATTGATATTGTCGCTAAAGGAGGTAACTTACTGTTAAATGTAGCTCCTGGACCAAATGGCGAATGGCAACAAGGCGCTTATGATTTATTGTCAGCTTATGGAGATTGGATGAAAGTAAATGGAAGTGCCATATACAACACAAAACCTATAGAGCCATTTAAAGAGAACAACATTTGTATGACACAAAGTAAAGAAGGGAATGTATTCTTGTTTTATTTAGCAAAAGACGGTGAAAATAAAATTCCTTCTGAGGTGGTTGTAAAATCAATTAATCCTAAAAGAGGAACTAAAATCACGATGTTTGGTTCTAAAAAGAGGTTAAAGTGGACGAAATTAGACGATGGTTTTAAAGTCGTTATTCCAGAGGAATTAAGAAATAATTTACCCTGCAAAGAAGCTTGGACTTTGAAAATCGACAAAATAATCAGATAGAAAAAAGAGTTTATGTATTTAAATCATAAAGCTAGAATATCAATAAAATTGGCATTGGTACTATGTCTATGTTATTCTTGTTTTTACGGACAACAACCCGCAGATTATGTAAATCCGTTTATAGGAACATCTAATTTTGGGGCGACGTACCCTGGTCCAATTGCACCTAGAGGAATGGCAAGTATTAGTCCATTTAATGTAGCTGGATCTCAAAATTTACCTTTAGAAAAGGACAGTCGGTGGTTGTCCAATCCATACGTTCATGAAAACACGTTTTTAACAGGGTTTTCGCAAGTTAATTTAAGTGGTGTGGGATGTCCTGATTTGGGAGTTATCTTGCTTATGCCAACTACTGGAGCTATTGAAACCAATTATTTAAAATATGGTTCTACTTATTCCTTTGAACTGGCAAGAGCAGGTTATTATAGTTCTAAAATTGACAAGTATAATATTAGAGCAGAATTTACTGCCTCAAAGCGAGTAGGTGTTAGTAAATTTTCCTTTCCAAAGGGACAATCAAATATTTTACTTAATCTAGGTTTAGGGTTAACAAACGAAGAAGGTTCTATGGTTAAAATTGTGTCTTCAACCGAAATTGAAGGCATGCGTAGTGTTGGCTCTTTTTGTTACAACAGTCCAGAAGATGCTTATCCAGTCTATTTTGTTGCTGAATTTTCAAAACCTGCCGATGACTTTGGTGTTTGGAAAAAACCTTCAACATATAATGGTGTTGAAGCTCAATGGATGACCTACAATGGAAAAACCAGATTGATGGAGCATTCAACAAAAATGGTTGTAGGCGATAGTATAGGGTCGTATTTTACTTATAATTTTGAAAAACCTGAAACGGTTGAAGTTAAGATAGGAGTTTCTTATGTGAGTATTGAAAATGCACGAGAAAATCTAAAAAAGGAAACGGATAATAAATCGTTTGATGATGTTTATAAAGAAACGTATAACGAATGGAATACATTACTTTCTCGAATTATGGTTGAAGGCGGTACAGATGAAGAGAAGACCATTTTCTATACAGCTCTTTACCATACATTAATTCATCCCAATACCTTAAATGACTTTAATGGTGAATATCCTGAAATAAAAACAGGCAAAATAGGTAAAACCGACGGAACACGCTATACGGTATTTTCGCTTTGGGATACTTATAGAAATTTACATCAACTCATGTCATTGGTCTATCCACGACAACAATCTGATATGGTAAAAAGCATGTTAGAAATGTATGATGAAAACGGGTGGTTACCGAAATGGGAATTAAATTCTACAGAAACCTTTACCATGGTTGGTGATCCTGCCAGTATTGTAATTACAGATACCTACCTAAAAGGGATTCAAGATTTTGATGTACAAAAAGCCTATAAAGCTATGTTGAAAAGTGCCGATCAAATAGAAAACAACCCATTACGACCTGGACTTAAAGATTATATTGAAAAAGGGTATCTAACCACACAAAATAGAGGTTCGGTTTCAACCACTCAAGAGTATAATGTTTCAGATTATTCAATAGCGTTATTAGCAAATGCTTTAGGGAATAAAAAAGATTACATACGATTTAAAAACCGTTCAATATCTTACAGAAAATTGTTCGACAAACATTTAAAATTACTACATCCAAGAAATGAAGATGGTAGTTTTTATGAACCTTTTGATCCGTTATCTGGGGCAAATTTTGAAGAAAATATTGGTTTTATTGAAGGCAATGCATGGCAATATGCCTTTATGGTGCCCCATGATATAAAAGGACTTATAAAATTAATGGGAGGCAAAAAAGGCTTTACAAATCAGTTGCAAAAAGTGTTTGACACCAATCAGTTTGATATGGCTAACGAACCAGATATAGCGTATCCGTACTTGTTCAACTATATAAAAGGTGAAGAATGGCGAAGTCAAAAATTGGTTAAAAAATTGGTGAAGCAATACTTTACAAACCAACCAGCAGGTTTACCAGGAAATGACGATACAGGCACCATGTCGGCTTGGTTAGTTTATTCCATGATGGGAATTTACCCAATTGCACCTGGAGAACCTAAATATGTTATTACTGCCCCAATGTTTGATAAAATTACCATTCAATTAGATTCAAAATATTATAAAAATAAAACATTGGTCATCGAAAGAGAATTAAACTCGAATGGTAACATCAAAAAAATTCAATT
>JBNKYB010000010.1:0-50390 GCA_050300615.1 Flavobacteriaceae bacterium | reverse complement strand
ATGATAAGGTTGAGGCTTAGAAAGAACTTTAATTTGTATTAAATTCCCATACTTGGCCAATTGCCTCTCCTCCTTTATCATCTTTAACAACAACTTTCCAATAATAAGTAGTTGAAGCTGTTGTACTGACCACAAAACTTTGTGTATTCTGATTTTCAGACACTAGTGTTGGTGGATTATTTGCGCCAAAATAAACATCGAAGGTCAGAGGGTCATTATCAACATCACTTCCCAGCCATTCTAATGTAACATCTCCAAAATTTTCTGTTGAATTTAATTCTGGTTTTACTAATTTAGGCGCAAAAGGTAAGTAGTTTGAAACACCAATCCCTTCTGTATATAAATTAAAAATTGATGAATAATTACTAGATTCGTTTTTGCTATCAATTGCTTGTACTCTCCAATAATAAGCAGTTTCCTTTTCTAATGTATATGTCTTTTTTGTAGTTGAAAGAGTAGTGTTAAAAACTATCTGAGAAAACTGATTATCTTTTGCTATTTCTATTTTATAAGTTATTCCATCCCCATCAATGTCTGTTGAAGCATTCCATTCAAATTCTAAAACATTATTTATACATAACAAGTTGTTTGTTGGATATTCCAATGCAGGAATAGAGGGTGCATTATTTTTAGAAACTGGTGGTTCTGGTGTATCATCTCCAGAATTCCCACCACTACTACATCCTAAAAGAACTGAGTTAATTAAAACTAATAACAGTATTTTTTTCATATTATTTCTTAATAAATTTAATGGTGACAGGCTCTTCTAAATAAGCTTTAATAAAATAAACTCCATTAGGGTAATTGTTAAAGTCAAGATTAATCTTACCATTGATTACTCTATATTTAGAAGTTGAAATTAATTGAGATTGTATTGTATAAACTTCCAATTGTATTTCTTTTTCTAAAATGGGTAATGCTATTTCAAAAAGACCGGTTGTTGGGTTTGGATAAGCAAATATGTTATCTGTCAAATCGATTCTTTTGGTTAGCTTACCCTCACAAGGTTTACTGGTTAATACTTCAATTAAATCGCCATGAGAAGTGTCTACCATAAAAGATTTGGAAGATGTTGTTAAAATTACTTTACCATTTTTTGATACGGAATAAGGAGTAGATCCTTTTGCTATATCAATATATACTTTGCCAGATTTAGTAGAAGACGTTCTGCCTGAAATGGTTGCACCCTCTTCTAGTGTCACAGAGAAACATTGCTCATAAGATTCTGTTGGAATAGCTATGCATAAATCATAGGTTCCAGGAGAAATATTTTCTAATGTTAAATTAGATGTAAAAGGGTGTTCTACTCCTTTAAAATAAGCTAAATAGTTATGAGTTTCACTTGCGGAAATAACAATTTGAGCATTTTCCTTATCAGGGCAGGTTTCTCCAATAGTTTGAATATTAAAGTTATTGGCAGGTATAGAAATACATCCATTCGCATCAACATTAATATTTTCGGAAGTATTAGGACACTGGTCTAAATTGTTCATAACGCCATCATTATCATCATCAAGTTGGCTATCTGAACAACCATCTGAATTAACAGATTCTCCATCTGGCGTATCAAGACATTGGTCTATATCATTCATAACCCCATCATTATCGTCATCTTTTTGACTTTGAGAACAACCATTTTGATCCACGGATTCTCCTTCGGGTGTTTCAGAGCAAGTATCGTTAATATTTATAACCCCATCATTGTCATCATCTAGTTGATTAATTGAACAACCATCTGAATTAACAGATTCTCCATCTTGCGTGTTAGGACATTTATCCATATTGTTCATTACACCATCATTATCATCATCAAGTTGGCTATCAGAACAACCATCTAAATTAACAATTTCTCCTTCGGGTGTTTCAGGGCAAGTATCATTAATATTTATAACCCCATCATTGTCATCATCTCCAATTTGACTTTGAGAACAACCGTCTTTGTTTACGATTTCGCCTATTGGAGTATTAGGACAAAGATCAAGATTATTCATAACTCCATCTTTGTCATCATCGACTTCACTTTGAGAACAACCTACTGAAATCTCATCCTCATTATTGCAACCTGTTTTATTTCCTCCCACATATAAATTTCCGTTCTTTACTAAATGAGCACAAACAGAATTAATACTACAATTACTTAAATAAGGACTTTTCTGAATAAAAATGCTTTCTTCAACAGATGTAATATTGTTTAAGGCATTAATATTATTTAAAAGCGGATTTGTAATAATAGATAAATTAGTTAATGAAGAAGATACATTTTCCAAACCATTAAAACTTAACAATTCAGAGCAATGCGAGACAGTTAATCGTTTACTTATTGTTTCTAAATTATTTAAATCAGAAAAATCTATTAAACCTACGTTTTGAAACTCTAATTCTTCAACTAGCTTTAAATTGTTAAATCCTGAAACATCTTTTAATAGTGGGTGACCGTTAATAATTAAAGATCCATTTATTTCATTTAAACTATTAAATCCCGTAATAGTTTCAAGTGCGTTGTTATACTGAATTCCCATTCCTATACCATAACTACTACCTAAAACAATTGATTTAAGGCTATTGAAACCACTAATTACCTTAAGTTTTTTATTTCCAGTGATTTGAGTCCAGTTTTCGGATGACTCTAATTTTTGAAATCCGTCTAAAATCAACAATTCTCTATTATAGTTAATAGTTATAGTGCCATTTATTGAAATCAGATTGTTAAACCCATTTAATTCCTTTATCCCATTTGCATACACGTTAAAGGCATCGCATGAAATTAAACTATTGAAACCATTTAAATGCTCAAGATTTTCATTGGTTTTAATTTCAAAGGGACCTTCAACTTTTTCAAGATTTGTGAACCCTGTTATATTGTTGAGAGAGCTTTCTTCAATTCTAAACCATCTTCCTAAGGAAATAAGTTTATTAAACCCTGATATACCCACCATATTACAATTCCAAAAACTAAAATCACTTGCAACTGATTCAAGCTCATTAAAACCATCTATATTGGTTATTCCGGTGTTACTAATTATACCAAAATAACCATTGACGGTTTTTAAACTATTAAACCCACTAAAGTCGTCAATGGCGTTTGTTGCTATGCGTACATTTCCTTCAATATGTTGCAACAAACCAAAAGCAGTTATTTCTTTAAGAACTTGGTTATTCTCAACAAGTAATCCTGTTCCTATTTGATTTAGCTTTTCGAACCCTACAATTTGAGTCAAAGAACTATTGTCTTTAACACTTAATTCTCCACTTAATAATTCTAAAACATTAAATCCACCAATTGATTGGAGGTTTGGATTAACCCTAATACTAATGTTATTAACAGATGTTGTTAAGGAATTAAACCCATCAATACTTGTTAACCCATTTTGCCAAAAAGTTAAGTCTCCTTGTACCGTTTTTAAATTATTAAAACCACTTATGGTTGCTAATTTAAGGTTTTCGGAAAACCCCATATTCCCACCAACACTAACTAAGTTATCAAATCCGTTTATTGTTGTTAGTTCGTCATTACCGTACACAGAGAGCCAACTTCCAATAGTTTCAAGATTGCTTAAACCATTTATACTTATTAAAGTCCTATTGTCATATATATCTAAAGTATTACCTATTGAATTCAATTTGTTAAACCCGACGATGCTCTCACTTCCATTCCCTCTAAATTCTAAAGATCCTCCAATAACATTTAATTCCATAAATCCTCCAATTTCTGGAGCATTAGTATATAAAAATTTAAGATCCCCACTAACTGTTTTTAAAGCGTCAAAACCATTTAAAGATGTGAGATTATGATTTCTAATAAGACTTAAATCTCCTTCAATTATATTCAAGTTGTCAAATCCGTTAAATGAAGTTAATAGTTTATTCTCATCTATTACAACGTCTCCTCCTATAGACTCTAAAAGATTAAAACCATTTATATCAATCAATACATTATTCCGATTTATTGAAATTCCACCTTCTATAGTTAATAAATTTTCAAATCCTATTATATGACTACTTCCATTTTGATTAAAATTTAAGCTACCACCAACATAGGTTAATCCTGATAGCCCCTCAATTGTTTCGACATTATTATTCAAAAACTCTAAATTACCGTTAATTGTTTGTAATGCGTTTAGACCCTTTAAAGCTGTCAAATCATTATTACTAGTTAAGCTGAAATTTCCCCCTATTTCAATTAAGTTGTTAAAACCACTTATAGATTGCATTTTCGTATTACCGCTCAATTTAAAATTTGTAATTATTGAATCCAAAATATTAAAACCATCTATATCTATCAGTTCATTATTTCCGGATAGTGAAAAACTATCACCGATAAACGACAGTTTATCAAAGCCTATTATAAACTCACTTGTATTGGAGTTAAACTCTAACGATCCTCCAACAGAAGTTAATTCCGAAAAACCTTCTATTTTAACAAGATTATTGGATGAGAACACGAGATTTCCATCAACAGTTTTTAAAGAACCCAGACCATTTATATCAGTGGCCTCTTTAAGTCTGTTGAGCGTCAAATCACCTTTAATTGAGGTGATATTTGATAAACCGTCTAAATTTTGTATTTTATTATAATAGTCATTGATAATAACATTTCCATCAATTTCGTGACAATCAGGGTATTTAATTTTAATTGAATCTATTTCTGTTTGTCTATAAAGTTCTAAATTCCCCGATGGGCATTGGGAAAATCCTATATGGGCTATTAAAACAAATAAAAAAGTGAAAATATTTTTCATTGTCTATATGTTGTTGGGTTTAAATGTGAGCATAAATTTTATCAGGTTTTGGTAAGGCTAATTGAATGTTGTAGTAAATGATTCCCCAATTCGCCTTCCAGGACCCCAAAAAGTGATTGTTTTTTCGGAAGGGGGACGACCAAAATAAGCTGGAAATAAATAATAGTAATCAAGTATCAGTGAAATTTGAGTTTTATCATTATTTAATGTATAATCATAATTGTTAGAATTACTTACTACAAAATTTGAACCATTTGAAGGTATTGTAATTGTATCAGTTAAATTTTCTCCATTTATTACTAAAACATCGTTCCAAAAGTAAGAATCTTGGTTTAATGATATGAATTTCGGTACGTTTTCAGCCAAAAGGTCAATTAGATAATCTGATTCAGTTATAGAATTATCAGTCCTAAATGCAATTTTATAATTATTGTAAGTTGGAATGTTTTCTGGAATCAGGGTATATAAATTAAATATTGTTGTATATCCATTTTGGTCATAACTTACACTTCGCAAAATTGGTAAAGTATATTCGTTAGTTCCATCAGATAAATATAATTCTGCACCCGGAAGGTTCGGATCTAAAAAATTACCTGATACAGTTAAATTGGCCCTTGTGTAATAAAGAAGAGGGGCTGATGTATTAGTATTATTTGCAATTGTTGGTAAATTGGCCATCACTCTATATTCATTAATTTCTCCATTTTCAGCAGTAACTGTATAATTTACTGGGACTTCAAAATTTTGAGGAATAGTTGGACCAGGAGAAATTGTTGCGTATTCTGAAACCGACAAAATAGGTATTAGAGAGCTTTTATTTAATCCGCCTATGTCAAAATTAATAATATTAGTATCATTATTAATATTACCAACAATGGTTTCATTATCTACTGAAACTGAAAATGATAAAATTTTATTTTCCGTTCCTAAAGGTCTATTATCAATAATTACTTTATAAATATTTGAATCACCATTTTCAGCAGTAACAGTATATGTTACTTCATTATTGAAATTTTGATTTTCATTTTCTGATGGAGATATTGTTGCTTTGTCTGAATATTGAATTGTTGGTTTTGATGATGAGAGTTCTGCTCCAACAAGATTAAAATATATTGTTTTCGCTATTTGGTCTATAGTTCCATTAATAATTTCTCCATTTACGGTAAGTTGAAAAGAAGTTATGGTGTTTTCAGAACTTAAAGGCCTATTGTTAACAATAACTTGATAGATTTTTTTATCTCCATTTTCAGCAGTAACAGTATAAGTTACTTCATTATTGAAATTTTGGTTTTCATTTTCTGATGGAGATATTGTTGCTTTGTCTGAATACAGAATTGTTGGTTTTAATGAAGAGAGTTCTGCACCAACTAGACTAAAAGATATTGTTTTTGCGATTTGATCTATAGCTCCGTTAACAATTTCTCCATTTATAGCAAGTGCAAAAGAAGTTATGGTGTTTTGAGAACTTAACACAATTGGCAAATTGGGTTCAGTGTCTTTTGAACATGAAATAAGTACTAATAATATGCAAACTAGTGTAAAAAATTTTTTAATCATTTTTTTTATATGTTTACTAAAAAATCATATTGTGTTAAATTGCACACAACGTATTTACTATGATTACTATTTTAAATATACCCACACTATGCATACACTAAAGGCCTTTTTTTCTGCCAGTATGGGTGAGTATATCCAGAATTAATATATATCCTTCCGTATGGTTAATCAAATATAACATTTTTATTGAAGGTATTTTATGACAAAAGTTATTTTCTTGTTGATTTCCTTTTGTTTATATAAATGCAACCTTTTTCAGAAAAGGTTTTTATCGTAACCAATAACACTTTTAATTTATTAATGATTTTTGATTCTGAATTCCACTCCCCTTTTGAAACCTAGCCTATTTTTATCAGTAAGCAAGAAATATAAAATGTATCTATTAGATGGTCGTTCAGTCCAAATGATGTTTTCTTAATTGGATTTAAATACTCTTGGGCAAATACAAATGATGTGGACGATAATAGAATAAAGAAGAATCTTATAAAAAAAGAATTAGACCTCATAAAAATTGAATTTACTCGATTAAATATAAGTGTTTTCCTTCTATTTTAAACCAAGTTATAGGACTAAAAACAAGAGAAGAATAAGCTTTTTTTAAAAAACCTAATAATCGTTAGTGTTGCTCACTCAACTTAACAACTTCATCAATCATCATATCACCTTTATTAAAAACTTCTTCAAAAGTTCCATCTCCATAAAGCTGATCTCCTAAAGTCGCTTTTAAATACTGCCTAACCTCATCGTGATATGCTACAAAAGTGATTTTAGAATCTAACCTTGCATTTAAATAATCTTGAAAAGCAAAGATCATATCTTCTCCAATTTCAAAATTATCTATAAAATCTTGTTTTGTCATATCCTTGTATATGCTTCTATCCTTGTCTAACATTTCGAAAACAAAATAGCTTATAAATCCTCTTCTTAATAAGTATGATAAGGTTTCGTTTTGCATAGCAGTATCAATAGGCACAAACACATCTGGAATAATACCACCACCGCCGTAGACTATTTTTCCTTTTGGTGTGGTAAATTTTAAAGAATCTGCCACTTGAATCTTAGCGGAATCTAGTAGTTCTCCACTTTCCAATCTTTTATAATAGTCGTCATAATAATCTTGAACCCCATGATCGTAAGGTTTCTGAATAGATCTTCCAGTAGGTGTGTAATATCTGGAAACCGTTAAACGTATGGCACTACCATCACCCAATTCCATTTCGCGTTGCACAAGTCCTTTTCCGTAAGTCCGTCTTCCTACTATGGTTCCTCTATCATTGTCTTGAAGTGCTCCTGCTACAATTTCACTTGCAGACGCAGAGTTTTCGTTAACAAGCACATATACATCACCGTTTTCAAAATCGCCATTATCTGTTGCGATACTTTTTTCAATTGCTCCGCTTTTATTTTTAGTAAATAAAATAAGCTTACCATCTTTTAAAAATTCATCAGCAACTTTTTCGGCAATGCCCAAAAAACCTCCAGGATTATCTCTTAAATCAAGTACCATTTTTGTGGCTCCTAAGGCTTTAAGTTTGCGAATTCCTTTTTCAAATTCTTTATAGGTAGTCTCAGCAAATCGATTGATTTTTATATACCCTAAATTTTTTGTGAGCATGTAGGATGCATCCACACTTTTAATAGGAATATTGGATCGTTTTACTTTAAAGTCTAAAAGTTTTGGCTCACCTTTTCTGTATATTTTTAAATCTACTTTTGAATTAATGGGCCCTTTTAATTTGTCTACTATTTGATCATCTTTTAAAACTTTTCCAGAGAGTGAATCGCCATTTGCCATAATAATTCTATCGCCACCTTTAATGCCTGCCTTATCACTTGGGCCGCCTTCAACCGCTCTAATTACAGCAATCGTGTCTTTATAGGTATAAAAACTAACCCCAATGCCTACAAAATCACCTTTCATATTTTCAGTAACACGCTGCATATCTTCTTTAGGAATGTACACCGAATGCGGGTCTAGATTTTCTAAAATGCCATTAACTGTAACATCTACAATGCTGTCTGTATTAACATCGTCAACATAGTCGTAATCTATATAATCAATAAGTCTGTTAAGTTTATCTTTTTTACTATTAGAAGAAAATAATCTATCTGGTGAATCGGAAAAATTTAACTTTCCGCCAATAAAAACACCAAAAGCAATGGCAATGCCTAATAGTAATGGTAAATATTTTTTTTGAATATGCATTATGCGTCTATATCTTCAATTAATGTGAGTTCTATGCCGGCTTTCTTTAAAAATTGTAATCCAGAATCATCTTTATAAGCCACCTTATAAACCACTCTAACAATTCCTGCTTGATGAATTAATTTACTACATTCTTTACACGGCGACATAGTAATATACAAGGTAGCACCTTTACAAGATTGCGTAGAGCTGGCTACTTTTAAAATGGCATTTGCCTCGGCATGTAGCACATACCATTTGGTATAGCCATCTTCATCTTCACAAAAATTTTCAAAACCAGATGGTGTTCCATTATAACCGTCAGAAATAATCATTTTATCTTTTACAATTAAAGCCCCAACTTGTTTACGTTTACAATACGATAATTTACCCCATTCATTTGCAATTCTTAAGTAGGCCTTATCGTATTTAAGTTGTTTATCTTTTGACATGAATATGGTAATTACTAATTGTATTTTCTTTTATGATTACTTTTTTATAACAAAGCAACAACTAAAAAAGAGCTTTAAAAAATGCTTATAAGTTTAAAGTAAAATATATAACGAAGATAATTGGTTGGAATTTCAATTACAACGCTAATTCGTTAAAGTTTTATGAATATTTAACAAAGAGAGATTAGGCTTTTGATTTTTTTAAGCTAGAAAATCCACCTGCTAATAATCATTGGAATAACAAGACCCACTACAATAGCCGAAACAACCATCATCCAATCACGTTTTGAAAACCTAAAAAGTGTTTGCATCAAATATCCTAAGAAAAGCACACAGAATACAATGACAACTTGTGAAATTTCAATACCAAGAGCAAACTCTACCAGTAACGCTAACTTACTATCTGTTTTTCCAGCTAACATTTGAAACTCTCTTGCAAATCCTAAACCATGGATTAAACCAAAAAATAAAGTTGAGAAAAACAAGACACCCACTTTTCCTTTTTGAGGGCTTCTTCCTGCAGTAAAAATATTAAACACTGCAATGACTAAAATAGTAACCGGTATTAAAAACTCTATTAAAGCTCCATTAACACTTACAATATGATAAGCAGCTAAAACAAGTGATAATGTATGTCCAATAGTAAATGTAGACACCAGTAAAAATACTCGTTTCCAGTCTTTAAACACATAAGGAATTGTTAGAACGATAAGAAACAAAACATGGTCGTAGGCATTAATGTCAAGCACATGGTTAATCCCATACTGTACATTAAACCAAAAGTTTTCAAGCATATTATTAGAAATTTGGATACTCAAATATACAATTATTGAGGACTTTTTATTAAGACTCCTTATATTTTTTGTTCAATTGCATGAGCATCTCTTTGGTAATATCTTCAAGAGAAAACTTGTGTTTCCAATTCCAATCTTGTCTAGCCTGAGAATCATCAATACTTTTTGGCCAACTGTCTGCAATTTCCTGTCTAGAATCTGGTTTATAGGTTATTTTAAAATCTGGAATAAACCCCTTAATGGATTGGGCAACATCTTTAGGAGTGAAACTTATTGCCGATAGGTTATATGAAGATCTTATTTTAATATCTACTTTATCAGAAGTCATAATATCTACCGTTGCTTTTATGGCATCATCCATAAACATCATTGGTAATTGCGTGTCTTCTTTTAAAAAGCATTCATATTTTTTATCGGTAACTGCTTTATGGTAAATATCGACTGCATAATCGGTTGTTCCTCCGCCTGGTAATGTTTTCCAACTTATAATTCCTGGATAGCGTAAGCTACGTACATCGACCGCATATTTTTTATGATAATACTCACACCAACGCTCTCCTGTTTGTTTACTAATTCCATAAACAGTTGATGGCTCTACAATGGTATATTGAGGCGTGTTTTCTTTGGGAGTTGTAGAACCAAAAACAGCAATACTAGATGGCCAAAACACCTTTGAAATAAATTTGGCTTTTGCTAGATTTAAAACATGAAACAGAGAATTCATATTTAAATCCCAAGCTTGCATGGGGTATTTTTCTCCTGTAGCACTTAACATCGCTGCCATTAAGTACACCGTATTTATATGATATTTTTCAACACAAACTTTAACAGACTCGTAATCTTGAGCATCAACAATCTCAAAAATCCCCGAATTAACAATATCTAAATTACTATAACTTATATCACTAGCAATTACATTTTTGTCTCCATATAGGGATCTTAATTTGCATGTTAGTTCTGAGCCTATTTGACCACAAGCTCCAATAATTAATATTTTGGGATTCATTTAATTAATGTTTTATAAGAATATGTCAAAAATAATAAGATTTTATTGATGATACTTCATTTTAAAGCAAAATATTAAAAACCTTTTGAACATAATTTAAAATAAAATAGCGCATTCATATATATTTGTAAAAGCCTTAAAATTTAAAAAATGAAAAAATATTTTATAGTAACTTTCTGTTTAAGCATGTTTTATTTTTCATGTAACAATACTCAAAAAGACACGACTAACGAGAAAACGTTTAAGCAACCAGTGAGTAAAAGTTTTTCAGAGAAGGATATATCAAACCTTAAGTATGTAGAATACACTCTTGATGTTAAAACAAAAAAAGCTATTGAAGACTGGATTAAATACAACGATCTTAAAGAGATTGTTCAGAATGTAAAAAAAGGAGATTTATCCTATTTTAAGGATAACAACAAAGCCATAAAAACTTTTTTAAAAGAGTTTAAAAAAACCATACCTGATACTGTTAACACACCTTCTATAATGGCAAGAATAACTGCGTTAGAAACAAAACTTTATAAATTAGAAAGTGTAACTAACTTACAAACAACAACGAAAAAAGAACTAGGTTCAACAATCAAAGAGTTTTTAGAATCAGTTTCTAACTTAAATCTTCAAATGAATAAAAAATTAGAAAAAGATTCTCAATATATTGAAAAACCTTAACTTACACAAAAATAGACCATTAGCTTTAAAACTTTATTACTAAACGATACATTACCATTAACCATCTCAAATTTAATTATTATTTAATATTATGAAAAAACTCATGCTTACACTTATCGCTATTACTAGCTTATTAGCTTGTAAAAACGATTCAAAAAAAGAGGTTGCCGACGTTCAAAAAGTGCCAGGTATTAATTTACAATTTATGGATAACACCGAAAAACCTACTAACGACTTTTTTAAATATGTAAATGGAACATGGCTAACAAATACTGAAATTCCAGATGACCAAACTAGATGGGGAAGTTTTAACGAGCTTAGAAAAAAGACAGATAATGATGCCCTTTCTATTTTAAAAGCTGCTATTTCAGACAATAAAGACTTAAAAAAAATAGAAATTATTCCTGGTTCGGACCAAGAAAAGGCTGTAAAACTTTTCCAAACCATCATGGATACGGTTAGCCGAAACAAGCAAGGCATTAAACCTATTCTGCCTTCTTTAGTTAAAATTGATGCTATTAAAGACATTAATGACCTTGAAAACTATTTAATAGAAATGGAACCAACAGGTAGTGCAGGTTTCTTTAGTTTTGGTGTCGGAGCAGATCCCAAAAATAGCAATATAAATTCTGCATTCTTAGGAACAGGAACTTTAGGCCTTCCAGACCGGGATTATTACATTAAGGATGATAAGGATTCTAAAGAAAAAAGAGAAGCGTATGTGGCTCATATTACAAAAATGCTCCAGTTTTTAGGTGATTCTGAAACTGAAGCTAACAACCAAGCAAAACAGATATTAGCTTTTGAAACCAAATTGGCTGAACCAAGAATGGACAAGGTTGAAAGACGTGATGCACGTAAGCGATACAACCCAAAATCTATTGACCAATTGCAAAAAATGGTTCCTGCCATTAATTGGAACTCCTATTTTAAAGGTATAGGTGTTAAAAAAATAGATACCATTATTGTTACAGATGTAAAATACACAAACGCATTACAAACTATTTTAGCAGAAAATAATATATCAGACTGGAAAGCCTATTTACGCTGGTCTGCATTTAATAGAGCCTCTAGCACATTAAGCACAGATATTGCAAAAGCAAATTGGGAATTCTATGGTAAAACCTTAAGAGGTGCCAAAAAACAACGCCCTCTTGATGAAAGAGCATTACAAACTATCAATGGAACTATTGGAGAAGCTTTAGGGAAATTATATGTTGAGCAAAAGTTCCCACCAGAGGCTAAAGAGAAAGCACAAAAAATGATTGCCAATGTTATTAAAGCTTTTGAAAATAGAATTAATAATGTGTCTTGGATGACCCCTGATACTAAACAAAAAGCTATTGAAAAACTATTAGCTTTAAAGGTTAAAATAGCTTATCCAGACCATTGGAAAGATTACTCTAATTTAGAAATTAAAGGTGTTGAAGAAGGTGGTTCTTATTTACAAAACATACTTAATGCCAGAGTGTGGAATCATAATGAAGACCTAGAAGATTTAGGAAATCCTGTTGATAAAAGTAGATGGGGAATGGCTCCACAAATAGTGAATGCTTATTTTAATGCTTCATTTAACGAAATTGTATTTCCTGCAGCAATATTACAACCTCCATTTTACAATTACCAAGCAGATGACGCTGTAAATTACGGTGGGATGGGTGCCGTTATCGGTCATGAAATTTCTCATTGTTTTGATGATTCTGGATCTAGATATGACAAAAATGGTAATTTAAATAACTGGTGGACTGATAAAGACTTGAAACAATTTGAAGCTTTAGGTAAAAAATTAGCCGATCAATATAGTGCTATTGAAGTTTTACCTGAAACTCCTATTAATGGCCCCTTTACCCTTGGTGAAAACATTGGTGATTTAGGAGGCATTAATGTCGCTTATGATGCTTTGCAGCTAAGTTTTAAAGAAAATGGCAGACCAGAAAACATCGATGGTTTTACGCCAGAACAGCGCTTCTTTATGTCTTGGGCAACGGTGTGGAGAACCAAGATAAGAGAAGACGCTTTGAAAACTCAAATCAAGACAGATCCACATTCACCAGGAATGGTTAGAGCTGTTCAACCTTTAAAAAATGTTGATGCTTTTTACGAAGCTTTTAACATTAAAGAAACAGATAGCATGTATTTAGAACCTAGTAAACGTGTTAAAATTTGGTAAACAAAAAAGGGTGTTTTATCATGATAAAACACCCTTTTTTTATATATAAATTATTTAATTTTTAGATTGTGCGGCTTCTGCTTGTAATGCTTGTTTTTGTCTTAACAATTCATTTTTAGACAACTGTATTAAATTGAAGTTTGGAGCTGTTTTTAATGCAGCATCAAGAATATCTACAGCGGCATCAATATTTGCTTTTGTGTCTTTATTATAAGTAACTAAAGCTTTTAAATACATAAAAGCCGATTTTAATGGCACTTTGTAAGGCGTTTGTGTTTCATAAAATGATTTTGTCATATCATCTTTTGAATTCGCTAAACCATAAGCAATATTCTTTTCAGCTTCTGCTAAATTTTTTAATTGCAAATTCAACTCTGCCAATTCGTAAGCAATATGAGGATTCGGATTTCTTTTAAACATTTCTTCAAAAAAACCAACAGCCAATTTTGGTTGACCTAAGGATTTTAATGAAACGGCCTTTACCTGAATTGCAATATCAGAATCATTAACTACTTGATCTACCCCTATGGTATTTAGCGCTTGAGAATATTTTCCTTCGCTCATGTAAATATATCCTAAAGTATCTAATCGCTCTTGGGAAGGAGATAATACATTTAAATGAGTCATGGCGTTAATAATTCCTTGAATATCGCCTTGTTTTTTCATTTGCTTATAAAAAGCCTCATAATGCTTGATTAATTCTGCATTTGTCTGTGCACTTAATTGAAAACTACTAACCAGTACAATTAAAACCAATAATCGTTTCATCTTTATTTTATTTAGTATTTGTTTGAAAGCGATAAAACTATAAAATTTTAACATTTAATCTCTTAAAACAATGCTAATTATTTTAATAAAATTATATGTCTTACTTAAAAACTGTCTTTTATAAAGAAACCTTAAAATATTTAACCAATATTATATAAGTTTATAAATTTCAACTGTTTAGACCATCAAAAAATATACATTTAGGAAAAATCAAAAAAAATAATTACATTTAGTAATCTTAAAATTTAATCACCATGGGAATAAAAAGTTTTCTTGCTGCTAGACGAAATCCAAAAAAAACAACAGGAGATGCTCCTTTGAAGGTTAGTGACTATATGACCAAAAATTTAGTAACATTTAAATCTAATCAGCCCATAGAAGAAGTTGTTAGTGCCATTATTAAATATCGTATTTCTGGTGGGCCAGTGGTGAATGATAAACATGAATTAATTGGAGTAATATCTGAAGGTGATTGTATTAAAGAAATAAGTGAAAGCAGATACCACAATATGCCCATGAGCAATCATACTGTTGAAAAATACATGGTTGAAAATGTTGAAACGATTGACGGAAATATGAATATTTTTGATGCTGCTAATAAGTTTTTAGAAGCGAAAAGAAGGCGTTTCCCCATTGTTGAAAACGGAAAACTTGTTGGGCAAATAAGCCAAAAAGATATTTTAAAAGCTGCTCTGGCTCTTAAAGGCTCTACTTGGAAAAAATAGTTTTTTAGTTTTCTCTTTTTACTAAAGCATAGTAATCTCCTTCTAAAGGTAAATATCCTTGATCGTATACAAAATAATATATGGTTCCTGCTTTTGTGGTATAAATACTGGTAAAATAATTAAAATCGAATCCTGCCTCTATAAGTTTGGCTCTGGATGTTTTTGTTTTTTGATTAGGATTAAGAGCTTCTAAAATCCGGTAATTTTTCCGAAGTCTGTTATTGGTATTTCTTATTAAGTTTTTGCTGTCTTTGTTAACCCTATTGTTGTAAGCATTCCGACAGCCATCACTACAGAATTTTTTATCAATTCTGCCTACAATTTTTTCACCACATTCTAAACATTGTTTTGCCATAATAATCTTTTAGTTTTACCAGTTTCCTGCATATTATAAATCAATATGGGTTTGCTCTTTCAGACATTGATATTGATATCTAATGATTTGTCTAATATGTAAATAATCATGAGCCAACCAATTGGTTAAAAATAATTTTGCAGACATAGTGCCTCTTTTAGGATGAATAAATTCATTATTCCAATTTTCGTTTTCAAGTGAATTCAACCAAATGATAGACTTTTCTCGTTCATTTAAAAAATCTATTACTTTTTCATCATAATTTTGCCCTAAATAATTACGTTCTAAAACCCATCCTTCTGGATTAATTTTTGGCAGTTCCTTTGTCGTGCCTTCTAAAACAAGCTTCACCCTTGTTCTAAAATCTTCACGTTCTTCATCAAATAAATGACAAACAATTTCCAATAAACACCATTTTTTTGGACTTGGTCTCCATAAATATTCATTTTCCTTCTTCCCATTTAAAAGGTTCTCAAATATTACCTTATTAACTTCTAACTTTCTAATAATGTGATTATTATTCATTATGTTTTTTGCTATAACTTGTAAGCAGTTCCCTAAATATACAAAAAATATTCGTTTACAAACGACTACAAACATTTACAAACGATTTTAAGTATTTATAAACTGAATAAAATTTGCAAACCATCACATCTTTGCAGTGTCGAAACATAAGAACTCGATAGTATTAACTGTTTAACGATTAAAATTTAAAATTATGAACACGCTTAGAAACAAAGTACAGTTGATTGGTAACTTAGGAAATGATCCAGAGATCATCAATTTAGGATCAGGAAAAACATTAGCAAAATTCGCCATTGCAACCAACGAAAACTACACCAATAATAAGGGTGAAAAAATTACCGATACACAATGGCATAATATTGTAGCTTGGGGTAAAACAGCTCAAATAATAGAAAAATATGTAACTAAAGGAAAAGAAGTAGCTATAGAAGGTAAATTAACCTCACGTAGTTATGATGATAAAGAAGGCAATAAACGATATATTACTGAAGTTGTATGTAGTGAACTTTTAATGCTTGGAAAATAATACTTAACCTATAGGTTATAATTTGTAAGCGAGGTTTCCCAAAAATCTCGCTTATTTTTTTTGTATATTTTTAATCTCTTGAGACAAAACAAACCTTAATTTTAAGTAATACTTTTAGACATTGATTTATTTAAATCGTTAAAACAGAAATTAGGAATAAGTATTTATAGTTCTATAAAAAAATATAGGATATTTGTACCGCACTACTTATGAAAGCATTCAAAGATCAAAAATACATTATTGAACGACTTACAGCATTGTGGGCATTAAACGAATCTGGTTTAGGAGGGTTTATGCATGCACTTAATTTATCGTTTTCCGGAATTTTGGTTGGTGGCATTTCAATCATTTCAATTAGTTTAATAGCTTATTTCTCAAAATCCATATTTAAAGATGTTATTAAAGCACTAACGATTGTTCTATTAATTAAACTAGCCGTTAGTCCTCATTCACCATTAACAGCATACGTTGCTGTTATGTTTCAAGCATTATCTGGAATTTTATTATTTTCCATATTTTCCTTCAACAAAATAACCTATATAGTTTTGGGGATAATCACATTTATTGAATCTGCCACACAAAAAATATTGACATTAACACTTATCTACGGGCTATCGTTTTGGAAAGCTATTGATATTTATGGAAAATGGGTAACAGATACGTTAAGTTTTATCTCTAATATAACGGCTTCAAAATTAATTATTGGCACATTTATATTGGTTTATGCTTTTTTAGGAATATTATTTGGATTCTTTATACACAGAATTATCGGGCGAATCAACCAAATAGAATCGATAGAAAAATACCAATTGCCTGTCGAGAAATACCAAGGAAACAATTCAAAAAAGAAATCTAAACAATTTAGGCGTTTGCTGTTTTGGTTTGTCACGATTGCCTTAATTATCATATCATTTACACAATTAGAAAATGATTTACTCGGATGGGGAAAAGCATTTTATATTATTATTCGAAGCATTACAGTGTTAATCATTTGGATATTTATTGTTAGCCCTTTATTAATGCGATTATTAAAATTTCTTCTGAAGAAAAAGAAAAGCAGTTATCAGGCAGAAGTTGACAGTGCCCTAGCTTTATTTCCGTATTTAAAAACAATTGTTATTTTCTCCTGGAAAGCATCTAAAAACACTCGTGGCATTTACAGAATAAGTGAGTTTGTAACGAATTGTATTTTGTACAGCATGTTTTTTAAAGCAACATAGATGGTCTATATTTTAACAGGAGATATTCAAACCGGAAAATCATATGCACTCAACGAGTGGCTAAAAAACAAGACCGACGTTGTTGGTTTATTGTCTCTTTGCAAAACTGATGGAACACGAAATTTTGTTGACATTAGAAATAAACAAACCTTTTCAATGCACACCAGCGATAAGGATACTGAAGAAAATAAGATTTATGTTGGTCGGTTTGTGTTTTCAAAATCGGCTTTTAAAAGAGCTAATAGCATAATTCAATTTGAAATGCAACAAACAGATTACTCCTATTTTATTGTTGATGAATTAGGAAAATTAGAGTTGAAACAAAACGGTTTATATGAATCTACCCGAAATCTTGCAACTAAGTTTGAAGGTAAAACCAATACACATTTAATTTTGGTTGTGAGATCTTCTTTATTAGAAGATGTGATTGAACATTACAACCTTAAACCATATAGAATACTAAGTAAAGAAGATTTAAAATATCTTTAATTTATTTGTTTTTAACATTATCAATATTAAAATAGCCCCCTTTATTTTCAGTTCTTTCTAAAGATTGTCTAATAATTAAATGCGATACATTTATCATGTTTCGTAGCTCACACAGGCTTGTGGTTATTTTAGATTCTTTATACAAATCTTCAACCTCATCGTAGATTAAATCTAAATGCCGAATTGCCTTTTTCAAACGTTCATTACTTCTTACAATACCCACATAATCGCGCATTAAGGCCTGTAATTGTTTTAGGTTATGCTGAATTAAAACATGCTCCTGCGGAATTACGGTACCTTCATCATTCCAGTCGGGAATCTCTAAATCTAATGATGGATATTCGTTCTTACTATGATACTTATAAATATTATGCGCATATACCAAGGCCTCCAATAACGAGTTTGATGCTAATCTGTTGGCACCATGCAACCCTGTTCTAGAACATTCTCCACAGGCAAATAAATTAGTAATGGTTGTTTTTCCCTTTTTATTAACCTTAATACCGCCACACAAATAATGTGATGCCGGAACCACAGGAATCCAATCGGTTTTAATATCGATATGATGTTCTAAACATTCTTTATAAATATTAGGAAAATGATTGATAAATGCCTCAATATCTAAATGAGTACAATCTAAATACACGTGAGTCTCACCAGATTTTTTAAGCTCACTATCAATACTTTGCGATACAATATCTCTAGAAGCTAATTCTGCTCGTTCATCGTAATCGGGCATAAATCTGTGGCCTGCCTTATTTCTAAGATACGCACCAAAACCTCTAACAGCTTCCGAAATTAAAAAAGAAGATTCTCCCTTTGCCTCATACAACGCCGTAGGGTGAAATTGCACAAACTCCATATCTTTTATTCGTGCTTTCGCTCTATAAGCCATTGCTACCCCATCTCCTGTAGCAATTATCGGGTTTGTGGTGTGTCCATAAACACAGCCTATTCCACCAGTAGCTAATAGTGTGCTATTTGCTTTTATGGTAATGATATTCCCAGTTTTTTGATCTAAGATATAAGCCCCAAAACAAGATAGTTTGTCTGATTTTAAATCTTTAATATGATGATTAGTAATTAAATCTATCGCAAAATGATGAGGTAAAATGGTAATATTTTGTAATTGATGAACACGTTTAAGCAACGCCCGTTCTATTTCAAAACCTGTAATATCTTTATGATGAACAACACGATATTCAGAGTGCCCGCCTTCTTTACCTAAATCGAAATCACCACTACCATCAACATCAAAATTAGCGCCCCAGAGCAATAATTCTTTAAGGCGTTTTGGCCCTTCTTCAATCACCAATTTAACAACCTCCTCGTCACATAAACCATCACCCGCTATTAATGTGTCTTTAATATGTTTTTTAAATGAATCTGTTTCTGTATCTAACACTACAGCAACACCTCCTTGGGCGTATTTGGTATTCGATTCTTCTTCGTCTGCTTTAGTAACAATGGTAACGGTTCTATCAGGAAATTTTTCAGCAATCTTAATAGAAAATGTTAACCCTGCAATGCCTGAGCCAATGACTAAATAGTTTGTTGTAATCATGATTATTTTGATAATTCAAGCATACGCTCAATAGGCAATAATGCTTTTTTTCTAATGTCTTCTGGGACTTCTATTTGTGGTGTTTCATTTAGTAAGCAATCGTATAATTTTTGCATGGTATTCACTTTCATAAAACCACACTCGCTGCAAGCACAAGTGTTGTCTTCCTGAGCTGGCGCAGGAATAAGTTCTGTATCTGGAACTTCTTGTTGCATTTTATGCAGAATACCAACCTCTGTCGCCACAATAAATTTTTCTTCTGCATGCTCTTTTACATAATTTATCATACCTGCCGTAGAGCCAATGTACGTGGCTGTATTTAAAATATGCTCTTCGGATTCTGGATGCGCTATAATTTTATGGTCAGGATATTTTTGATGTAATGCGATTAGTTTATCAATTGAAAACGCTTCATGCACAATACAACTACCATCCCAGAGCAACAAATCTCGACCAGTTTCTTTCATGATATACTTTCCTAAATTTTTGTCGGGTGCAAAAATAATAGGCACATCTTTAGGAATAGACTCCACAATTTTTAAAGCGTTTGAAGAGGTGCAAACAATGTCGCTCAAAGCCTTAATTTCTGCCGAACAATTCACATAGGTTATTACGACATGATTAGGGTGTTGTTTTGTAAACGCCGAAAAAGCCTCAGGTGGACAGGAATCTGCTAACGAACAACCTGCCGCCATATCAGGCAACACAACCATTTTTGTTGGATTTAATATTTTAGCGGTTTCAGCCATAAAATGAACCCCAGCAAAAACAATAATATCGGCATCTGTTTCTGCTGCTTTTTGTGATAATCCAAGACTATCTCCTACATAATCTGCGATATCTTGAATGTCTGATGTCTGGTAATAATGCGCTAGAATTACAGCATTTTTTTGCTTTTTTAGCTGTATTATTTTTTCTTCTAAATCCATCTCTTGAATGATTATTTTGAGTATGTAAAATTATTGCTTTTTATGTGAATATCATAAATATTCATTTATTTAAAGACTAAAAAATCTTTTTTTAGTAAGTTTGAACACTAAAACAACCATATGCTCTCAAATGCTTGTCAATATGCCATTCGTGCGATTTTATATTTAGGGATACAAACTGACGAAACCAATAAAATTGGAGTTAAACAAATTTCAGAAGACCTAGAAACACCACAACCTTTTTTAGCTAAGCTACTACAGCAACTCACTAAAACAAATCTGGTCTCTTCAACTAAAGGGCCAAACGGAGGTTTTTACCTTTCGGAAAAAGATAAAGAAAATGCCGTTTGGGACGTTATTAAAACGATAGATGGCACCTCAAAATTTGATAGTTGTTTTTTAGGTCTATCCCAATGCACTGATGAAACGCCTTGCCCTGTCCATTTCATGGTATCTCCGTTTAAAGACAAACTGCTCAGTAGTTTTAGAGATAAAACCATTGAGCAATTTGTAACTGAAATCCAACAAACAGGAAAGGTTATTTCTATAAAGGATTTTGATATTTTAAAAAACTAATTTGCAACAGGAATTAGCGACAAGTTATCTATTTCTGAACCTACATTTTGTAAGGTTCGCATACTAGCTTCCAATTCATTTAAAACAGATTCTTTTATATCTTCAAAAGTATGTGCTACAGTAACAAATAAGTTTTGGTAATATAAAACACCTGCTTTCATATTATTAGTAAAGGTTACCAAGTATTTTTCTTCCTTTTTATTCATACTTTTTTTAGCTTCTTCAACTTTATTTTTTAAGTAGTCTATATAAATGTGAAGTTCTTTTATAAACATATTTGGACGATCTGTTCTGCTTATCATATAATCTCTACCATAAATATGATCTGTCATATTTTTGAGTGTCATTATTTTTGAATAATATGCCATATTTGGCCCAGGACAAATTGAAACACCATCACCTTCAACTTTAGTATCTATATTATGGGCCAATAAAGCCGATGTCCCCAATCCAACACAAGCACAAGATTTCTCTGTTATCTTATTAAAACTTTCTTGATAATCTTCTGGTGATAAGTCTTTATTATCTAACTCTTTTATTTTTAAATATTGATATTCTCTTGAAGCCGTACACATACCTGTTTCTTTAAATTCCTTATTTAAAGCAATGTATCTTTTTGGGCATGAACTTCCTGGTCTTCCTTTGTCTATAAAGGCTTTCTTTTCTAAATCTTTAGTATTGGTTCTAAGATTATTAAACGGAACTCCTAAAGGAGAGATACCACTTAAATACAAATCTTCTTCTTTAGCATCTACCAATTGATTTAATGTTTTTTTATCAACTGTTGTCGCTTCAGGAACCAATAAAAAAGGAGTTCCCCAACCAATAGAATCTAATTCGTAATGCTCTAGTAAAAACTCGTGCTCTTCTACAGTACCAACACCTCCTTGAGCGGTAACTTTTAATTCTAATGAATTATTTGAAACAACACGTCCTTGATTTTCTAATTCTTTATTTAAAACGTTTTGAATGTTTGTTCTCAATTCTTCGCGTTTTTCTTTGAATTCCTGTAAAACAGGTCCTAAAAGATAACCATCTGTAGCAAAGGCGTGTCCACCACAATTGAGTCCAGATTCTATTCTATATTCTGAAACCCACAAGCCTTTCTTGGCAAGGAATTTTCCTTGAATTAACGCCGATCTGTAATCACTAACTTTTAAAATAATTTTCTTGTTGAAATGGCCATTTGTGTCTGGATAAAAATCTTCGAACTGGCTCATGTAAGCATACAAACGTGGGTTCATGCCAGCAGACAAAATTACAGATGATTTTAATTTACTTTGCGCAAATCCTCTTAATGCTGCATGAGCATCATTATACTCAACAGGAAGTTTTTCTTTTTTTATGTAATTATCTTTATCAACCTTGGTCATGATGTTAACATCAATGGAGCCCATGGTTAAGTTTTTATTTGCCCAACTTTTAATTTCTGATAAATCAAAACTACCTTCAATAAGTTTGTTGAACTCTGCTTTTAATCTAGATCCATCAGGTAGCATAGCGATATACTTCTTGATTTCATCACTCTTTTCATTAGACATGTTTTTTAAAGCTTGGAAATTTTTTTCGGCTAAATCACTTATTAAATTTAAATAAGAGGTGATTCTTTTAGCTCTAAAATCATCTATCTTGTCTGTGATTTCTTTATAAGGAACCTCAAACTTTTCGCTATACATTTTTCTTAGTTTTTCTAATAAAATATCATCAACTAAAGAAATAACCGAATCTATACCGTATTGAGCGACCTTTAATGGTGTGTCTATTGTAAATCCAATACCCATAACAGGAATGTGGAATGTGTGTTTATCTTTCATAGGTTTTCTTTTAGAATAAGTAAATCGGCAAAGGTAATTTGTTGAAACCTTATGAAACATGATATTCATCATATATTAAAAGATAATCTCTTTTAAAGAGTTCTTTTAACATTACATTATAAATAACATGAGATATTGTTTTTTAAACTTTGTTTACAAAAGCATCCTGCTGTTTTTCTTGATTTTGTTCTTGAAATTTTGCCATTTTATTTACTCTTATATCTGCTAACTTAGTTGGAGTTTTTTCAAAATGGTAGTGCCTTAGTTGATGTTCTTTCTGTCTGCCAGAACTAAAGCTTGATACTCGTTTTAAATAACCAATAACACGAGTTGCATGATCCACGTTAGTAGAACCACAAGTAGTACATACATAATTAGTTTTTTTATCGATAGCATTACAATCGTTACAAATTGTAATTTTAATATTAAAACAGAAATAGTTACATCCTGCAGCTGCCGTAGCATGAATAAGTTTAATAAAACCTTCTTTGTTAGGAGCTTCTTCTAGATTAAGGTGAAGTGCAGAACCACCATCAAGATATTTTATAATCTCTTTACCGTGTAAAATAATTTTATCTAAAGTATTTGTCTGTTCGTCTTCTACTTTATAGAAATACGAATTGTAACAGTTTCTAGAAACCAACAAACCATCTTGTTTATCCCATTTAGCATTTTTTATACCTAAATTTTCAGCAGGCACAAACTCTGTGTTAAACATATGTCCATACTGTTTTTTAGCTAATTTATTTTCCTCATAAATTGCTTTTAAATGAGTATTGACAAATTTTTTATAATCTGCATTATTACCCACACAAATGCCTTGGCTTTCTGCTGCTTCAACCATACCGTTAATCCCTATGGTTAAAAATTGTTTGTCCAGCGATATAAATCCTGCCTGATACACAGGAAGCAATCCAGCTTTTTCATATTCTTCAATAAGGCTTCTATAAGCCAATTGGTATTTATGTATTTTTCTAACTTCTTCAACAATATCTGCTCCTTGTTGCACTAATCTATTCATATTAAGCGTAATAACATTAATTGAGCCCGTAGCAACACCTCCAGCTCCTAATGAATAACTAAATGTATTGTCGCTTATTTCATTACGTAACCTACAGCAGGATGCCAAACTATCTGCACTTTCAGATTGGTATATAAAGAAAGAATTTCCTTGACTTAATTCTTGTGCACACATGTCTGTAAAGTCTTCATCTACAGGTTTCCCATCATTAATCAACATAGCAGCTGTCACCACTGGAAACGTTAGAATGGCTTTATTGCGTTCTTGATTAAACCATTTCATAAAAAAAGCTTGAAGTTTTTTAACGCTTTCCCATTGTGGCTTCGTCATATCTGGAAATACAAAGTCGCCAAACATACTATTAAAATAGGCTTCGTCGTATATTGAAATGTTCCAAAAAACAGATTGATAGCCTCGTGCCGCAGCTGGTTGATTAACAGCATACACCACGTGCTGTAAATGATTTGCAATGATTTTCTTATTAGTTTTTAAATAATCTGCTCCATAGTCTTTTGATGCAAAATGATCAAAATACATTAAAAATTCAACCGTCGCTAAAGCACCTGCAAATTGAGAACTTATAGCAAAAACCAAATTAACAAACTCCCCGCAAAAACTTTCCAGATGTTTAGGTGCTCTACTTTCTCCTCCCACTTTAGTAAGTCCATCCAATAAAAACGGATACATACTAATTGAAACACAATACGGTTTTAAAGAGGTTTCATCATGCACATAAATTTCATGAGATTCTATCTGTCTAGTATATTCTTGAGCCAAATCATCACCAAATAAAGAGGCTATTTTACGTTTTACCAAAGCCCTATTAACCTGAATATTGATATCCTTATTAAGCTCTGCCTCCATAGTTGCAATGTTTTTAGACGTTACATTAGCATTGGCATCTACTTTTGAACCATCGGCTGCATTTTCTGAATGGATATATTGATGAATAAAATCAATTTTCTGATTTACTTGGGAATTGGTTAGTCGTATCATGTTTAGGCTTTTATAAATAAGTTATTTTTTACGGTATTTGTTTTAACATCAATAAATTTTTGGTTGGTATTTTTACTATTTAACCCTCCCAATTCTGGAATCCACTTTCCTGTTTTTATCCAATTTAATTCATTACGTATGGCGGTAGATACGTTTTCTTGACCTGTATACAAACAGGTTTTATACATATACTTCTTTGCTGTTTTTAACATTTTAAGAAGCTCTTCTTCATGCCATTCACCACCCATAAACAAAACACAGGTAGCAAAATCATCGTATTGCAATAAGAATTGTTCAAATTTTTTATAGGTAAGTAATTTTCCGTTTTCTTCGCTCCATAAATGAGAAGAGTGGCATCCTTTACATCGAATGGGACATCCACATATCGTAAAACACAAACTAATTTCTCCGGGCACTTCTTGGAATACGACTTGAAAATCGTAATAATTCATACTAAAATTTAATTACAAGATTAAAAGGTCTTTTATTAATTTATAAAAGTAAAGACAAATAGGACTCATCTAAAATCAAATAAAATGAGTTATTAAAAATGTTATTAACAATGCCTCAATAAGAACTTTTTAAAGCAAATAGAATAAAAAAAGCAAAAATATTTGAAGTAATTTTATTTGATAGTTTTATATACCAAAGTCATATAAAGAAAGTAATTAACAGACTATTTTTTTTAATTATTCCTAACGATAATTGGTTATACTTTATAATTTAATAAAACTTGTTAGAGAAATCGTTGATTAACTTATGCTTCATTACTTTTACATTTAATAAAAAAAGATTGATCATATGTCAGTAGAGCCAAAATTAGCACGATTTAAACAAAACGTTTTGTCAAAATATCAAATATACAACAGTATATTTATGACACTACCTTTTGACTCTATCACCAAAACAGGAGTTTTACTTCCTTTATTTCATGAAACATGTAAAAAAGGGTTTGCCAATGGAGATAATCCTACCACTATTGTAGATACTTTTTTTGAAAAATACCAAGGTAGACGTACTACAGAAAGTCAAATAAATTTATTGTTTAGATTTATACAGTATATTGAACGTCAGGTTGTATTGTTTGATGCTATTGAAGATGCTGCATTTCCAATAGTTAATAATATGGAAGGTATTGGAACCTTGAGAAACTTGAAGGAATCTGCTGTTTCTGAAAACAAATTGGAAGAATTAAAAAACTACCTTGACGAATTTAAAGTTCGTATTGTTTTAACAGCGCATCCAACACAGTTTTACCCTGGATCTGTTTTAGGTATTATTACAGATTTAACTCAAGCTATTAAAGAAAACAACCTTAAAGAAATAAATAATTTGTTTGGCCAACTTGGTAAAACACCTTTCTTTAAACATGAAAAACCAACACCTTATGATGAAGCCGTAAGCTTAATTTGGTATCTGGAAAATGTCTTTTATAAATCATTTGGAGAAATATATAACTACATCCAACAAAATATTTATGACGATAGTAAAAAGCATAACGACATTATTAATATAGGCTTTTGGCCAGGAGGAGACAGAGATGGAAATCCATTTGTAAAACCCGAAACAACTCTTAAGGTTGCCGCTAAATTAAAGCAATCTGCATTAAAAAAATACTACGCAGACTTAAAGGATTTAAGACGCAAATTAACCTTTAGAGGAATTGAAGAACGCATTATCCGCTTAGAAACCCTTATGTACAACTTTAGCATTGATTTAAATGCCCAAGAAACCATAACTTCTAAAGAGCTACTTCGCGAACTTCTTGACATTAGAAATACTGTTACAGAAAAGCACCAATCATTATATGTTTCAGAAATAAATAATTTAATAAACAGAGTGCGCCTTTTTGGTTATTATTTTGCAACGCTTGATATAAGACAAGATAGTAGAATTCACCATTCTGTTTTTACAACAGTTATAGACCATTTAATTGAAAATGGCCATCCGTCATTTCCAAAAAATTATCATGATTTATCTGAAGAAGATCAAATCAAAATTTTGTCTGAAGTAACAGAAGCCAATATTGATATTGATGCTTTTGAAGATGAAATGGTACATAACACTCTTAAAACCATTGAGGCTATCAAGCAAATCCAGCAAACCAATGGCGAAAAAGGAGCTAACAGGTATGTTATTAGTAATAATCAAACCGCACTAAATGTTATGCAACTGTTTGCCATGCTTAAAATGGTAACCTTTAAAGATAATTTAACAGTTGATGTTGTACCACTTTTTGAAACTATTACCGACCTAGAAAATGCTCCAAAAGTGATGGAGCAGCTATATACCAACCCAAATTATATGGCACATTTAAAAAGCCGAGGCAATAAACAGACCATTATGCTTGGATTCTCTGATGGCACAAAAGATGGTGGATACTTAATGGCCAACTGGGGTATTTATAAAGCTAAAGAATTGCTGACAGCTATGTCTAGAAAGTACGATATAACTGCCATATTTTTTGATGGTCGTGGTGGACCTCCTGCAAGAGGTGGAGGAAAAACACATCAGTTTTATGCATCACTCGGCCCTTCTATTGAAGACAAAGAAGTACAACTTACTATACAAGGTCAAACCATTAGTTCTAACTTTGGAACGCTTGACTCTTCTCAATATAACTTAGAACAATTAATAAGTTCTGGCATGTTTAATCGTTTAGGAAAAGAAAAGCTTGCAATGTCTGACGAGGATAGAGTTGTTATGAACGATTTAGCTGAAACCAGTTATCAAGCTTATAAAGACTTTAAAAATCATCCTATGTTCATTCCTTATTTAGAAAGAATGAGCACTCTTAAATATTATGCTAAAACCAATATAGGTAGTAGACCATCAAAACGAGGCACGTCTGATAAATTAGTATTTTCAGATTTAAGAGCCATTCCTTTTGTAGGCTCTTGGAGTCAATTAAAACAAAACGTCCCAGGATTTTTTGGCGTAGGAACAGCATTAAAGGCATATGAAGATCGCGGCGAATTCCATAAAGTTGAGTCGCTTTATAAAAACTCTAAATTCTTCAAAACCTTGTTAGAAAACAGTATGATGTCTTTAACCAAATCATTTTTCGATTTAACACAATACATGTCTAAAGATGAGGAATTTGGGGGCTTTTGGAATATTATTCATGACGAATATTTAAACACTAAACAAATTCTTTTAAAACTTACTGGTTATAAAGAATTAATGGAAAATGAACCGTCTGGAAAAGCATCTATAGATGTAAGAGAATCTATTGTATTACCATTACTAACAATTCAACAATATGCGCTTAAAAAGATTCAAGAACTAGAAAAAGAAGAGGTTAAAGATGAAGAGCAAATCAAAATTTTTGAAAAAATTGTGACACGCTCTCTATTTGGAAATATTAATGCTAGTAGAAATTCTGCATAACAAACATTTAAAAACTATATTAAAAAAAGAGGCTGTCTAAAAAGACATAGTTCCATGTCATATTGAGCCTGTCGAAATATTTCAACTTACCGATCATCAATATCGGTTTCGACAAGCTCAACCTGACAAACAAAACACATCATGCTTCTTAGACAGTCTCTTTTTTTTGTGATGATTGATAAAAATTAATGTTCTTTCAGTTTAAAATCTTAATAAGGTTAAACATTTTTAGAAACAAGAATTTATTAAATAGTCTTCAAAATTATTTTAAAGTGTCTCCTCCTTTTTCTCCTGTTCGGATTCTGTAAGCCTCTTGTATGTCTGATACAAAAATCTTTCCGTCTCCCACATCACCAGTTGCCGCTGAACTGATAATAGCATTAACCGTTGCATCAGCAAAATCATCATTGACTACTATAGAAAGATATCTTCGCTGAATATCACTGGTACTGTAAGTAACACCTCTATAAACGTGCCCCTCTTTTTCGTTGCCTATCCCAGTAACATCCCAATACGAGAAAAAATTAACTCCTACATCGTGTAATGCTTTTTTAACATCGATGTATTTAGATTTTCTAATAATTGCTTCTACTTTTTTCATGGTTTCCAATACTTGTATTAATTCATATGAAAATACATAAAATATTATTAATATTTTTTATGACACCATATTTATTTGGTTTTAATGAATAAAAAAGATGGTTCACCTTAACGAACCATCTTTAGTACAATATCTAACAATATGGAATAACTATATTTTAGTGCTCATTTAATCTGAAATCTGGATAGGCATCCATACCATGTTCGTGAACATCCAATCCTTCTATTTCTTCTTTCTCAGAAACTCTAATTCCTACAGTTTTCTTCAATACAAATAATATGACAAAACTTGTTATCAAACAAAATACAGCATAAGATCCAACACCAATTAATTGACTAAAAAATTGATTAATTCCAGCTAGATTACCAAAAATTCCAACAGCTAAAGTTCCCCAAACACCACAAATTAAGTGAACTGCAATAGCTCCTACAGGATCATCTAATTTTATTTTATCAATAGATGCAACAGCAAAAACAATAAGAGCTCCTGCTATCGAGCCAACTAATATGGCATCCATGGGACTCATTTGGTCTGCTCCTGCCGTAATACCAACTAAGCCTCCTAAAATACCATTTAAAAACATGGTTAAATCTAAATTTTTGTACATGGCCGTAGAAACCAACATACATACAACTCCACCTGCAGCAGCTGCCAAACAAGTTGTCACTAATGTTAAAGATGTTAAACTAGGGTCTGCCGAAAGCACAGATCCACCATTAAAACCGAACCAACCCAACCAGAGTATTAAAACACCCGATGTAGCCAAAGGCAAGTTATGTCCGGGTATTGCTTGTGCTTTTCCATCTTTAAATTTACCTATTCTAGGTCCTAATAACCACACGGCAACCAAAGCTGCCCATCCTCCAACAGAGTGGACTAATGTTGATCCTGCAAAATCATAAAAAGGAGTTTCCATAGACTGTAAAAACCCTCCGCCCCATTTCCAAGAACCTGCAATTGGGTAAACTAGCCCTACATACAATATAGTAAAAATCATAAACGGCACAATTTTTACACGTTCAGCTACAGCACCAGAAACTATGGTTGCAGCTGTAGCAGCAAACATTCCTTGAAACAAGAAATCCGTCCAATAAGTATATCCTCCATCTGCGTAAAAAGATCCATCTGCATTAGTAAACGCATTTTGCATATCTCCTAAACCAATACCAAAATGCGGCATGGCTAAAAACCCATTAAATTCTCCTGGATACATCAAATTAAACCCTACTATAAAATATAGTAAAAGACCAATTGTAACAATGAAAATATTTTTGAATAAAACGTTTATTGTGTTTTTTTGTCTTGTTAGTCCTATTTCTAATAGTGAAAACCCTAGGTGCATAAAAAAAACAAGTGCCGTACAGATCATCATCCATACATTATTTGTAGTAAGTAATTCCATAAAAAATTTATTATAGTTTAGTAGTTTATTTTAAAGTTTGTTCTCCTCTTTCTCCAGTTATAATTCTAATAGACTCTTGGACTTCAGAAACAAATATTTTTTCATCACCAGCCTCATCTGTTCATGCAGAACCAATAATTGCTCCAATTATTTTCATAATATTATTTATGATTTGAAGCCAAAAATATATAAATTAATTTAAAAGATGTAAAGTTGAAGGGTATACAGGGTTAAAAATGATAAAAAAATAAAAGGACCCCTAAAAATTTAGGGATCCTTTTACAAAAAATGCTTTTTTAATTAAATATGATATTAATGCTCATTTAATCTGAAGTCTGGATAAGCTTCCATACCATGCTCGTGAATATCCAATCCTTCAACTTCTTCTTTTTCAGAAACTCTTAAGCCAATTGTTTTCTTAAGAATAAATAAAATGATGAATGATGTTACTAAAGACCAAGCGCCTATTCCAAATACACCAGCTGCTTGCGCACCTAATTGTGAGAATCCGCCACCGTAAAACAAACCACCATCTGTAGCAAAAACACCTACAAGCAATGTGCCTATAGCCCCACAAACACCATGTACAGATACAGCTCCTACTGGGTCATCAATTTTTAATTTTTTATCAATAAATTCAATTGATAAAACCACTATAATTCCACAAATAAGTCCAATTGCTGTAGCTCCATAATTATCTACAGCAGCACAACCAGCTGTTACACCAACCAATCCTGCTAAAGCACCGTTTAATGTCATAGAAGCATCAGGTTTACCATACTTTATCCAAGTTAAAAACAAAGCCGCTAGAGCGCCTGCCGCTGCTGCTAAGTTAGTTGTAATGATAATATTTGATACATGATTAGCACTATCTCCTGAAATTGCTAGCTCAGAACCACCATTGAATCCAAACCATCCTAACCAAAGAATAAATACACCTAACGCTCCAAATAAGATACTATGTCCAGGAATCGCATTTGATTTTCCATTAGTATATTTACCAATTCTTGGACCAACTAATGCTGCTGCAACTAATGCTGCCCATCCACCAACTGAATGTACAACTGTTGAACCAGCAAAATCTATAAATCCTAAGTTTGTTAACCAACCATCTCCTTGCCATACCCAGTGACCAGATATAGGATAAATAAGAACCGTCATAACAAAAGAGAAAATTAAATAGGTAGAGAATTTAGTTCTTTCTGCAATGGCTCCTGATACAATTGTAGCTGCTGTTGCGCAAAATACTGTTTGGAAAAACAGGTTGTGCATTTCACCATCAACATTGTAAAATAATGAAGGGCTACCAATAAAACCTCCTATATCGTCTCCATACATAAGCGTATATCCTATTAACCAAAACCCAAGAGACCCTATACATAAGTCCATTAAGTTTTTCATAATAATGTTAATAACATTTTTAGATCTTGTGAATCCTGTTTCTACTAATGTAAATCCAGCTTGCATAAAGAAAACCAATATACCAGCTATTAATATCCACATTAAATCTAATACTGCATTTACTTCTTCCATAATTAAATGTTTTTTTTAATGATTGATTATTATTTTAAAGTGTCTCCACCTTTTTCTCCTGTTCTTATTCTATAGCATTCTTGTATATCTGATACAAAAATTTTACCATCTCCTACTTCTCCAGTTGCGCCAGAATTAAGGATGGCATTTACCGTGACTTCAGCAAAATCATCATTAACTACTATAGATAAATATCTGCGTTGTATATCACTGGTACTATAAGTTACACTTCTGTATACATGACCTTCTTTTTCATTTCCCAATCCAGTAACATCCCAGTAAGAGAAAAAGTTTACTCCAACACCATGTAGAGCTTCTTTTACTTCACGGTATTTTGATTTTCTAATTATTGCTTCAATTTTCTTCATAATTATTATGTGTTTTAATTAAGTTTATTTTTAGAAACTATATATAGCAGCTAAAGCAAATGAACTTAAGCTTTTAGATGGCAATCCTTTATTATCAAGTAAAAAACTCGAATCGTCAGATGAGCTATCTAATCTTAATTCTGGTTTAATAGTTAAGTTTTCAATTGAATAACTTCCTGTTAATGTTAAAGCAAGGACACTTGTGTCTTCTAAACCAGTTCCTATAGCCCCATAATCGCCCATCTCTTCAAAATACTCTCCTCTTAAACCGATAGTAAAAGAATCTGAAGTAGCTAATTGAGGATACAAAGCAGCACCATAGAACCCTAAACCATCGTTATCTTGGTAAGCGGCATTAATACCTAAGAAGAAAGAATCTGATAAATCAAATCCACCTGTATAATCAATTTCGAATCCAAGTTTTACACCAGAATCATAATAAAAGTTTAAAAATTGACCTGAATACCCTAATTGCGCCCCTAAAGCATAATCACCAGTCATATTATTATTTGTATCTGTTGCATTCATAAACGCTAACATTAAACTAAAATCATCAGATAATGCAAAATCAGCTTTTAATCCTACGTGAGAGAATGGCCCATAAGAAAACAAATAAGAAGTACTATAGTTAAAATTAGCCGCTGGTGAAATTACCTCATATCCTAAGTAGGTATTAAAACGCCCCATTGTTAAGGTTGTACTTTCAGATACATTCCAATAAGCATATAATTGATTAAGGTTATAACCACCTACAGCAGCATCACCTCTTGGTCCGAAAACCACATCGGCAACGACACCTGTTTTTTCACCGTCATAAGACGCAATAATATTGGCCATCCCTAAAGCAAATCCTGTTTCGTTTGCAAAAGAAGTCCCAGGAGTCGCAGATAAATTATCTGGAGAACTTAAGTTTGTTTTGTAATAAGTGTCTACAGTACCACTAATACTTACTTTTTTAGCTGGTGCTTCCTCTTGAGCAAAAATTGCCGTTGCCATAAATAGCATTGAAAGTGTAATAAGTTTTTTCATAATTGTTTAATTTTAAGTTATTGTTTTTAAGTGTTATTTTTTTGTTAATATGTCGTAAACTTATGTAAAAAACTTTTATGCCCTAAAAAAAATAGGGGTCAATGATTAACTTTTATCATTTTTAGAGTTTTACCCCTGTTTTTTTAGGTGCATTCCATTTATTTTTTGATTTTTTGATTTTTTAACAATAAAAGAAATTGAGTATTTCATATTTATTTTTATTATTTGATGATATTATTATTATAAAAACCCGATTTTGTTACCATTAATTTACAATTTGGTAATTATTGTTAATTATTTAACAAATGAATATTTATTAAAAAAAACCACAATTATTGATATATACTTATTTTTATATCGCATATGCATTAAAAATCGAAATAATGAAATAGCACTTGTTGTATTTCAAAATCTACTGCATATATTCGCTTTGAAAAGTCTTATTTCAAACCAAAATTGTTGATTATGTTGAAGAAACAAGGAATGTATTTGCCAGAATTTGAGCATGAAAATTGTGGAGCTGGTTTTATTTGTAATCTTAAAGGAGAGAAAACAAATCAAATCATCCATGATGCGTTAGAAATTCTTGTGAAATTAGAACACAGAGGAGGTGTTAGTGCCGATGGGAAAACAGGTGATGGTGCTGGCTTATTAATTGACATCCCTCACGAGTATTTTAAACGTGTTTGTAATTTTAAAATTCCAGCACAAAGAGACTATGCTGTAGGCATGGTATTTTTACCAAAAGTATCAAATCAATACACGTTTTGTAAAACCATTTTTGAACAAGAAATAAAAGCCCAAGGATTGTCTCTATTAGGATGGAGAAAAGTACCTGTAGACTCCTCTAATCTTGGGGAAATTGCCTTAGCATCAGAACCAATAATAGAACAATTGTTTGTTGGTAAAACTGAAGATATTTCTGAAGCTGTTTTTAAAGCTAAACTTTATGCTGCTCGTAAAATTACAGAGCACACTATTCGTAATTCTAAAATTTCCGAAAGTAGTTACTTTTATGTACCAAGCTTATCTACAACAACCTTAATATATAAAGGCATCATCATGCCCGAGGATATTGGGCCATATTACACAGATTTACAACAAATAGATTTAGTGACTCGTTTGGCGCTAGTACATCAGCGTTTCTCTACTAATACGATGCCAACTTGGGAATTAGCACAACCATTTAGATATATGTGTCAAAATGGAGAAATTAATACCTTAAGAGGAAATGTGAGTAGAATGCGTATTCGTGAAGAAATCATGAAAAGCGATGTCTTCGGCCCACAAATAGATAAATTATTCCCTATAATCTTACCAGGAAAATCTGATTCTGCCTCTATGGATATGGTGGTCGAATTGTTGACCCATACAGGAAGATCATTACCAGAAATCATGATGATGATGATCCCTGAAGCTTGGGAAAAACACCAAACCATGACTGAAGATAGAAAAGCCTTCTACGAGTATAATGCTTGTATCATGGAACCTTGGGATGGTCCTGCTTCTGTGCCTTTTACAGATGGCGATTATATTGGCGCACTTTTAGATAGAAATGGTTTAAGACCATCAAGATATACCGTTACAAAAAGTGGTAAACTTATTATGTCTTCCGAAATAGGCGTTGTAGATATTGATCCCGAAGATGTTGAAAAACATGGACGATTAGAACCCGGTAAAATGTTCCTAGTAGACATGAACAAAGGACGCATTATTGAAGATGAAGAAATTAAAAGTAAAATTGTTTCGGAAAGACCATATAAAGAATGGCTTGCCAATAAGAGGCTTCATTTAAAAGATGTGCCTTATACCAATGATACCTGTCCTATTGAAACTATCGATATAAAGACAAGACAACGTTTATTTAATTATACGTTTGAAGATATCCAAGAAGTTATTACACCAATGGCCATAGGCGGCAAAGAAGCTTTAGGCTCTATGGGTATTGATACGCCTTTAGCCGTATTATCTGATAAACCTCAACTCATTTCCAACTACTTTAAACAATTATTTGCACAGGTTACCAACCCACCGTTAGACGGTATTCGTGAAGAAATTGTGACCGATATAAGTTTAAACCTTGGTGAAGATAGAAATATCTTTAATATCTCTGAAGAACAATGCCGAAAACTAAAAATTCAAAACCCAGTAATATCTAATGCCGATTTAGAAAAGATAAGAACTATTTCTATTGAAAGTTTTAAAGCTGAAACTATTGAAATTTTATATCCAAAATCTGAAGGACTTAATGGTCTTGAAAATGCTTTGGAAGATATTATCGTTCAAACAACAAAAGCGTTAGAGAGAGGCACAAACATCATTATTCTATCAGACAGAGGTGTTAACAAACAATTTGCGCCTATCCCTGCCTTATTAGCGTGTTCTTATGTAAACCATCAAATGAACCGTTTACGCAAGCGTTCTTATTTTGATATCATTATAGAATCTGCAGAACCTCGCGAACCACATCATTTTGCTACCCTATTTGGTTACGGCGCTAGTGCCATTAACCCATATATGGTAAACGAAATTATAAGAATGCAAGTGAAAGAAGGCTTTATTGAAGGTATGGACGAGCAAAAAGCTGTTGATAATTTCAATAAAGCTATTGGCAAGGGAATTTTAAAAGTGATGAACAAAATAGGAATATCAACCCTACATTCCTACAGAGGTTCTCAAATTTTTGAAATCGTTGGCTTTAATTCGCAATTTGTCGAAAAATATTTCCCATACACAGCCTCTAGAATTGAAGGCATTGGTTTATATGAAATTGAAAAAGAAATTAACGATCGTTATAAGTACGCCTACCCAGATAACACCATAGATAAACGATTAGGTTTAAATATTGGTGGCGATTACCGATGGAGACGTAACGGCGAAAAACACTTATTTAACCCAACAACCGTTGCTAAATTGCAGCAAGCTGTTAGGTTAAGTGACCAAGCGAGTTACGATGTCTATTCAAAAGCCATTAATGAACAGTCTGAAAATTTAATGACCATTCGTGGTTTATTTGAGTTTGATAATTTAGACCCTATTCCTATTGAAGAAGTAGAGGATTGGACAGAGATTGTAAAGCATTTTAAAACGGGCGCCATGTCTTATGGCTCAATTTCTCGCGAAGCCCATGAAAACCTAGCAATTGCCATGAACCGAATTGGAGGAAAATCCAATTCTGGTGAAGGTGGAGAAGACAGAAAACGTTTTCATCCAGATGTGAATGGTGATAGCCGTAACTCAGCCATCAAACAAGTAGCTTCTGGTCGTTTTGGAGTTACCTCTCACTATTTAACAAATGCTAAGGAGATTCAAATTAAAATGGCTCAAGGGGCTAAACCTGGTGAAGGAGGCCAACTTCCTGGAGAAAAAGTATTACCATGGATTGCAGCCGCACGTAACTCAACACCATTTGTTGGTTTAATATCACCTCCACCACATCACGATATTTATTCTATTGAAGATTTAGCTCAGCTTATTTTCGATTTAAAAAATGCTAATAGAGATGCTAGAGTTAATGTAAAATTAGTCTCTGAAGTAGGTGTTGGCACTATTGCCGCTGGTGTTGCTAAAGCAAAAGCCGATGTAGTTTTAATTTCTGGATACGATGGTGGTACAGGAGCTTCTCCATTAACCTCTTTAAAACATGCTGGATTACCTTGGGAGCTTGGTTTATCAGAAGCGCAACAAACCTTAGTTTTAAACAACTTAAGAAGTAGGATTGTAGTAGAATGCGACGGTCAATTAAAAACTGGTCGTGACGTTGCCATTGCTGCATTGTTAGGAGCAGAAGAGTTTGGTTTTGCAACAGCACCATTAGTTGCATCAGGTTGTATTATGATGCGTAAATGTCACTTAAACACCTGCCCTGTTGGTATTGCTACACAAGACAAAGAATTGCGCAAAAACTTTAAAGGTACGCCAGAACATGTCATTAACTTCTTCTATTATATAGCAGAAGAATTAAGAGGCATAATGGCACAATTAGGGTTTAGAACCTTAAAAGAAATGGTTGGCCAAACCCATAAAATAAATGCTAACAAAGCAATTAAACATTATAAGGCAAAAGGTTTAGACTTATCTGCTATTTTACATAGACCTGATGCTTATAGTAAAATGCCTGTTAGAAATACAGAAAAACAAGATCACAATTTAGAAGAGGTCCTTGATTTTACTATACTTAAAGATTCTCACAGAGCTTTATATAGAAAAGAAAAAATGGATTTAGTGTATCCTATTAATAATACTAACCGTACAGTTGGAGCTATTGTAAGTAATGAAATTTCGAAAATTTACGGACATTTAGGCTTGCCAGAAGATACACTAAACATTAGCTTTAAAGGATCTGCAGGTCAAAGCTTTGGTGCTTTCGGAGCTCATGGATTAACATTCATGCTTGAAGGAAATACCAATGATTACTTGGGCAAAGGCTTGTCTGGAGCTAAACTAATTGTTAAAAAACCTGAAAAAGCAGATTTTATGGCCGAAAACAATATTATTGTTGGCAATGTTTGCTTATTCGGAGCTGTTCAAGGTCAAGCTTATATTAACGGTATTGCAGGCGAACGCTTTGCTGTTAGAAATTCAGGTGCCACAGCAGTTGTTGAAGGCGTAGGTGATCATTGTTGCGAATATATGACAGGAGGAAGAGTAGTCGTACTTGGAAGAACAGGCAGAAACTTTGCTGCTGGTATGAGTGGAGGCATTGCTTATGTTTATGACCCTGAACATAAATTCAAAAATGGTTTATGTAATACAGAAACAATTGAGTTTGAAACCATAACGCCAGAAGATGAATCAGAATTAAAAGTATTGATTGAAAAACACGTTTTATACACAAACAGTAATCTTGGTGGCACATTGTTAGCTGATTGGAAAAACAGCCTAAACAACTTTGTAAAGGTAATGCCAACGGAATACAAACGTGCTTTAAAGCGTTTAGAAACAGAAGAACCAATGGTAGAAGAATTAACAACAGCATAGTGTCATGGGAAAAGTAACAGGATTTAAAGAATTTGAAAGGCAAGATGAAACATACACGCCCGTTCCAGAACGTGTAAAACATTATAAAGAATTTACAGTACCTCTAAGTGAAGAGGCTATCACGAAACAAGGTTCACGTTGCATGGATTGTGGGATTCCGTTTTGCCATAGCGGTTGCCCACTGGGAAATTTAATTCCAGATTTCAATCATATGGTTCATCAAGGAGAATGGCAAAAAGCCTCTTGGATACTACATTCAACCAATAATTTCCCTGAATTTACAGGACGTTTATGTCCCGCACCTTGCGAAAAATCGTGTGTTTTAGGAATTATAGAAGACCCTGTCTCAATAGAAAATATTGAAAAAAACATTGTAGAACGTGCCTTTAAAGAAGGCTGGATTAAACCTCAACCACCAAAAACAAGAACTGGCAAAACCGTTGCTGTGGTAGGTTCTGGGCCAGCTGGATTAGCTGCTGCTCAACAATTAAATAGAGCAGGGCATACCGTAACAGTTTTTGAAAGAGAAGATGAAGTTGGAGGGCTACTTAGGTATGGTATTCCAAACTTTAAAATGGAAAAAGGTATTATTGATCGTCGGGTTACCATTTTAGAAGCCGAAGGCATCACTTTTAAAACCAATGTGAATGTTGGAGTAAACTATGACGTAGAAAAATTAAAAATATTTGATGCTGTCGTTCTATGTGGAGGGGCAACAGAAAGACGAAGTCTTCCAACACCTGGTATTGACGCCAATGGTGTGGTACAAGCTATGGATTTCTTAACACAGCAAACTAAAGTGTTATTTGGAAAAGAAATTAAAGACCAAGTACTAGCTACCGATAAACATGTTATCGTAATTGGTGGTGGAGATACGGGTTCTGACTGTGTAGGGACATCAAATCGTCAAGGAGCCAAATCGGTTACTAATTTCGAAATTATGCCAAAACCTCCAGGACAGCGTTCTCCATCTACGCCTTGGCCATATTGGCCTTTACAACTTAAAACATCATCATCGCATGAAGAAGGTGTTGAAAGAAACTGGCTAATTAATACCAAAGAGTTTGTTAAAGATAGTAATGGAAAATTAACGGCCTTAAAAACAGTGAATGTTGAGTGGAAAATGGTTCCTGGAGAGCGTCCTCAACTTATAGAAATTGCAGGTACAGAAAAAACCTGGCCCTGTGATTTAGCATTACTAGCACTAGGATTTACAGGTCCAGAAAGTACTATTGCAGACCAATTAGGTCTTGAAAAAGATGCACGTTCAAACTATAAAGCAGACTATGGTAAATACCAAACCAATATTCCAAATATATTTGCTGCTGGCGATATGCGTCGCGGGCAATCATTAATTGTTTGGGCAATTTCAGAAGGTCGTGAAGCTGCTAGACAAGTAGATATTTATTTAATGGGAAAATCAGATTTACCATCCAAAGATATCACTGGAGACTTAGTTGCTCTTTAAAATTTATAACTTTTCAAAGCTCCTTTCAATTAAATTGAAAGGAGCTTTTTTATTACATATTTGTACCAACCAAAATAAATAGTTAAGGAGACTAAATTATGTCTTGATATTATTTAAACATAATTTAACACTTTAAGCCATGTTAAATATTATATTTGTTTTTTTGAAATTATAGATGAAGAAAAGAATCATTTCCATATCTCTTACCGTTTTATTTTTGGGGCTCATTATTGCTCCAACAGTTATTGCTGTATTAGATGATTCTATTGATACTTCAATCTTTTATTCTATAACAGAAGAAGAGGAAAATGGTAAAGCTAAAAACTTGATATCTCCTTTTTCTTTAGGAAACACTGATATCTCTCCATATTTTTTACTAGAAGACAATCAATTTTTCTGTTACAGGTTTAAAAATTATCCAAAACCGCATTTAAATCTTATTTCGCCCCCTCCAGAATTAAGCATATTATAATTTACGTTTTTTCAGGCTTTATTAAGCCTATTAATCAAGTTTAACTACACTTGGCTAACTAGCCTTGAGTAAAAATATTATAATATGTTTAAATATATAAAAAGTGACTTGCCAGCGAGTATAGTCGTATTTTTTGTAGCATTACCGTTATGTTTAGGTATTGCTTTAGCCAGTGGAGCTCCATTATTTTCAGGAGTTATTGCAGGTATTATTGGTGGAATTTTTGTAGGCTTCTTAAGCGGATCCAAAATAGGCGTTAGTGGTCCAGCAGCAGGACTAGCAGCTATTGTTTTAACAGCAATAAGCGCTTTAGGAGGGTATGAAAACTTTCTAGTTGCTCTTGTTTTAGGAGGTATTATTCAAATGCTTTTCGGGGTTTTAAAAGCAGGAATTATAGGTTATTATTTTCCTTCCTCAGTTATAAAAGGAATGTTAACGGGTATTGGAATTATTATTATTTTAAAACAAATTCCTCATTTTTTTGGCTATGATGATAACCCTGAAGGATCATGGTCATTCATCCAAATTGATGGTAAAAATTCATTTTCAGAATTAATCAATATGGTTAATTATATCAAACCAGGCTCAGCGTTAATTGGGTTAATTGGTTTAGGTATTATTATATTTTGGGATAAAATCTTGTCAAAAAAAGGTAAGTTTTTCAAAGTCATCCAAGGCCCATTAGTTGCTGTTGTTATTGGCATTATTTTTTATGCACTTACAAATACAAATGATATTTTAAGTATTTCGGCATCTCATTTAGTGAGTGTTCCAATTCCAGAAGATGCTACCTCATTTTTTAATCAATTTAGTTTTCCAAATTTTGGTGCTATAACAAATTCCGAAGTTTGGATTACAGCCTTTACTATTGCTTTAGTTGCTAGTTTAGAAACTCTTTTATGTGTTGAAGCTACAGATAAATTAGACCCTCATAAAAACGTAACACCAACCAACAGAGAACTATTGGCTCAAGGAGCAGGAAATATTCTTTCTGGTTTAGTTGGTGGCTTACCTATTACGCAGGTAATTGTTAGAAGTTCCGCTAATATTCAATCTGGAGGACGAACAAAATTATCAGCCATCATTCACGGATTCTTATTATTAATATCTGTTATTTTAATTCCAAGATTGCTAAACATGATTCCTTTGTCTGTGCTTGCCGCTATTTTATTAGTAGTTGGTTACAAATTAGCCAAACCATCCTTATTTAAAAAAATGTACGATTTGGGTTGGAAACAATCTATCCCATTTTTTGTAACTGTCGTTGGCATTGTATTTACAGACCTATTAGTTGGTATTGGACTTGGGTTAGCTGTTGGAATTATTGTTATACTATTAAAAAGTTACCAAAACTCACATTTTCTTCATATTGAAGATAAAAGCAACGGAAAACACAAGATAAAAATGACACTTGCTGAAGAGGTTACTTTTTTTAACAAAGGGGCTATTCTCAAGGAATTACATAGTTTGCCAAGAGATACGTATTTAGAACTAAATCTGATAAAAACTAGATATTTAGATAATGATATTATTGAAATTCTTGATGATTTTTCTTTTAAGGCTAAAGAAAGAAATATTGACATTAAATTAGTTTCAAAACGCGGAGTTGTTGAAAACCCAGAAAGCTTTTTCGAGTTTTTCAGGCACAGACCTAAATCAAGTTTAAGTTTAAGCTAAACACCATGAAAAAGAAAAAACACAAAATCTTAGTACTTATAGATTTAAAAGATTCTACAAGTGCTACTATAAAAAGCACCATTAGTCTTTCTAAAATGATTGATGGAGACATCGAACTTTTTTATGTAAAAAATGCTTCTGATGTTGTTAAACGAGATAATCAATTATCGGCTATTCGAACCATAAATAGTGAATATAGAGCTGCAAATAAAAAAATACAAAATTTAATAAAATCGATTTCTGATAATTACCATGAGACCATAAATTATAGATTAGCCATTGGTAATGTTAAAAATGAAATTGATTCATATATTAAAGAGCATCAACCAGATATCATTGTCCTTGGAAAAAGAAAATCAATCCCCTTAAATTTCATTGGAGATAATATTACCGATTTTATTTTGAAAAATCACAATGGTGTCATCATGATAGTTGCTAATGAAAATGCTTTAGAACCCAATAAAAAATTATCACTTGGTATATTAAATGGCATAGAACAGCCGCCAAACATCCTATTTGCAGATGATTTAATGAAGCATATACAAGAACCATTAAAATCATTTAAAATAATTGATAATTCGTCATCTCCAAAACAAGTAAATACAGCTACAAATAAAAAAATAGTCGAATATGTATTTGAGAATGGAGATGATTCCATCAATACCCTTTCCAACTATCTATCCAAAAAAAACATTAACTTACTATGTATCGATAGAGATAAAAAGGATGTTAACAATAATCAAGAAAACACGAGTAAATTAGATATTAAAGATGTAATAAGTAAGCTTAACGTATCATTACTAATATCTAGTAAGCAAAACTCTTATTTACATCAATAAAAAATTTATAATATTATTTAAACCATAAATAAATATGAAAGCACATACAAGAGAAACACAAGCAACAATGACTCCATTAAAGTCATTACAATTTTTAAAAGAAGGAAACCAACGATTTCAAAATAATTTAAAAGCAAACAGAAACTTATTAGAACAGGTTAATGACACAAGCGATGGTCAATTTCCGTTTGCAACTATTTTAAGCTGTATTGATTCGCGCGTGTCTGCAGAATTAGTTTTTGACCAAGGATTAGGAGATATTTTTAGCGTTAGAATAGCAGGCAACTTTGTAAACCAAGATATTCTAGGAAGTATGGAGTTTGCATCTAAACTGGCTGGTACAAAACTAATTGTTGTATTAGGACACACCAGCTGTGGTGCTATAAAAGGAGCATGCGATGATGCTAAACTTGGTAATTTAACTGCTATGCTTAGCAAAATAAAGCCTGCAGTTAATGCCGTTAAAGAACCTGCAGATTCGAGTTTAAGAAATTCTAAAAACTTAGAATTTGTAGACAATGTATCTCATATGAATGTTCAATTAACTATTGATAAAATTCATGCAGAAAGTCCAATACTTAGTGAGATGGAAAAAAGTGGAGAAATCTTAATTATTGGAGCTATGTACGATATTAATACAGGTGCTGTTGAGTTTTTTGATTAAAAAGGATAAAATATAAATTGAAAAAGAAAATTAAAAATAGGCTGTATTATTATCACTATTAATACAGCCTTAAACTAAAAATTATTTAGTTTCAATTAAAAAACATTAAATTACAGGTAATAAAAAACTTATACATTATGAAGAAACTATTTTCGAATATTAAAGGAGATGCCTTTGGGGGTATCACAGCAGGTATTGTTGCATTACCTCTAGCTTTAGCTTTTGGAGTTTCTTCTGGTTTAGGTCCTAGTGCCGGACTTTATGGTGCTATTTTTCTTTCTTTTTTCGCTGCAATTTTTGGTGGCACAAGTACTCAAATATCAGGCCCAACTGCCCCTATGACTGCTGTTAGTATGGTGGTTATAGCAGGTATTATTGCTGTTAATGACGGCGATGTAGAAAAAGCATTGCCAGCCATATTAACAGTATTTTTATTATCCGGATTAATGCAAGTAGGCCTTGGTGCTTTAGGGTTAGGAAAGTATATTAAATACATCCCTTACCCCGTAGTATCTGGCTTTATGACTGCTATAGGTGTTATTATTCTCATTACGCAAGTTTTGCCTTCTATTGGGTATTATCCAAAAGAAGATACAGAATTTGTTAGTCAATTTAAACCACAAGCCGAAGAATTAATACTTCAAAATTTATTAAAAGAAGAAGCTGGCGAAGGTGTTTTAGTATTAGAAAATTTTAAAGAAACTGTCAACAGGGCTGAGTACATATCTGAAAATGATATTTTAAAAGAATCGAAAACACTTGCTAAAAATGAAGCTTCAGGTGTTTTAGGAACCCTAAAAGTATTACCAAGAGCTTTTCAACATATTAACTGGATTGAATTAGTTTTAGCATTAGCAACCATCTTTATTATTTACGGATTTAAACGAATTACCACTAAAATACCAAGTACATTAGTGGCTCTTGTTGTTGTATCTGGTGCAGCGATTGCCTTTGGATTAAATTACAGACCTATTGAAGAAATTCCAAGCGGTATTCCTATTCCTAATCTAGAAATTTTCACAAGTTTTAGTTTAGCTAGTATCACGCCCTATATATTTACTGCTTTAACATTAGCATTGCTGGGAGCGATAGACTCACTATTAACAAGTGTAGTCGCCGATAACATGACAAAAACCAAGCACAAACCAAACAAGGAACTAATTGGTCAAGGCATAGGAAACAGTATTGCCGCTCTTTTTGGGGGTATTCCAGGAGCTGGTGCAACTATAAGAACGGTTGTAAATATTAATTCTGGTGGAAAAACAAAACTATCAGGTATGATAGCTGGCATTATGCTACTCATTATATTATTAGGTCTTGGCCCCGTGGCTTCTAAAATTCCAGCAGCAGTTCTTGCCGGTATTTTAATTACTGTCGGGATAGGCGTTATGGATTATAAAGGTTTAAAAGCCATCCCTAGCTTACCTAAAGATATTAAAATAGGGCCTTTCAAATTAAGTTCAGAAGTACTAGTAATGATTGTGGTGTTATTATTATCATCCTTTTGGAATTTAGTGTATGCCGTAGGTGTTGGTTTGGTTATAGCATCGTTAATGTTTATGAAAAAAATAGGTGATTTAACTGCAGAACGTTCCGATGTTAAATCATTAAAAGAAGAAGCTTGGAAAGATGAAATTGGATTCCCTGACAAATTAAAAGAAGATGTGTTTATTAAACATATTAAGGGCCCTTTATTTTTTGGTTCAACAAGCGAATTCCAAAGTTTAGCTGCACAAATTCCAATGACAGCCTCAAAAGTAATTATTCGTTTAGACCGTATGCAGTATATCGATCAGTCTGGTCTGTATGCTATGGAAGATGTCTTACAAGAACTTACTAAAAATAATATTGTCGCCTTATTTGTTGACTTACAAGAGCAACCCAAGTATATGATGGAACGTATTGATATCATCCCAGATTTAATCCCACATGAACATATTTTTGAAACCTTTAATGACTGCTTGAGTTGGATTAAAGAACAATAAAGATTAAAAGAAACTGTCTAAAAAGTACAGTTCCATGTCATATTGAGCCTGTCGAAAAATTTCAACTTACCGATCATCAATATCGGTTTCGACAGGCTCATCCTGACAAACAAAACACATCATGCTTTTTAGACAACCTCTTTTTAATACTTTTGTTATTGATTAGCTTCTCGCATAAACTCTTCTACTTTTTCAACCATATTTTTACTACCACAAACAAAAGGCACACGTTCATGTAACTCAGTAGGTTGAATATCTAAAATCCTTGTAAAACCGTCACTTGCCTTTCCGTTGGCTTGTTCTGCTAAAAATGCCATAGGGTTACATTCGTACAATAACCTCAATTTACCTTTAGAATTTAATGAACTTTTAGGATATAAATAAATCCCTCCTTTTATCATGTTTCTGTGAAAATCTGAAACCAAAGAGCCAATATATCTTGAAGTGTATGGTCTGTCATCTTCTTCTTTCTGACAATATTTTATGTAATTCTTAATCCCTTGAGGAAAATGAATATAGTTTCCTTCATTTACAGAATAAATGGTTCCATTTTCAGGGAATTGCATATCAGGATGCGACAAATAAAACGTGCCAATAGCAGGATTAAGTGTAAAACCATTAACCCCATCACCAGTTGTATAAACCAACATAGTAGAAGTTCCGTAAACCACATATCCAGCAGCTACTTGTTGATTTCCTTTTTGTAGAAAGTCTTCAATAGTAACAGGAGTACCAATAGGCGTAACACGTCTGTAAATTGAAAAAATGGTTCCAACAGAGACATTCACATCAATGTTTGAGGAGCCATCTAAAGGGTCTATTAAAACAACATATTTATTTTGATGATTTTCATCTTGGCTGTTTATAGATATAAAATCGTCTTCCTCCTCGCTAGCAATACCGCAAACAATATTTCTGTTGGTAAGGGTTTGAATAAATTTATCATTGGCATACACATCCAGTTTTTGTTGGTTTTCACCCTGAATATTTACGTCGCCCGCAGCACCAATAATATCAACCAACCCTGCTTTATTAACTTCATGATTTACGACTTTTGCTGCTAAGCGAATGGAATTGATAAGGCTAGATAATTCTCCAGATGAATACTTAAAAGACGCTTGATTTTCAATAATAAATTCACCTAATGTTTGTTTTTTATTAGCCATATGCTTTTAATTTGTTTTGTACAAATATCTGTCATTTTTAAGCAAACTACAACGATTTAGTATATTTATCCCATTTCTAAATAAAGAACTTTACCCTATATTTGAATCAAATTTAAAACTATGAATTTTACTATTAGAAACGCCATCAAACAAGATATGCCTCAAGTTCTCAATTTAATTCATGAGCTTGCAGTGTTTGAAAAAGAAGATGATGCCGTTGAAGTAACCGTGAGTGATTTAGAACAAGACGGTTTTGGCGAAAATCCTGCCTTTCATTGTTTTGTAGCCGAAGTAAATAACAAAATTGAAGGTATGGCGTTAGTTTACTTTAGATATTCAACCTGGAAAGGAAAAGCATTACACCTTGAAGATTTAATTGTAAGTGAAGCTATGAGAGGCTTAGGAATAGGCACAAAATTATTAGACGAAGTTGTAAAATATGGTCACTCTTTAGGAGTAAAACGCATTAATTGGGAAGTGCTTGATTGGAACGAACCTGCCATTGTTTTTTACGAAAAAAATGGTGCTAATGTGATGAGAGATTGGAATGTAGTTCACCTCAATGAACAAGCTATAAAAAATTATATATCTAAGCTATAATGCAAGTATTTAAATTTGGTGGAGCCTCTGTAAAAGATGCCAATGGCGTTAAAAACTTAGCTTCAGTATTACAAAAAGTAGGCTACAATGATACCTTAGTAGTTGTTTCTGCTATGGGAAAAACCACCAATGCCTTAGAAGTTGTTATTAACAACTATTTTAATAATAAAGCTGAATTACAAAGCTCGTTACAAGAGGTTAAAAAATACCACAACTCAATTCTTTTAGATTTATTTGACAATGAACATCATCCTGTTTTTAAAAATGTATCTAATTTATTTGATGAGTTAAACCGTTTTTTAAATAGCAATAAATCGCCTGATTATAATTTTGTTTACGACCAAATTATAGGCTTTGGCGAATTGGTTTCTACCCTTATTATTAGTCATTACTTAAACGATATCGATTTAAAAAACAACTGGTTAGATGTTAGAGAATATATTAAAACGGATAACTATTATAGACGATCCAATGTAAATTGGGAAGACACGCAACACTTAATAACAACACAAATCAATACCTCCACGTTGAACATAACGCAAGGTTTTTTAGGGAGCGATGCCAATAATTTTACAACAACACTTGGTAGAGAAGGCAGCGATTATACTGCCGCTATTTTTGCTTATTGTTTAAATGCAGAAAGCGTTACTATATGGAAAGATGTTCCGGGTGTTTTAAACGCAGACCCTCGCTATTTTGAAAATGCACAGTTACTTAATATGATTTCCTACAGAGAAGCCATTGAACTCGCTTTTTATGGTGCTTCTGTTATACATCCAAAAACCCTACAACCATTGCAGGGCAAGGAAATCCCATTGTATGTAAAGTCGTTTTTAAACCCTGAAAAGCCAGGTACTAAAGTAGGAAAAGGCACAGCGCTTGAACCTGACATTCCGTGTTTTATAGTTAAAAAAAATCAAGTCTTAATCTCCCTTTCTTCTTTAAATTTCTCATACATTGTTGAAGAAAATATTAGCGAGATATTTAGCTTACTTCATTTATATAAAATGAAAGTAGATGTCATTCAAAATTCGGCTATAAGTTTTTCTGTTTGTGTTGACAATATCTATAACAATCTTGACAAATTATTACAGCATTTAAAAGCAAAATTTAAAGTTAGTTGTCAAGAAAATGTATCGCTTTATACTATTAGAAATTATAACGATAAAGCCATTCAGCAATTAGAACAAGATAAAACAATATTACTTAAACAGTTAACACAAGTAACCATTCAAATAGTAACACAATAATATTTTAAAAATATAATTGAAGAAAATTTTAACGCTTTTAGTGATACGTTTGCTGAGTAATTTAAGTGAAAAAAATAAAAAAATTGATTAGGTTTGTAAGGATGTCCAAAAAAGTTGATACCGGTTTAGTTTCTGCAAAAGAAGTTGCTAAAGTTATAAATATTGATAGCTATGGTTTCATTGGTACTTTTATTGGTTGGCTTCTTATTAAATTGTTAAAAATATCTACGCTTAACAAAATTTATAAACGCAATAAACACCTTACAGATCTTACGTTTTTAAATAGTATTTTGGATGATTTTGAAATAAAATTTGAAATTCCAGAAGAAGATTTAAAACGATTACCAAAAGATGGTGCATATATTACCATTTCTAATCATCCATTAGGAGGTATCGATGGTATTTTGTTGCTAAAGTTAATGCTTGAGCAACGAAAAGATTTTAAAATAATAGCCAATTTTTTGCTACATAGAATTGAGCCTTTAAAACCATTCATCATGCCTGTTAATCCTTTTGAAGACAGGAAAGATGCAAAGTCAAGTCTTTCAGGTTTTAAAAATTCGTTATTACATTTAAAAGATGGGCATCCGTTAGGTATTTTTCCGGCTGGTGAAGTCTCAACCTATCGTGATGGCAAGTTGGTAGTTGACAGACCTTGGGAAGAAGCCGCCATGAAATTGGTTAAAAAAGCTGAAGTTCCCGTTGTTCCTATTTATTTTCATGCCAAAAATAGTCGGCTTTTTTATAAACTTTCTAAAATTAGCGACACCTTACGCACCGCTAAATTGCCATCAGAATTATTAACGCAAAAGCGTCGTGTTATCAAAGTTAGAATTGGAAAACCTATTTCGGTTGCCGATCAAAAAGAACATGCAACCCTTGAAGGTTTTTGCGATTTTTTAAGACGAAAAACCTATATGCTTTCCAATGCGTTTGAAAGCAAATCTAAAATATTAGATAACCTCTCATCCTCACTAAAAACCCATAAAATACCTAAGCGTATTGTAACACCTATTGCGCCAGAGTTAATGGCTAAAGAAGTTGAAAAACTTAGAAAAGATGATTGTAGATTATTACAAAGTAAAAACTATGAGGTCTTTTTAGCTCAAGCAAATCAACTGCCTAATATATTAAGAGAAATAGGAAGACTGCGAGAAATAACCTTTAGAGCAGTTGGTGAAGGTACCAATGAAGCCATAGACCTTGATACTTTTGACACCTATTATCACCACATGTTTTTGTGGGATAACGATGCTCAATTAATTGCAGGTGCCTACAGAATGGGACTTGGCTCAAAAATATTTGCAGAATTTGGTATTGATGGATTTTACCTTCAAGATCTTTTTAGATTTGAACCAGAACTTCATAAAATGATGAGCCAATCTATTGAAATGGGGCGTGCTTTTATTATTAAAGAGTATCAACAAAAACCAATGCCGCTATTTTTGCTATGGAAAGGTATTGTACACACCACATTACGTTTTCCAGAACACAACTTTTTAATTGGTGGTGTTAGTATTAGTAATCAGTTTTCTAACTTTTCTAAATCATTGATGATTGAATTTATGAAATCTCATTATTACGACCCCTATTTAGCACAATATGTACATCCTAAAAAGGAATTTAAAGTAAAGCTTAAAGACGCCGATAAAGATTTTGTTTTTGATGAAACCGAAGCCGATTTAAATAAGTTTGATAAAATTATTGACGAAGTAGAACCTGGAGCCTTACGCTTACCTGTTCTTCTTAAAAAATATATTAAACAAAATGCACGCTTAGTGGCCTTTAATGTAGACCCATTATTTAACAACTCTGTAGATGGTTTAATGTACATTAAAATTGCCGACTTACCAGAAAGTACTGTAAAACCTGTTATGGAAGAA
>JBNKYB010000009.1:0-54777 GCA_050300615.1 Flavobacteriaceae bacterium | reverse complement strand
TCTAGAGCAAATCATATAAAAGTAGTGTTGTGTTCGGTGCTTCCAGCGAATTCTTTTCCTTGGAGACCAAGTATAATACCTACAGAAAAAGTAATTAAACTTAACGATCTTTTAAAATCATATGCTTTAGCAAACAATATTATTTACGTAGACTACTTTTCGGCTATGGCAGATGCATCTAATGGTTTAAAAAAAGAATTAGGAATTGATACTGTACACCCAAACAAAGACGGATATTTAGTAATGGAACCACTTTTGGAAGAAGGTATAAAAAAAGCTTTAAATTAAGTTACTGAAAATCAGTTATTTTTAGTGCTCCATTCTTCTTTTAAAATCCCATAACAACAGGTGTTGCGTTTAAAACCATCCTTTAAATACACGTTTTTACGTAAAATACCTTCTAGCGTAGCACCAAGTTTTTCAACTGCTTTTCTGGAGCGTACGTTACGTTCATCAATTCTGAATTCTACTTTTTCAAAACCTAAGATTTCAAAGGCGTATTCCAACATTAAAAATTTTGCATGAGTATTTAATCCCGTTCCTTGAAATTCCCTGCCAATCCATGTGGAGCCTATTTCCAAAACTTTATAGTTCCAGTTTATATTCATATATCGAGAACTTCCTGCATAAGCGTTTTTAACTTTATCAAAAATAATAAATGGAATAGCTGTTTTATGGTAATAGTGATCTACAGCAATTTCAACATAGTTTTTCAATTTTTCAGGTGATGAAATATCACTTGGAGAATATTGAATCAAGTTTTCTTGCTGAGCTATGGGTAACAAATGCTTGTAATTACTTAAATCTAATAAGGATAGTTTTACACGCTCATTTTCTAAAGTAGGAACTTTCATGGTTTTATAATATGGTTTATAATCTCTTTATTTACGTTATGGTTTCCTTCAAAAGGAGTGATTTTTACATTATCGCCAAATAATTCCTGAGCTCTATTTGTTTCATAGATCATTCTATCGTTGTCTAAATACTCATCATTTGTTCCATAAATTAGCTGCACTTTGGTTTTTTCTCTTAAAAACTCAAAATCATTTTTTGTTAATTCTTTTGGGATGCCACCAGACAGCAATATAAGTTGATGGCATAACAATTGTCGTTTTGCTATATAGCGCATAGCCACAGAGACACCTTGCGAATAGCCTAAAACAATTAATTGGCAATCTTTAGGAAATGTTTCTGCTTTAAAAACAGCATCAAAATAGCGCATGATGTTTTCGGTCTCTGATTCAGTTTCTTCTTTTGTAAGCCAGCTAGCACCTACATGTTTAAAGTTAGGAGATATATAATATTTACTTGGTGCTTGTGGGGCAATGATATAGTGTTCCTTTGGGTTTAATGCATCAAAATATTTTAAGAAATAACGACTTAAATACCCCATACCATGACAAACAAACCAGATATATTTTGTTTTGCTAGTTAACGAATTTAATGTAGAATAGGTATTGGTAACTTGAAACGATATTTCTCTTTCAGTTGAATTCATTTTAAGCTTTGGTTTTGTACTTTTACAGTTCGACTTTAAAAATACATTTTTTCTATGCAATTAACTAAAGAAGCGGTTTTAGCTCAAGCAAATTTAGTGAGTAAAAACACCTTAATGGAGACCTTAGATATTGAAATGATAGACTACGGGAGTGATTTTTTGATAGCCAGAATGCCAGTAACACCAAAAGTGTATCAACCAGATGGTGTGCTTCATGGAGGAGCAACAGCAGCACTGGCCGAAAGTGTTGGTAGTTTTGCATCTAATATTTTTGTTGATACCGAAGAATTTTTTGTACGTGGTATAGAAATTACAGCAAACCATTTAAAAAGTGTTACAAAAGGTTTTGTTTATGCAAAAGCAACTTTTTTACATAAAGGGAAAACCACACAATTATTAGATATTAGAGTGACCGATGACAACGATAATTTAATATCTGTTTGTAAATTATCGACCATTTCATTACCCAAAAAGAAATAGATTTGGCTACTTCAGACGAGTTTTTTAAAACTATTAAAAAACATTATAACAAACAATTACCATTTGTAGCCTATAGAAAACCAAATTCTTCTACAGTTAAGGCATTATTACAAACAGACAATAAATTGCATTATGTTGACGATTATAAAGTGTCTGGTTTTGTTTTTGCACCGTTTGATGACAGTCTAACAAGTATTTTAATTCCTTTAGAAAATTCTGAATTTATTGAACTTAATAACTATACGTCTACAAATAAGATAGCATTAAGAAATAACGATTTTTCTGTTACTAATGAAGAAAGGCAACAACATATTAATCTGGTAGAAAATGGTATTGCTGCCATTGAAAATGGGATATTTCATAAAGTAGTTTTGTCACGACAAGAAATGGTAAAGCTTTCTGAATTTAATCTTTTTCAAACTTTTGAAAAGCTGCTCGTAAATTATCCATCAGCCTTTGTATATTGTTGGTACCATCCCCAAATTGGGTTATGGTTAGGTGCTACTCCAGAAACGTTAATGAAAATTGAAGGTAATCATTTTTCAATGATGGCATTGGCAGGAACTCAAGAATATAAAGGACGTATAGATGTTGATTGGAAAGATAAAGAGCAAGCAGAACAGCAAATAGTAACAGATTTTATTATAGAAAACTTAAAACCGTTTGTTGAAAATTTAAAAATTTCAGATGTTGAAACGGTAAAAGCTGGAAATTTACTGCATTTAAGAACCATGATTTCGGCTAATTTAAAGTTAAAGGACTTTAATTTAAAAGACCTTATTTCTAGGTTACACCCAACGCCAGCGGTTTGTGGTCTTCCTAAAATGGCAGCTAAAGAGTTTATTTTAAAAAAAGAACACTATAACCGTGAGTTTTATTCAGGATATTTAGGAGAACTTAATTACGATTTGATACTAAAACCTAGGTCTAGTAAACGAAATATTGAAAACAGAGCCTATTCAATTACCAAAAAAAGTACACAACTATACGTAAACTTACGTTGCATGCAAATTATAGACAATAGAGCTCTTATTTATGTTGGTGGAGGGATAACTAAAACGTCTGATGCAGAAAAGGAATGGGAAGAAACTGTTTCAAAATCAAAGACTATTAAAACTATTTTGTAATAGGTTTATGTACTACCTATTTCATACTTTTGTTATAGAATAAAGATAGTTATGTTATACCCTAAAATTCCTCTCGCCCAAACGGTAATTCAACTTTGTAAGGCAAAAAAAATAAAGCATATTGTAATTTCTCCTGGAAGCAGAAATGCCCCATTGACCATTGGATTTACGAATGATGATTTTTTTAAATGCTATAGTATTGTTGATGAACGTTGTGCTGGTTTCTTTGCATTGGGAATAGCGCAGCAATTAAACCATCCGGTAGCGTTAGTATGTACTTCTGGTAGTGCGTTGCTTAATTATTATCCTGCAATTTCAGAAGCATTTTATAGCGATATTCCATTGGTCGTATTATCTGCCGATAGACCTAAGCATTTAATTGGCATAGGCGATGGACAAACGATTAACCAAAAGCTTGTTTTTGCAAATCATATTTTACATTCGGCAAACCTTAAATTAGATTTAAAAGACGAAAATAATATTCCAATTACCGAAGATTTGCCGATAATGAAAACTATTGAGGGAAAATTGGAGCGTTTTTTAGGATTTCAAAAAGATATTCAAGAACACAATGAATTTGAAATAAATACCGCTATTAATATAGCAAGTGCCAATAGCGGACCGGTTCATATTAATATTCCTTTTGATGAACCGCTTTATGAGACTGTAGATAAGTTAAGTGTAGCACCTAAGGTTATTGATGTTAGCAGTAAAGTTAAGACCGTAGAAGCTTATACGTTTCAGGAATGTTTGGAATATTGGAATTCATCTTCAAAGAAAATGATTTTAGTAGGCGTTAACGGTCCTAACAAAATTGAGCAAAAATGGTTGGAAGAACTTTCTAAAGACGACAGTGTTATCGTCTTAACAGAAACAACCTCCAATTTACATCATCCCAGTTTTTTTTCTAGTATAGATCAGCTTATAGCCCCTTTGTCAGTGGAAGAACAGAAACAATTACAACCCGATATTTTGTTAACGTTTGGTGGTTTAATTGTATCAAAAAAAATAAAAGCATTTTTAAGAAAATTTCAGCCTAAACATCATTGGCATATTGATAAAAAACGAGCTAATGATACATTTTTTTGTTTAAGCATTCATATTGAAACAACGCCTAATCAGTTTTTTGAAAACCTATTACCAAAAATCACCCATTATGTAAAGAGTGATTACAAAGACACTTGGTCTTTGGTAAAAGAAAACCGATTAGAAAAGCATGAGTTGTATTTAAAACAAATACCGTATTCCGATTTTAAAGCATTTGATTTGGTTTTAAAATCTATTCCAAATAACTCTGTGTTACAAGTAAGTAACAGTTCAGCTATTAGGTATACTCAGTTGTTTAATCTTAACAAAACACTTCAGGTTTTTTGTAATAGAGGTACAAGCGGTATTGATGGTAGTACAAGTACGTCTGTTGGTTGTGCTGTTGTTAACGAAAACCCAACCGTTTTTCTTACGGGAGATTTAAGCTTTTTTTACGATAGTAATGGCTTGTGGAATAATTACATTCCCAAAAACTTCAGAATTATTGTGATTAATAATCAAGGTGGAGGTATTTTTAGAATACTTCCAGGTAACAAAAACACAGAAAATTTCGATAAATTCTTTGAAACTAAACACGACCTTAATGCCAAATACTTAAGCAAAATGTATGGTTTTGAATATTTGAATGCTACTTCAGAAAAGCAGATTAAAAATAAATTAGAAGTATTTTATAATGAATCTGAAGGTCCAAAACTTCTTGAGATTTTTACGCCTAGAACTATAAATGATGAAATTCTTCTTAAATATTTTGAGTTTATAGTGTAAATGATTTAAAAATTGGGTGACTTTTAGGATAATTTGTGTCTTAATTAATATCTTTAGAACACAAAAGTCCAACATAAAAAAAATAAAAACCTTTAATTATGAGTAAAAGAGATGAATTAATTGTAAAATATGCTGCAGATTTAAAAGACAAGTGTGGTGTGACTGCAGACATGGATTTATTAACTAAAGTTACTATTGGTTGTGGACCATCAATTTATAATGCAGACTCTGCAACTGTTTCAGGTTCAGATGAGTCAGAACTAGCAACAGTTAAAAATAATTTCTTAATTAAAAAATTAGGCTTAAAAGATGGACCAGAGCTAGATAAAGGTTTAGATTCAGTTATGGAAACTTATGGAAAGTCTAACAGAAATAAATATAGAGTGGTTGTTTATTATTTACTAACTAAACATTTTAAAAAAGAATCTGTTTATTAATAAACAATTAAATATAGTACCATTTTAAAGCGTTGCAATATTGCAACGCTTTTTTATTTAAAAAACACGAATATCATTACCTTTGCAGCATGATACATTTAGGAAAAATAAATACTTTAGAGATTATTAGAGAAGCAGTACAAGGACTTTATATTGCCGATGAAGAAGGGAATGAAGTGTTGTTGCCAAACAGATACGTACCCGAAAATTTTAAAATTTGGGATAAAATAGACGTGTTTGTGTATCTTGATAATGAAGAACGACCTGTTGCAACCACAGATAAACCCTATATTCAACTTGATGATTTTGCTGTGTTACGTTGTAATCAAGTTACAGATTATGGAGCTTTTTTAGACTGGGGCTTAGTAAAAGAATTATTTTGCCCATTTAAAGAGCAGGCTTTTAAAATGAAGCCAGGCGGTTGGTATTTAGTCTATTGTTATATGGACGAAAAAACGAATAGGTTAGTAGCATCAAGTAAAACAAATCGGTTTTTAGATAACAAAGAACTTACAGTTAAAGAGTTTGATAAGGTCGATTTAATAGTCTCTCATCCTTCTGATATTGGGATGAATGTTATTGTTAATAAAAAACATTCAGGGTTAATTTACAAAGATGCTATTTTTCAAGATTTAAGTATTGGCGATAAATTAGAAGGTATTGTTAAAAAAATACGTCCAGGAAACAAATTAGATATTTCTTTGGGTCAGATCGGTTACAGAAGTATAGAGCCTAATGCCGACCGAATCATGAAAGAGCTGCAAGACCACGAAGGTTTTTTAAATCTTACAGATAAATCGAGTCCAGAAGCTATTAAAGAGCAGCTTCAAATGAGCAAGAAAAACTTCAAAAAGGCGGTAGGTTCGTTATACAAACAAAAACAAATCGATATCAAGTCAGACGGAATTTATTTAGTTGAGTAACTTATTTATGATTCATCAAGATACCATTGTAGCATTAGCAACACCATCAGGAGCGGGTGCAATTGCTATTATTCGCCTCTCTGGGAAAGATGCTATAAAAATTGCAGATGCTTGTTTTCAGTCAGTTACGCCTAAAAAGTCACTTAGCAATCAAAAAACACATACGATTCACTTAGGACACATTGTTGATGAGAATAAAACGATTGATGAGGTTTTAGTATCTGTTTTCAAAAACCCAAATTCGTATACAGGCGAAGATGTTGTAGAAATTTCATGCCATGGATCTAATTATATTCAACAGGAAATAATTCAATTATTTCTTCGAAAGGGTTGCAGAATGGCAACGGCTGGTGAATTTACTTTGCGAGCGTTTTTAAACGGTAAATTAGATTTAAGTCAGGCGGAAGCGGTAGCTGATTTAATTTCGAGTGACAATGAAGCCTCACATCAAATAGCCATGCAACAAATGCGAGGCGGTTTTTCATCTGAAATAGCAAAACTTCGTGAAGAGCTTTTAAATTTTGCATCACTAATAGAGTTAGAACTTGATTTTGCTGAGGAGGATGTCGAATTTGCTGATAGAACACAATTCAAGGAACTAATAGAAAGAATAACATTTGTTTTAAAACGATTAATAGATTCTTTTGCCGTTGGTAATGTGATTAAAAACGGTATTCCGGTTGCCATTGTAGGCGAACCTAATGTTGGAAAATCGACACTTTTAAATGCTTTGTTGAATGAAGAGCGTGCTATTGTTTCAGAAATAGCAGGGACGACACGAGATACTATAGAGGATGAAATTTCAATAGGAGGAATAGGGTTCAGGTTTATTGATACTGCTGGTATTAGAGATACCAAAGATGTTGTTGAGAGTATTGGTATTAAAAAAACATTCGAAAAAATAGACCAAGCTCAAGTAGTTATTTATTTGTTTGATAGCACCCAATTTGAAGTGTTAGAATCGCAATTTAAAGTCGAGCTAGAAAAAATAAAAAATAAATATCCACAAAAACCATTGATTGTTATAGCAAATAAGATTGATCAAATAGATGATTCTCAGGTTGCTGTAATGCGAAAGGACATTCCGGAAATTCAGTTACTCTCTGCTAAAACGGGGTTTGGTGTAGAACAACTAACAACGTCGCTTCTTAATTTAATAAATACTGGTGCTTTAAGAAATAACGAAACGATAATTACCAATTCACGTCATTATGATTCGCTTTTAAAAGCCTTTGAAGAAATTCAAAAAGTAAAGCATGGTTTAGATACTAATTTATCGGGAGATTTAATGGCCATTGATATCCGTCAGGCTTTATATCATTTTGGGGAAATAACAGGAGAGATTACCAATGACGATCTGTTAGGTAATATTTTTGCTAATTTTTGTATCGGGAAATAAATTGTTTCAATAAATCATTTCCTTGAGTTTTGATTACCAATGCAGAAAGAATAAAATCACTTCTAAATACAATAGATGTTCAGAATCTTTTTTTTACATATATGTTTCTACTAACTAATACTTTAAGTTTATTGATAAAATTTAAAAATTATTCTATATTTTAACAAAACATCCTTGTCAAGAAAATATACATATACTATAATGTGAAAATAAGGATGTTTTAATGTAAATGAATATCATTTTGAACACAATACTTTTTTTAATATGAATGACAGATTTTCCTTTGAAAATGCAATAAGTAAACTTTGGGATAAATTAGACGGATGGCTAGATGCTATTATTTTAAAATTGCCAAACTTTATTTTGGCCATTATCATTATGATAATGTTTTACTTTATAGCAAAGGGTGTTCGAAACTTATTACGAAAATTTTTGTTAGTTCAAATCAGTCAAAAATCCATACAAGATATCGTTGCTAAGATTGTTTTTGTTTCTATATTTTTAGTTGGATTTTTTATCGCACTGGGAGTTTTAAATCTCAATAAGGTTTTAACAAGCGTCCTTGCCGGAGCAGGAGTAGTAGGACTTGCTGTTGGTTTAGCTCTTCAAGGAACTTTAAGCAATACGTTTGGCGGCTTGATATTATCGTTTATGCCTAATATTAGGATTAATGATTTTATTGAAACGAATGATACAGAAGGTTTTGTTTCAGAAATAAGTTTACGTAACATAGTATTGCGTAAAACCGATAATAATTATGTAATTATTCCCAATTCAAAATTTATAGAAAATACCTTTACAAATTATTCTTTAAGCAAACGTAGTAGAATTTCTGTAAGCTGTGGTATAGGTTATGAAAGTAATTTGCAGAAAGTTGAAGATTTAGTATTGCGAGTAATCTCTGAAAATTTTAATCAAAAAAAAGGGGAAAATGTAGAGTTTTTCTTTACGGAGTTTGGTGATAGTTCCATAAATTTCATTACACGTTTTTGGGTTGATATGGTTAGTACAAAACAAGAGTTTGAAGCAAAACATAAAGCCATCAAACTTATTAAAACTCACTTTGATAATGAAGGTGTTAATATTCCTTTCCCAATTCGTACACTAGATTTTGGTAAAAACAGATTACAGTTAGATATTGAAAAAGAAGATAAGTAATAGAAAATAAGCTCTAATTACAATAAATGTGATAGATTAAAAGTTTAACATCTCATTATTTCTCAACAAACAAATATTCAGCATAACGAATAGCTGTTGTTACCAAGCCGTTTCTATTTATTGCTTTATTAAAAAATAGCGATAAAGTGTTCTGGTTAATTTTATGTCCTTTTACCATAACCCATTCAGGAGATTTTAAAGTTTTTATATCCTTTAAAGGATTGGTTTTTGTTAATAATAGATTTGCAATTTTACCTTCTTCAACAGTGCCCATATTTTCAAACTCTTCTTGAGTTTTAGATGGGTTTATTGTGGCTGTTTTTAGTGTTTCATAATTACTTAAACCTGCTTCTTTGTAAAGATTTAGTTCTTCGTGCAAAGAATAACCTGGAGCAGTAATACCAATACCAGCATCTGTGCCACAAATAATATTAACACCACTTTTTTGCATCTGTTTTAGTGCGTATAAATGAAATTGATGCTGTTTATAGATGGTCTCTGTAATAGAGGGAGTCAGTTTTTTTTCAGATTTCCATCTATTATATTGAGTTTTGCTATCTGTTATTTGGATTAATGGGTTGATGTATTTCAAAAGATTAGGGCTTAGGGTATTTTCGTCTTGCTCCAACATTTCATAAATTTTATAGTAACCTATTAGAGTAGGACAAAAAGCCGTTTTTGTTGTAATAAATTTTTGTATTATAGGTTTGACGTTAGTGCTATCAAGATTAAATTTTAAACCTTCTTGAACTATTTCTTCCATATGCTCCATGCTTACAATTTGAGAATTAAACTGTTTTAAGTAGGGCATATTTCTATTAGGATGCGAAACAATTTTAATGTCTGAAACCTTTGCTTGTTCTGTAATAGCTTTAAAAAGTTCTTTATTTAAACCTGCATATATTTTAATAAAATTAAATCCTTTTTTCTTGTATTCAATTACTAATTTTTTAGCTTCATCTGCTGTTTTGATTTGTACTTTGTCATCTCCAAGATCATTTGAGCTAGTCAATTTCGGACTTGAAGTAAAAAACATAGGGACAAGTATATTCTCATTTTCTATATCTTTTTTTATTCTTAAATGCATAGGATATCCCCAAAGATTTCTGACTGCCGTAACGCCATTGGCTAGATAAAGTCCCAATTCATATCTATCCCATAAGTGGATATGCATGTCAATTAGTCCTGGAGATAAAAACATATTGTTTCCATTGATGATATCATAGCCATCAATGTGTAAAGAATCGGCTTCTGCTATTTTTTTGATAAGACCTTCTTTTATTAAAATAGATTTATGCTTCAATATTGTATCTTTCGTCATAGGTACAATATTGACATTGTTTATAACATAGGAGTTTTTGATTGAGTCTGGATGGTTATTGATTTTTAGATAATCTGTTTTATAATAATCTATAACTAAAATAACCAGCATATAACCTGCTAAAATTAGGACTAAAGTGGTAATAGATTTTAGAAAAATTTTAATGTATTTCATGACATTTTTAACGGTTTTTAATAATCGAATAGACGACACCTTTATGGCCGTCAAAATCAAATTCTTTACTGTAAGTCATGCCAATTTTTTGTAATACTTTAACGGAAGCAACATTATCAATCATAGCTCTCCCAACTATTCGGTTTAATTGAAGTTCGTGAAAGCCAAAATCAATAAAAATTTTTGAAGTTTCAGTCGCATAACCTTTATTCCAATATTTCTTAAAAAACCGAAAACCAATATCATATTCGTCAAGTTCTGGTGAATATTTAAGCCCACACCAACCCAAAAATTCATGGGTTTTTTTATCAATTACAGCCATTCTACCCACACCGTATTTTTTATATTGATCGTATTTTTCGAGAAACTCTTTGGCAGCATCAATATTTTTAAACGGGTCGTCACCAGTATATTTTAATACTTCAGGATCAAGATTAAGATTATAAAAATGTTCTGCATCTTTAGTTGTAAGGTACCTCAGTAGAGTTCTTTCCGATTGTAAAATATAGTTGGTCATTTTGTTTTTAATAAAAACACTATCACAAATATGCATAATAAAAAGAAAGATTTCTAAAAATTGAGACGAATGATTGATTTAGCTATTGATTTAACGTAAAAAGACCACTAATATCCACTAGTTAATAAAAGCTGTTAAATCCGTATTTAATTCTTTCATTCATCGCAAAAGAGATTTTTAAGGTCTTCTTAACGATAATTTTGGTGCTCAATTTAAAAACTAATTAATTATGAGAATGCCTTTTACAGAGTTTATTACAAACGGAGATTTAAAATTTATTATTGTTTTTGTCATTTTTAGTGCAAAAGCAGTTTGTCATTTTGTTAAAAAAATAAAGTCAAAAAATAGTTCAGAATACCAAGAATTAGTAAAATATCATAATTCAAAAATAGACATAGCAGCATTTTGGATACTTATTTCAGGTATTCTATCATTGTTATTAGGGTTAATGCACAGTTTCTATTTTATTGGAAAAGCAGGCGGTATTGCCCCCAATTTAATATTCCAAGGAATTTCAACAGCTTTGATTACTCCAGTTCTGGGAGTTGCTTTGTTTATGATTTGTAAAATACTAAAAGGAACCTTTAATAGTTTAAAACAAAAATCTTAAAATCATGCAACCTATATACAACATTGTTATTTTTATTTTAATGAGTAATTTGTGCCTTGCACAGCAATCTGTTTCTAAAGGAGATAGTTTGAGACAGCAAGGAAAATTAGATGAAGCTATTAAGGCTTATAAGGAGCTTTATAACAAAGCACCTAATCACCAAAAAAACACCTATAATCTTGCCTGTGCATACGCCTTGACCTTTCAAAAAGATAGTGCTTTTTATTATTTGAAGAAAGCATTAAAAACAGATTCTTCTCTATGGGCTTTAGCAGATACAGATTTATATGCATTGATAGATGACCCACGTTGGTCGACTATTGAAAATGAGCAAATGGAGAAGTTTCAGAAAAAAAATGGGGTGCTTAAACAACCTGAGTACACAAAACAATTACTGAATATTATTTTAAAAGATCAGGTTTTAGACTTCTATGTTGACCAAGCTAAAAAGTTTTACATGGAAAACGGATATATCCCACAGTGGTATTATCCTTTAGGGAATATGAAGAAACGTATAGCTCAAGACAATTATAGCAAAATTCAACAATTAATAGCCAAATATGGCTGGCCAAAGTATTCTAATGTTGGGAAGTTGGCGGCAGACGCTCCATTGTTGGTTATTAACCATCATGAGGATGATTCTGTTAGAAAAAAATATCTGGAAGAAATAAAGCAGTCTTGTTTGGAAGGAGAAGGAAGTTGTATGGAATATGCTAAAATACAAGATAGGGTATTGGTTAACGATGATAAGCCACAAATTTATGGAATGCAATTTCGTTATAAACCAGATAAAACCTTAGAGCCATTTCCTATTGTTGACCCAGAGTATGTAGACCAGCGAAGAAAAAAAATAGGGTTGGAGCCTTTAAAAGATTATTTAAAACGAAAAATTAATTACGACTGGACTGTTGAGCAAAAAAAAGAAGATTGATATGTAAGAAAGAATAAGGTTTCTAAAAATAGAATAAACTGCAAATAATATGAGTGAGACGCTAAACGCTAAACTGTTTAGAAATAGACTTTATTAAATTCACAATATCTTATTCAATTTAGAATATTTTTATAGGCAATTAAGATTTCTTTTTAAAAAATATTGAAAACAATCGGTATTTAGCTATTTATTCTATTTCAATGGTTAAATTTGGTTTTTTAAAAGCAAATTAATGCATATTGATTGATGAGAAAGCTTAACGAATTTATTTGGGAAACACATGGTATTCATGCAGGTACAGAAAGAGATCATGTAAAACACGGGATTGATAAATTAGAAGATATTGTTGATAAGGCTATTGAAGCCAATCACCCAAGTATTACTTTTATAATTCACTCGCCAAGATTAACAAGTTTTAGGTATACCGCAGAAAGAGATACAAATGTTAAGTTTATCAGGGGTAATAAATCGTATTTAAATTATCCTAAGCGTATTGCTAATCTTCGTAAAAAATACGAAGGGCAAATAAACATTAAATACGGTGTTGAATTAGAATGGATGGGACCCGATTTGGGATTACAGTGGAGTCGGTCTAAAATATTTCAGGCAGAGGATGCCGATTACGTGATAGGATCTGTTCATTTTGCTCCCGAAGGCTTGCCATACGATGGCTCTAAAGAAGAAGCTCTTGAATTATTGAAAATAAGAGGAAGTTTAGAAGCTTACTGGGATGGTTATTTTAATGAAATGATTCAGATGATTGAATGTTTTGGTGATATGATTCAAATTATTGGACATATAGATTTGCCAAAATTAAATGTTGATATGCCAGAAGCATTACTCAATTTTGAAACTAGTTCACACCCATTAGCCAATAAATTTAGAACACTTTTAGAGCTTATTGCCGACAGAAATTTGTCTTTAGATGTTAATATGGCCGGTAAATTTAAAGGAGTTGGTGTGTATCCTATCAAGAGTATTTTAAGGCGTGCTAAAGAGCTTCAAATCCCGGTATGTGTAGGAACCGATACGCATCATGTACGTTATTATGGCTTGAATTTTAAAGAAAGTTTAGAATATATTCAAGAGGCCGGTTATGAGAGTTATGTTAGTTATTCAAAATTAATTCCAGAAAATCGTACCATTTTTGATGACCATGATTTAAAAGTAAAGTATACCGTTTTAAACAAGGGTATTGAATTATTAAACCAACGATTAAATGATGATCAAAGGCGCATTATACCAGATTTTTCTTTTGGAGGTTCGTTTTTAGAATTTGTAGATATTTATAAAAATTCTACTGGTATGGGAGACTATAATGCCATTAGAATTAGAAAATGGGGTAAGTCAATTACAATCACTAACGAAATACCTAAGATGACCAAGACTAAAGTCAATGGGTTGTTTTCAGAACATTTAGATCATCCAGGAGTCATTTCGTCATTGTTTAACACCCTAGCTTCAGAAGGTATTAATGTTGAAACCGCAAGATTAAAGTCTAATAACGATGGGACCGCTATTGCATTTTTATCTATTGAAAAAGATAACGGAAATGTTAAAAGTGCCATAGACTTTATGAAGGGAACAGATACTGGTGTTTTTAACAAATTGATTTATAAAGAAAACGCCGAATTGCCAAATTATTACCATGAAGGTGTGTATTTATTAGAAATGGATGGCGTCAAGTTAAACTTAGCTTTAAATGACAAAGTTATTTTGACTAAACACCATAACGCACCGGGTGTTCTTTTAATATTACTATCTGCATTAGCTTCCAAGCATATTAATATTATTGATTTAAGATTGGGTAAACTAAATAACACTGGATATTCTGCTATCGCTATAGATGGAGATAGTAGTGTAATTAAAAACTTATTAACTAAACTGGGAGATCAATATTATGAAGCAAATTTAATTGAGTTTCATAGTATGTAACGGCATAAAGGCTTTATTTATTAGTAATCTTTCAAAATAAATTACACCTATATTTTATAACAATTAAAGTTTAGCGAAAAAAAAATCAAAACATGATTTTTGTCATGTTTTAAACAATAAAGTATTTGTTAATTTGTCTTGTTATTTATTGGTTGGTTGATAACAAAAACAAGAGGATAGTTCTTAATTGAGTTATTCTCTTTTTTTATATCTATATTTTTTAAAAGAGTGATAATGAGAAACTATTTTTAAAACCATTTGAAGTTGTAAACAGCTGTTATTATTGTGGTTAGTGCCCTGAGAGTGATTGTTTCCTGATAATAATCATAGTTTTTTTCTATTTTAATGAAGAGTTTTACAATGGTTTTCTATATTAACTAGAACAAAACTAATTATCTAATGAAAAAACTTAGGTTCCGTACACGACTTGTCATAGCTTTCTCGACATTACTAGCTTTTATTCTAGTATTGGGACTTTTTGCATTATACGAAATAAGTAATGTCAATAAATATTTATTTAATATGTATGATCACCCGTTGGTGGTTAGTAACGCTGTTAGAGATGTTGGAGGAAATATTGAATTAATGACTCATAATATGGATCATTTTATATTGGATGATGATAATGTAGAAGCCGAAGAGTATCTTAAAATTATTTTTACCTCTGATAGTTTGGTTAATGAGTCACTTAAAGATATTAGAAGTAGATATTTAGGAGATAAAAACAGTGTTGATAGTCTTGCGGTAGCTTATAGTCATTATAAAGAACTAGTAGATGATGTTATTCATTTAAAGAAAAAGGAAGATATTGTTGGAGCCTATGGTTTATTTGAAAAGCAAGTAAGAGGTAGGAGCGATAAAGTTTATGATAAAGCCAAAGTAATAACTGATTTTGCACAGAATAAAGCAGATCAAATTTATAACGAGAGTGTGAAAGCAACCAAACAGAATATAGTTTTGTTTTGTTTGGTTTTGGCAGTTTTTATTTTAGCTAGTATTATAATTGCTGTTACAGTTTCTAAAAGTATTTCAGATCCAATAAGACATTTTATTCAAGAATTAAAACTGCTATATAAGAACGAAGAAAATACAGAATTGGATGATGTTTTAAGCAAACACGAAGAAAAGTTACTAGAGAGCTCAATTACCGAATTAAAAGCAGCTTACTTTAAGTTAAATACTTTTAATTCAAAACTATCCGAAAAAGTTAAAGAACGTACTTACGAGCTTCATAAAAGTAAAAACTTTCTCAATAATATCTTAAATAATTTAGCTGACCCTGTTTTTGTTAAAGATGAAAAGAGTAGGCTAATCATTATAAATAATGCGTTTTGTGACATTTTTGGAGTGTCGCGAGAAGATGTTTTAGGAAAAAAGTTTACAGAAGGTTTATCTAAAGAAGAATTCAATTGTATTAATAAGATTGATGAAAAAGTACTTGAAAATGGAGAAGAGCATATTAAGCAAGATAGTTTAACAACAAGCCAAGGAGATTCAAGGACAGTTTTAACAAAAATAATAAGATATGTCGATGAAAGTGATAATCGGTTTTTAATTGGAGTTTTAACAGATATTACTGAACTCAGAGACCAAAAAGTTGAACTAAAAAAAGCAAAAGAAAAAGCCGAGCATAGTGAAAAATTAAAAACAGCCTTCCTCACTAATATGTCTCATGAAATTAGAACACCTATGAATGCTATTTTAGGGTTTACTAGTTTATTAGATGATGATCTTATAGATGTCAATAAAAAGAAAAAATTTATTGAATTAATTCAAGAAGCAGGAAAGCGCCTTTTAGCAATAATCTCTGATATTGTAGACATTTCTAAAATAGAAGCAAAACAATTATCAATAAATTTAGACACTTGTAATTTAAATGAAATAATAGATAGCTTATATTTTCAATTTTCAATCCAAAATAAAACAAAAGACGTATCTATAGAAATTCATAAATCATTAGGTGATAATGATTGTTTTGTTAAAACAGATAGAAATAGGCTGGTACAAATATTATCTAACTTAATTGAAAATGCTTTAAAGTTTACTAAACAAGGGTCAGTAACATTTGGATATAGTATAGATAAGGATAAAATTAAATTTTATGTAAAAGATACCGGTATAGGCATTAATGAAAAAGATAAAAAAATAATTTTTAAAAGATTCAGTCAAGCTGATAACGAATATACAAAAGCAGGAACAGGTACCGGTTTAGGTCTTTCTATAGCTAAAGGTTTAGTTGAGTTATTAGGAGGTAGTATATGGTTAGAGAATACTTTAAAAGGTGGAGCCACATTTATTTTTACAATACCATTTATTGCTGTAAATCAAAAAGAAACATATGTATCTATGGTAAAGGAAGACATGTTCAAAAATAACACAGTGGAGAAAACAATTTTAGTTGCAGAAGATGAATTAACCAATTTTATATATATAAGAGAGGTTTTAAAAGTTTTCAATTTTCAAATTATTAGAGCTGAAAACGGACAAGAAGCAGTAGATTTATTTAATGAAAATAAAAATATAGATTTAGTATTAATGGATATTAAAATGCCCATCCTTAATGGATATGAAGCCACTTTAGAGATACGAAAAGCAAACACAACCATTCCTATTATTGCTGTTACAGCCTATGCCATGGCAGAAGATGAAGCTTTGGCTATGAAAGCAGGATGTAATGAATATATTTCAAAACCCGTTTCAAAAAGGGTATTATACAACGTTATGAAAAAATATTTGCATTTAGAGTTATAAGTTAGTCCATTATGGAAAATGAAAATAAAACAATGGAACAGCTTTTAGCTGAGGTAGAATGTCTCAAAGAAAAAGTTGTAAAATCTGAAAGGTTAAATGAATCTATCATTAAAACCGCCGTAGATGCCATAATAACTATTGAAGAAGATGGTTCTATTAGATCCTGGAATGAAGCTGCTCAAAGAATATTTGGCTATCACTCAAGTGAAATAGTCAATAAATCAATACTAAAAATTTTTCCAAATAAGTATATAAATACAAAACCTAATTTAGATACTAAGCGATTAGTTAAAATTTGGTTGAGAAATAAAATTGGTCAAATTACAGAACTTTCTGCCATAAGAAAAGATGGTACGGAATTTTTATTAGAAATGTCTGCATCTGTTTGGGAATCAAATAATCAGTCTTTTATAACAGGTATTTTTAGAGATATTACTGAGCGTAAACAATCTAATTATACGTTGCAAAAATTAAGTTATGCTTTAAAAAACACAAAGGAGGTTCTGTTTATGACAGATACAGATGGCGTCTTTACGTATATAAACCCTCAGTTCACAAAAATGTATGGATACGAGCCTCATGAAATTATTGGAGTACAAACCCCTAGAATTATTAAGAATCCTAAAAACAATAATAGAGATTATGACCTTTTTTGGGAAAAATTGTTGAGTAAAGAAAGTATTGCTACCTCACAGTATACTAACATAAAAAAAGATGGGAGTATAATTTATGTTGAAGGTTCTGCAGGTCCTATTCTTAATGATGATGGTGAGATTATTGGCTTTTTAGGAGTGCATAGAGACATAACAGAACGGCTTAAGGTTTTAGATAATTTAAAAGAAGCCTTAGCAAAATCAAAAGAATCAGATCGTTTAAAATCAGAGTTTTTAGCAACCATGTCACACGAGTTAAGAACCCCTTTAAACTCTATTATTGGTTTATCTAGTTTAATTGATGAAAATACACCAAAATCAGATGTTGTTGAGTTTAATAAAATTATCAATTCCAGTGGCGAGCATTTACTTGATATTGTTGAGGATCTTTTTGATATTTCGTTAATAGAGTCTGGTCAAATAGAGGTTGTTAAGCGTCAAGTTAATTTACAATCAGTTTTATTAGAAATTGATAGATTAATGAAAATTGAACAAGGCAAACTTGGTAAGGATCATTTAGAACTTAATTTAATAGTTCCTAAAGAATATAAAAACATAAGTATAAATACCGATGCCATAAAGCTAAAAAGGATTTTAAAGAACTTGTTAAAAAATGCTTTAAAATTTACAGAAGAAGGATATATTAACTATGGTTATAATATCTATCAGGTTGATGATAAAACTATGGTTAAGTTTTTTATAGAAGACACAGGTATAGGTATTCATAAGGATCATCAAGAACTTATTTTTGAAGTTTTTAGACAAGCAGATGGATCATTTGGAAGAAAACATGAAGGAATGGGTGTTGGTCTTTCAACAGCCAAAAAATTAATAATTCTTTTAGGAGGCACTATTTGGGTTGACTCTTTGGAAGGGAATGGAAGTTCATTCTTTTTTACGATTCCATTTGAACAAGAAAATAGCTTAATAGAGCTAAATAGTAAAGTTGAGGATAGAAATAGAAGCACAAAATTAAAAACAGTTTTAATTGTTGAAGATGACGATTCTAGTTATGAGTTTATAAAATCTGTTTTAGAGCTAAAAAATATCAACTATATAAGAGCTAAAAATGGTAAAGTAGCTGTTGAATATTGTAATGATAATCCTGATGTTGATTTAGTTTTAATGGATATAAACATGCCTGTTATGAATGGATACGAAGCTTCAAAACAAATCAAGCTGGTTAATCCAAAACTGCCCATTATAGCTCAGTCTGCTTATGCTATTTTTGGAGATAAAGAAAAAGCTTTAAAAGCAGGTTGTGATGACTATATTACTAAACCTATTGTAATGGAAGAGCTACTAACTTTGATTTATAAATTTATAAATTAATCACATTTTTATTTAATATTTTTTATCGATGAAATGCATAAAAATGGGTTAAAATCCAATTTTTATTTTAAAAAATTAACATTTGCCATGCTTTTAAGTATTTAAAATCCTATCTTTATAGGTAATAGCCCCTAAATCTTCTAAGTTATGAAACAAAAATATTTTATACTTTGGTGTAGTCTTATAGTTTCAATTAGTTCTTTGTCTCAAATACCAGTTGGTAATATACCATTTCAAATTGTAAATAATGGAACTTTTAAAATAGAGCAATTCACTGTTGTTTATTTTGATAATGAATATTTAAATACAGGAACTCATGACAATGAGGGTGATTTGTATTTAAATAGTAATTTTATAAATGATGGTATAACATCAATACCAACTACTGGTACCACGTTTTTTACCAGTGCAGTAAATGATACACTAACCATTTCAGGAACAACAGGAAGTGTTAATTTTTTTAATATAGAAGTTAATGTAACAAGTTCATCTAAAAAAGGAGTTTTAGTTGATGATGGATTTGGACTTATTGTAGAAAACGGAGTTAATTTGATAAGCGGCGATTTACGTTTAGTTGGAGAAGCTCAATTAATCCAAACGCATACTGGTACTAATGTAAACACATCAAGTACCGGTAGTTTGTTAAGAGGTCAACAAGGTATTTCTAATACCTTTGGCTATAATTATTGGTCATCTCCAGTAACAAATAACTTAGGAACTTTTACTTTATTAGGAGGTTTGTTTGATGGAACTGATGCAAGTATAAATTCATTTGAACCACAACAGGCAGGTTTTATTGTGGGATCTCCTTATAATGGTACTCCTGCTGTTGTAGATGGAAGCGGAAATGTTACAACTCCTTTAAAAATGAGTAGCCAATGGTTGTATACCTATTCACCAAGTGCTTCTGGTTATTCAGGTTGGGATCCAATAAATGAAAACTCAAATATAGCTCCTGGTGTTGGTTTTACTATGAAAGGTACCGGAACTACAGATGCTAATCAAAACTATGTGTTTAAAGGTTTGCCCAATGATGGTGATTATACGTTTTCAATAAATACAGGAGAAAGTGCTTTATTAGGAAATCCGTACCCTTCTGCTATAGATGCAAATAAATTTATTGATGATAATTCAACTATTATTGATCAAATTGAATTTTGGGTGGATGGTGGTTCAAACTCTCATTTTTTAGCAAACTATCTTGGTGGGTATGCTATTCGGAATAAAACAGCAGGAGTTCCTCCGTCTGTTGTTATTAGTTCAATAGCAGGGCTTGGTAGTGCTGATTCAGTACTGGCACCTGCACAGTATATCCCTGTAGGGCAAGGTTTTTTTGTTGAAGCGATCAATGGAGGAACCATTACTTTTAACAATTCACAACGTATTTTTAAAAAAGAAGATACAGGTAATTCAATCTTTTATAAATCATCAGGCATTAAAAGTAAAGCAGCCTTAGAAGAAGAACCCAAAAGATATATTAGAATTGGATATGAAGACCCAGAGATGTTTCATAGACAGATTGTTTTGGGGTTTTTACCCGATAGTCCAGCAACTTTAGATTTTAATTTAGGATATGATGCCGTAATGTTTGATCCAAGAGAAGATGAAATGTTTTATATTATAGAAAATGATTTAACTAGAAAGTATGTTATTCAAGGTGTTGGAGCTTATGATTCGGCTTATGAATTTCCTATTGGAATAACAATATCACAAGAAGGGACTCACACAATTATGCTTGACGCTGTAGAAAATTTCGAAGATGTTATTTATATAAAGGATAACGTTTTAAATACATATCATAACTTAACGGAATCTAGTTTTAGTCCAAACTTGCCTCCAGGTGACTATTTAGATAGGTTTAGTATTGTATTTAGTGACATTACATCAAAATCAACTTTAGATACTGAGGATGTTTTTGCTAACAATAATTTAAGAGTATATTATTTAAATAACAAAATTGTTATTAATAACAATAGCAATTTAGAATTGAGTAGTGTATCAGTATTTAATACAGTAGCACAAAAAATTACAGAATTAAATGAAAACGATTTAAAACAACAAAAAATTGCAATTCCGTTTATGCATCAACAAGGAATGTATGTTGTAAACATTCAATCAGGGCAACGTAGCAAAACGTTTAAAATAATAAATTAATCCAGAGCGTTTTTGGTTATATAATAACGCCATCCAATAATTAGTAATTGCAGTTTAGTGGCCTTTGCTAAATCTAATTTCCTTTTTGTAAAACTGGGAAGAATGATTTTATTAACCTTTGCTAAAAATTTAAATACTTGCTTTTGCATGTTGTAAAAATAGTAAAACTTATTCTAGACTAAGTTTTACATTTTAGGTTTAATTAATTGAAAAGATAATTTCAATTAACATAAGAGCAAGTGTAATCATAATTTTTAGTTTTTTAAGGTTAATAATTAGTTTATTAAAGTACTACCTTATGAAGATACTTAATTACTAATATTACTTCCAAGAGATTATATGGAAATCTATGAATTTGAATACGTTTTTGTAAGTAAAAAAATGATTTTAATTTTAAATTTTTATTTATAATCTGCAAATAAGTTTTAAATAGCAACTTAAAATATCTTTTTTAGTAAAAATATGAAATATCTGTAGGGCTATTTTATGTGAGTTTTTAAAAATGTAGAGGCATTTCATTTAAAAATTATTAATTTTTGATGATTTCATCTTTGCTCACAAAAAAAGACACTTATTACAAAGTGTCTTTTTTTTTATAAAATGTATTTTTTATTTACTCCTTTTTTAGGGTAATTATAACCACACCATTCTTTCCTTTATCACCGTATTCTTTTGTAGCGCTTTTTCCTTTTAGGACATCTACGCTCTTAATGCTTTCAAGATTGATGTCTTTCATTTCTTTTGATGTTATTTCTTTTCCGTCAACAATGTATAAAGCAGAGCCTTTAATTTTAGTTATATAATTAGGAGTGTCTTTATCTTTTAATCTTAATACGACAACTCCTTCTTTTCCTTTATTACCATATTTTTTGAGTGCCTGTTCATCTTTTAAAACATATATTGAATGAATTTTATTTTGATTAATAGATTTCAGTTCATCTTTAGTAATTTCCTTTCCATCCAATATGAACAAAGGATCTTTCACACCAGTTGATAATATTTTTACCTTGGCATCACTGTCGTCACCATTAATGATTACTTTTTCGTCATCATCAGTTGTCCATGATACCCCAGAGTTGTTATCATCTGAACTTATTTTTTTATGGATTTTTCTAATTTTGATGGAATCACCCTTTTTTACAACAAAATTTTGAATGTTCACATCATTGTCAAATTCAATATCCTCGTCATTATCAGTTATTACAAATACACTTGAACCATCATCAGAACCTTTAATGACATGTTTGTTGTCACCTTTTGAAACAAAAACCATGTGCTTATCTTTTTTTGAGTGACCATTTCCTATGGAAATATTTTTACCATCATCATCTATACTTATTTTTATTGGGCCAATGGCATCACTAGTATTAACGCTATAATTTGCATTTGAAGATTTTGATCTTACATCAATCTTAATAGATGTTATTTCATTTTGATTATTACGTTTAACACCTTTTACTTTTAGTGTGTAGCCTTCATTTTTAAATTTTGTTTTTAGTTTTTCAAAGTCACTATCGGTATAATCCTTAGTAATGACAACTTCTAAACTAGAAGATGGTCTTTCAGGTGTTTTTGATGTTAGGTTGTTAAACACTGGTTTTTCAATAGGCTGGCTTTCTGTATTTGGTTTAAGAGCATTAGATAATTCATTAACAACAGGAAGTTCTTTAAAAGAATTTGAATTTGTTGAAGTTAATTTTTTTTCAATAATCACTTCCTTCGTATTAAAACTCATTAAAAACAGTGCTAAAACAGGAATAACTAAAGTGTACTTTAATAGATTGATTTTTTTTGATTTTGATTTGTGTAACATAACGATTCGTTTTTTGATTAATGATGTGTAAAAATTATTGGTTAAAGCCAATTGATGAGTTGGCATACTTGTTTTTAATAAGGTGTATTGATAGCTTTTTTTGCAGTTGGAATTATTGATAGCGTTTTTGTCTGCAATAAATTCCAAGTTTTGTTTTAAATCTTTATTATATAGCCAAATAAACGGGTTAAACCAAAATACAATACAAGCTAATTGAGACAAGATAACGTCGAGCGTATGATGTTGATGCACATGTGCTTTTTCATGTGTTAGTATCTGTTCTAGTTCAACATCGCTAAATGATTTGGGATTGTAAACAATAAGGTTGAAAAACGAAAAAGGAGATACGTCCTTCGTTGTTTTTATATAATTATAGCGACCTACCTTTTGCTTTTTACCATCCATAATTAATGGTAATAAAGATGTTATTTGAAGTGTAAATCTGAAGACAAAGACTAGAACACCAATAAAATAAACACTATTAAAAAGAGCGGAAAAACTAAATAAAGGTTGCGGTGCATTTGTAGTTGATGCATTTTCAACAAAAACAAGATTGTTTAAATCTACAGGTTGTGTTTCTACGTAAATAGGAATTACAATCAACGGAATAAATAAAGCTAAAATTAATCCCGCCAATAAGAACCATCTGTTTTGTTCAAAAAAAGTATCACGTTGCAAACAAACTTTATAGCAGGTATAAAAAATTACAATAATCGCACTTGCTTTTAGTAAATATTCCATGCCTATTTGTTTTTTTCAATTAATGAAATAATTTCCTTAAGCTCTTCAACGCTTATTTTTTCTTCCTTTGCAAAAAACGACACCATATTTTTATACGAATTATTAAAATAATGGTCTATTGCTGTACTCATAAACCCTTTTCTGTATTCTTCTTTACTCACAATAGGGTAGTATTGATGTGTTTTTCCGTATGCATTATAACCAACATAGCCTTTGTCTTCCAGGTTTCTAATAATGGTAGATAAGGTATTGTAATGAGGTTTGTCTCCTTTTATTTCTGCTAGTACATCTTTTACAAAAGCCTTTTCAAGTTTCCATAAAATATGCATAATTTCTTCTTCTTTGTTTGTTAATTTTTCCATGTGTCTTTTGCAATTAATAGTTGGGAGTTACCACAAGGGTCTGGCTTTATTCGTTAGTTACTATTTTAAATTAATGAACTCATGAATATAAATATTTCGCTATTCGCTTCCTCCTTCGTCGGCGAGCTCAAACATGCCGTTTAATCCCTAACACATCACAAACATATAACTATTTTTATAGTTATACAACTATTAAATTAGTTATTTAACTATTTTTTAAGTTATTATTGCTTGGTGTAGTGTTTAATTATTTAAAAGGAGATAGTAATTGTATAAAAAAAGACGCATAAAATGCGTCTTTTTTTATAAGCTATTTTTAAGAGTTTAAATTATTTTGTAGTCGCAATAATAGCACCGTCTTTTGCTTTATTACCGTACAAACTAATAGCTATTTTAGGTTTTAAATCTTCAATAGCCTCCAGTTTGTTTTCGTCTGATAATTTGTTAAGCGTTTTAAAGTCAGATTCCTTACCATCAATAATGATTAATTTATGGATGTTAGGGTCGTCTTTAAAATTAAATTTGTTTGGAGAGCCACTTTCCGACTCGAAAAATGAAGACATACCATTTAAGTTTATTCCGCTAGATTCAAATTGTTTTTTCATTTGCTCTCTCAATTGGTCTATTGTCATATTTTGTCCTTTAAAGAAAAATGAATTGCTATCATCATTAAAAAAGTCGTCAAAATTAAAGTTTCCAAATCCATTGAAGTTTTGTCCAACTAAGGAGTCGTTTTCACTTCCAAAAGGCATCATATTGGGTTGGTTAAAAAAGCCTAAAGCTCCATTTTCAGAGTTGCTTTGAGAAATAAATAGTAAGCCATCTTTTCTTCCAAAAGTTATTTGTGCAATGGGTATGTTGCTCGATATTTTACTTGCTGCTTTATTATTATTGCCATCTTCTAAGGCAATGTTTAATCCGGTTAATTCACCTAAATCATTGCGCTCAATATTGCTAAAGGTAGCGGTAATTCCATTTTCATTTAGCATACTCTTTATATCATCAAAATCTTTTGACGTGGTCGATTTGTCAATTGTTATAATAACATTTGATTTGCTATCCGTCTTATGGGTTAAAGACACCTTAGGGGTTTTGTGCGCAAAGCTTTTAAAAGAAACAGTGCATATAGCGATAGCTATTACTAAGCCTAATCCTATTTTTAAAGCATTTTTAGATTTCATGATTATGTGTTTTTAAATATTCACTTAAAATTATTACATAATAAGATTTGCTAAAAAAGTTTAACTAAACTTTAAAATGAAAAAGGCCTGTTTTGTTAATAAATGTGAAATATTTTAATAATAAATTTTCTGAAGTATTATCTTCGTGAAAAAATATATTTATGGGTATCGTTTGGCTGATTCTTGGATTTTTTTTGTTAGTTATAGGGGGTGAGTATTTAGTGCGCTCTTCTGTAGCTTTATCATTTAAATTCAATATATCAAAAATGGTTATAGGAATGACGGTTGTTTCCTTTGCGACGTCTGCTCCAGAGTTATTGGTGAGTCTGCAGGCTGCTTTAACAGGATCGCCTGCTATTGCTATAAACAATGTGGTCGGTTCTAACATTGCTAATATTGGTTTGGTACTTGGTATTATAGCCATGGTTGGATCTATTGTAGTAGATAAGTCTTTTTACAAAATGAATTGGCCCGTTATGATGATATTCTCTTTAGTGTTATATTATTTTTTATGGAATGATAATTTACTTAGTACTTTAGAAGGCTTAGTTTTGTTTTTAGGAATTATCCTGTTTTTAGTTATTCTGATTAAAAAATCAAAAAATGCGACTGCTGTAGAAGAGGTTGATGAAACATTAGCAGTAGTTTCAAATTTTAAGATTGCCATTTGGTTGCTTATTGGTGCGGTTTCGCTATATTTTGGAAGCGAATGGTTAGTTGACGGCGCTAAACAGTTTGCTGAATATATAGGTGTTAGCGAAGGCGTTATTGGTGTTTCTGTTATTGCAATAGGAACAAGTGTTCCAGAATTGGCGGCATCTATCATTGCAGCTATTAAACAAGAAAAAGCTATTTCACTTGGTAATTTAATAGGGTCCAATATCTTTAATATAGGATCTGTTTTGGGCTTAACAGCTCTAATTAAACCAATTCCTGTTACTGAGCCTCAAATTCTTTCAAACGATATTTTTTGGATGCTTGGATTTGCCTTTGTTTTATTGCCTATGGTTTTTATTAAAAAGAAGTTTCAAATTACTAGAATTAAAGGATTCTTATTGGTTTTAGGATACGGAATCTTTATGTTCTTAATTTTCACCTCAAAATAAATTTAGTATTTATTTAAACAAAAAAGAGCTGCCAAATTTGGCAGCTCTTTTTTATTATGAACAATTTATTTATTAGAATATTAAATCTTTGCAGATTTAACGGTTTTAATAATTCTAGCAGCAATTTTATAAGGATCACCATTTGAAGCTGGACGACGATCTTCTAACCATCCTTTATATCCTTTTTCAACAGTGATTAATGGAATACGAATTGAAGCGCCTCTATCTGAAACACCCCAAGAGAAATCTGTAATAGCAGCAGTTTCATGTAAACCAGTTAAACGTTGATCGTTAAATTCACCATAAACAGCAATGTGCTCATCTACCACAGGGCGGAAAGCTTCACAAATTTTTGCATAGACCTCTTTGTCTCCACAAGTTCTTAAAACACTGTTAGAGAAATTAGCATGCATACCAGAACCATTCCAATCTAAATCTCTTCCAAGTGGTTTTGGGTGATATTCAATATAATATCCATATTTTTCTGTTAATCTATCTAGTAAATATCTAGCAATCCAAATTTCATCACCGGCTTTTTTAGCACCTTTAGCAAACAATTGGAATTCCCATTGTCCACATGCAACTTCTTGGTTAATACCTTCAAAGTTTAATCCTGCAGAAATACATAAATCAGCATGCTCTTCAACTAAATCTCTACCGTGAGTATTTAAACCTCCAACAGAACAGTAGTACATCCCTTGTGGAGCAGGATATCCTCCTCTTGGGAAACCTAAAGGCAATTCAGTGGCTGTATCCATGATAAAATATTCTTGTTCAAAACCAAACCAGAAATCATCATCTTCATCATCAATTGTAGCGCGTCCATTAGATACGTGAGGTGTTCCATCTGCATTCATAACTTCCGTCATAACTAAATAGCCATTAACACGTTCTGGGTCTGGGTAAATTGCAACAGGAACCAATAGACAATCAGAAGATCCACCTTCGGCTTGTCTTGTTGACGAACCATCAAAAGACCAGTTTCCTATTTCTTCTAAAGTTCCTTTAAAGTTTTCATGCTCTTCAACCTTTGTCTTACTTCTCATGTTTTGAGTTGGGAAATAACCATCCAACCAAATGTATTCTAATTTAATTTTTGCCATAGTGAATATTTTAAAAAGACATTAATATTTATATATGTCACAAATATAATTTTTTATCAATATACTTTAAATTTATAGGGGTGTTTTCATAAAATGCATCGTTATTTTTATTTATACCCCATTTTTTTACGGTATCTATTAAAAAAAGTATATTTTTTTATACTAAAATTGTAATATTCTTAATAAGTATATTTTATTTTTTCCTCGTTTATTCGTTTGTGATGTTTATTTTTGTACTTTAAACTGAACTTTAAATAATCTATATTAAGATGTCAACATTAAGATTTTACGCTATTAAAGAATCAATGTCTCACAAGCCTGTACCTGTAGAGGAGAAGGGAAGACGTTCTGATTTATTTGGTAAAAATGTATTCAATGAAAATGCGATGCGTCAGCATTTATCTAAAGATGCCTACAAAGGTGTAATGAGTGCTATAGAGCACGGTACAAAAATAGACCGTAATATAGCAGATCAAGTGGCATCTTCGATGAAGGATTGGGCTTTATCAAAGGGGGTTACCCATTATACGCATTGGTTTCAGCCTTTAACAGGGATTACGGCAGAAAAACACGATGCTTTTTTTGAAACTATTGGAGGCGGGATGTCTGTTGAAAAATTTGGAGGAGATCAATTAGTGCAACAAGAACCAGATGCCTCAAGTTTTCCAAACGGAGGTATTAGAAATACGTTTGAGGCTAGAGGTTATACGGCTTGGGATCCTACCTCTCCAGCATTTATATATGGAACGACGTTATGTATTCCAACCATTTTTGTGGCTTACACAGGAGAAGCGTTAGATTATAAGACTCCATTGTTGAGAGCGCTTCATGCAGTTGATAATGCGGCCACAGCAGTATGTAAATATTTTGATAAAAATGTAAAAAAAGTATCATCATCTTTAGGGTGGGAGCAAGAATACTTTTTAGTAGATAAGTCTTTGGCGTCTTCTCGTCCTGATATTACGTTGACAGGCAGAACCTTATTAGGACATTCATCAGCAAAAGGACAGCAGTTAGACGATCACTATTTTGGATCTATACCAACCAGGGCTTTAAATTTTATGCGAGAATTAGAGACCGAGTGTATGTTAGTAGGTATTCCTGTTAAAACCCGCCATAATGAGGTGGCTCCTAATCAGTTTGAATTAGCACCCATTTTTGAGGAAGCAAATTTAGCAGTCGATCATAACTCCTTGTTGATGGATATTATGGGGCGTGTAGCATCTCGTCACAATTTTAAAGTATTGTTGCACGAAAAGCCATTTGCAGGTGTGAATGGTTCTGGTAAGCACAATAACTGGTCGTTATCAACTGATACAGGTGTTAATCTATTAGGGCCGGGAAAAACACCAATGAGTAATTTACAGTTCCTAACTTTTTTCATTAATACAATAAAAGCTGTCCACGATAATGAAGATTTGTTAAGAGCAGCCATTGCATCTGCTAGTAACGATCATAGACTTGGGGCAAATGAAGCACCACCAGCTATTATTTCTGTGTTTATTGGCGAACAATTAACCAAAGTGTTAGAAGAGTTGGAAGGTGTTACCAATGGTAAATTATCCCCCGAAGAGAAAACAGATTTAAAATTAAACGTTGTTGGTAAAATACCTGATGTATTATTGGATAATACAGATAGAAATAGAACATCACCGTTCGCTTTTACTGGTAATAAATTTGAATTTAGAGCTGTGGGTTCTATGGCTAACTGTGGAAACCCAATGACTGTTCTAAATACAATTGTAGCTAAACAATTAAAAGATTTTAAGGTAGAAGTAGATGCCTTAATTGATAAAAAAGATTTAAAGAAAGACGAAGCTATATTCAATATTTTAAGAGAATACATTAAAGCGTCTAGAAATATTTTGTTTGAAGGGAATGGTTATGGAGAAGCATGGACTATTGAAGCAAAAAAGAGAGGTTTAAGTAATAATAAAACCACCCCAGAAGCATTAAAAGCTAGAATTTCTAAAAAAGCCATTGCTCTTTTTGAAGAGATGAATGTAATGAGTAAGGTTGAAACTGAAGCGCGATATGAAATTGAAATTGAGGAATATATTATGCATATTCAAATAGAAGGGCGTGTTTTAGCAGACATATCTAGAAACCATGTAGTGCCTACAGCTGTTAAATATCAAAATGTTTTAATTAAAAATGTAAAAGGTCTTAAGGATATTTTTGAAGAACAATATAAGGGTGTCTCAAAAGAACAAATTAATTTAATAGAAGACATATCAAACCATATAGAAGGTATAAACTCTAATGTAACGAAAATGACTGATGAGCGCAGAAAAGCAAATGCTATAGAGGACATTGAAAAGAGAGCGCATGCATATTGTTTTAAAGTGAAACCTTTATTTGATGATATACGTTATCATTGTGATAAACTTGAATTACTTGTTGATGATGAAATTTGGCCATTAACAAAATATCGAGAATTGTTATTTACTAGATAATATTTAGTTTTATTAAGAAAAAGACCTGTTAATCAGGTCTTTTTTGTTAATATTCGGTAATAAAAAGTTTATCTAAAAAGTAAACAATGTTTATTTTTGCATTTTAAAAATAATTTAAATTAATGAGTCAAGAGATAAGTAAACGCTATGCGCTGCGAGGGGTTTCGGCATCTAAAGAAGATGTTCATAATGCGATAAAAAACGTTGATAAAGGATTGTTTCCCCAAGCATTTTGTAAAATTGTGCCAGACTATTTAACGGGAGATGATGATTATTGTTTGATTATGCACGCCGATGGAGCTGGTACAAAATCATCGCTAGCGTATATGTATTGGAAGGAGACAGGAGATCTTTCTGTATGGAAAGGGATTGCTCAAGATGCATTAATTATGAATATAGACGACTTGTTATGTGTTGGTGCGGTAGATAATATTATGTTGTCTTCAACCATTGGAAGAAACAAGAACGTAATATCTGGAGAAGTTATTTCGTCAATAATAAATGGTACGGAAACGCTTATTGAAGAATTAAAAGAATTTGGTGTAACTATTCATTCAACCGGAGGTGAAACAGCTGATGTGGGAGATTTAGTAAGAACTATTATTGTAGATTCTACCGTGACTGCTAGAATAAAACGTTCAGATGTCATCGATAATGCTAATATTAAGGCAGGGGATGTCATTGTAGGTTTGTCCTCATCAGGTCAAGCAACCTATGAGAAAGGATATAATGGAGGTATGGGTAGTAATGGCTTAACATCAGCAAGACATGATGTGTTTGATAAGTATTTAGCTAAAAAATATCCAGAAAGCTTTGATGCTGCTGTACCATCCGATTTGGTGTATTCAGGGAGTGTAAAATTAACAGACACTGTTGAGGGGTCTCCAATAGACGCAGGGCAATTAGTATTATCACCAACAAGAACGTACGCTCCAGTTATTAAAGAAATTTTGTCAAAATATAAAAGTGATTCAGTTCATGGAATGGTGCATTGTTCCGGAGGAGCTCAGACTAAAATCCTTCATTTTGTAAAGGATCTTCATATTGTAAAAGATAATATGTTTTCTGTGCCTCCTTTGTTTAAGTTGATACAAGAGCAATCAAAAACTGATTGGAAAGAAATGTATCAGGTGTTTAATTGCGGACATAGAATGGAGTTGTATGTGTCTTCTGAAATAGCAGATGACATTGTGAAAATATCTAAATCCTTTAATGTAGATGCCCAGATAATTGGTAGGGTAGAAGTATCAAAAGAAAAAAAGCTTACAATAAAAAGTGAGTTTGGAGAGTTTACGTATTAAATTTTTGATTTCCTTTTTTAAATGGAATGATTTTTGATAAATATTTTAACTTTTAATTAGCATAGCCAACTCATGAAAAAGTCTTTAGTTATCTTTTGTTGCTTATTATTTATTCAAATTGTAAGTGCCCAGCCCTCGTCATTATTTATGAAAACCACAAAAAATGATAAAGTTAAAGAGTTAGGGCCGGAGTGGGAAAAAAATAACAAAGTAGGTGTTAATTTAAGTGAGGTAACCTTTTCAAATTGGAATTCTGGTGGTAGTAATTCGGTATCTGCGTTATTTAATTCAGAATCCAATATAAATTATAAAGACAAATATTTTTCTTGGAAAAACAGATTAAATACAAGATATGGTATTAACAAGCAGCAAGCTAGAGAGTTAAGAAAGACTGAAGATGTTTTAGAGCTAAATTCTAATATAGGATATAAGCCCGATAGTTTATCTAATTGGTATTATTCTGCAAGGCTTAATTTTAAGACTCAATTTACGAATGGGTATAAATATCCAAATACAGATGATCCTATTTCAAAATTAATGGCTCCTGGTTATTTGTTTTTTGGTGGAGGTATGGAGTATGCTAAAGATCGAGAAGATATGTCTTTTTATTTTTCACCAATTACATTAAAAACAACTTTTGTTTTAGATAGGGATCTTGCTAATGCAGGAGCGTTTGGGGTTGATCCTGCTGTATTAGATGATGAAGGTAATGTAATAATTGAAGGAAAGCGTATTCAAAAAGAAGTAGGAATATTAGTGACTAACAGTTACGAAATGGAAGTGGTTGAAAATATTACCGTAAAGCACTTGGTAAGTTTATATACAGATTATATAAATAGTTTTGGAAATGTAGATGTAGATTGGCAAATTAACTTTGATTTTAAAGTGAATAGTTTTGTAAAAGCAACTTTAGGCTCACATCTTAGGTACGATGATGATGTTAAAACAACCAAACCCTCAGCTATTGAAGGTGAACTGGATGAGGCTGGAGCTAAGGTGCAATGGAAACAATTTTTAGGTATTGGATTTGCGGTAGATTTCTAGATTTTTTAAAATAAAATAAATTAAAAAATTTGTTAACTTTTTTATGTTGATAAATTTTTATATTATTGATAATCAGTATTTTATATTATTTTTCTGTAAACTTTATGATTTTTGTTATGTTTTTAGTGTAACTTTTTTACGTAATTTGTTGAAATGTAAAACTAAAAAAATAAACCAAAATCAATGCCTGTAGAAACCAAACCCCTCAAACAATCTAGAACCTATACACAAGAAGAAGCATTTGATGCTTCAGTAATTTATTTTAAAGGTGATGATTTAGCAGCTCGTGTGTGGATTAACAAATATGCCTTAAAAGATTCTCAAGGTAATTTATATGAATTAACCCCCAACGATATGCATCGTCGTATTGCTAAAGAAATAGCAAGAATAGAAGCAAGATACCCAAATTCGCTTTCTGAAGAAGCTGTTTTCGATCTTATTAAAGACTTTAAATACATCGTCCCTCAAGGAAGTCCAATGGCAGGTATTGGAAATCCGTATCAAACAGCATCACTCTCAAATTGTTTTGTAATTGGTAATTCGGGAGAATCAGATTCTTATGGAGGTATCATGAAGATAGATCAAGAACAAGTACAATTAATGAAACGTCGTGGTGGTGTTGGTCACGATTTATCACATATTCGTCCCAAAGGATCCCCGGTAAAAAATTCAGCATTAACCTCTACGGGAATTGTTCCTTTTATGGAGCGTTACTCTAATTCTACACGTGAAGTTGCTCAAGACGGACGTAGAGGTGCTTTAATGCTATCAGTATCAATTAATCATCCAGATTCTGAAGATTTTATTGATGCAAAATTAGAGCAAGGAAAAGTTACTGGGGCTAATGTGTCTGTTAGAATAGATGATGCTTTTATGAAAGCGGTGAAGTCTAATACGGCTTACACTCAGAAATATCCAATATTCAGTGAAAACCCTAAATATTCCCAGTCCGTTCAAGCAACTAGTATTTGGAAAAAAATAATACATAACGCATGGAAATCGGCTGAGCCAGGTATTTTATTTTGGGATACTATTATTAATGAATCTGTGCCAGATTGTTATGCAGATTTAGGTTATAAAACCGTATCTACAAACCCTTGTGGAGAAATTCCTTTATGCCCGTATGATTCATGTCGTTTGCTAGCCATTAACTTGTTTTCTTATGTAGAAAAACCATTTACAAAAGAGGCTTCTTTTAATTTTGAGTTATTTAAAAAACATGTTGGCGCAGCTCAGCGTATTATGGATGATATTATTGATTTAGAGCTTGAAAAAATTGATGTTATTTTAGAAAAAATTGATTCAGATCCAGAATTAGATGATGTAAAAGCTACGGAAAGAAACCTTTGGTTGAACATTAAACATAAAGCCGAAGAAGGACGAAGAACTGGTATTGGTATTACCGCAGAAGGTGATATGCTAGCAGCTCTTGGTATTAAATATGGTAGTAAAGAAGGGAATGCTTTTTCATTAGAAGTTCACAAAACATTATGTATTGAAGCATATCGCGCATCTGTTTATGCAGCTAAAGAACGTGGCGCTTTTGCAATTTTTGATTCTAAGCGCGAAGAAAATAACCCATTTATTCAACGTATAAAAAATGAAGATGAGAAATTGTATTATGATATGTTGGAATATGGTCGTAGAAATATTGCTTTATTAACCATAGCCCCTACAGGAACAACCAGTTTAATGACACAAACATCTTCTGGAATAGAGCCTGTATTTATGCCTGTTTACAAACGCAGACGTAAGGTAAATCCCAATGATAAAAATGTAAGAGTAGATTTTGTTGATGAAGTTGGAGATTCATGGGAAGAATATGTCGTGTTCCATCACAGATTTAAACAATGGATGGAAACTAATGGCATTGATAGTTCTAAACATTTCACACAAGACGAATTAGATAAATTAATAAAAAAGTCTCCTTATTACAAAGCGACATCTAATGATGTTGATTGGATGAGTAAAGTGAGTATGCAAGGGGCCATTCAAAAATGGGTCGATCATTCTATTAGTGTTACCATTAATTTGCCAAACGATGCTACCGAAGAATTGGTAGGAGACTTGTATTTAAAAGCATGGGAAGTAGGATGTAAAGGTGTAACGGTGTATCGTGATGGTTCACGTTCTGGAGTTTTAATCTCTAATGAAGAAGAGAAAGAAGAGAAAGCACAAGATCTATTAACGGTGTTTCCTACTAAGCGCCCCGAAGTGTTAGAAGCAGATGTGGTTCGTTTTCAAAATAGTAAAGAAAAATGGATTGCTTTTATTGGTTTGATAGATGATAAACCTTATGAAATTTTCACAGGGTTGGCCGATGATGAAGATGGTATCTTAATTCCGAGATGGGTCGCAAAAGGGCTTATTATAAAAAGTAGAAATGACGATGGAAGTTCGCGTTACGATTTTCAATATCAAAACAAACGAGGTTACAAAACAACGATTGAAGGATTGTCGCATAAATTTAACCCAGAGTTCTGGAATTATGCCAAACTAATCTCAAGTACACTTCGCCATGGTATGCCTATCGATAAAATTGTAGATTTAATTAATAGTTTACAACTAGATAGCGAATCTATCAATACTTGGAAAAATGGTGTTGTGAGAGCTCTTAAACGTTATGTTGAGGATGGAACACAAGCTAAAGGACATGTTTGTGACAATTGTAAATCTGAAAATTTAATCTATCAAGAAGGCTGCTTAACCTGTAAAGATTGTGGGTCTTCAAAATGTGGTTAACCATAAAACCATTTTTTAATAAAAGAAGGAAGCTAACCAGCTTCCTTTTTTTATTTTACAAAGTACCAATATTTAAATATTGATAGTCTTCGAGTTCTTTAATGGTGTTTATTAGTTTGGTGCTTCCGTTTTTTAAGAGATATAAATTATCAGACACATCTATAATATGATTGTACAAATGGTCTGTAATGATGATCGCTTTATGCTGTTTTTCTTTTGAAATTAATGTTTTTATTTTTTCAATGTACAAAGGTGCTAAATGGGAAAAAGGTTCATCTAATAGTATAATTTTCCGATGGCTCTTTAAAATAATATAAGTCTCTATTAAACGACGCTCTCCACCAGACAACTGATTAAAGTTTGAGTTTTCTGAGGCTTTAATTGCTTCAAAATCTACTATAAAATCGTTCCAAGATATTTTAAAAAGTTTGAAAATGCTTTTTATTTTTATCGTAGTTGGAATAAAATGATGTTGTGGCAATAAAGCGGCAAAGTTTGTTTGGTATAAAGGTTTTAAAATAGGCTTATTGTTAATTCTGACCAGTTTGTATTTTGGTTTTAAATTTCCAAACGTAATATTCAAAATACAGCTTTTTCCACAACCATTCCTGCCTAATATACCAGTAACCTTACCTGTTTCAGCTTTTAAATATACTCCATTTAGAATGCGTTTCTTTTTAAAATAAAGTTCAATGTTATCTATTTCAAAAATCATATAAACTCTTTAATAATTAAAAGAATTGGGAAGCTTATAAGTAAATCTATGAAAAAGATGCTAGAAAACAATTTAAAATTGGATATACCTATGTTTTTATAAAAAATTAATTTTCTATTAGCATTGGTTTCGGTATGAAAATACCATAAAGCACCAACTAAAATAAATTTGATAAAAACTATTGGAATTAAACTCTTAAGAGTAATTATAAAGAAAGCATTAAGCCCTAAAGACCATAAAATGTAGGGTTTGTAAAAAATGAAAATGAAAGATAATTGTCTCATAATTCCTATTATAACGAGAGATTTTGTTTAATATTTTTTAACAATCAATTCCAATGCTCCATTGATATTGAAAATTCATAAATTATCGTATTTTTGGGGAACAATTTAAAAAGGTAAATGTTAGAGAAATTACAAATAATTAAGCAGCGATTTGATGAGGTGAGTGATTTAATCATTCAACCAGATATAATGACAGATCAAAAGCGCTATATAGCTTTAAATAAAGAATATAAAGACTTAAAAGTACTTGTTGACAAACGAGACGAATATAAATCGCTTTTAGATAATTTATCTGAAGCTGAAGCGATTATATCTGAAGGAGGAGATCCTGAAATGGTTGATATGGCTAAAATGCAATATGAAGAGGCCAAAGAACGAATTCCTGAGCTAGAGGATGAAATAAAATTTCTTTTAATACCAAAAGACCCCGAAGATTCTAAGAATGCTGTTGTAGAGCTACGAGCAGGAACTGGAGGTGATGAGGCGAGTATTTTTGCGGGTGATTTGTTTAGAATGTATTCAAAATACTGTGAAAGTAAAGGATGGAAAGTCGATACGGTAGATTTTAGTGAGGGTACTAACGGAGGCTTTAAAGAAATTCAGTTTGAAGTTACAGGAGAAGATGTTTACGGAACTTTAAAATTTGAAGCTGGTGTACATCGAGTGCAACGTGTGCCACAAACTGAAACGCAAGGTCGGGTTCATACAAGTGCTGCAACCGTGATGGTATTTCCAGAAGCTGAGGAATTTGATATAGAAATAAATCCAAAAGATGTTAGAATTGACTTTTTCTGTTCGTCTGGCCCTGGTGGACAATCGGTAAACACTACTTATTCGGCCGTTCGTTTAACCCATATTCCAACGGGTTTAGTGGCGCAATGTCAAGACCAAAAATCGCAACATAAAAATAAAGAGAAAGCCTTTAAAGTATTGCGTTCTCGTTTGTACGAAATGGAGTTGGCTAAGAAAAATGAAGAAGATGCAGCAAAAAGAGGTTCTATGGTGTCTTCAGGAGATAGAAGTGCGAAAATAAGAACGTATAATTATCCACAAGGACGTGTAACCGACCATAGAATAGGCTTAACACTTTACGATTTATCTAATATAGTAAATGGCGATATTCAAAAAATAATAGATGAATTACAATTAGCTGAAAACACAGAAAAGTTAAAAGCTAGTGATGATGTAATTTAAAATAATGAGCCTCTTTATAGGGGCTTTTTTCAAATATGACAACAAACCAACTCATATCAGAAATTCACAAGAAAAAATCGTTTCTATGCATAGGATTAGATGTCGATTTAAATAAAATTCCCAAGCATCTTTTAAAAACCGAGGATCCTATTTTTGAGTTTAATAAAGCAATTATTGATGCCACACACCACTTATGTGTTGCTTACAAACCTAACACAGCGTTTTATGAAGCATATGGCTTAAAAGGATGGAAAGCGTTAGAGAAAACAATTAAGTATCTCAATGAAAAACATCCTGAAATTTTTACCATAGCAGATGCTAAACGTGGCGATATTGGTAATACAAGCAGTATGTATGCCAAAGCTTTTTTTGAGGATTTAGCTTTTGATAGTGTTACGGTAGCACCTTATATGGGAAAGGATTCTGTAGAACCGTTTTTGGCTTTTGAAAATAAACACACCATTCTTCTGGCTTTAACATCGAATGAAGGTGCGTTTGATTTTCAAACTAAAAATCTTGAAGGCAAAGAACTTTATAAAACAGTTTTAGAAACATCTAAATCTTGGAAAAATTCAGAAAACTTAATGTATGTGGTTGGAGCGACCAAAGCTGAATATTTAGCAGACATACGACAGATTATTCCAGATAGTTTTCTGTTGGTTCCAGGTGTAGGAGCACAAGGAGGTAATTTACAAGAGGTTTGTAAGTATGGTATGACTAAACATGTAGGCTTGCTTATAAATTCTTCTCGCGGTATTATTTATGCATCAAAAGATACAGATTTTGCTTCTGAAGCTGCTTTAAGAGCTACAGAATTACAGCAGCAAATGCATGATATTATAAACAACTGAATCTAGTTAATTTAGTGATTCTGAATGGTTGTTAGCATTTGAATCATCATTATTTTTTGAGTGAGTCATTATTTCCTCATTAAATTCTATATCAGAATTAGGGATTATTTTTCCAACTCTACAATTATGTGTGCTCATACGTCCTTTTTTATATAAAATACGTGCGTTAAGATGAATTGGATGTAATGAAAAAGTTAAAAGAATAATAATTTTTAAAGAAGGGTTTCCCCACTTTTTAGAAAGAAAAACTTAACCTGTGAAGCTTATTAAGAAGTTTAATCGTTTTATATTCAGAAATGTCGCTTAGAGCGCTGTCTGCTTGACGTACATTATAAACTTGCTCTATAAGATCTTTGTATCGCTTAAGAAGTTTATCTTGATCGGATTTTATAATGTCAATTCTATTTGCAGAGTCTCAGATTTACAGACTCTTAAATAGGTGTTTTTTATTCTGAAACAGAAGTCTTAAGAAAGATATTTTAAAGTTTGTACTATAAAATATGTTATTTTAGTCTTGTAAAGCAAAAACTTTTTTTAGTAAATCTGTAGTTCTAGAAGAGAATTGGGTTCTTATATCTTTTTCTTCAACTGCAATCATGGTGTAAACACCTTTCAAGGCTTCGTTAGTAACATAATCTGTTAAATCAGGATTTACATCAGCAGTAAACGGTAATGTATTGTATTTATTAATTAGATTGTTCCAAATTTGATCAGCTCCAACTTTACTAAATGACTTTTTAATTACTGGATTAAATTTAGCGTATAATGCTGTTTGTGTTTTACTTGTTAAATATTGCGTAGCGGCATCATCATTACCTAATAAAATATTTTTTGCATCTGCAAAGGTGATGTTTTTAACAGCATCTACAAATATGGGGGTTGCTTCTTTAACGGCATTTTCTGCAGCTCTGTTAAGAACCTTTAACCCTTCATCAGCAAGACTGCTTAATCCAATATCGCGGAGGGTTTTATCTACTTTCTGCAATTCTTCTGGTAATAGGATTTTTACCAAATTATTCTTATAAAAACCATCTGTTTGGGTTAGTTTGCTTACTTGTTTTTCAATTCCTAAATCTAAGGCTTGTCTAAGTCCAGCTGCTATATCAGCATTACTTAATACGCTACCACCTCCTTGAGGTAATTGATTAACGACTTGCTGTAATTCGGCACAAGCTGTTAAATTTAAAATTAATATTAGGGCTAAAACTTTTCTAAGCATAACAATAGTTTTATATATATTAAACAAATATAAGACATACAAATGAGAGTTTCTTTAATTTGTTTTTTGGTTATTGGTTTAACTTTTATCTGTTGTAATTCTAAACTTAATACCGACAAATTAAAGGTAAATGGACAGTATTCAAAATTTGGGGTTTCATTTTGTTTGCTAAAGAAGGCATGAGTTTTTCTTTTGATTAAGAAAAAACAAGTGTTTTATTATTATAAACCATGACTTTTCTGTTAGTGTGTAATTTAATAGCATTCGCCAACACAATTTTTTCTAAATCACGCCCTTTTGAAATTAAATCATCAATAGAATGGGTATGAGATACACGCGTTACGTCTTGCTCGATAATAGGTCCTGCATCCAATTCTGCAGTTACGTAATGGCTTGTAGCTCCAATAATTTTCACACCTCTCTTATAAGCTGAGTGATAGGGTTTTGCTCCAACAAACGCAGGTAAAAAGGAGTGGTGTATATTGATGATCTTATTCGGATATTTATCAATGAGCATTTCAGAAACGATTTGCATATATCTAGCAAGAACTATGAAATCAATATTATGACTAGTTAATAATTCTAATTGTTTTTGCTCTGCTTCTTTCTTGGTCTCTTTGGTTACTGGAATATGATAAAATGGAATATTAAAACTATCGGCAATAGGTTTTAAATCTAAATGATTACTTAATATAAAAGGGATTTCTAAAAACAGTTCACCAGAATTATAACGTCCTAAAATATCATATAAACAATGGTCGTACTTCGAAACAAACAAAGCCATTTTTGGTTTTATGCCTGAAGCATACATGCGCCATTTAATTTTAAACTGGTCGACCAATGTGTTTTTAAATAGAATTTTAAAATTTTCAATAGAAAAAGAATCATCCTCAAACTCGCTTTCTAATCTCATAAAAAACAAATCCTGCTCTCTGTCTACGTGTTGGTCTATATAAACAATATTTCCACCATTACTAGCAATAAAATTGGTTATCGATGCAATAATATTAGATCGATCTTTACAGTACATTAACAGGGTGATTTTATTCATAAGATGTAAGATATTTGAGAGTTTAAAATTAACTAAAAAAATAAAAGAAAGAATACATGTGGTGTTTTTAGATAATTAAAGATAATCAATGTATTTTTTTGAATATTCATTAAATTGCAGCACTAAAAATAGATATTTTTATTAATGAAACAAATAACTCCTTATAAGCCGAAGTATAAAATTAGAATAGTAACTGCTGCATCATTGTTTGATGGTCATGATGCTTCAATCAATATTATGCGTAGAATTATTCAAGCAACCGGTGTTGAAGTGATTCATTTGGGGCATGACAGAAGTGTTGAAGAGGTCGTAAATACAGCTATTCAAGAAGATGTGAATGCTATTTGTTTAACTTCTTATCAAGGCGGGCATAATGAATATTTCAAGTTTATGTTCGATTTGCTTAAAGAAAAAGGAGCAGGACATATTAAGATTTTCGGCGGCGGGGGAGGTGTTATTCTTCCTTCTGAAATAAAAGAGTTAATGGATTATGGTATTACTCGAATTTATTCGCCAGATGATGGGCGTGAAATGGGCTTGCAAGGAATGATTAATGATTTGGTTGAAAAATCAGATTTTGCCATAGGAGATTCGTTGAATGTTGATGTACAGAACCTTCTAAATAAAAACCCGAAAGACATTGCTCGTGTTATTTCATCGGCTGAAAATTTCCCAGAGGTTTCAAAGAAGATACTTGAGAAGATTCACATCAAGAATAAAACTTCTAAAACACCTATTTTAGGAATTACCGGAACTGGAGGCGCAGGAAAATCATCGTTAGTTGATGAGTTGGTTCGTAGGTTTTTAAATGATTTTCCAGAAAAAACGGTAGGTATAGTTTCGGTAGATCCTTCAAAACGTAAAACGGGAGGAGCCCTTTTAGGGGATAGAATTAGAATGAATTCCATTAACAATCCACGGGTTTATATGCGTAGTTTGGCAACGCGTCAATCTAATTTGGCCTTATCAAAATATGTTCATGAAGCCGTTGAGGTTTTAAAAGCAGCAGAATATGATTTAATCATACTGGAAACTTCAGGAATAGGACAGTCTGATACCGAAATTATTGAGCATAGCGATGTGTCCTTATATGTTATGACACCCGAATTTGGTGCTGCTACGCAATTAGAAAAAATTGATATGCTAGATTTTGCAGATTTGGTAGCTATCAATAAGTTTGATAAACGTGGTTCGTTAGATGCTCTAAGAGATGTTAAAAAGCAATACATGCGTAATCACAATCTTTGGGATATTCCTCAAGATAATTTGCCGGTTTTTGGTACGATAGCCTCTCAGTTTAACGATCCAGGGATGAATACTCTGTATAAAGTAGTTATTGACAAAATACTTGATAAAACTGATGCAGATTTAAAATCGAGTTTTACGGTTTCTAATGAAAAAAGTGAAAAAGTTTTTGTTATTCCTCCTTCAAGAACACGGTACTTATCTGAGATATCTGAAAATAATCGTGCTTACGATAAAAACGTTATTGAACAAGTAGAGGTAGCCCAAAAACTTTACGGAATTTATAAAACCTTAGAATCTGTTTTAGACGTTATTGTGAGTGAAGCGAAGCAATCTTTTTTAGATAATCACGGGTTAAACAGTGATGAGATTATTAAGCAAACTAAAGACACGAATAAAGACTTAGTTAAAATGCTTATTGCTGAATTTGATCGTGTCAAACGGAATTTAAATCCCTATAATTGGGATGTTATTATAGGTTGGGAAGAGAAAGTGAACAAATACAAAAATCCTATCTATTCCTTTCAAGTTCGTGATAAAGAGATAAAAATAGAGACGCATACAGAATCATTATCACATATTCAAATTCCAAAGGTGGCTTTGCCAAAATATCAAGCTTGGGGTGATATTTTAAGATGGGTTTTACAAGAAAATGTACCTGGAGAATTTCCATTTGCTTCGGGATTATATCCATTTAAGAGAACTGGGGAGGATCCTGCAAGAATGTTTGCAGGTGAAGGTGGACCAGAGCGCACCAACAGACGATTTCATTATGTAAGCGAGGGCTTGCCAGCCAAACGTTTATCAACCGCCTTTGATAGCGTGACGCTTTATGGAAATGATCCAGATTTAAGACCAGACATTTATGGGAAAATAGGAAATGCAGGAGTTTCTATTTGTTGTTTAGATGATGCCAAAAAACTATATTCAGGATTTAATCTAGCCGATGTTATGACCTCGGTTAGTATGACTATTAATGGGCCTGCACCTATGCTTCTTGGCTTTTTTATGAATGCAGCCATAGATCAGCAATGTGAAATTTACATCAAAAAAAACGGGTTAGAAGACAAGGTTGAAGCTATTATAGAAAAACTTTATAAAGGTAAAGAACGCCCCAAATATCATGGTGATTTACCAAAAACTAATAATGGTTTAGGGTTAATGCTGCTTGGTGTTACTGGCGATCAAGTTTTACCAAAAGAGATTTATGATGATATAAAAAACAAAACCATTGCTCAAGTAAGAGGTACAGTACAAGCCGATATTTTAAAAGAAGATCAAGCACAAAATACCTGTATTTTTTCAACGGAGTTTGCCTTGCGTTTAATGGGAGATGTTCAGGAATATTTTATTGAAAATAATGTTCGTAATTTTTATTCGGTATCTATATCTGGATATCATATTGCAGAAGCAGGAGCAAACCCTATTACGCAATTGGCATTAACCTTATCGAATGGTTTTACGTATGTTGAGTATTATTTGAGTCGCGGTATGGATATTAATAAATTCGGTCCTAATCTATCGTTTTTCTTCTCCAATGGTATCGATTCAGAATATGCTGTAATTGGTCGTGTAGCTCGTAAAATTTGGGCTAAAGCAATGAAGCTTAAATACGGAGCCAACGAACGAGCTCAAATGTTGAAATATCACATTCAAACCTCAGGCCGTAGTTTACATGCACAAGAAATTGATTTTAACGACATTCGCACTACACTTCAAGCGTTATATGCTATTTATGATAATTGTAATTCACTGCATACAAATGCTTATGATGAAGCCATTACAACACCAACCGAAGAGTCTGTTCGCCGCGCTATGGCTATTCAACTCATTATTAATAAAGAATTAGGGCTAGCTAAAAACGAAAATCCGTTACAAGGGTCTTTTATTATTGAAGAATTAACCGATTTAGTTGAAGAAGCTGTGCTTTTAGAATTTGATAGAATTACAGAACGTGGAGGCGTATTAGGAGCCATGGAAACCATGTATCAACGCAGTAAAATTCAAGAAGAAAGTTTGTATTACGAAACCCTAAAGCATAATGGCAATTTTCCGATTATAGGTGTAAACACATTTTTAAGTAGTAAAGGGTCTCCAACAATTTTACCAAAAGAAGTGATTCGCGCCACCGATGAAGAAAAACAACTTCAAATTAGAACCTTGAAAAATTTACATAAAGCGAACGATACGGAAGACTTGTTAAAAGAATTACAACGGAAAGCTATACGCAATGAAAATATTTTTGATGCGTTAATGGATGTTTGTAAAGTTTGTTCTTTAGGCCAAATAACCAAAGCTTTATTTGAAGTAGGAGGTCAATATAGAAGAAATATGTAAAGAAATTATCCGAAAAAGTTAAAATATGTACTAATCTACCGAAAAATGATTTAAATCATTTTTCGGTATTAGTTTAATCAAATATATTGCGCATAAACTTTTTATATGCCTACCATAAAACACAACAATATTTTTAGTGTTACGTTATTAAATTCTATCTATCCTTTATCAAAACCATTAAATTCTTTTTTATCACAAAGAATGATTTCTACTCATTACAATAAAGGCGAGTTTATTGTAAAAAGTGGTGATATGTGTGATCGATTACATATCATTAGAAAAGGATTGGTACGTGGTTATTTCGAGTATAATAGTAAAGAAATTACAACTTGGGTAAGCGTTGATAATGAATTGGTAACTTCTATTTCTGGGTTTTTTAAAAAGATTCCGGCTATGGAAAATATTCAGTGCTTGGAAGATACGTACACAGAAAGTTTAAGTTTTCAAGATATGGATTACGCTATTAATAATTATCCAGATATGGCTAAGTTAAACCGTATTTTAATGGAGATATATTATATGTTTTCAGAATATCGCTCCTTTTTAGCAAGAATACCAGCAGCAAAAGATCGCTATGCGTATTTCATCAAGATTTATAATCCTGAAACTATTAAAAGGGTGCCTAAGAAGTATTTAGCTTCTCTTCTTAATATGCGTCCAGAAACATTGTCTAGACTGGAAAAAAATATAAAACATTAAAATTGATATATATCAATTTCTCTATTTATTTTTTTAGTTTAAAACGATTTATTGTCAGTATTTTTGAGTTATTAATATTCAAGATTTGCTTACTTGAATTTCAATAATTGCTGTTATTAACAAAAGTTATGTAGAAACAGTTTCTTCTGTTATCTACTCAAAAAACACACATTTTATGTGTGTTTTTTTTATTGAAAAAATATGTTAAACGGTGATGAGATATTCTAATTATAAAGACAACAACCAATTACGTTGAAGAATTTTAAATTTCTTTAATTCACTTCTTAAAATAGGCAAAAAATCTTTTCCATTACTATTAGAACGCTCTAAGCGATAAGAACTTTTATAAAGTAAATTTGTTAGTCTTTGAAGTGATGCAATATGCTCGAATTTTCTATCTGAACAAGGTTCTAATTCGGCATTAACTATTTCGGGAGCTAAAGATACAGATTGCTGTATAATATCGCCAGAAAAGTAAATATTAGAATCTTCTGTACCGTCAGGTTTTAAACCAGATAAATCATATTGAATATAAGATGAGATACTTCTGGCTAAGATATAAATCTCCATTGCCTTTTTATAAATAGGCAAATCAGATAGGTGAGATGGAATATTTGGTAGCATCTTTTCTTAAGCAATTTTATCAAAATTAATGACAAGAAATTAAATATTACTATTATAATTAAAGTAATATTGTATATTTACTTTAGTTATTAAATATTAATAGGTTATTTTTTTTAAATGATATTGGATTCTTTAAACTGGAAGATTTTAAAGTGTTTGCAAGAAAATGCCAGACTATCAAACGTAGCTATTGGAAAACGAGTAGGAATAAGTTCTCCAGCCGTTTCAGAACGTATTAAAAAAATGGAAGATGCAGGTGTTATTCAAGGCTATAAAACATCAGTTTCCCCATTAGATGTTGGTTATCAGCTCAAGGCATTAATTACACTTCGTGCTTTCATGGGGATGTTAAAACCCTTTTTAGAGAAAGTTAAGAATTATGATGAGGTTTTAAATTGTTATAGAATTACGGGTAATGAAAATATAGTTATGGAAGTTGTTTTTAAAAATCAAAAACATCTTGAAAATTTTATTGACCAATTGATTGTTTACGGAGAAACTAAAACACAAATAGTATTATCTCATGTTGTAAAATATAATGAGGTGAAGCCCATTAAATAAGCTATTTATTTTCATTATTAATTCTCCTCTAAATCGATATGCTCAGCAATTATTTTGGCATGAATTCTAGAGTTTTCAATAAACCATTTATGGGTTTCCATACCACCACAAATAACACCTGCTAAATACAATCCTTTAACATTGGTTTCCATTGTTTCTGGATTATAGTTTGGTAATTTCTTATCATCTTTTGAAAGTTTTACGCCAATTTCTTTTAGAAGCTTAAAATCTGGTTGATAACCTGTAAGAGCAACTACATAATCATTTTTAATGGTTTTAGTGCCTTGTGGTGTTTTTATGCTAACCTTATTTTCTGTGATTTCAATGATTTCCGAATTGAAGTAAGCTTTAATACTTCCTTCTTCAATTCTATTAACAATATCCGGTCTTACCCAATATTTCACACGTTCACCAATACTTTTACCTCGTATAACCATTGTAACATGTCCGCCTTTGCGCCATATTTCCAAAGCGGCATCAACAGATGAGTTACTGGCGCCCACAACAATTACATTTTGCATTGTAAATGGATGAGCCTCTTTATAATAGTGTATCACTTTTGGTAAATTTTCACCAGGAACATTTAATAAATTAGGAATGTCGTAAAAACCAGTAGAAATAATAACTTTTTTTGCTGTGTAGTTCTGTTTTGAGGTTTTAATTTGAAAAACTGAATCTATCTTATTAACGTTTAAGACAGATTCGTATAAGTTAATTTCTAATTTATTTGATGTGGTTACACGTCTATAATATTCTAGTGCCTCATCTCTGTTTGGTTTTGGGTTTTTACTTATAAAAGGAATTTCATCAATCTCCAATTTCTCTGAGGTTGAGAAAAAAGTCATGTTTTTCGGGTAATTGTACAACGAGTTTGTGAGAGCTCCTTTTTCAATAACCACGTAATTCCAACCTTTCTTTTTGCATTCTAAGGCACAGGCAATGCCAATAGGTCCTCCACCAATAATTAGGATGTCTTTTTCTATAATCATAACTTTATTAAACTAATTTAATTGTCATTTTTTGTTTTAAAATGAAAAGTAAAAATACACATAAGACAGCAAGTATAGTAGTGAAATACCAAGTTTTATCAAAACCAAAACCAGCTACCATATGCAATCCCGCATTATGCCCAAATATATGGGCAATAGAAAATGAAATGCTGTAAAGTGCCATATACTCTCCTTGATTTCCTTTTTTTGCACGACTCATTGCAAAAGCATTGGAAAACGGGAATGCAATCATTTCTCCAAAAGTCATTAATAACATTCCAATAATAAGCACACCAACCCATGATGTTAAGTTTAAAATAAGAAAACTTAAGCCAGTGAGAATAGCTCCAAAGAGCATCAATCCAGAATGTGAAAACCTAGAATTTTCTAACCATTTTATTAAAGGCATTTCAAAAGCAAAGATTAAAAATCCATTAGCTCCTAGTAAAACACCAATTTCAAGTTCGCTTAAATGATGAATATCTTTGTAGTATAATGGCATGGTAGAAAAGTATTGCAAGAATACAATACCAAACAATACCATAGCTCCTAAAAAGATAAAAAAGACACGATCATGATAAGCAGATTGAGGATTTTGTACTTTAATATCATCTAATGTTTTAGATTTTTTTGGATTAAGCACTTTAATTAAAACTAATGTTGCTATTATACAGGTAATGCCATCTACCCAAAATAACCCGCTATAGCTAAGAGTTGTTATGATAATACCTCCAATAGCAGGGCCAGCTGAAAACCCAAGATTAATAGCAAGTCTAATTAAGGTAACAGAACGTGTTTTGTTTTCTGGTTTGCTGTACGAACTTAAAGCTACAAACATAGCAGGCCTAAACATATCGGCAATAAGCATAACTAAAAATATACCTATCCAAAACGATACAAAAGTGGTTAAAAACTGTAATAAGATAAAGAATAGACCAGTAGTTAATAAGCTAAAAATCATAACTTTATAAAAACCTATTTTATCAGTTAATTTACCGCCAAGCCAAGACCCAACTACTGAACCTAAACCAAAAGCAGTCATAATCCATCCCACATCGTTAAATGTAAATTCTAAACTATTAGTTAGATATAATGATAAAAAAGGAATAACCATAGTGCCAGCACGATTTATTAAAGTAATTAACGCAAGCCACCATACTTCTCTAGAGAGCCCTTTAAAGGTATTTATGTAATTATTAAAAAGAGTTTTCATCTGCCGATGTTTTTTTTGTTTGATTGATAAAAAAAAGTCCAACTTTTCAGTTGGACTTTCATATACAGTGTTATATTTAAAATAATATCACCACAATATACAACAAGTCCAAGATCTATTTCTAGAGGTCCAGTATTGTTTACAAATTGTGACGTTATTACGCATTTTTATATATTTTGATTTTTCAAATGTATATAAAATAATTGGAAGTTGTATTTTTGACTTATAAATTTTTTAAAATGAAATTGATTATCACATTTTTTGTGCTTACTATTAGTTTAATAAGTTGTAACGATGGAAAGAAATCTTTACAAGGAGAAACCCCTTTTCAAAGAGAACTTAATGCTGAGTATAAAGATGCTACAACCTCTCCTTTAACTGATGAGGATAGAAAGGATTTTGAAGGATTAGATTTTTTTAAATATGATTCAACTTATGTGGTTGAAGCATTATTTACAAAGACACCTAATGAAAAGTCTTTTAAAATGAAGACCACCACAGATAGACGTCCTGAATATGTAAAATATGGCGTTATAGAGTTTTTTTTGAAGGACGAAATATTCCATTTAAACATTTATCAAAATAAGCAGTTAATGAAAGAAGATGGCTATAAAGATTATTTGTTTTTACCTTTTTCAGATGAAACGAATGGTATTGAAAGTTATGGTGGCGGACGTTATATTGATTTAAGGATACCAAAAGACAACAAAATTGTTATTGATTTTAATTCGGCATATAATCCATATTGTGCTTACAATCATAAATATTCTTGTCCGATTGTACCAAGGGAAAATTATTTAAGAACACGTATTGAGGCTGGTGTTAAAGCTTTTAAAAAGCATTAAACTAATTAATAATCTTGCTATTTCGCTAAAAACATACCTAAAAATACCGCAAGAAAACCAACAATAAAGCTAGCAGCAGTATAGATGGCAAAACTGATAAAATCACCAGATTTTAAAAACACATGGTTTTCATAAGCAAAGGTTGAGAAGGTTGTAAAACCTCCACAAAACCCAGTAGCTAAAAGCAATGTCTGGTTTTGTGAGAGTGTATTGTTTTTAGCTGCCAACCCTAAAATAATGCCTATAAGCATACTTCCTAAAATATTAGCTAGAAATGTACCATAGGGAATACCTGTAACTGGATTGTTTAAATATTTACTAATAATATAGCGTAATACACTACCAAAGCCACCGCCTAAAAAAACAAGAAGTAGATTTTTCATTTGAATCTGTTTATGTATTTCTGGAGTTCAAAAATAACATAAAAAACAGATACAGATACTTAGTTATTCTTTTAAAGCAATATAAATTTCAGTTTTCCAATCTGCGGGGTTGGGAGAATCTAATGAGTCTTTTACAAAAGTTTCAAGTTTAGGACCAGTTTCATCAATCACTAAATCATGCTCCGTCATATAAGCCTTTGTATTTTTCCAAGCTTCTTGTAAGTTGGTATAATTGCCTAATAAAGTAGTTTTAAGGGCTCTAAAAGGCTCTAACTGTCCAGTTAATATATCATTCTCTGTGGTTATAACTCTGGATGTTGTTGGTATGCAACAGGAAAACATAGCAGCATTGTTTTCTTCGTCTAAATAATGGTATTTTATAAAAGGAGAACCTGCCGTAGAGATTGAATATTTATCTATGTAGCTTTTAAGTTTTGGAAGTAATTCAAATGCTTTATGGTTAACATCTGATATTTTAGATGAGGCTGAATTAAAAATATAGTATCCTCCACTATGCTCGGTAATTCCATTAACTGTAATGCTGTATTTTGACATATTGGTTACAACAGTACTATCTAGCTTTTCAAGATTTAACTCGAAATGAGAACTAACGCGTTTTTCTATACCACCTGTTAAAATAGAAAATACTTTAAATCCAAAAGACAGATTATCTCCAGAAATATCATAGGTTACTAGCGTGGATCCATCTTTATTTTGTTCAAAATTCCAATGAATACTAGCGGGTGGAAAATCTGTAACTTCCATATCTTGCTCAATAGTCGTGTAGGGAATAGCTTGAATGGTTTTTATAAAACCAACGCCATCGGTATTTTCCCAAGAAAAAGATCCATTAACACCTTTTGTTTGCTCAGAGAGGAAAACTTTTATATTAGAATCATCTTCAGACCAAACGGACCAAGACTTCCAATTTTTAAAGTCAATAACGGTATTGTAAATTACTGATGCTGGAGCATTGATAGTACGTGTTTTGCTGATATTGAATGAGTTAGGTTGAACTGCTGTATAAATGCAAAATCCAATTATTCCAATCAGTAATAAAAAAAGAAGATATTGAAATATTTTCATAAGCTTTTTTTGTCTAAAGTACTATAAATCAAAGGTAATCAATTATATTCATTGGTTAATAAATTCTTATATTTGTTATATTAAAAATACATAATTATTAACGAAAATGATACTATTTGAAATATTCAATAAATCAACCGTTATTAATTTTTATTTTAAACAATATAATTCAAACAAATTAATAATTATTTAATGACACTAAAATCAATACTAAGGATGTCTATAATTGCGTTAATTATAACATCCTGTGGGAAAGCAACCTCTGAAAAAAAATCAGAAAACATCGTAGCAAAAGATACGACGGCATTTAACTATAATGTAGAACAATTTGCAGATATTAGAATATTACGTTATCAAATTCCTGGATGGGAAAAGCTTTCCTTAAAAGAACAAAAATTAGCCTACTATCTTACACAAGCGGGCTTGTGCGGAAGAGATATTATTTGGGATCAAAATTACCGTTATAACTTAACTATAAGAAAAGCACTAGAATCTGTTTATACAAGTTATCAAGGCGATAAAACTACAGATGACTGGAATGCATTTGACACCTATTTAAAGCGCGTTTGGTTTAGTAGTGGTATACATCATCATTATTCAAACGATAAGATTAAACCAGGGTTTTCTGCAGACTATTTAAAACAGTTGTTAGCAGAAACAAATACAACCTTAGAAGGACCTGCTTTTGATGTGATATTTAATGATGTTGATGATAAAAAAGTAAATCAAGCAAAAGGAGTTGATAATGTAGCTCTTTCTGCAGTTAATATGTACGGCCCAGATGTAACTAATAAAGATGTGATTGATTTTTATAAAGCTAAGAAATCACCAAATCCAGAAAAACCATTATCATTTGGTTTAAACTCTCAGTTGGTTAAAGAGAATGGTATTTTAAAAGAGCGCGTTTATAAATCAGGAGGATTATATGGTTCTGCCATCGATGAAATTATTAAATGGTTAGAACTAGCAAAAGGAGTTGCCGAAAATGATGCTCAGGCTCATGCGTTGGGATTGTTGATTGACTATTATAAAACAGGTGATTTACAAACATGGGACGATTATAATGTGGCTTGGAGTCAAGCCACCTCAGGAAATATAGATTATATTAATAGTTTTATTGAAGTATACAACGACCCATTAGGATATACGGGCTCTTATGAAAGCATTGTCCAAATTAATGATTTTGACATGTCACAAAAAATGAAAGTGGTGTCAGATAATGCACAGTGGTTTGAAGATAACTCACCACTTATGGATGAGCATAAAAAGAAAAATGTAGTTGGTGTTACTTATAAAGTTGTTAATGTAACTGGAGAAGCCGGTGATTCATCACCAAGTACCCCAATTGGTGTAAATTTACCAAATGCTAACTGGATAAGAACCTCTGTTGGAAGTAAATCGGTGTCTTTAGGAAATATTATTGATGCTTATAATAATGCAGGTAATTCAGGTAGATTAAAGGAATTTGTTAATGATGAAGAGGAATATGAAATTGAAGAAGAATATGGACAATTAGCAGATAAATTACATACCGCATTACACGAAGTAATTGGCCATGCGTCTGGACAAATAAACCCTGGTGTAGGTACAGTAAACGAAACACTTAAAAATTACAGATCTACTCTTGAAGAAGGTCGTGCAGATTTAGTGGCTTTATACTATTTATACGATCCTAAACTTCAAGAACTTGGTTTGGTAGATGATTGGAAAAAAGTGGGTATGGCTGCGTATGATGGTTATATACGAAACGGATTATTAACTCAATTAATTAGATTAAATTTAGGTGATGATGTAGAAGAAGCTCATATGCGTAACAGACAATGGGTTTCTGCATGGGTATTTGATAAAGGGAAAGCTGATAATGTGATTGAAAAGATTACACGTAATGGCAAAACCTATTTTAATATCACCGATTATGCAAAACTTCATGACTTATTTGGACAATTATTACGTGAAACACAACGTATAAAATCTGAAGGAGATTATGCAGCAGTTGAAAAATTGGTTGAGACCTACGGTGTTAAGGTTGATCAAAAATTACATGCCGAAGTTCTAGAAAGAAATAAACAATTTACTTCACCACCATATTCAGGATTTGTAAACCCGGTATTGGTGCCAGAAACAAATGATGCAGGAGAAATTGTGGCTATTAAAGTAACTCAGCCAAAAACGTTTGAAGGGCAGATGTTAAATTATAGTAAAAAATATAATTTTTTACCAGAAACTAACTAAAAGATTAGAAAACCAATTCAGTAAAAAAACAGAATCTTTAAGGTTCTGTTTTTTTATTGACACTAAATGTTAGTAGTAATAAATTAACAGCTATAAGAACAGCAATAATTATAAAAATATTCATAGTTGTACGATTTGTTCAATAATCAGATGCGCAATTAATAAAAAGGTTGCGTATAAAGTTTAACTATTTATATAACAGGTTGATTATAATTTTTCCTACCATTAAAAAAAACTAGTTGGATAATTAGGATGTTAAAAAGAAGAATTGAACCAAATATTTTATTCAAAAAAATATTTAATAGCAGAAATAAATAAGATAAAACAAATAAAGGCAACAAGCACCCATATACTGCCAGCATAAAAACGTTTGTGAAGTTTTAAATCTTTTCTGTAAGTATATGCAAGAACTATAGAAAATACAATTGTAAAAATAATCCCAAAAATGATTTGACCCTTACTAAACATATATCTATTTTTATGCAAATTTACTTAAAAGAACTTAAACTATTGATTCATGAAAAATAAAATTGAAGCCGTTAAAACATTTCATAAAGCATTTAAATTAGGCCACAGAGAAACGCCAAAAGCAGATTTAGGAAAAGAAAAAAATTTGTTGCGCTTTAATTTAATGAAAGAAGAAAATGAAGAATATTTAGAAGCGGCTAATCATGATGACTTGGTTGAAGTGGCCGATGCTTTAGGTGACATGCTTTATATTTTATGCGGTACGATTATAGAACATGGTATGCAGCATAAAATAGAAGAGGTTTTTGAAGAAATTCAGCGAAGCAATATGAGTAAACTAGGAGAGAATGGAGAACCTATATATCGAGAAGACGGAAAAGTTTTAAAAGGGCCTAACTATTTCAAACCGAATATCTCAAACATTTTAGATAAATAAAAAGAGGCTGTCTAAAAAGCATAATGTATTTTGTTTGTCAGGTTGAGCTTGTCGAAACCGATATTGATTATCGTAAGTTGAAATATTTCGACAGGCTCAATATGACATGGAACAACACTTTTTAGACAGCCTCTTTTTATTAGTATATTATTATTCAACTTTAAAACGCCATCCAAATGGGTCATCACTTTTATTAGTTTGAATATCTGTAATACGTTTTTTCAACAAACTAGCATAAGTATTATCTAGTTCTGGAATATCAAAATCCTCACCGTGATATCCAAAGCCAGAAATAGGAGAAATAACGGCAGCTGTACCAGCCCCGAACATTTCTTTAAGCGTTCCTTCTTTAGCGGCAGCTACTACTTCATGCACCGTTATTTTTCTAACTTCAACAGGAATACCTTCAGATTTAGCAATATCAATAATACTTTTACGGGTAATACCGTCCAATATACGGTCGCTTGTTGGCCCCGTAATTAAGGTGTCATTTATTCTTATGAATATGTTCATTGCTCCAGCTTCCTCAATATATTCATGCGTATTGTCATCAGTCCAGATAACTTGCTGATACCCTTTTTCAATAGCTAATTGAGTTGGATAAAATTGTCCAGCATAATTTCCGCCAGCTTTAGCAAAACCAACGCCACCATTAGCCGAACGAGAATATTTTTCTTCAATTAAAACTTTTACTTTTCCTGCAAAATAAGAACCCGAAGGTGCCGTAGCTATAATAAACTTATACTCATCAGCTGGAGAAGCATGGAATCCGTTTCCAGAGGCAAAAATAAAAGGTCTTATGTATAAGGAACTTCCATCTTGTTTAGGAATCCAATCGCTGTCAACTTTTAACAAGGTTTTTAAACCTTCCATAAAATAACTTTCAGGTACTTCAGGAATTGCCAATCGTTTAGCAGAGATATTTAAACGCTTACAATTATCTAATGGTCTAAATAAGTAAATATCATCTTTAGCATCTTTGTAGGCTTTCATACCTTCAAAAATAGATTGCCCATAATGAAAAATTTTAGATGAAGGGTCTAAAGTAATGGGCTGATAGGGCACGACCTTAGGTGCTTGCCACTTTCCGTCTTTATAATTGCATTCTAGCATGTGGTCAGAAAACACGCTTCCAAAACTTAAATGATCAAAATCTACATCGTGTATTTTTGATGCTTTCGTTTTTATTACTTCTATATCTGTTATAGCTGTATTCATTGAATTTAATTTTATAAAGAAAATACCAATGTTAAAGGTAGGTTCTTAATTAATACAAACTTACAT